>CAYXOL010000030.1:0-63831 GCA_964467165.1 uncultured Clostridium sp.
ATATCAGCACCTGGATTTTCTACATACATTCCAGACATTACTGGTATATTTAATTTTTCCTTTACTTCTGTAGCTATTGCACCACAAGCAATACCATATCTTCCTGCATTAAAAGCAGGACCAGCTATAAACAAATCAGGATTATATTTTTTCACCATCTCGATTATTTCAGCTTGAGCTTCTTCCATGTTTTCTGCAAAATATGAGTCACCACAGATTATAGTAGCAACTATTTCTGCACCACCTTTAGTTAATAGTGCATTTAGTCCCATACCCGGTCCTACAAAGCCTTCTTTAACCGATGGTTTAATATTTGCCTGTTCTTCTCCACCTATTCCAGCGTAAAATTGATTTATATAGTGTACAATTTTTAACAAGTATTTCTCCCCCTTTCTAACGGGAATTGACAATTTTTGCTAGCACATTGCTGAAGCCAACTTATAATTGACAATTTTATAGTACTTATACTAATGTATATATTTTAATTTATAGTTTTAAGCAGTATATTTAGAGAATTCATCTCTAATTGCTTTTACTTCTCCGATTATTTCATCTACTTCTAAAACCATTTCCATCATTCCACATTGTTCTTCATAAACTGCTTCATCACATTGATCTTTAATTTCTGGTTCAACTACGTGATATACTGCAAGTCCTAGTGCAATTCCAGCTAGTGGTCCTGCATATGTTGGGTCTCCTGCTGCTACTGTTTCTGCTGAAAGTCCTGATGCTTCAGCTTCAGCTCCTCCAATAATTACTACCATATTTTCAGCGCCATATTTCTCAGTTAGGTCTTTTACTCTTTGTTGGATCTCCAGATCCATAGCTCCTGCGGCTGTTCAGACAAAGCATTCTGTTGATGCAAATACTACTTCAGCTCCGGCAGATATAACACAAGCCTCTATTGCTGGTCCTGGTATTCCATCTCTGTCGCCAATAGCGATAACTTTTTTACCTTTTAACATTTTCATCTTCCTTTCTGTTTATAATTTATTTTCTACTATTTATATTAAATTGTTGCATTAAAATTCATCTGTGAGAATACTAGTATCCTTTAGCTGTTAAATAGTTAAATCCTACTTCGCTTGTTGCACCAGTGATAACTTGAATTTCTGCAAATATAGAACCATCTGCTCCTAAACTCCCCATATGTCCACCAGCTATTATATCAGCATATTCAAGATGTCCTATGATTTTTTTCATTGGAGGCAACGTGATTACTTCATTAGCATTTCCACCTGTTACAACTGCATCACCATGTGGTGTTGAGTCAGCTAGAGATTGAGAACTTCCATCTTGGCCAGCATATTCATCAGTTAAAAGTACAGTTTTAACGCCTTTTGCAGTTATCTTGTTACAGTTCATAACAAGGTCAGCATCTGGATTACCAAAACCTTCTTCTGAAATTATAGCAGCATCTGCTCCCATAAATTCAACTAATTTTGCAACCATACTTGAAGATCTTTCTTTATCTGCAAGATAAACATTTTCATTTGTTATTATGCATCCTATAAAGTTAATATCCTTACCATGTCTCTCATATAAATCTTCAATTATAGGATGATTCATATGAACATAGCTTGGGTTTTTGTCACAAGCCGAAACGCAGTTACCACTTACTACCGCTCCATCAAATACTTCTGTTGGATAAATGATAGTAGGTATTATCTTTTTAGCATCCACTCCATAAACATAAGTATCATGTAATAATCCTTGTGTTTGAAGCATGTATACATATACTACTTTTGGTAGATCAGGGTATTGCTTAACCTGCTGAAGTAGTGGTAATGTTTCAAATGTTTTTATTTCATCTGGCTCAATATTTTTTCCAGCAAGTCCTAGATAAATAGCAGCTTTAAATCCTACCATTCTTACAGCTTCTTCATGATCATGTTGAAGTATTCCCTCTTTTGGCTCACAAGTAATTACTAAGTTGTTTGTTTTTGAGAAAGGTGTGTATTTAGCTCCCTCTCCACACATATCAACTATTCCTTCTTGAAATCCAACTATTTTACCGGTAGTTACAACTGCAGCTCCCTTAAGAACGTGAGTTCTTCCTGAACCAACTGTTTCAACTTTGCTGATAAATCCTGGGAATATCCCACCACCACCGCTAACCTTAACTCTTGGTTCTATTACGTCTTTTACAGGAATTATTCTAACTTCTTCACCCGGTCTTGCAATGTCGAAATTAATTAATTCCAATCTTTCGTCTCCGCCAACTTCTTTTAATAATTCCTCTTGATTCACATAAAGAACTCCACCCTGAACCTTTGTTTCTGGCCCAAACTGTACATCTTTAATAAATATATTTCCAATTTCTAGACGCAAAACATTCACCTCCTATGATATATGAGCATATATCTAATAGCTTATAGCTTTTCACTATAAGCTTTAGTACCAAACTATAATGTGCTATAGTAATCTTTTATAAAGTTTTCTACATCATCTAATGAAGATATTTTGTCTGGAGTTATTGTAGCTACTTTTTCTCCACCTTTATATAAGATCATTGTTGGAAGTCCTAAAACTCTTTGAGCAATAGCAGTTCTTCTTGCTCCGCCAATGTTTAAAGAAGCAAATTTAATTTTATCTGAATATTTTTCTTCTAGGCCATGAACACCTGGCATAAGTTCTATGCAGATTTCACATTTATCTCCCCAAAAGTCTACAAATACTGGTTTTTCTGATTGTAATACTTCGGCCTCAAAATTTTCTTTATTTAATTCTACCATTGTTAATTTCCCTCCTGATTTTTTTAATTATAGTTATTTCATTCAAATGCAAACAAGCATTATATATATATTAAAAAGTATTATGCCTTTATATAAAAGGATAATACCTTTTATATAGACTAGTTAAATTTATCTTCAATATAGTGCTCTGCATGTGTTGCTGCTATTGCACCATCTGCTGCTGCAGTAATTACCTGCCTTAATAATTTTTCTCTTATATCTCCCGCTGCATATACTCCTGGTATATTAGTTCTCATTTCTTCATCTGTTATAACGTCGCCTCTATCATTCATATTAATCATACCTTTAAACAGTTCTGAAATTGGAAGATATCCTACAAATACAAAACATCCATCTACTTTTAAATCAGTAATTTCGTTTGTTTTAACATTCTTCAAAACTAAACCCTCTAAAATTTCCTCGCCCTTAGCTTCTACTGCTACTGTATCCCATATGAACTTTATTTTAGGATTCTTAAAAGCCTTTTCCTGAAGTGATTTAGCACCACGAAGCTCATCTCTTCTATGTATTACTGTAACACTTTCTCCAAATTTGGCCAGATAAATAGCTTCAGACAAAGCTGAATCTCCGCCTCCCAGCACTGCAATATCTAAATCTGTAAAGAAGTCAGCATCGCAAGTTGCACAATAAGAAACACCTTTTCCTCTGAGTTCTATTTCATTTTTAAATCCACCAAGTCTTGGGTACGCACCTGTTGCAATTATAATTGTCTTAGCTTTGTAAGTTTGTTTCTTACATTTAATTATTTTAATATCGCCTTGGAGTTCAACTTCAACAACTTCTTCCTTAACAAAAGAAGTTCCAAATTCTTCTGCTTGCTGTTTCATTCTTTTGCTTAATGTTGTTCCTGTACATTCTTCAATAGAGCCTGGGTAGTTGTCTAATTCATCAGTTGTAGTGGCCTGTCCACCATACTTTGCTCTTTCTATTATCAAAGTGTCCATTCTTGATCTCGATGCATAAAGCCCAGCAGATAATCCCGCAGGACCTCCACCAATAATTATAGTATCGTAAATATGTTCCATGATCCATCCTCCTAATTTTCATAATTATATTTTTATTAACCTATTTTAATATATTTAATTTATTGCATGATCTATCAAATCATAATCAATCAGTTGAAAGTCTAGCAATATTTTTTCATTCCACTGTGGCGTTTTAAAATCTTTTAAAAATTTCTCTGTAGTAATAATGCTTTCTTCTATTATAGATAACGATTGCAAATCAACTTCACTTAGTATGTCTTTGGATATACATATAGTCCTATATGGGGTTTCATTTGGTTTTACACTACTCATTAAAGGGTGCGTTAATAGTTTATGACCTATATGAATATTATCCCTAACTTTTTTTAAAATATCCATCATGCTTCCCTGAATAAATGCTACCTTATACTTACTTTCAAATTTGTCTCTTGACATTGGATTATTTGTTACAATAATTAATGGTTCTATCAATTAATTCCTCCTCACTGTTCCCGGTGCTATGAAACAATTATAAGTTATCTTGTTATCACCTAAATCATCTCCTGGGCAGCTGTAATTAACTACTTTTGAAATATGGTTAAATATTTTGGCAAAACAAAAAAGACAGATATAAAAGCCCCTTGTGCCCTTATACTCTGTCTTTTAACCTGAGAGGTTTACTCCGTCGGTGCTATTCGCTTTCCAGAGGTATGTCCATTTTTGGTACTTTTGCCTGAGAGATTCATGTTGCATAGGCTGCAATACTTACTCCTTCGGCTATCTTAAATAGGTTAAATCTTTTTTTATTACTTTTGCAAAGATTTACCCTTGGATAATTTAAGATCATCTCCCTAAAATATCATCCATTTAATATTAAATTTTATTTGTTAGTTATTTATCATTCACAAATCATATAATTACATTATACACTATTTTTTTCACTGCAACCATAACGTTTCCAATATCAACTATTTTAATTATCTATAGCTATGATTTATATATCAAATAGTTCGTTATTTTTTTATCAGTTATTAACCATATTAAATTTTTCATAAAAAGATTAATATGGTTAAATTACTATAATAATTTAATAATCTTCAACATAAAAAATACCACAAGCCCCTTCACCAGCGTGCGTTCCCACAACGCACCCAACCTCACACTCTATAAAATCCATTTGTCTCTCGCTCATATGTCCTCGCAAGATGTCTAAAATGCCCTTATCACTAGATTGCAATAGTATGCTGGTTTCTTCACTTTTAATACCGGTTTTATCTATATTATTTAAAATGGCTTTTATTGCTTTCTTTCGTCCACGTGCTTTATCTATCACTGCCATTTCACCATCTTTTATAGTTAAGATCAATTTTATATCCAATAGACCACCAATAGCTCCAACAGTTTTGGACAATCTTCCACCTTTCACCAAATTATCCAAACTATCAAAGGCAAGTGCACTCTTTATATGCGGTATTGCCTCCTTAACCTTTTCTTCTATTTCAAAAACACTGCACCCCGCTTCTTTTAATTTACAGGCTTTTAAAACTAAAAGCCCAAGACCCGAGGTAACATTATAGCTATCAATTGTAATAATGTCTTCTGATTCCAGCATATTTTTAGCAATACATGAGGATTGATACGTTCCACTCATTTTTGAAGATAGATGAATAGAAACTATCTTATATCCCTCATCTAAATATTTTTTATAGCATTCATAAAATCTGTATGGGTTTACTTGAGTTGTACTAGGAAACTCCTGCGAATTCTCTATTTTATTTAAATATTCCTGCAACGTAATATCTATGCCGTCCATATAAGTTTTATTTTCCATGTTTATAAGTAGTGGTAGAACTTCTATATTATACTTATCAATAACAGCTTTATTTAAATCACAGGTGCTATCCGTTATTATTTTAATCTTATCCATTTTATACCTCCGTGCTTACCTCTTGGTGGCGATATTTTACAATCTCTTACTGCTACAAAGTATAATTTTACTCTAAAATAACTAGCGGATATTCTCTTATACTTTCTAATTTTTTTATTTCATCTCAGGAAACCCTATTTGCCTAAGCGCTTCATATGTTACAATAGCAACAGTATTAGAAAGATTAAGTGACCTAGTTGTAGTATTTATCATGGGCACTCTTATACATCTTTCAGGATCACTATCTCGAACACTATCTGGCAGCCCTGAAGACTCACGACCAAATATTATAAAATCTCCCTTTTTATATTCTACCTCTGAATAAAATTTTGAACCCTTTGTTGTAGAATAGTAGAATGTTGATTCCTTGTATTTTTCTCTCATTGATTCATAGGATTCATGTATCTCTAGCTCTAGAAAAGGCCAATAATCCAGTCCTGCTCTCTTTAACTGCTTCTCATCTAAACTAAATCCTAAAGGTTTTATAAGATGAAGTTTGCAGTCAGTAAGCACACAAGTCCTACCAATATTCCCTGTATTCTGTGGTATTTCTGGTTGAAATAAAACTATATTTAAATTCATAAATTTCCCCTCCTTAACTTTGTATCAAATTAAATCATTGCTAATGGTTTATTCCAATGGCATAAACATATAAAAATATATTACCCTAAATATAGATAATAGTAAAGATTTTAGCCATCATCCAGTGCATATTGGGAAAATTATAAAAGCTTTTCAATGATCTCTGCCCTTTTATATGCCTTATCTGTTATTTCTTTCGGATAGCTCATGTACTCTAAAAGTTTAATGGCATTTCTTGTTTGAGAAATTCCTTTTTTTATCTTATAATCAAAACTTAACCCCTTCTTAGTATCAACTTTTTCGCTAAAGTAATAAAACTCATAATTTTCTTTTAAAATATCCGCAAGCTCTCTATCATGTGTAGCTACAATAGAAATACTTTTTCCACGATTTATATATGTTAATATTTCTGCAGACATAGCAATTCTCTCTATGGGGTTTGTCCCCCTAAATATCTCGTCTATAGGACAAAATACAGGTATGTCCTTTTCTAGCGCTTTAATTATCCGATGAATCGATTCTACTTCTGCCATAAAGTAACTTTTGCCTTTTGTTAAATCATCATTAGGACTAATTGATGAAACTATATTGAAAAAAGGCGCCTGGTAATCCTTGGCTAAAACAAAATAAAAACTTTGGGCCAAAATTATATTTACTCCAAGCATTCTTAAAAAAGTAGACTTACCAGCCATATTTGTACCTGTAAGTACAATACCCCTATTTTCTATATTAATAGAGTTTCCAACAGCATTTTCTAAAAGAGGATGTATTCCCTCCACTATATTTAATTTAATTCCTTTTATAAACTTAGGCTTCACAAATTGCTCATCTAAACTATTTTTATATCCTGAAATAGAAATTAGCGCTTCTAACTCTCCAACTGTATAATAAAGTTCCATTAACGCATCTTTCTTCTCTTTTACCTTACCAGATATAGAATAATATACACTTTCCTCAAGGAGAAAAATTACAGCAATAGATTCGAATAATCCCCCCCACATATTTACAAATCCTATTAATCTTGTACCTCTGTCTATATCCTTTATAGATTTAAGTATGCCTGCTATCTTGGCAGTATATTTGATAATCTCCTTATCATTTATACTTGCGATTTTTTTAGCTGCCTTAATATTTTTCCTTAAATAGAATATACCATTTGACTTAATATCCTTTACTTCTTTGGAGTTTATACTGGTATTTACAATGCTTAATCCAAACAAAAGTATCATAAATTTCACATCTACAAATATTGAAATAAGAATTATTATTATGGGTAATATTTTACCAAGAAAAGTGTACATATAATATTTAGCTTTATTTATGATAAGATTTGCATCTAACATATCTAAATAGCAATTTTTGAAATCGTTACTTAGGTTAAAAAAAATGCATTGAAGCTTTTCTCTTAGGTTACTATTATCTTTAAATAATTGGATTAATGCATCTCTTTCTTTTAACTTTTCTTCCTCCATTAAGGGGTTTCTCAGCATTGAGTATAGTGCCGATTCCCCAGGGCTACTATAGGCTCTATCAAATTTTTCATATACCTTGTCAATATCTAAATCATTCCATGTTTGATCATCTAAGGTGTAGTCATTTTTTTTACTCATATCAAAATACTTTTTAATCTTGTGAAAATCTCTTTTCTTATCCATATCGCTCTTATAATCGTTTCTTATTGATCCTAAAACCATCTTGTTCATAATGAAATGCTCCTTTGTTTATTAAAATTTTCCCTCTTTATGAAAGCTCATTTATGTCCCTTGGCCTCTCTAAATATTTGCCATTATAATTGTACCATATTATTAAGTCTTATCATAAAAATTGTCCCATTATTTTATTAATAATGGGACTTAATGATAGTATTATACTCTTAAGCTTATTGCACATAACCTTAACGTTAACAGATGTTATTATGATTCATTATCCACTCTAATATACTCGCCTGCTTTATTTCCCCTTTTGCAGTGCCTAGCCCCAAATCGATTACTTCCTTTTGTGTAAAATTTAAATTAATTCCATTATATTCCAATAACATCAACATTACATATATCCCTATTCTTTTGTTTCCATCTATAAACGCATGATTGCTTATTATACTATAACAAATACTAGAACATTTTTCCTCAATGCTTTTATATAAATCTTCTCCTGCAAATGTTGCCTTTGAGTTTTCAATTGCAGATTGCAAAAGCCCTATATCCCTTACCCCATTTGAACCACCAGAAGCTAATATTAAATTATTATGCATTTTCAAAATATAGTCAATAGAGATATACTTCATTTTCCTAGCTCCTTAAATGCCTCTAAGTTTTCAAACAATATCCTATTGGCCATTTCATCTAGTTTTTCTTCTTCTATTAATGACTCTTTACTAAATTCATCAAAATCCAAAAGGATGTATTTGGGTTTATTATTTTTCATTATAACTACAGATTTATCCGAATCAACTAATTTTGCTATTTTAGAAAAATTTTGATTAGCTTCCGATATTGAAACTATCTTTTGCGTATTTACTAGCATATCTATCACTCCTATTATTTTTAATGTTTATACATTTATTATATCATATTTAGGATAAATTTAACCTAATTTCAAAAATAATTATGCAAAAATAAGTTTTTATCTCCTTATCCCACTACACTCCCAAAATACATTAACCACATCCAAGCAAACAAGATTAAGTTTAATAGTATTTTTTGAATCTTGCTATATCTCCCCTTAACTCTTATAGAAAATAATATTCCTACTATAACTGATACCAATAAAAACACAAAAAAATATTCATGTCTAATAAATAACTGATCACGTATTTTCCAATACAATACTACCTGAAATGATGCTGTGGGATAATCAAATGGTATCCACTGAAAACTCAATAAAGTTAACAAAATAAAACTAATTGCAGTAATAAATACACATTTTTTTAAATCAATCCTCTTGCTCATATTGAAAAGCTCCTTTGTTAACCTGGTAATAGGATATTATTTCTCCGGAGTGCCTTGCAACACTAGCGAAGAAGCTGTTGAAATTTGATTTAGAAATTCTTGTTTTGCGAATATAAAATTCTCACACGGCTGACATGACATCGTTCAAATTGCTGATAATCAGTTTAAAGATTAAGTGTTTTTTCTTGGATTATGCTAACAAAAGTATGTATTGCGCAGAATGCATTTGAACAAGCCTTAGTAATTCAAAATTTATTTTATCTGTAGATGCGTGAAGAAAAATTCATGTTTGAGCGAAGCGAGTTTGAATTTTATATCAATTTCGCCACCCCCGCAGTGCTAAAGATAATATTATGTTTCTCCGGAGTGACTTGCAATAAGAAGCGAAAGGACTATTGAAATTCCATTTAGAAATTCTTCTTTTGCGAATATCTAATTCTCGTAAGGCTGCCAGGACGGCAGCCTAGCGAACCCGAGACAGGAAGTCGAGTGTGAGCGCTAGAGAATTTGATATTCGCAAAAGATTAGAATTTCTTAATGGAATTTCCAGTCCCGAGCTCGTTTGCAAGGCACGCAGGAGAACTGCTATATCTATAACACAAATTTTTCAATTACCTTTGCTACTCCATCGCAATTATTACTAGCCGTAATATACTGCGCCGCCTCTTTCACCACCTGGCTTCCATTACCCATAGCAACCCCTAGCCCCGCAAATTTAATCATTGATAAATCATTTTCACTATCCCCTATACAAATAATCTCCTGCCTGCTTATCCCATAATAATCACCTAAAATTTTAACCGCATTACCCTTGGATACGCCTTTATTCATCACCTCAAAATTATCAAAACGTGAACTTACCACTTCAAAGTCTTCTATCCCTTTTAGCTTATTTTTTGCATTCTCTATTTTATCTAAATCATCATCTACTGCTATACCCTTAAAAATTTCACTCTCATATTTTTCAAATATCTCATTCCAATCCTCAACCAGCACAATTTCAATCTGTTTATCCTTAGGTAACGTTTTATTAACTTCCTGATAAAAAGATGAAGAATATATTAATTTCTCTGTAAAAACTATGTTGCTAGTATAAAAGTGTGGATATAGATTGTACTCCCTAAACACCTGTAAAAGTTTCTTACATTTTTCTATGCCCAGTATTGACTTGTAAACTACTTCCTCTCTGTCCTTCTCTATAATATAAGCACCATTTGATGCTATTACCGGAGACTTAACTCCTAAAAGATGGGAGAAAAAGTCTGCTGAAGTAAAAATTCTACCTGTACACACCGCAATTCTTACACCTTTCTCACTTGCCAATTTTATAGCGCGAAGATTGCCTTCACTAATAATTTTTTCATCATTTAACAAGGTACCATCCATATCAAGGCATATTAATTTATAATCCATATTTCGGCCTTCTTTCTTTTGTTTTTTACTGATTTTATCCTAAGTACTTATCCAATGTATATTTAACTCTTCCTACACGTTCCTTTAAATGCTGTTCCAAAAATCCATAGTATTCTTTATAATCTACACTATCAGCCAATTGTCTACCATAGAACTCTACATATGCTCCCCTAACTAATATTACCATTCTTTCTCTTATTTCTAAATTTTCTATTGCTTTCGCAAACTCTAAATCACCTAAATACTCAGGCTTAACTATCCTAATAGTAGCTAATCTATATAGATAATAATTATATAGTGTTGCCGTTTTTTTAGATTTGAGTAGCCTGCTGCGCATTCTAATCACTTTTATTATCCTCATTAAAATAAATAATATAACTGTAGTTAATATATTTAATGCCTTCCGCTGTGAATCTGATAAGATTCCAAATTTACTTTGTGAAGCTCCCTGAGTAGGGTCAATACCCTCATTTACATTTCGTGGTTTACGAACATTATTTATACCGACTTCAGCACTGCTGCCAGTATTTTTCTGTTCTTCTTGAAGCTGTTTTAATTTTTTTTGTACATCTTCTGATGCAGTGGGCGATGCATCTACTATTGTCCACATATTTGAATATTCCGAGGCTCCAAGTAATACTTCACACCAAGCATGAGCATCAGCATTAGAAACAGTATATAATCCTGTAGCATCTTTTTTATCAGGTAATTTAAAGCCTTCTACATATCTTGCAGGAACTCCTGCTATCCTGCACATAACAGTCATAGCTGTATTAAAATACGTGCAGTAACCTTTTTTCTCCACGAATAAAAAATAATCAATAAATTCACTATCCTTGGGTATTTCTAAAACCTGCAGCTCATACACATAATTTTTTGTCAAATAGTTTTTAATTGACAATACCTTCTCTATACTAGAATCAGAAGTTTTTGTAATATCCTGAACTAAATCGTAAGTCCTTTTAGAAATATTTTCTGGCAACTGGAGATATTCCCCATAGTATTGAACTATTTTAAAATCCTCACTGTTTCTATAAGAAAATCTATCTTCAAGTGGCGCATCTTTAATAGTAAGAATACTTCCATCCTTTTTTTTAGGTTGGAGCATATAATCCATAGGCAAAACATATTTGTATACATAACTCATTGCTAGGTTCTTCTCCAGGCTATTCTTCTCTAATATTTTTTTACTAACTTCTCTTACATTTTCAATAGTATCAATCATTTCACTATATCCGTAAAAATATACGCAGTAATCTTTTTTAACTATTTCTCCACTTAGAGCTGTAGCTGCCTTATCATAATAAATAATCTTATCCACTCCACTAACATTAAAAGCATAGTTAGGTACAAATATTGTATTGGTATTAAATTTTTTAGCTGGGTACACGGTTAATGATTTTTTGATGCCAATGCCACTACTACCATAACTTACAAATTTCATATCTTCATCACTTAATTTTTCATAATAATTTTCATTAGCCTTGGTCCACTTATTCCCATCATAGAAATCTTTTACAATCCCCTTTAAATAATAAGGTTTATCACTTTTAACCTTAAAAGCCTCCTGATAATTTATGGAAATAGGTCCCCCTAATCTTTTATCATTACTACTATAACCAGACGTAGCCAACGTATATCTATCTTTGTCTTTCGAGAAGATCTTTTCATCAGAAGCAAATTTATTCTCAAAGTAAGTACCAAAGTATGTGGCGTCGTGTCCCTTATACTCCTGTGGTAACATAATGGTTATTTTAGAAATCACTAAGGACAATATGACACCATAAACTAAAATAGAGAAGGATTTTAAAGATACTCTTACACCCTGAGCCTTATAATCCTCAATTCTTTTAATATAGCTCATAATAATAAAAGTCAATGTGGAAATAAAAATGTATATAAATAAATTATCTTTAACTACGAAGTAACTATTAGAAAACCACAAGGTAATAACCACTGCAAGATTTACCATTAATATAAATTTCTTCATAAATCTAAAAGTTATCCATAAAATTAATGCAATAATTAAAGGAATCAATACTATAAATATGATTTTATATTGATAAAAATAAGTAATATCCCCATTATATATGAGGTCATTTAAAACAATAAGATCCTTTGAAAAATATTTCTCTACTATACTCCTTATAGCCAAAGCGCTCTTGTAATAATAAAAACCTGTCATACTGAATATAGCCACGGTAACTAAAATCTTATACATTGATTTTCTAAGTACAAAATTATAAAACCAATAAATTAAAACACCTAATATAACCAGTAATTCCGTAAATACATAGTCGAAATTTTTAATATATATACCTTTTTCTAAAAGCCTTAAAATAAAATTAAAGTTTATAAATATTAGAATTATGTATATAAGTTTCTCCTTTATCCACTTCATTGATTCACCTTCTCGACTGTTTCCTTGAAATTAATACAATCTATTCCCACATTTTTAAGAAGATTAATATTTTTAAAAGCATTTGTGTTTTTAAAATTGTTTAAGGTATTTCCATAATAAAATACATTTACTCTATATCCCATACCCTGTAAATTCATAAGCATATTTCTTAATTTATCATCAACTGCTATACTTATAATTCCTATCCAATTACCCTTAGGTACGTGGCGCAAATTTGATTTTATAAAACTAGTAAATTCTAAAACACCATCACTTTTAGCATTCAAAAAAAATTCCATTAACCCTAAAAAATCTTCATTAGACTCAAGTTCCATAATGTTTTGCTGCTTTGTATGTATAAATAATTTAGATTTGATTCTATTTATCACCATATATTTTGCTATAGATACAGAGAAGTCTACCAGATCCTCCTCAATAATTTCAGATAAGTCACTACCCAAATTATCAGTATGCATATTTATAAACAAATTACCTTCCTTACCCGAAATACAATCAAAATTTTTAACATACAGTTCTCCCTGCTTAGCACTTAATTTCCAATGCACTTTTTTAAGATTATCCCCTGTATTATACTTTCTTATATCTTTAACTAATGTAAAGTCATCGATTCCATTCTTGCTATTAATAAGATTTTCATAACTATCCCGTCCACTGAAATCTATACCACATAAATCATATACTTTAGGATATACCTTAATATGAAGTTTGCGATAGATTTTTATTACTGACTTAAAGATATAAAGCAAATCATTTGCTTTAATAGATATATGAGAAAAATCATAAATTCCCCTTTTTTCAAAAGTGATTCTATTATTAATCCATGTACTCTTGTCCCCCCCCAAAAAAATCAAATCTCCACTGTATCCTTTTATTAGTGAACCTAATATTTTGCTCTCCACATGAACATATGGTATGGGTATTATGCCAGCATTTTCTACTATTATAGAAATATTTGCATCATCTCCCACTTTATATATATCATTGTCATATTTAAATCTAGCATTCAAATTTTTCCTAACAGAACGCATATAAATTATTCCTAATATTAGGCTAACAACAAAAACATAAAATACTGAGTATGGTAAATTACCTCCAGATATAAAAGCGAAAATGAAAGCCACTATACCCAGAAACACTATTTTTTTCTCTACCCGAATCATCTTATTTCACCTTAGGGACTTGAATAGTTCTTAAAAGATCTAAAATTACTTGCTCCGTGGTATAGTTATTAGCTCTGGCAGATGAGGTCAATGTTATTCTGTGACTTAAGACAATCATTGCGTTTCCTCTTATATCCTCTGGTATAATATAATCTCTTCCATCTATAAATGCAGTGGCTTGTGCCACTCTTTGCAGTGCTAAAGATGCTCTTATGCTTCCACCTAAAAGTATATAACTATTATGCCTAGTGGCATTAACTATTTTAACTATATATTCATTAAGTTGTTTGTCTACATGAATGGCTCTAACTTTTTTCTGCAAATATACAATATCATCATCCGTGGCAACAGGTTCTAAATCTTCAATAGGATTGCTTTCCCTATATAAATCTAATATATCCACTTCAGCCTCTGAGTGTGGGTAGCCTATACTTACTTTAATCATAAATCTGTCCAGTTGCGCCTCTGGCAATGAAAAAGTACCTTCGTAATCTATAGGATTTTCAGTAGCTAAAACTAGAAAAGGTTCCTTTAACTTGTATGTAATTCCACCTTCTGAAACCTGCTTTTCTTCCATTGCCTCAAGTAGTGCAGACTGTGTTTTAGGAGATGTTCGATTTATCTCATCTGCTAGTACTATATTAGAAAAAATAGGACCCTTTTTATATTCAAACTCCATGTTTTTTTGATTATATATAGAAACTCCGATAATATCTGAGGGCAGCAGGTCCGGTGTAAATTGAATCCTGCTGTAGGATAAATTCAATGACTTTGCTAAAGCTTTTATAAGTGTAGTTTTACCTACTCCCGGAACATCCTCAATTAAAATATGACCATTAGCTAATATTCCTTTTAATATATTATATACTTCAAGTCTCTTGCCCAAAATAACTTTTTCTATATTATCTGCAATCTTATGTACTAATTCCACTTCATTTGTCATAATATCTCCCCCTCAACATACTTAAGATGTAAATACTATAATATTATAATGTTTATATAATATCATATCCTTCATTATTTATCCATTAATTCAATTATTAAACTTGAACTTTTTTACTATAATTCACAGAAAATAATCTTTTCGTAACTTAGATATTTTTTCTTATATTATGCTAACAAAAGTATATATTGCGCAGAATGCATTTGAACAAGCTCTAGTAATTCTTAATTTATTTTATTTGCGTCTGCGTAAAGAAAAATGCATGTTTGAGCGTTAGCGAGTTTGCATTTTTTAGCAGATGTAAATAAAATAAATTTTAGAACTACTTGGCGCAGTGAAAGCATTCCAGCAATATATACTTTTTGTTATAGCATACTATAAGAAAAAAACATAACGTTAATTAAAACGTTATGTTTTCATGTATCTATTGTTGAGGCGTTACAACTGGCGGCACAACTTTTGGTACTACAGGAGCTATCGCTGCCTTTTTCTTAGTACCAACTTTTACAATGCCATTGATAACATTAAATGTATCGTTATTAATAACCTCTGTATTTATTAACTTACCATTTTCATAAGTTTTTCTAGTTACCTTAACTTTATATCCATTATAACCTGATTTAACAATTTCAGTTTCACCCTCATACTTAGTTGCATCTTTTATTATCTCTGTTTTCGGTTGAGTAACTTCCAATATTTCACTGTTGATTTCATAAGTTTTGTTGGTTAATGAACTATTAGAATAAATATTAAAATAAATGTTTCTATTTGATGCAATACCTTCAACATATATGGGATACTTATAAGTATTTTTAAACTTATAATCAAGATTGCCGTAATCTACCGTGGCATCCTGCCCTTTTGGAATATATCCTGAGGAAATTGTATGATGAGTTCTTTCTACAGAAAGAAGTCCAGTACCCAGTATTGCATTATACAAAGTAGATGAAACTTGACATATTCCCCCACCTAACCCTTGTTCAATTTTATCTCCAATTATTACCCCTGCACTTTGGTATCCTGCCGCTTGTGTTCTCTCTCCTACCGTACCGTTAAAGCTAAAAACCTCTCCAGGCATTAATAGAGTCCCATTAATACTTTTGGTAGCTAGTCCAATATTTGTTGCCCTACCTTCAGCGGAGCTTGCATAGTTAGTGGTATAAGTAGATATCCTAGTATTTATTGACTTTAAAGCCACTGCTGAAATCTTAGGTTTTACCTCACTTACTCCAGCCGTTATACTTATAGCATCTCCAGAGAGAACGCCGTTGATTTTGCTTTTGATATCTTTTTTTAATGCATCCTCTTGTAACTGTTTTCCAACAACCTCATTAGTCACAGTAAATTCACCACTACTAACCATAGTTATTGTGGCATCTGTAGGCTTTTTATTTGTATCTCTAGCTATTTGCGCAATCATTTCATCAACAATCTTGTCATTATAGTCAAATGTTAGCTTCACTTGTTTTACAACAGGATTTTTAGTAGCTTTATATTTTTGGAACATATTCATTGTTCTTCCATAACTATATGCTTCTTCTATTGCATCATTAATATTATACTTAGCATCTAACGTTGAGTAGTCCAAGGTATACTTTTTATCCTGTGTTACTATGTCTATTTTTTTCTTAATCACCTGACTAGAGTACTTGTCTAACATTATTTTTTGAGCTTCTTCCTTTGTTTTTCCTGTTAAATCTTCATTTTCTATTTTAACTGTAGGTAAAATCAAAGTATCCCAATGTTTTACTCCAACATAGGCATAGCTCGTAAACATAATCGTACCTAATAAAATCAAAATCCCCGTTATTAAAATTGCTTTTTTCTTCATATAAATTCTCCTTTTCTGCTCCTGAACATTATACTACAAACAATTTAATATTCCTATACACTTTTATTTTTTATGCAGTTTTTTGTGTGCATTTATTATTCTAAGTTACCTGTTTTAGTTTAAATACAACAAATTATATGGTAAAATTATACCAATACTAATTTAATCTATAAGGAGTTGTAATATGAAATATAATGAAGATACAATTAAATACTATTTAAAAAATATTCTATCAATAGGTAGCCCTTCAGGTTATACTGAAAAAATCATGGAATACATAAAAGAAGAACTTAAAACTTTAAACATACCATATTTCACCACTAATAAAGGTGCCGTTATCGCTACCATAAAAGGTAAAAATGATGAGTACCAAAGAACACTATCTGCTCATGTTGATACACTTGGTGCAATGGTTAAAAAAATTAATTCTAGCGGTACCCTTGCACTAGATCCTATTGGTGGCTTCATGATGAATTCAATAGAAGGTGAAAACTGCACCATAGAGACTATACATGGCAAAACTTTCACAGGAACTATCCAAAGCACAAAACCTTCAGTACACATAAGCGGTAATGAGGCCCGTGAACTTAAAAGAACCCCTGAAAATATGGAAGTAATCTTAGACGAGAAAGTTTCTTCAAAAAAAGAAGTTGAAGAATTAGGCCTTAGCGTTGGTGATTTTATTTGCTTCGAGACCAGAACATCATTTACTGAAAAAGGTTTTATAAAATCTAGGCATTTAGATGATAAAGCTTCTGTTGCAGTTTTACTTTATGCTATAAAGTACTTAGTAGAAAATAAAATTGAACTTCCTTATACAACTAATATATTTATTAGCAACTATGAGGAAGTTGGCCATGGTGCTTCTGCTTCAATGCCAGAAAAAACAAAAGAGTTCGTATCTGTAGATATGGGGTGCCCAGGCCTTGATCAAAATTCATCTGAATATAGTGTTTGTATTTGTGCTAAAGACTCTTCTGGTCCTTATGATTTAGGTCTTCGAAAAAAATTAACAGACATATGTGAAAAAGAAAAGATAGATTACAAAATAGATATATACCCATACTATGGTTCCGATGCTTCAGCCGCTCTAAGGGCTGGATACGACATAAAAACAGCATTAATCGGAGCTGGGATTTTCGCCTCCCATGGCTATGAAAGAACTCATATGGATTCTATTCTATGCACCTTAGATTTAATAATTAGTTATTGCTCAAAAGAATAAAAAATATAAAATTGGTAGCAGAATTTATTCTACTACCAATTTTATATTCTAATTAATTATTTATCTACGTTAAACTTAATAAGCTCAAATACTTTTGAATCATTGTTTTTTCTAATAACATATATTTCTTTATTATTGGAAGACCAAATGCTTTCAAAATAGGTATATTTACCGACTACATTAAGATTTGTAGTAATACTACCAATTTTAACAGCTGCTGCCCAAGATTGAATGCTATCACTATCCATGTTTACTTCGCTATTAGTTAAACTATAGGTGTTTTTAGTTGCTAAATCAAAGATCCATAAACTTGAAGATGTTTTTTTGATATAAACATCCTTTTTAGTAGTATTAAAATCATAGTCTTGGGTTTCTTTATCTTCTTTTACATAACTTATACTATTTCCATCATTTGAAAATGCAGGTTGACTACCATTATCTACAAACCTTTTATCCTTTGTTGCTAAATTCAAAATAAATATTTTACCATCTGTTTCATAAGCTAGATTTTTACCATCTTTTGATATCATAGGATTTTTTCCATCTACAAGTTTACTTGACTCTTGCCCATTTTTATCAGTTAAATAAATGGCTCCATTTTTCACTACAATGTCTCCATTTTCTTTGGTTACCTTTTCTGCTTTATAGTAAATTATTCCATTGTCGGGCGTGAAATTAGGTTTCTCAACTATTTGGGTTTTCTCATCATAAGATACTAGTTTTTTTTCTTTTGAAGATTCTATATCCGTCACATATATAGCTCCCTCTTTAACATTTACTAGACTATTTTCCCCCTGTGAGTAACTTGAATCGTATAACTGTAGAGTAGAACTTACATCAGCTTTTACATTCTGCATTTTTGGCACAAGAGCTACCTCAGTAGGTGTAGCAGGCTCATTTGGTATTTTAGGCACAGTAGGTACAGTTATTGAGGCTACAACATCTGTTGGATTATTAACCTTTGTCTGTCCCTTATCTATATTCCCGGTTTTACTAGAATCCACCTCTCCAGAATTATCCTTATCTGTCTCCTTATTTACTATACCCTTTTTTTCCCCATTATCTTGTCCCAATATTTTATCAGTAGCACTGCCTTTACTATCTTTTGCTATACTTGGTATGGTATCCACTTTACTATTTGCTATTAGTTGTTCAGCTTTTGATGGTAGGTTCTCACTATAACCTTGTGTAGAATTTTTAGCAGTACTTATTGGCTGACTGTCCTTGGCATTTTCTGGGCCTTTTGCAAACATATTTTTACTTGGAGAATCAATAGCTTTAAATATGGTACCACTTACAAATACGCAAATTATAAAGCCCGAAGCAATTTTAAAATACTTATTTTGTTTAAAGTTATTTTTATGTTTAGGCAGACTTATAATATTCTCGTGGTTGCCACCACACATTAGCTTGCTTTTCAAATCTGATTTGAATTCCTCATCAATTTGAATTTTTTCTGCGTCATTCCCTAATAATTTTTCAATATAAAATTCATTCCTAACCAATTACATCACTTCCTAAACTAAGTTCATAATTTTTTTTAATTTTCTTTATAGCCCTTGATATAGTCGACTTAATCGTGTTTTCTGCTATATCTAAGGTTTCAGCAATTTCTCTGAATTTGAGCCCCCCATAAAATCTTAAATAAAGCATTTTTTGTGTTTCTTCTGGCAATCCATCAATTATTACTTTTACTCCTTTAAACTCATCCCTAATAATAATATCCTCATATCCAAAATCTTCATCCCCTCTATCCAAAAAATTTTCGATAGGAATTACTTTACTATTTTTTCTATAAAAATCTATAATAGTATTATGAGCTATACGAAAAACCCAATTTTTACTCTCTTCAACTTCAGTAATTTTGTCTTTATTTTCAAATATCTTAGTAAATACAGTGGCAATTATATCTTCTGCATTCCATTTATTTTTTACAGAAACGAAAATATATCTGTACACACAATCATAATACATATCATATAGCTGTTCGAACTTACTTTGCATTAAGAAGTACCCCCATTAGACTTTGTCAATTTAAAACCACTAGTTGAAAAAAACATTTCGTTTAATATACGTGGCTTTTTATATTTAGTTGCATATTTTAGTAAATTTTATGTTAAATAGCTTAAAATAGCTTAAAACGTATAAAAATATTATAGCATAATTTTAATACTATCAATATTATTCCGAAAATTTATTATTTTATTTTAAAACTTCAAACAAAAAACCCCAATAAATATAAGATTTTGTAGGTTTATATTTATTGTGGCTTTTATTTAATTACAAAACCTATGCTTACCAATTATTTTTATAAGTGGACGTGACCAAATCCACTTATTAGTACTGGTTGCAGGATTAAAATAGAATACCGCTCCTCCAGAGGGGTCCCATCCATTTATTGCATCTCTTGCAGCCTTTACAGAGCTTGCTTCAATTTTTGCATTTATTTGTCCATCTACTATGGCTGTAAATGCTCCTGGTTGATAGACTACACCTGCTATAGTAGATGGAAATCTTGCATCGGTTGTTCTATTTAAAATCACTGCTCCAACAGCCACCTGTCCTTCATAAGGTTCCCCTCTAGCCTCACCATTTATAAGTCTAGCTAATAAGTCTACATCCGTATTATTTGTTACGTTTTTATTAGAGCTTGCTTCACTAGAGTTTGCAGTACTAGGATTAATTCCTATGGCTGAAAGTGTTTGACTTCCTGCCACTCCATCTACCGTAAGTCCATTATTTTTTTGAAATTTCTTAACTGAAAGGTAGGTATTATAGCCGTATATTCCATCAACCCCATCATTATAATAGCCCCACTTTTTTAAATTACTTTGAATTGTTTTAACCACTTCACCTCGGGATCCATATTTGTAAACCGTTGCTACAGCCGCATTACTAGAAATATTAAAATATGCTTCACATGCAAAATATTGAATTAAAATAATCATGGCCACAGCGCAACATCTTTTGAGTAAATATTTATTATTCTTCAAATTACACCTCCTTAAATCAGTCCCCATGAAAATAATTGTGGAACCAGCGTTCTATTTATTTCTATATTCCTAATATGTACTCTTTATTTATAAACTTAGTTTGTGTTAAATTTCAAAAAAAATACACTGTGCATATTAAAGCACAGTGTGTTTTTATATAATTTTTTTTAATTTTCTTTTCCATCTAGGAGATAATAGTTCTTCAATTATATCGTTCATAATTACTATCCCACATAATTTTTCGTCTAAATCCACTACAGGCAGTGAAATCAAATCATATTTCAATGCCACTTCAATGGCATCCTCAATATCTTGACAATCTTTTATCTTAATAACCTTATCATCCATGATATCTTTCAATTTCTGCTGTGGAACTGAAAGAACTAAATTTCTAAGTGATACAAATCCTTGAAGTTTTTCATCTTCATCTACAATATAAATATAATGTATTACTTCATCTTCAGGCCTTAGTTCCCTTAAAATTTCTATAGTTTCACTTGCTGTGATATTTACATTAAAAGATATAAAATCTTTATTCATTATACTACCAACAACTTCATCTGGATAATCCATAAGACTTCTAATTTCTTTTTCATCATCACTGTTAAAATTCAAAAGGATTTTTTCTACATCCATTTCCTTCATTTCATCTAAAATATCAGCAATTTCATCATTAGGCATTTCATCTAAAATCTCTTGTGCACGTATGTTATTTATAGTACTTAAAATATCTGCTTGAACCTCTGGTTGCAATTCTTCTAGGGTATCTGCTGCTAAATCCTTATCTAGACTTTCAAAGATTTTGTTTCTGGCCTCAGTATCTAGCCCCTCTAAAATGTCCGCAAGATCTGCCGGGTGGAGTTTGGTTAATTTTCCATAAGGCTGGGTTAATTTTAGACTATCTGCTACCATTTCTAAAGATTGAACACTTTCCCAAGTTATACTACTACCTCCAGGTTTTCTACCTAATAAATCATATAAAAATCTAATTATTCCATCTAATTTGTATTTTCTTGTAGCTGCAATAATACCGGATTCTACAGCTACTACTCTTATTTCTCCACCAATTTTATTCATGGTTAAATCATTAACTTTAACCACTTTTTTGCCATTAACATCCACTATTTGTTTGTTCAATAAATTTTTAGATAAGAGGTAAGAAAATTTTCTAGGAATTATATCTTTAACTCCCCTTACTCTGAGCATAATTACTTTATCCTCTTTACATATATCAATATTTCTAAATTCATAATTGAAAATTTCTCTTCCTTTTTTTATCTTATATCCTATAACCCTTGGATACCCTTGCTCAGTTGTAACATAAACATCAAATAATTTCCCAATATTATCCTCAAATTCATCGTACACATTTTGATTTAGCACTTTGCTTAAAAAAAACTCAGAAATTTTTTCCATAAATATTCCTCCTTTTTACAGAGAAATATTAAAACATAATTAATAACCCATTGATTTCCAATCACTATTAAAACTATATTAATTTCTAATATAACAATTTCTCTGTATATTAAATTTTAGAATTAATTTTGACCTTCTAATCCGAGGGCCATTTTCCATTTAATTTCACCACCTACAAAGTTTATACCTCGTTACTATTTTTATATATTAACTTATAATTAATTATCTTCTTTGTCGTTAAAAAAAATTCTATCTATATAATTATATTATAAATACTTCAAAATGCAACTAAAAAACAGAATTTCAATTAAATTTGTCCGTTATACGCTTTTAAATAGCCCTACTAAGTCGTCTGTCATTATTTCTCACTATTACTTCAAAATGCGCCAGATATTTTCAATTTCTCTCATATTGTAACTACACTTTAATATTTATAAACTTTTATAGTTCATATTTTTCAATTGGTATGTTAATATTAACATACACATAAAAATAAATACTAAATCAAAGTTAACCATATTTATTCCAGTGTGTTATAACAAACTAAAAATGAACTTTAGTTAAGCGAACTTTAGTTCAACGAATCTATTTGGAGGATTATATGGAAATAAACAAAGAATTTTTACCTATTAGCATGAATGATTTAAAAGAAAGAAATATATCTCAATTGGATTTTATAATAATTACTGGAGATGCATATATAGACCATCCTTCCTTTGGAACAGCCATAATTGGAAGAACTTTAGAACGTGAAGGTTTTACAGTTGGTATTATAGCTCAGCCCAATTGGGACAGCGTAGATGATTTTAGAAGACTTGGAAAACCTAAATATGGATTTCTTATAAATTCTGGTAATATAGATTCTATGGTTAATCACTATACAGTTTCAAAGAAAAAAAGACATACAGACCTTTATTCACCAGGTGGTGAAATGGGTCATAGACCTGATAGGTGCGTAATTGTATATTGTAATAGAGCTCGCGAAGCTTATAAAAACGTTCCAATTATAATTGGCGGTATAGAAGCAAGTCTTAGGCGATTTGCCCATTATGATTATTGGGCTGATAAGGTACGCCGAAGTCTTTTAATTGATGCTAAAGCAGATTTATTAATTTATGGTATGGGAGAAAGACCTATAATAGAAATAGCTAATCTTTTTAAGTATGGAATGACTATAGATAAGATGACTTCTATAAAAGGAACCGTGTATATCTCAAAAGAAATTGATAAATTAGAAGACTTTGTAGAGGTACCTTCTTTTGAAGCTGTGTCAACAGATAAAAATGACTATGCGCAGAGCTACAAATTACAATCATTAGAACAAGATGATATACGGGGAAAAATTGTAGTACAAAAACATAATGATAGATATATAGTGCAAAATCCTCCCCAAACACCTTTGTCACAAAATGAAATGGATATAACTTATGGGCTCCCTTATACAAGAACCTATCACCCAATATATGAAGCTAAAGGTGGTATTCCTGCAATAAAGGAAGTTGAGTTTTCTATAACAAGTCACAGAGGTTGTTTTGGTAGTTGTTCATTTTGCGCACTAACCTTTCATCAAGGTAGGGTTATTCAAAATAGAAGTCAAAAATCCATTATAGATGAAGCCATACTTTTAACTAAATTAAATAATTTTAAAGGGTATATTCATGATATTGGCGGCCCAACAGCAAATTTTAGACATAGAGCTTGCAAACTTCAAGAAAAAGCAGGTGTATGCAGAGATAAACAATGCATGTATCCAACCCCTTGTAAAAACCTTATTATAGATCACAGTGAATATTTGGATTTGTTAAAAAAAGTTAGAGTTTTACCTAATATTAAAAAAGTTTTTATTCGTTCAGGAATAAGATATGATTACTTGATTTTTGATAAAAACACTAAGTTTTTTGAAGAATTATGCCAGCATCATATTAGCGGACAATTAAAAGTAGCTCCTGAGCACATTAGTGACAAGGTACTAGACCAAATGGGCAAATCCAAAAGGGACGTTTATGATAGTTTTGTAAAAAAATATTTTGAAATTGATAAAAAATTTAACATGAATCAGTTTTTAGTCCCCTATCTTATGTCAAGTCATCCTGGTAGCGACCTTGTAGAATCTGTTAAATTGTCAGAATATATAAAAGAAATGGGCTACACTCCAGAACAAGTCCAAGATTTTTACCCAACCCCAGGCAGTTTGTCCACTACAATATACTACACTGGAATGAACCCTTTTACCAAAGAGACAGTTTATGTTCCAAATACTCAAAAGGAAAAAAATATGCAAAGAGCTTTGCTTCAATTTAAAAACCCAGAAAACTATAACCTAGTAAAAGAGGCTCTAATAAAATCTCACAGAGAAGATTTGATTGGTTTTGATAAAAAATCCTTGATACCATCAAGACCTTTAAAGGCAAATAATAACACTAAATTTTCAAGGAATAAGAATCACAAAAAATAGAAAAAGCATATATGGTGGGATATTCATTCTAGCCATATATGCTTTTGTATATTATAAATATTTAGAAGCTACCTTTTTAACTTTATTAAACCATAGTCTATAGTTACGACCCAACAAATATCCATAAGTAATATCATTGGTAAATTAGGATATATGGAAGCTATAATCACTGATAATAATGTAATAGTTGACGCTACTACTATTAACACAGCCCCTAATTTACTTGCATAAATTTTATTATATAATAATATACCTTTAATAAGAAAAATGGAATTTATTACAATCAGAACAATATAACAATACACTTCTAGTTTTAATTCTATAGTGTATCCATAGTTATTTGAAATATTTACATTTGCAGGTGATTTATATATAACTATGAAATAGGCTATACATAGCATAGCGCAGATAAATAAAATCTTTTTAAACTTTATTTTATTATCCCTGGAAAAAATAAAAAATGAAATTATACCGCATAAAGGTATACATAATAAGTTTACACTCACCAAGGGTTTTAATAAGTACAAGTAACTTTGATTTTCAATTATAAAAATGATTATTAAAGCTATATATCTAAAGCTCATCAAAATCAAAACCATAGCACTTATTATCTTGATTTTTTTAGGTGCATAACTCAAACTATAAATTACACCTAGGTATAACAGCGGAACCATTACTAACAGCAGTAAAAAATATATACTCATTCATATACTCTCCCTAAAATTGCTCCTGTTAATACTTATTAATTTTCATGTAAAAATATGCTAAGGCACATGAAAATAAAATCACAATGTAATATGCTTGTTATTTAAATATATACCCTCACATAATTTCCTATATTTTAGTACCCAGTATTGATATACCACCTTTTTCACATTCTATAACCAGTGGAAAATCCGGTCCTCTTTCTCCATCTATATCTGTGACAATGTCTTCAAAGCATTCTACTTCTAATCTATTAGTCTTAAAATAGACAATGCCTTCCACATTCTCTAAGTGCTCATTTTTCAGCATTTTAATAAAGATATTTAAAATATTCTTCATAATTCCAGCCTTTATTATAATTACATCCAAAAGTCCATCATCCACTTTAGCCTTGTATGCAAATTTTAAATTTCCCGCTGTTTGTCCATTAAATACTAACATTAAGTACATGTATCCATCAAAACAATCTTTATCTGAAGTAACCTTTATTTTTAATTTTCTAAAATTAGGCAACTGCTCTAATCCTTTTACGTAGTATGCAAGTTTACCTATAGTGTTTTTCAAATTCATGTCTGTTTTTTGTGATACATCTGTGAATAATCCTGTACTGGCTACATTTAAAAAATATTTTTGGTTTATCTTTCCTATATCTACCTTTTTTACTTTACTGTTTAATATTTGAGTACATGCTTCTTCAACATCTTGTGGCATACCAATATACTTGGCAAAATCATTTGCAGTACCTGTAGGAATAATTGCTATAGGTAATTTGATTTTTTTATCTTTCATTACATTTACCACACTATCTATGGTGCCATCTCCACCTGCTATTAAAATATATCTATAGCTTTTATCTATATCTAAAAAAGCATTTGATAATGGATTTTCAAAGCATATTCTGTATGGTACTATTATATGATCATATTGTTGATGAATCATTATTATCTTGTCTAAATCTAATACTATATTGCTTTCGCCAGAATTTGGATTGTAAATAAATTTCACCTTATGCATTATATTCGCTCCTATTTTCCCTTGATTTTAACAATTCACATGATTTATTATACCCCTTTAAATATGAATCCACAAGATTCATATTTTCCTGTGGACTTATATTTAGATATTTTTAAATATTTGGTACACAAGGAATAGAAATCTCAGTTAATGTATGGAGTGCTGCTTTCTGAAGATTCGGTTCCACTGCTAAATCCCCTAGTGATACCATTCCAACTAATGTATTATGGCTTACTATTGGTAGTCTCCTTATCTGCCTTTCACTCATAATTCTAGCTGCATCATCCACCGTTAAATTTTCATCTCCTAACACTGGATTCGCGCTCATAATTTCTCTAACTTTTTGCATTTTCAAATCTTTACCTTCCGCAACACCCCTAAGTATTATATCCCTATCTGTTACAATCCCAACTACTTTATCATTTGTTCTTACTGGAATAGACCCTATATCATGCTGCTTCATAAGTCCTGCCGCCTGCTCCACGGTATCCTCTACAGATAAACTTATAACGTCTTTAGTCATTATTTCAGAAATTTTCATTTTATAATCCTCCTCATTAAGTTTTTAAGGTATACAAAAACTATTATTCACTTTATTTTAACCATAATAAAAAATTAATATTAATATTTTTTATTTTTTAACATATATAATAGTTTTAAAATATATACTTTACATACTTAAATATTATTAAAAAATGATGTATAATTAAGAAGATGGAATTTATAGTTTATATTAATAAACCCTTTAAATTTATAATTCAATTTTCTCATTTTAGGAGTGATGCATAGTGAATAAATCCTCTATCCCAAATATATTAACCTTTGGGAATTTAGTTTTTGGTTTATTGTCCCTACTTACGACTTTTGAAGCTCATTATAAATTATCTGTGATTTTCATACTACTGGCTGCTCTTATGGATAGATACGATGGTCAAGTAGCACGCATGCTACACGTATCTAGTGACCTGGGAAAAGAATTAGATTCATTAGCAGATCTAGTATCTTTTGGTGTCGCTCCTTCATTGCTTATATTTAATTTATATAATTTTCAATCTTTAGGCTATTTGGCTTATATTTGTTTTTTAGTTTTCCCCGTATCAGGTGCCTATAGACTAGCACGGTACAACAGTACAAAATTTAATAATGTTTATACAGGAATTCCAATTACCATGGCTGGAATGCTTGTAGCACTATACGCGCTATTAACTTTAAACTCCCCTCATAATTTTCCTCTTACCCTTATTATAATGTTTACCCTGTCTTACCTTATGGTAAGTAAATTTCAAATAAAAAAAGTGTGAGAAATTTCTCACACTTTTTTCATATCATTAATTGCAGCCGTAAGGGAGATGATTTAATCCTTTAATTTTAGCTCTTGATCAATCTCTGTTTCTATATACTCTATTTGAATTTTGCATTTCATAACTTCTGTCTTCATTGTGCAGTAGGACATATAGCTATAACTTGCATTATCTAGTACTTTTATTGTTTCATCTATAATGTCCCCTAAATTGCCAGCTCTTTTAAGCGCATCCTTAACATCATTTTTTTTAGATAATGCAATTTTATTTAATTCATCTGCTCCACCTATTAATAATCTATAAGAGCTAACTAGTTTAGTTAAAATATCTGCTAAATTATTTATATCGTTGTAATAATTTTGAATTACTCTTCTATGTGCCAAATAATCACCTTTTAGTTTTGATATTCATTAATTATATTATTATAAAAATCTAATTATGCAAGGACACATAAAAATAAATAATGAGTGAACTTTGTTTAAGTATATTTATATGAATGTGTTTACACAATATAATAGTATGCTAAAGTAATTATGATGTAAGACGCGACTAAAATACTACCTTCTAACCAGTAGGTTTTTCCATCCTGGAATACTAAAAACGACATCCCTACTGCGGTGCCACACATTATTATGTGAAAAACCGGAAATAAAAGCGTCATATTTAGACCCATACAGTAAGAAAATATCACAAGCACAGGTGTAACAAAAAGTGAAATTTGGATGCTAGATCCTATTGCCGTTTCCAGGCTCATATCTACCTTGTTTTTCATTGCACTCATTATAGTAGAAACATTTTCGCCTATATTTCCAAGAAGTGGAATCAAAATGATACCAATGAATTCTTGTGATATATTATAGCTTTTTATAAAATCTCTAATATTAAAAATTAATTTATCACTTATAAAATAGAGTAATACAGATATACTAATTAATGTTACTGCACTTTGTATAATTTTTTTATTTATTGTAATTTTTTTCTTTTTTATAATGACCTTTTTATCTTTTATATTAATTTTTGCATCTTCATTATTCTCACTAACAACAAATAAATTGTTATGTGTATACAAAGAAAATACTAGCCCTAAGATATAAATACCTATGAGCAAAAAAGCAACTTTCACACTTATGGATATAAGTACCGAATCCATAACTACAGAGTATCTATTTAATGTTGCTATAACTACCATAGAGGACATGGCTAGTAATAACATATTAAAATTCGTTCTTGCTATTATACTATTAAAATTTTGCTCTCTAAACTTGAATCCTCCGAAAACAACTGCAATTCCAAGTCCTAAAAGCATATTATTTATAATTGATCCAATTAAGGAGGCCTGAACCAAAGGTATCATACCATACTTTATTGACCATATGCCCATCATAAGTTCTGGAACATTACCTACTGTAGCGGCGAGTAACCCTCCTTTTTTTTGCCCAATATAATCTGATATTCTAGTTGTTTGATCTCCTAGTAAGATAGCTAGCGGAACTATTGCTAAGGAATATATTATTGTATTTACTAAACTTGATGAAGTGCTTACAAACATTAAGGCAATTACAATAATAATAAAAACATAGGTTTTTTTCATTCAAAACACGTGACTATCATTATTTTGTACTTTCATTTACGTACTCGTCGTCAGCCTCTCCAAAAATATCTTCATTAATATTTTTGTATGTGCTAAGCACTTCATTTTCTTCACCATCAAAACGATATCCATACTCTTCATTGTATGCCGCAGGGTATCTATCGCTATATCCGTTGCGGTACTCATCCTCGTATATTGATATTATAGGCATTACTGGTATTAAATAGTAGGTTGGATAATAAATTTTCATATTCACTCCTCCTATTTGTAATCTTCGCAGTATATTTTAAAGTAAGCTCTTGGAAACTTACACAGTGGGCAAAAGGCTGGCGCTTCTTTTCCTATATGAATGTATCCACAATTCATACATTGCCATTTAACCTCATTATTCCTTTTAAACATCATTCCTGCCACAAGATTTTCATATATTTTCATATATCTCATTTCATGACTTTCCTCTACTTCCTGTAATTCTTTATAAAAATCTGCAATTTCTATAAAACCTTCTTCTCTGGCATCTTGTTCAAATTGTTTATATATCTTGTTACTTTCTCCCGCTTCCCCCGCTGCAGCATCCATCAAATTTTCCGCTGTATTTTTATTCATCTTAAGAAATTTATCAAAAACTACCCTTGCATGAGCCTTCTCGTTGTTTGCTGTAGCATCGAAAACTGAGGCTATATACTCATACCCCTCCTGCTCAGCTTTTTCTGCATAAAATGTATATTTATTTCTTGCTCTTGATTCTCCCGCAAAAGTTTTAAGAAGATTTCCTTCTGTTTTACTACCTTTTAATTGCATTTTTGCTCCTCCATTAAATTAGTTATCTTCTTTATTATACTATTCATCATTTTTTTAAAGGTTACTTAAATTATCCTCTGCTAAGCTAAAATATAATAAAAAGAGGAACATCCCATTTAGGATATCCCTCTCTCATTTTCCATTAACTCTACTTTTACTTCCCTAAAATTTCTTTTGCAAGGCGTAGGCCAGTAGGTGTAGTTGCAAGTCCACCCATAGCAGTCTCGCGAAGTTCACAAGGCAATTGCTTACCTATCTTATACATAGCAATTACTGTATCATCAAAAGGTATTCTACTAGTTACACCACTCATAACTAAGTCTGCTGTGGTTAAAGCACTTACAGCCCCCGCTATATTTCGTTTGGCGCAAGGCACCTCAACTAGTCCTGCAACAGGATCACAAACCAGTCCTAATATGTTTTTTATTACAATAGCAGCTGCATCCAATGCCATGGCAGGAGTTCCACCCATCATTTCTACTACTGCCGCGGCTCCCATAGCAGCAGCCGATCCACATTCGGCCTGACAGCCACCTTCTGCCCCTGATAATGTAGCATTTTTAGCTATTATAATCCCTACCCCTGATGCAGTGAATAATGCATTAATTAGCTCATCCTCAGTTTTATTTAATTTTTCTCCTGCTGTAATAATTGCTGCTGGAAGTATTCCACAGGACCCCGCCGTAGGCGCCGCCACTATTTTCCCCATAGCTGCATTCACCTCTGAGCAAGAGAGGGCTCTCGCCATTGCTTTTGTCATAAATTCACCTGTTAAGGTATTTCCCGAACTTGCATATCTATTAAGTTTAATTGCATCTCCACCTATTAACCCACTTATAGATCTAGTTTCATTGATAAGTCCATATTCCGCAGCTTTTTGCATTATATGTAAATTATTTCTCATTTTTTCAATAATTTCTTGGCGTGGAAGTCCACTTTCTTCCTCTTCACACATTATGGTATATTCCCAAATTGGAATATCTTTTTCTTGGCAAATATGCATAAGGTTTATTCCTTTATTTACAAACACAATTATCACTCCCCATATTTGATTTATATGTTACTGCTGCACAGGTGAAATTTCTCTTATGTTGTATATATCACCCAAAAGTCTAATTTTATCTAATACACTTTCATCAACCACCGTGTCCGTCTCAAACACCATAGCCGCCTTTAATCCCCTGCTGTTTCTATACACATTCATAAAAGCTATGTTAACATTTTCATCAAATAATATAGTGCTTACTTTTGAAATCATACCTGGAGTATCTTTATGACTAATTATAATTGTTGGATAATTTCCCGTAAATTCAACTGGTTCACCATCAACTTCAAAGATTAAGATATTCCCTCCTCCAACAGATGAGCCAATAACTTCAACTTTTCTTCCACTTGCCTTTGTTATTATAAACTTTACTGTATTGGGATGCACATCCCCTAAATCTCCCTCTATAAACTCTACGCCAAGCCCTTGTTCACTAGCTATGCCTAAAGAATCTTTAAGTCTATCATCCCAGGGATCCATCCCTAAAATCCCTGCCACCAATGCTCTATCCGATCCGTGGCCTTTGTAAGTTTTAGCAAAAGAACCATGTAAGACAAATTGCACCGAAGTAATATTTTTTCCCGCAATTATAGAAGCAATTTTAGCAAGCCTTGCCGCACCAGCTGTGTGGGAACTTGATGGCCCTACCATAATCGGACCTAATATATCAAAAACACTATAGTTTTTCATCTTATCCTCCTTTTTTTGCCTCTGTGGTTTCAAAATAATCCTCATTTATTTTGTCACACATTAACATATCTTATTCTTTTGTTACTTTATAGTAAGTAGGAAATTTCTCCTCCGTGACTTGCAAAAGAACTCTAAACTTGAAATTCCATTAACAATTCTAATCTTTTGCCACTAAAAAATTCTCTAACGCTCACACTCGGCTTCCTGCCTCGAGTTCGCTAGCCTACCGTCCTGGCAGGCTTACGAGAATTTTTTATTGGCAAAAGAAGAATTTGTAAATGAAATTTCAATAGTTTTATCGTTTCTTTTGCAAGTCACTCCGGAGAAACTTCCTACTTTCAACCTCCGCTAAAAGAATCTTACCATCCGGTCTTAGTGGGTATCTGTTTATTCTACTTGTATTTATAAATACTAATACGATTTTGAAGGTGAAAGCATGTAGGAGTGTGATAGATAGTATATAGTGAGTTTACAGACTCTTAGTTTATGTAATGAAAAACTTCCGTAAGCAGCCCAGGACGGGCTGCTAGTGCGTCTGAGACAGGATGTCGAATAAGCACGTTAGGAAGTTTTTCATGGAATAAACTTAGAGTCTGTTAACGAACGCTCTACTATCAGAACATCCTACATGCCGAACCTTCTTTAGATCTTAATATTGATAAAAACAACTTCCACCCGTAAACTCTCTAATTATTGAATTGTCTGGGACTAAATCTTTGTCTACATCTACGAAGAAATTCAGGAAGCTTCTTAATCTACTAGCCTCGTAATATACTGGACTCTCCGGACCAATTTTATTAAGCTCAGCTAATGCGAATTTTTTAAGTACACAAAGTTCATAGACTACATTGGAGTTAAACATTGCATCTGCTTGTTCTTGAAACACAAAAATATTTTTTTCCTCCCCACGTTTTACAGAAGGCCACATTTTCAGTGTGTCTTCCACCCCGTATCCTCTAGATAAATAATCCCTAACTATTCTTCTTGTCATTCTTACATCTGTCGTAGAAATCCTGTTGTGATCATCTAAATTAAGCTGTGTTAGTGGACTTATATAGATTTTAAATTTACTATCCATAGCTATGGAAGCTGTTAAAATTTCATTTAATCCATGTATTCCTTCTACGATCATAACTCCATTTTCAGGAATTTTAATCTTATTTCCATGCCATTCTCTTTTTCCTGTTTTAAAATTAAAACTTGGTATTTCAGTCTCTTCGCCTTGTAGCAATAATTTTAAATCTCTATTGAAAAGTTCTAAATCTAAAGCATATATAGATTCAAAATCGTATTCGTTATTTTCATCCCTTGGAGTGAGTTCTCTATTAACAAAATAATCATCCAAGGAAATAGGAATTGGTATTAAGCCATTTACTCTGAGTTGAATCCCAAGTCTTTTTGAAAAAGTGGTTTTCCCTGATGAGGAAGGACCTGCTATAAGTACCAATTTCACATTTTCTCTTCCATGAATCATATCTGCAATGTACGCAATTTTCTTTTCATGAAGGGCTTCTGCCACTCTAATTAAATTAACAATATCACCATTTACTACTTCATCATTTAGTGCGCCCACACTTCCAATACCCAATATTTCTCCCCATTGCTCTGCCTCATAAAATATTTTAGCTAGTTTTTCGTGTTTTTGAAATTTAGGAATTTTTTCTGGAGCATCACTTGTAGGATATCTTAATATAAAACCTGGCTCATAGTATATTAAATCAAATGTTTTTAATATTCCAGTTGAATAAGCCATTGGTCCGTAAAAATAGTCATATCTCCCATCTAATTCATAAATCTTAACTTCTTCTGAATTAACATATTTTAAAAGTTTAACTTTATCCTGCATATTATAAGAGCTAAATATTTCTATTGCCTTAGCTTTTGACATAGTTATCTTTCTTATAGGAATATCTGCTTTTACTATTTCTATCATTCTATTTTTTATATCATAGATATCATCAATATCTAGTGCAAGTTTCTTATGAATCTCTCCAAATAAGCCTTTGCTTAAGGAATGCTCAATAGATATCTTAGCTGTAGGAAACAATTCGAGTACCGCTTTTATAAGCACGAACTGGAGGGTTCTAACGTATGTCATCATTCCTATCCTACTTTTAATATCTACAATATCAAAGTTACCATCTTGTGTTATAATTTCAGAAAGTTCATAAAGCTTATTATTTACCATTCCTAAAGCTATGGGTAAATCATTTAACAAACAATTATCTTTAATAATATCATTTAATATAGTTCCCTCTTGAACTAAAACATGTCTGCCATCTTTAAGTCCTATATTGAAGTTTTCCATACAATCATCCCCTATTTTCAGTGTTTAGTACTATTATACTGTAATTTCGAAAAAATGTATCATATACCCCTTATAATTTTTGTATTTAAACTAAAAATATACTTTATAAGGAATGAGGTGATTTTACGTTTATTTTGATAATTAGAACTTTCTTCTTATACTTTGCAGTAATTTTTATTATGAGATTAATGGGCAAAAAACAAATAGGGGAGCTTGAACCTTTTGAGCTAGTAATTGCATTAATGATTTCTGAACTTGCTACTTTCCCCATGCAAGATATTAGAATCCCCTTATTACATGCCATAATACCTATAGTTACTTTACTGTTTCTGCAAGTAGCAACTTCTCTTATTGAACTGAAAAGCGAAAAAGCCAGAAGAATGCTTACAGGCACTCCCAGCATATTAATAAAAAACGGAAAAATCGATATTGCAGAACTCAGGTATCAGAGATTCAATATTAATGATTTATTAGAAGAACTTAGATTAAAAGGATATTTTAATTTATCCGATATCCACTATGCTATTTTAGAAACTAGTGGGGAGCTGTCCATATTGCCAAAAACCAGTCAAAGTAATGCTACTAAGGCTGATTTAAACTTAACTGTAACTCAGGACTCTTTGCCTATACCGCTAATTATGGATGGCAATATAAACTATAAAAATTTAAAACTTATGGATAAAGATGAAACTTGGTTAAAAAGTATACTAAAAGAAAACAAAATTGCGGATTCAAAAAATGTTTTCCTAGGTATGATAGATTCAAAAAATAAGTTTCGCTACCAACTTAAGGATAGGAAGGATAAAAACCTATGAAGAACGTTTACTTAGCCTTTAGCATATTCATTGTAATGCTTATAGGAATATTTATATCTATAAATGTTATAAATCGCAGTTGCGACCATTTGCAAGATTTGAATTCTAACTTAGAAAGTTATATACTTAATGAGAATTATAAAGATGCATATACCCTATCCCTAAATTATATAGCTAAGTGGAAAAGTGATTCTAAGTTTTTAACTCTTTATATACACCATGAGGACTTAGATCATGTAGACAACGAGGTTTTAAAATTAACTCAATATATAAAAACTGGCGATAAGTCAGAATCCTTAGCCACCATACATGTTATGAAATATCTTATAGAACATATAAAGCTTCATGAAAAAGTATCTATAAGTAATGTTTTTTAATGTTTAAATGATTTATAGTAAAAGGGTAGAAAATAGTCCGTAAATAGCTTATAATTATATTATACAATAAAAAGTCCCACAGGGACAATATATGTCCCTGTTACAAAATTTGAAAGGTGGAATTAATATGGCTTTAGTTACTACAACTAATATGTTTAAAAAAGCAATTGAAGGAAATTACGCAATCGGAGCATTTAATATCAATAATATGGAAATAATTCAAGGTGTTATTGATGCCTGTAAAGCTCACCAGTCAGCAGTTATACTTCAAGTATCTGGAGGCGCTATGAAATATGCTAGACCTACATATCTTAGAAAAATGGTAGAGGCAGCTGTAGAAGATACTGGCCTTGACATAGCTCTTCATTTAGATCACGGTTCAGATTTAGCACAATGTAAACTTGCAATAGCTTCTGGATTTACTTCAGTTATGTATGATGGTTCTCATCTTGATTACGAAGAAAATGTAAGAACAACTAAAGAAGTAGTTGAATATGCTCATTCTAAAGGTGTCGTAGTTGAAGCTGAGCTTGGAAAACTTGCTGGAGTTGAAGATGCTGTTTCAGTATCTGCTGCAGATGCAACTTATACTGATCCAGAACAAGCAGTAGATTATGTAACAAGAACTGGTATAGATTCTTTAGCTGTAGCTATAGGAACAAGCCATGGTGCTTATAAATTCAAAGGTGAAGCTAAACTTGACTTTGAAAGATTAGCATTAATCACAGAAAAATTAGAAGCAGCTGGAAAGCATAATTTCCCAATAGTCCTTCATGGCGCATCTGCTGTAGATCAAAGTTTTGTTACTATGATCAATGAATTTGGCGGAGAAATGAAAGGCGCAAAAGGAATACCTCTAGAAATGCTTAGAAAAGCAGCTTCTATGGCTGTTTGTAAAATAAACATGGATACTGATTTAAGACTTGCAATGACAGGTTCAATAAGAAAAGTTTTAACTCAAAGTGCCGGTGAAATCGATCCAAGAAAATATCTTGGAGAAGCAAGAACTAATATAACTAAATTAGTTGATAATAAAATTACAAATGTTTTAGGTTCTGCTGGTTCATCAAAATAATTTAAATCTAAAATCCCCACAGTATATTAGCACTGTGGGGATTTTATTTTAATATCCATTGGTGTAGGAATTACTAACTTTCCAACTGTCATTAACTTTAGACACAGTTATTTGCTTTTTATCCTTGATTTTTTTTACTTTATTTCCTGATATAGATGTTTGTCTCAGTTCTATATCATAATAATATGTTTTGGTTTTCTCGTCTTCGGAATCCTTTTCCAATTTTACATTTGATACGCTTACTGTATATTTACCTTCACTAGCTTCTTTACATCTTCCATAAGTCATTCTATCAACTATAATTCCTTCATATGCTTTATCGGTCATTGAGTTCTTAAACTTTTCATTAGCTTTATTACTGTCACTTATAAGGACATTTACATCTTTATTACCACCTACTATTTTTTTGTATAATTCTAAATCATCATTAGTTATTGTATAAAACGTAGTTAAATACTCAGTTATAACATTTTCAGCACTGTCATCTTCGCTGACATTGGGGCTACACCCAACAAAACTGAACATAAGAATACTTACTAAAAATAAACAACAAATCTTATATGAATTTCTCATAATTAATCCATCTCCTTATAATTGTATATTTTTCCTTATTGTATCACATATTGAAAAATTTCACGACAATGTCACCATTAATGTCTAAAATAGCCATTGTTTAAAATTTCTTTACGCGCAAAAAAAAGTATATATTACGTATAATGCATTTGAATAAGCTCTAGAACTTCTTATTATATTTTTAATTAAGCTGCGTAAAGAAAACCATATGTTTGAGCGTCAGCGAGTTTATGGTTTTTAGCAGCTTAATTAAAAATATGATTAGAAGTTCTTAGCGAAATGATTGCATTACTAGTAATATATACTTTTTTCACTTTTTTTTATTTTTCAACGTAATTACTTACATGTTTAATAACCATATTAATTGTTCCATCACCATTTCTTTGTATTTCAAAGCGGCTATTATCATGGTATGTTTCAGTGTCCACATATAAGTCTATATCCTTATCAATTTTAAGTCTTACTCTTTTTAGTTTTTTATCTATCCATTCTTTATCAAGATTAATATTTTCTGATATTCCCTGCTGCGAAATAAAATCAACAAATTTTTCCTTAGTTTCATGATTTTCCGGAAACATTTCTTTGGATAATTCTATAACATCAATACTATCTTCTTCTTTAAGTTTTCTTTTTATAGCAGTTCTGACAGCCTCAGCTTTTTCTGCATTTTCTGGGAAGGTGTTTTGAGTAAATTTCTCAGCTGCTTTCACAAAACTTTTAGTAACATCTCTCTCATTATCAATAATTGTGCAACCTAAATAATCATTGATAAAGTAATTCGAGCCATATTCTTGATTCTCACTGCTACTAATTACTTTATCATTACCCGCTTCTTTATTTTTAATTCTTTTATCTATAACCATTAAATCAAAATTATTCTCTTCTCTCATAGGCTTTAAAAAAGCGCATTTTTGTATCCTTTGAGATGAGCCAGGAAGGCCCGTGAACTGTGGTACTATATCAATTCCTAATTTATTATCTACAAACTCTATAGTGTGAACATAATTCTTAATATAGTCCATTTTAAATATACCAAGGATAGGTCCAAACTCTGTAGTGAAAGATACTACTATTAAATCGCAAGAAGGAATACTCCCAATAGATCTCATCAAAACGAACATGCGTCTTGCCAATTCTTTAGATACAACCAGTAGGTTATTTTCACCATTTAAGTATTCCTGGGCTATTTCTTTTACTATATTTCGCTCAGGATTAAATACCCCATATTTTAAATCCTCATCCTTTAAACACTTCTGAATATGTTTCAATAAAAAATTATATTTTTCTTCATCCAAATCCAAGGCATATTCATTCAAGATAGGTTCATCAGCGTTATTATCTAAAACATGAATAATAGCCTCATTTATATTAACTTCTTTTATGTATTCCAAAAAAACACCACCTTGTCTTAATGTAACTAAAATAAAACCACAATGAATTTCACCCTTTATTTATTCTAATAATCTTCATTATTACCTTTAGCTATTATACTATGGAAATCTATTTATAACAAATTGATATATTGTATATTATCAGTTTAAAATAAATTTACTATCCCTACTTAAATTAGCTATAATGAACTCTTTAATTTTATTAAAATCTGAAATTTTAATCTATTATTAATGTTAGTTTATTTAGATTATGATATAATCACAATTAACGTAATAATTGTGATCTACCCCGAGAATTACAAGGAGGCCCCCTATGGAAGAAATAGAAACTAGAATTATAGATATTGATGTAGATGAAATTCGCAGAAAATTACTCCATATGAATGCACCAAAGGTAAAACAAGAAAATCAAATAAATAACATTTATGATTTCTCCGATAAAAGACTACTTAAAGGCAAGGGTTATGCAAGAATACGTACCATCCAGGATGAGTTAACAAATTCTACAATACACTTTATTACAACAAAAAAACTTATAAGCCAAGAAAAATACAAGATCATGGATGAGCATGAAACAGAAATAAAAGATGCAGATGCAGCTATTGGAATATTTGAAGCTTTAGGCCTTCTGCTTATACAATCCATTAAAAAATATAGGGAAAGCTATAAGTATAAAAATACTCTTATAGAAATAGATATAAATGAAAAAGATTTTTGTCCTTTTCCTTATATAGAAATTGAAAGTGCAGATGAAGATGAACTTTATGAAGTTATAACGCTTCTAGGATATACCTTAGAGGATACTACCTCTAAAACTATTTATGAAATATTAAAATCAAAAAAAGTAGAACTTGAGGAACTATAATGTTTGGATATGTAACCCCATGTAAAATGGAAATGAAAATAAAGGACTATGAAAAATTCAAAGCTTACTATTGTGGACTATGCAACTCAATAAAAAATAACTATGGTCAGCTACCAAGACTTACATTAAATTTTGATATGACTTTTTTAGCAGTACTTCTAGATTCCTTAGGGGATAATAAGTCTAACTTCACCAAATTTACTTGCGCCATTCATCCACTAAAAAAAAGGGTTATGATTAATAATAATATGGCTTTAGATTATGCGGCATTTTGTAATACAACTTTGGCATATTACAAATTAATGGATGATGTCTACGATAATAAAACAATTAAGAGTACAATATTATCAACATTTCTAAAACAATATTTGTCAAAATCCAAAGTAGAATATACTGAAGTAATGAAGTATACTAAAGAGAAGTTAATATTGCTAAACACTCTAGAAGCAAATCCAGTCGAGCAGCTATCCATAGATGAATTGTCTCATGTTTTTGCTGACCTTACAGGCTTTATAATATCCTATTATTACAAGGCTTCACCCTTTAGGGAGGATTTATATTGGCTTGGCTATAATTTAGGTAAGTGGATATACATTATAGATGCTTACGATGATTTAGAAAAGGATATAAAAAGTGGTTCTTTTAATGCTATAAATTCCTTGCTTAATGTGGATAATTTGGATTACAAAAGTTTTTCCAAATCTATTGGGCCTAGGATTGATTATATACTCACTGCTTGCGCCCAGCAATGTTTAAACAATTTAAATTTGTTGCCAATAACCAAAAATGAAGATATATTATATAATATATTAGAACTTGGCCTCATGGAAAAAATGAATAAAGTTTTTAATGAAAAATTAGATAATGATTATTTAAAAGGAGTGGAATACAAAGATGGCAAATCCCTATGAAATTCTTGGTGTACGCGAAGGATCGTCTAAAGAAGATATTAAAAAAGCATATAGAGAGCAGGCAAAAAAATATCACCCTGATCAATATGGTGATAATCCACTAAAAGATTTAGCAGAAGAAAAAATGCAAGAACTAAATGAAGCTTATGATTCACTTATGAAAAATAATAATTCTTCCAACAACTACCAGTCTTCAAATACTTATAATTCTTCTAACAATTATAATTCTTCTTCAAATGACGATTATGTTAACAACGACATTTATCAATCAATAAGAATGGATTTAAATAGTGGAAACCTTTCTTCCGCTGAGCAGAAATTAGCCTCCATGAATACAAAAACTGCTGAGTGGAATTACTTAATGGGAATGGTTCATTTGAAAAAAAATTGGCATGATAGTGCTTATAATTTCATTAGTAAAGCCTGTTCCCTTGCACCTAATAATGTTGAATACAGAAGAAGTTTTAACGATTTAAACACTAGAAATACAAATTATAGAGGTAACTATTATGGAAGAAGAAACAAAGATTCTGATATGGGTAATATGTGTATTAACTTATGGTGTGCAGATAGTCTTTGTGAATGTTTAGGCGGGGATCTTATTTCCTGTTGCTAAGCATATTAATTTAGGAGATGATTTTTATGAAATCTAATAATATTGCTAAGGGCGGCATATTCGCGGCACTTAGTTTGATATTACTATATCTTTCTTCTGTTTTCCCTACAAATAGGTTATTTATATTAGGTGTATCCTCCTGCATCATTCCTCTTTGTATTATACTTACTGGAGTGAAAAATACGCTTATAGTATATGGCTCTGTATCCCTTCTAAGTTTATTTATTATACCTTCAAAGCTTATAAGTATTGCCTATATATTTATTTTTGGTTGCTATGGCTTTATAAAGTATTTTGTAGAAAAATTAAGAAGTATTCCTTTGGAGTTTGTACTAAAGTTCTTATTCTTTAATATAAGCTCTGCAATAATTATATTTATATATAAACTACTATTATTAAAAATTCCTAATATAAATATATATTTACTAATACCCTTTATGGAGTTTGCCTTCCTAGTGTATGACTATGCACTTACTATCTTTATTTCCTATGCAAATAAAAAGCTAATTCAAAAATTCAGATAAATACTCTCCTTATATTTGTGTAAAATGTGTCCTAGCAGAGCTCTTGACAGAAAATTCTATTTAAATTATAATGAATAATAATGCTTTATAACCAAAGTATAATATAATAAATTGCTTTGATTAGGAGTAGTAATATTAATGTCATTTTAAAGAGAGTTGCTTATTTGGTGTGAAGCAGCAATGATATGATATGAACTTACCTATGATTTTACTTAGAAAGTAAGATGCTTACTTTTAAGTAAGAGGCATACTTGTTAAAACAAGTACGGTTAAAACCGTTATATTCGTAAGTGAGGCGTAATGCCTAATTAGAGTGGTACCGCGGAATATTACTTTCGTCTCTTTGTTGAGATGAAGGTTTTTTTTATTTTCTGTCTACTTCTAGCTTATGTATACTATTAAATATTGAATTTAAGAAGTAATACAATTGTTTACTACTTTATAACATACAAGGAGGAATATTAATGGCAAAATACAATATTACCATCGATGAAAAATGGCAACAAAAATGGGAACAAACTAATCTCTACAAATTTGATGAGAATAATACTGATAAAAAGCTATACGTACTTGAAATGTTCTCATATCCATCTGGAAGCCAATTACATGCTGGACATTGGTTCAACTATGGCCCTGTAGACACTTGGGCTAGAATGAAAAAAATGCAGGGATATAATGTATTTCAACCAATGGGCTTTGATGCCTTTGGGCTACCTGCTGAAAACTACGCTATAAAAACAGGCGTACACCCAAAAGATTCCACTGAGCAAAACATTATTACTATGGAAACGCAATTAAAAGCTATGGGAGCAATGTTTAATTGGGATCATGAAGTTGTAACTTGCCGCCCAGATTATTATAAATGGACTCAATGGCTATTCTTAAAACTATTTGAAAAAGGTCTTGCCTACAGAAAAAAAGCTCCTGTAAATTGGTGCCCTAGCTGTAGTACAGTACTTGCAAATGAGCAAGTATTAGATGGTGCTTGCGAACGTTGTGGTACTGAAGTCACTAAAAAGAATTTAACTCAATGGTTTTTAAAAATTACTGATTATGCTGATGAGCTATTGGAAAAATTAGATACCTTAGATTGGCCTGAAAAAACTAAATCAATGCAAAAACATTGGATAGGTAAATCTATTGGTGCTGAGGTTAATTTTAAGGTAGTAGATTCTACTATAGATTTTAATGTGTTTACTACAAGAGCAGATACTCTATACGGCGTTTCCTATGTGGTTATAGCCCCTGAAAATGACCTTGTTGATTCTCTCACTACAGAGGCCTATAAATCATCTGTGGTGGCTTATAGAGATGATGCGAATAAGCAGACTGATATAGAAAGACAATCTATTACAAGAGAAAAAACTGGTGTATTTACTGGCTCCTACGCTATTAACCCTATCAATGGAAGAAAAGTTCCAATTTGGGTAGCTGACTATGTGCTAAATACTTACGGAACTGGTGTTGTAATGGCTGTTCCTGCTCATGATGATAGAGATTTTGCCTTTGCTACTAAATACAATTTACCTATTGAAAGAGTAATTTCTAGTTTTAAAAGTGTAGACCATGATGAAGAAGCTCTTCCTTACACTGAATATGGAAAATTGGTAAATAGTGAAGAATTTAATGGTTTAACTACAAAAGAGGGTATTGAGGCAATAGTAAAAAAATTAGAAGCTCAAAATTTAGGAACAGGCAAAGTAAACTTTAGACTTCGTGATTGGTTAGTTTCAAGACAAAGATATTGGGGAGCTCCTATTCCAATAATCCATTGCGACACCTGTGGAGCTGTTCCAGTACCTGAGTCTCAGCTTCCTGTAGAACTACCTTATGACGTAGAATTTGCACCTGACGGAGAGTCTCCACTTGCTAAATGCGCAGACTTTATTAATGTACCTTGTCCTGTTTGTGGTAAACCTGCCCATCGTGAGGCAGATACCTTGGATACTTTTGTTTGTTCCTCCTTCTACTATTTACGTTATGTGGATAACAAAAATAGTGAAAAAGCCTTTGATACAGACTTAATAAACAAGATGCTTCCTGTAGACAAATATGTTGGTGGACCAGAGCATGCTTGCATGCACTTACTATATGCAAGATTTATTACCAAGGCTCTTCGTGATATGGGGTATTTAAACTTTGATGAACCTTTCTTGTCTCTTACTCACCAGGGCTTAATTTTAGGACCAGATGGACTTAAAATGAGTAAATCCAAAGGAAACACTATTTCACCGGACCAATATATAAAAGAGTTTGGCTCAGATGTATTTAGAATGTACCTAATGTTTGGTTTTGGTTATACTGATGGCGGTGCTTGGAGTGATGACGGTATAAAAGCTATTGGAAGATTCGTTGATAGAATTGAAAGAGCAATTGATACTAGTATTTTCGAAATGTTAAAAGAAACTAGCAAAGTAACTTCCATTAACAAGGCAGAAAAAGAATTGAACTATTGGAGGCATTTTGCCATAAAGGGTGTTACTGAAGACACAGAAAAACTTCAATTTAATACTGCTATTGCAAGAATTATGGAACTTACAAATGCCATATCAAAATATGTTAATGAAGAAACCGTAAATAGTGATTTCTTAAAACAAGTGCTTGTGGATTACCTTTTACTTTTAGCACCATTTGCTCCCCACTTCTCAGAAGAAAAGTGGGAGACTTTAGGTATGGGTTACTCTATATTTAATCAAAGATTTCCTAAATTTGATGCAAGTGCTCTAATCAAAGATGAAATAGAAATAGCTATTCAGGTAAATGGTAAGATCAAATCTAGAATTGTTATAGCCCAAGGTTTAGATGAAGAAAGTATTAAAGCTGCTGCTCTTAAAGATGAAACAGTAATTTCCGCACTTGAAGGAAAAACAATGCGAAAAATTATTGTAATTAAAGGCAGTCTAGTTAATATAGTAGTTTCTTAGAAAAACCTTATACAGTTTATATTTTAATATTAAAAAAGGAGAACAGATTGTCTTAATTTAGACTTTCTACCCTCCTTTTTTATTTAGACTGTTTACCTATTATAAAACTCCATACACATCTAAAGTTTTTTGAGTTGCTTTAAGCAGGCTACTGAGTTCAAATACTTCGCCTTCCTCTAATAGCTTATTTAGTTGTTCCCTATACCTAGTTGCCTCTACTAATTTTCCTAGAGAAGAAATCATAAGAATATTATTCATTATATCAGATACCAAATTAGATTTAACCTCAAAGAGTTTTTGTGCATCTTTAATTTCATCTTTGATTTCTAACATCTGCTGATCTAGTTGAAATGCAGCATCTGCGGCCCTTTTAAGTTTCACTCTAATATACTCTGGTATATCATGCTTATATTTATAGTTTAGAGAATGTTCTGCTGTAGCCCAAAAATTCATTGCCAAGGTCCTAATTTGAAATTCTGCTAGTATTTCCGTTTGGCCATCCACCAAATTCACCGGATACTTTATAATCATATGATAGCTTCTATAACCACTGCCTTTTACATTGGTAACATAATCTTTTTCATAAACTATTTTCATATCTAGTCTTTCTCGAATTAAATTTACCACCTTATCAATGTCGTCCACAAATTGACACATTACTCTTATGCCTGCAATATCCTCCATTTCAAATTCAATTCTATCAAGTGGTATGGAGAATTTATTAGCTTTTTCAAGGATACTAGATATTTCTTTAACTCTTCCGGTAACAAATTCTACAGGTGAATAATCATTTTTGCGCCTATATTCACGGCGAATACTTTTGAATTTTAATTTTAACTCTTCTACCGCCTGTTCATAAGGTATTAAGAATTTTTTCCACTCTCTTATTGCCATATACTCAGTCCTTTACATAAATATTGTTTGTCATTAAAATATACAAAGCTTTAGATGGTGTTTTATATTATTATTATATTTTTATTAATTTTCTGTTATAATTAATTTACTACTAAATTAACATAAAAGCAATTATTTTAGAAAGATATACCAAATTGTATAACCAATTATAGTACGTAAATTTTACTTTGGGGTGATCAAATGGATAAAAAAATGTTTTCTGGTCTAGAAAATATGGGCTTTGATAATATTGAAGATATTAAAATCTATAATAAAGAAATTGAAACTATAAAAGAAAAAGATCAAATCAAACAGGAAAAATCTCTTCTATATAGTAAAGAAGTAACCTGCCCCGTATGTGATCATGTTTTTAAAGCCAACACCGTAAAATCATCCGCTTACAGGATGATAAAAAAAGACAGTGATTTTTTTATAAGGTATTCACTCATTAATCCATATTTCTATGATGTTTGGGTTTGTAATTCTTGCGGATATAGCGCTATGAAAACAGATTTTTATAGTATCCGAAGTACAGAAATTGAAAAAATACAAAAGTCTATTACACCTAAATGGAAGGGCAGAATGTATCCAGAAATTTATGATGTACATATTGCTATTGAAAGATATAAACTATCCCTTTTAAATTACATAATTATCAATGCAAAATCAAGCAAAAAGGCCATTAGTTGTGTAAAGCTTGCCTGGATGTACAGGCTACTCGAAACTGAGGAAGCCTCGGAGATGGAGTTACTATTTTTAAAGCAGGCCTTAGAAGGACTTAATGATGCCTATTACGCAGAAGCATTCCCCATATACGGTATGGATAAATACAGTGCGATGTATCTTATTGGAGAGTTAAACAGACGTATTGGAAATACAGAAAATTCACTAGTTTGGTTTAGTAATGTAATAACAACACCTAATGTTAAACAAAGTTTGAAAGAACTTGCAAGAGATATGAAAGACTTAATAAAAGAAGAAGCCGCCTTATCAGATGATACCAGCAATATAAATATCTCTTCCACCGAAAACTTTGAACCAATAGAACCTAGTAAGAAATCTGGTTTCTTTTCTAAAATATTCAAATAACAAATTAAACAAATAACAAGTCAATATAATTGCATCTTTGACTTGTTATTTGTTTTTATGTAACTATAGCTATTAATTATCCACACAAATAAATTTCACAGTTATACTTATCCACAATAAATTCACTTTTGTGCTATTCCAATATCTTTAAAGGGTCAAAGTCTAAATAATCACAAGAAGTTACTATATACTCTACGCCTTCTATATTCCCCTCATATAATCTATTTAGTGATGGTCCATGTAAATGTCCATATATTACCTTTGACACATTATATTCTTTTAAAATACTTATAAGTTTAGTTTCTTCGAATTTATCATTAGTGGGTGGATAATGAAGCATTACAATAAATTTATTATACCCACTTCGAACTGCCTCATCTAATGATATTCGGAGCCTAATTAATTCTCTATTGTATATTTTTTCATCATGCTCTGTAAATCTTGCAGCTCCTGGGCAATTCCACCCACGAGTTCCACATATAGCCACATCTTTATAGTTAAAAAAGTTATTTTGAATAAAATCCATATCTTCGTAGAGCGAGTTAAGTTTTGTTATGCTACTCCACCAATAGTCGTGATTCCCTTTTATAAGTATTTTTTTACCGGGAAGTTTATGAATCCACTCTAAATCCTCAAGTCCCTCAGAAATACTCATAGACCATGAAATATCTCCTGCAATTAGTACCGTATCCTCTGCGGAAATTTTTTCAATCCAATTATTTTTTATTTTTTCATGATGATTTTCCCATTTTTCTCCAAATATATCCATGGGTTTATCTGAGTTTAACGCTAAATGAAGATCAGATATTGCCCACAACGCCATAATATGATATGCCTCCTTTTTTTATTTATGTTTTAATTTTTTTTCATAAGTCCGTCTATATCCATTACATAAGCAATAACCTTTGCTATTGCATCATATAATTCCAAGGGTATTTCTGACCCTATATCAACATTTAAAAGTAAATTAGCTAGTTCCTCATTTTGTACTATAGCTACCTTACTTTCCTCCGCTTTAAGCAAAATTTTATCTGCAATATATCCTATTCCAGCTGCAGTTACTATAGGCACATCATACCCTTGCTCATATTTTACGGCAGCGGCTTTTTTTATTTTTTTCATTTTAATACACCCCATTAGTGCTCACAATTATAATTTTAGTTGAATACCACACTGTAGCTTATTAGTTTTTTAATGCTCTTTCCTATTATACCTTTATATTCAGGGCATTAAAACTTCTATCATCAAAAAATTCCCCACAACTCGCTAGTGTGAATTCTTTAACCTTGTTGTTAACCTGTATATTAACCCTATAATTTAAATTAGATAAATCAGTTACCAATTTTTCTTGTCCTAATTTTAAAACTTTAACCCAGAATTTATCACAACTAATATCAATATTCATATTATTATTGTTAATTTTAATATATGCATCCACTGTTCCCATATTTATTGTTTTGACACTTGTGGCAATTTTAACATTTTTACTATCTATCTTCTTGCCTTTATTCCTATCATCTTTAATAATTAGTTTAAATTGATATTCCTCATCTTTAACGTTTATCGGCAAATCCAAATAATAATATTGCTCTGAAATAGTATTAAACATTTTAAGATCATTAATTTTTTCATGGAATAAACTCATAACTTTTTCATAGTTCTCAGGTTTTATATTAAGCTTGTTTTCAATAAGATCCTTAACTATATTTTTTATCTCATCAGTCTTTAATTTAATTTGTTCCTTAATAAGAAAATCTGTAGTTATCTTTTCTATATCCTTTTCTACACTATTTATAATTCCCTTTTCTACACTATTTATAATTCCCTTTTCCTCTGAGATATTCAACTCTTTTTTTATCATATTTATAATCTGATTAATGGAATTATTCTTCGCGTATTCAAAATTTTTATTATTGATAGAACTTTTAGTATTGATTTTCCCTTCAATAACCGTGCTCTTTTCGACTATATTTAAAGGTAGTTCTTCATTTGACACTATCTTTTCTAGTTCTACACTGTTTGGCTCAACCTTTGTTATATTCAATTTTCCCTCTAAATTTTCTATTAATTTAACATAACTATCTGGACTTAGTGATATTTGCTCCACATCAAAGATTTTATCCACTAATACTTTTAATCTGTCACTATTAATATTTTCAATTCCTACATTTTTCTCTGCTGCCATTCCTATATCTAGTTTAAAGTTTTTATCATGTTCTAAACTTTTGATTGTAGAATTTAAAACCCTATAATTAACCTCTAGGCCCTTTAATTCACTATTTATTAATTTAACTATTCCATTTAGATCATTACTAATAATAGGTTTACCTGCAGTTTGAGTTTTATCTACTGTTTGGGCTTTATCTACTGTTTGAGGTTTGTCTACTATTTGAGGTTTGTCTACTGCTTGAGTTTTATCTACTGTTTGAGTTTTATCTACTGTTTGAGTTTTATCTACTGTTTGAGGTTTGTCTTGTATTATTCCATTATCAATCAACATCTCAGCTGTGCTTATTTCCTTACTGCTATTTTCAAATTGTAAATTACTTGAAAGGAAATTGTTAATGTCTTTTAAATTATTATATACTGCTGATTGGCCCTTAAATAGCTTTATAAAACTATCCAGATTTCCTTTAGTAAGCTCTAAATTATTTTCTTTAAATAATAATATGTCATCAATATCTAAAGTTTTTAGTGTCTCAAAAAAACTTTTTAGAATATTTGTTATTTCCTTTGACTTTTCACTGCCCGGTTCAATATTTCTGCTATCAAGATATCTAGCAATAAAAATTTCTTCTTTATTAGAATTTAAGGATATCTTTTCTCTAAAATCAACTAAATTTTTTATATCAATTATATTATCTTTAGTTAACGGCATAGCATGCTTTATCATTTTAGAAAAAAGCAAAGCATCCGCTTTTCCAGTTCCTAAAAGTGTACGCTTACTGAAGTCTTCTAACCCTTCACCCTCAATACTTTTACTCTCTTTATTTTCATATACTAATCGTATTTTAAGCTTATCATCTTCGAATCCTTCTACCTCAAATTTCAGCACATTACCATCAGGTGCTTGCTCTAGTGGCTTATCTAGCTTTGCAGAAAATTGCCATCCATCTAATAATTTTAAATTAACTTCTCCCTTTTGCTGGTCTATACTTACTATTCTTGCATTGAAGGTTTCACCAGCTTCAAAGGATATCTTACTAAACGCTTTTTTAGCTTCTGGATTCTGTAATATTGCAATATTGCTAATTATAGACATAGGCCACCTCCCGTTTTATGGAATAAAAATGTTTTCAAAAATTATCAATACTTAATTATCGTATAAAACTTTTTTTTTTAAAGGGGACTTTTAATTATTATCTATATAATTTTATACTTGTACATCTTTTGTACAAGTATAAAATAGTTGTTAACCGTCCCCAAGAAAAACAAACACACAAAAAAGCAAAGCTAAATATTAACTTTAGCTTTGCTACTTTGACATTTATTATTCTATAATTAAAGAATAGTATTTTTTCTTTCCTTTTTTTATAAGTACACTACCATTTTTAAAATCTGAATCTAAAAGTGTTTCATTTTTATCTTCAATTTTTTTGTCGTTAATAGTTAACCCACCTTGCTCAATAAGCCTTCTTGCTTCAGCTTTTGATGGAACCACCTTAGTGTACACTAATATATCCATGAGGCCTGCATTCTTCATATCTAAGGGTATAGATACAGTAGGAACGTTAGTCATATTAGTTCCACCACCAAATAGTGCTTCTGCTGCTACCTTTGCATTGATAGCTTCGTCTTCTCCATGAATAAGTTTTGTAACCTCAAAAGCTAAGACTTTTTTAGCTTCATTAATTTTTTCATCTTTTAAAGCAGTTAGACGCCTAATTTCATCCATTGGTACAAAAGTAAGTAAACACAAACATTTTTCGACATCCGAATCCGAAACATTTCGAAAGTATTGATAAAAATCATATGGAGATGTTTTATTCGCATCAAGCCATAGTGCACCATTTTCCGTTTTACCCATCTTATTGCCTTCACTGTTAGTAAGTAAGGTACAGGTCATACCATAGGAAGCTTTGCTTTCTTTTTTTCTTATTAGCTCCATACCAGCAATTATATTAGACCATTGATCGTCTCCACCCAGTTGCATAGAGCATCCATATTTTTGATTTAGCACTAAAAAATCATATCCTTGCATAAGCATATAATTAAATTCAAGAAAAGATAATCCTTTTTCTAACCTCTGCTTAAAGCAGTCAGCAGTTAACATTCTATTTACTGAAAAATGAGCTCCTATATCTCTTATAAAATCCACATAATTTAAGTTTAAAAGCCAGTTTGCATTATTATCTAATATAGCTTTACCATCTGTAAAATCTATAAGTCTTGAAAGTTGCAGTTTTATGCAAGATATATTATGATCAATTTCTTCTTTTGAAAGCATTTTTCTCATATCTGTTTTTCCTGATGGGTCACCTATCATTGCAGTTCCACCACCAACTAAGGCTATAGGTCTATGCCCCGCTCTTTGCATATGAGCCATAAACATCATAGCAATAAAATGACCAATATGCAGACTATCTGCTGTTGGGTCAAAACCTATATAAAAAGTTACCTTTTCCGTAGCTAATATTTTTTTCATTTCCTCCTCATGAGTAAGTTGCTTGATATATCCTCGCTCCAGTAGTGTATCATATACATTTGACATATATTCTTCCTCCTTATATTAAACCTCTATTATTTTTGGGGAATAAAAAAACGCCCCCTGTGAAAGGGACGAAATAATTCCGTGGTACCACCCAAATTGATTTAACAATCCGCTCATTCCTTATAACGTAAGGTTAACCCGTTTCAGCTTAATTTAAAAGAAATTTTATTTCAGCCTAAAGCTCCAGAGTGTATTTCACTATATTCATTAACTAGTTTGCACCTACCACTAGCTCTCTTAATAATTCCTACAGTTACTTTTTTCTTTCACAGCCTTTTAAATATAATTTTTCATGCTATAATTGTATATTTTTTTTAAAATTATATCAAATGTCTTAATTGATAGTTTACTGTTACTACATCTATTTGTCCGCTATTTGCGTTGATATTCGCCCATTTTCTCTACTTACAATAAATGCAGGGTTATGAAGCCTGCATTTATCTAAAAATTAATTGATTGTCTATGCGATATAACTTTTTAAAAATTCCGGTGGATTTCCACTCTCGCAACTAACATTCACATAAAATTCCACATTATACTTTTTAGCTAAAGACTCCATTTTAGAAAACAATTGTGCCGTATGCTCAATTTTATCCTCAACAATATTAAATACACCGTCAACAAAAATGGTATCAATATCGTAATCCTTTGAAAGCATACCGCACAAAAAACCATAAAAATCATTATTACTTTTTAAATCAAACTCATTTGTAGCCACAAATCTCATTTTACTACTTAATTGCAAAACAGCTTTAGTGTCATCATCAATATAAACTATGTTCCCCTTAACGTCGTCAACCTTTTCATTGGCAAGTTTAATTAAAGCTTTGGTCTTACCTGAACCTTTTCTACCGCAAAATACATGAATCATGTTAACCGCCTCCTATTTTATCTAACATAACCAGATAATTATTAAACAGGTCTACAATGTACGCAATATAGTTAACCTCATTATATAATATTCAGAATATTATTGCAATATCATACTTACTAAATAAAATTTTTAATTCCAGGGAAAATCACCTTAAAACTATTATCCTCCTTTGAATCCACAAATACTACTTTCCCATATTTAGAAAAAGCTTTTTTCATTCTAGCAAAACCTTTACCAGATTTTATAAACCTTTTTTTATCATCTAAGGCTATTAATTTATCATATATCCACATATTTCTTTTTGAATAATTATGACTATTAATTTTGGCTAAATATAATAAATTACCTGGACTAATTACACTAACACTGTTGTAGTTTATCGCTATTTCTATTTCCTTATAAAACATGGTATAATCCCTATAAAGTATTGCATTTTTTACTGCTTCATGTACTGCCACTATAGGATAGTTTGAAGGAAATATGTTTTTAAACAATTGCTCTACCTTATCTAGCATATCCAGCAAGCTTCCTTGTACAATAATAACCTCATCAAGGTTACTATTCACTTTATTTACTATTTTAATCATATTATGAGGTATATAAATACTATTAATTTCAGAAAATACTAATAACCCCCCCAGTGTAACTACCCTCTTATTATAATCCCTTTCAATAAAGGTTATTGCTGCATTGTCCATAAATCCTAATCGGTTGTCCTCATTTACCACAATTCCCTTCTTCAAAAAATATTTATCAATTATATTAATATCCAAGCAATTCACATCACTATTTATAATGGGCATGGTTTCAATGTTTAGATTTAAATTTTCTTGCAAACAGGAAATCAGTTCATCTTTTCTCATGGTATCAGTTGTAGAACCACGTCTAATATAAAAGGCCCCATTCTCCCTTAATTGATAGGGTTTCTGCCCGCCATCATATATAGTTATAATTGCTAGGTTTTTATTTTCGTATATCACAAAATCTATAGAAATTGGAATAGGGGGCTCAGATCTAGAAGTAATAATTTGTTGGAACTGTTCTTCTTTAAAATCCTCAACATTAATACCCACAATTCTTTTAGTCTTATCTTCCACTCCAATAACAATATATCCTCTTCCTCCACGGGAATTTGCAATTGCACATATATCTTTGGCTAATTCTTTTTTTCCACTTTCAGTAAATACATCCATCTTTAACTTAAAATCTAATTTTGTACCCTCTTCTCTCTTTAACAATATTTTAATTTTCTTGTTATCCATATATTTCACTCCAACCACGCTATAATAATATATTATGTTTATTAAACTAAATTGTTTCTAAGATTCCTTTTATAATTATATTAGGTCCCTATCCCACAAAGGACGATGGAATACCATCGTCCTTTTATTCACTTACCACACTAGTTTTCCTCATTTAATTGAACAAACTGTATTATAAACCCATTATCATACAATCAGTATACAACTAAATTGTATACTTTTCCATATTTTTTATTGAAAATTTTTAACATCTCCTGTATTCATTATTTGTACATCTACTTCAACTTTCAACTCAGTTTTATTAATAATATCTCCATCAATTTTTATCCTAGGATATTTCTGATAAAATTCTTCAGCAATATCAAATATATCCATACCCAACCCCTTATATTTCTGGAATAATAAATTGCAGGCTTTTACAATATTTTCTTCTGATTTTTTTTGAATTTTTATAATATTTTCTTTTGTAAGTGTAATCTCCTTTTGGGCCTCCGCAAAATCCACCTTAACATTAATCTTCTTTTTTAAATTAACAACATTATTATCATAACTTATTTCTGTCTTAGTTTTACTTTTTCTAATTTCTAAAGTTGTAAATTTATCTATATCACAAGGATTAGTTATTTCTAAAGTTCCACTTGAAACATTGTTCATTAAAAAGTTAAACCCCTGCCCTTCATCAGTTTTTATAATGTTAACCATTTTATCGTCTTTAATAACTGCGCCTCCATTTATTTGCAACCTCGGTTCTATGGTATCCTTTGGGATATCTATTATGGTTACTACGTTTACTCTATCCCCCATATTCCTTTGATTGTAAAAATCATTAAAACTTAGTTCTAAAGCTCTTGAAGATGCACCAACATTTTCTATAAGATGCATTATAAAGAATCCAATATATTTTTCTTGAAGAATATTTAGTTTTATGAGTTTCTCTGGATCCCCTTGATATATTGAAATATAAGGTCTTATAAGCATTTCTTGATCACGATCCAAAAAATCTATGAAATTGTCAAGACCAAATTCTGCAGCCTTTTGGGTAAATATTATAGCCTTATTCTGAGTATAATTTATTTTATAACTGGAAGTAGCATTCATATTTCTAACTGCCTCAAACATTGTTTTTCCTGATCCTTTAAATAATATTCTCTCATCCGAACCTACAGGCGTTGTTGCTCTTATACCCTTATATGCTTCTCCATATATTATAGGATTGTTACTATCATCTACATCTATTATTATGGCAGTAATAAATATAAGTCTATTTATATCCCTATAACTAAAACATGATGTCATAATAAAACAATTTGTTATTATTATGCATATTATAACTACTATCTTTTTATACTTATTCATTATAATCATCCTTATCAAAAATACTATTAGATATTTTACTAAGATCTTTTCTATACAATACATCTTTAAATTTAAAAGTTTCTAGTGTTCCTAGTGGAAATAAATATGGATATCCACAACTTTCAAGGGCTGCCATATGTGCTATAAAAATAAGGAACCCAATATAAAAACCTGGAAGTCCAAGAACTGAGGAAAAGATAATAATAAATATGTTCCATATAGATAGAGCACCATAAAGTTTAGGCACTAAAAAAGATGAAATGGAAGAAAGTGCCACGATAACTACCGTACTTTGTGATGCCAGACCTACTCCAACTACTGCGTCTCCTAAAATCAAAGCTCCAACAATGCTCATTGCCTGACCTATAGACTGTGGTAATCTTATACCTGCCTCCCGAAGTAGTTGAAAGAAAAAAATCATTAATAATAGCTCAATTACCGTGGGCAGAGGCACCCCGGCTCTAGACATTGTAAATTTTACAGCAAGCACAGATGGAATAATAGAAAAATGAAAAGTTGCAATAGCCAAATATAGCCCTGACAATAAGGTAGCTGTGAAGAAACTAATCACTCTCATAATTCTTGATAAATTAGTAAAATACTTATTGGAATAATAATCATCAGGTGTATGAAAATTATCTATAAAAAAATATGGCGCAGTAATTACAAAAGGAGTTCCATCTACAATTATAGCTATTTTCCCTTCTAAAAGTTTTGCGGCCACCACATCTGGCTTTTCAGTAGTGCCTATAGTATCAAAAGGTGTATTTTTATTTTTTAATTCTTCCTCAATGTAATTTGTGTCTAATATGAACTCCAATTTTATATTAGTCACCTTTTTTCTTATATAATCCACAAGTTTCTTTGGAGCAACTCCTTCTATATAGCTTAACACCACAACCGTATTAGATTTAATTCCTAAGATTATAGGCTCAAATTTTAAATTCGGATTTTTTATTTTTCGTCTTATTAATGATACATTATCAACAAAAGCCTCGGTAAAACCTTCCCTTGGACCCTTAACTACATTTTCTGTAACAGGAATTCCAACACCTCGTCTTACATATCCCTTTGCTTCACAATAGATTGATTTATTTGCAAAAGAGAATATAAGCACCAAGTCTCCGGATAAAATGTGTACTATGGCCTCCTCGTTACTATTTATATCCCCAATACTATTAGCTGGTAATACTTCTTTTTTTATATATTCTATATCTACAGTTTCAATCTTGTGATGTATTAACGGATTAAAAATATATTCACTGATGAATTTAGAATCACATAAGTCATCAATAAATACACCGAATATAGTTCCAATCTCACACTCTATCTCCCTGTATTTTACATCGTAACTATTTTTTAATTTTTCTTTAATATAATCTATATTAACTTTTTCCATTTTAATCACCCTATTTATTGTTTGTAATATGTAAGGTTACTATTCTTAATTCTTCTAAAATTTTTAAACCTTATGATTTTAAGTCTAATATTATCAAAATTGGAAATAATACTATATAATACTATATATGGTTATTTTTATTACAACACTGTGTACAATGAAAATAAGAAGGTGAGAAGGAGACAAAAATGGATAAGCTAAATACAAAACACTTAATATTCATAATATGGGGAACTTCCATTGTATCAATGAAAACATATCCAAATGTATTCATTACAAGTGGAGGTAGGGATTCTTGGATTTCCGTTATAATTGCCTCTATTATTTTGTTTTTTTATTTTATTTATTTACTATTCGTTTGTGACAAAACAAAATGCTATAACATGGATGAAATATACCATAAAGCTTTAGGCAAAACTATAGGAAATATTTTTTTAATTTTATTTATCCTAACTATATTTTTGACTTTAATAGAAAGTTCTTCCGTAGAAGCAAATGCCTTGCACGTAAATATGCTTTCAGATACACCTACCTGGTTTTTTCTTTTGTTTATAATAATACCCGCCGTTTATATTATAAAAAAGGGTACTAGGGCCATAGTTATAGTTACTATTATAGGTATAACTCTCATTATGTTGGCAGGTATAAACCTAGCTATTCTTACAGCTAGATATAAAAAGATAGAATACCTACTTCCTATAATGGCAAATGGCATAAACAAATCTTTTATTTTATCCATAATAAAAGCACTAGGCTGTTATGCAAGCATAGCTATTTGTATACCATTTTTGTCTAGAATAACCAACAAATCCAAACTCATAAAACATAGTATTTTTGCAGTATTAATTGTAATACAAATGGAAGTCGTCGCAAACATCGGTGTTTTAAGTACCTTTGAAGTAAGTAGAGCATTGAATATTAATTATCCCAAACTGATACAAACCCAATTAGTTAGTTATTTCGATTTTTTAGAGGTCGGGGAATTTTTTGTAATGCTTCAAATGGTAGGCGGATGGTTTATAAAATATGTAATAGCTCTTAATGCTATATTGATTTTATTTAAAAGACTTTCTTTTTTTAATAAATATTGGATATATATTATTACTTTATTTGTATTCATTATTTCCTATTTCATTTCCGCTAAAGTAATATTAGTATATAAATTTTTAAATCTTTACGTATATTTCTCTGTGGTGTCCTTCATATTGATCCCAACAATAATTTTTAGTATATTCTATATTAAAACTGTGAAAATCAAAAAAACTTCCTGTACAAATAAACTATAAAAAAGAGTGAGCCCTATATAATGGTACCTATAGGAAGGACACTTTAAAAAAAGTGTTTGGACTATAGGTATTTTTTTTGTATAATTTATATAAAGATAGGATGGTGGAAAATGAGTAAAATTGTATTTACTAAAGGAGATATTACAAAGCTTAAAAATAATAAAAACGTTCTAAATGTTAGTGAATATGCAATCACATATAAATATGAATTTAAGATATTATTTATAGATGAATATATAGCTGGAAAACTGCCAAGACAAATTTTCGCCGAAAATGGATTTGATATAAACATAATAGGATTGAAAAGAATTGAGCAATCAGCGTATAGGTGGAATGTAGCATATAAAAAAGATGGAATAATAGGTTTAGAAGATACTAGGAAAACGGCAAGTGGTAGGCCGCGCTCTACCGAGCTTTCTAAGGAAGAAATAATAGAAAGGCAAGAAGCTAAAATAAAATTACTTGAGTCACAGGTAGAACTATTAAAAAAATTAGATGCGAAAGAAAGGCAGGCGATTCAAAAAAATAATAAATTTAAATGTGGTGATATTTTCAAAATAATTAACGAAGTTATTGAAAAATACAGCTTTAAGAATGTAACCGGTTACTTGTGCCGATTAGCAGGAGTCTCTAGATCTGGGTATTACAATTACCTTACCTCAGAAGAAATAAGAATGATACGCGAGCAACGTGATTTAGAAGATAGAGATTTAATACTGAAGGTGTTTAGTCGAAGAGGCTATAAGAAAGGATCTAGATCTATCAAAATGATTTTGGAGAATGAATTTAACATTATATATAGCTTAAAACGTATCCGTAGGATTATGAATAAGTACGATATAATATGTCCTCACAGAAAGGCAAATCCATACAAAAAAATTGCTAAGGCAACGAAGGAACATCGTGTAGTAAAAAATATTTTAAATCGTGAATTTAAGCAGGCTACGCCAGGAAAGGTCCTTCTTACTGATATAACATATTTACCTTACAGTAATGGTAAAATGGCATATTTATCAACAATTAAGGATTCTTCAACAAATGAGATATTATCCTATAAAGTTTCAGATAGAATAACACTCGATATAGCATTAGATACAATAGAAAAACTAGTTAAGACTAGACGTGTAACGTTAACAGAAGATGCCTTTATTCATTCAGATCAAGGTAGTCATTATACAAGTCCTATATTTCAACAATTGCTAAACAAGCACGGATTAGGACAGTCAATGTCACGTAGAGGTAACTGTTGGGATAATGCTCCTCAGGAATCATTTTTTGGACATATGAAAGATGAGATAAATCTAAAATCCTGTACTACATTTGAATCTATTAAGAAAATGATAGATAAATATATCATATATTATAATAATTATAGATACCAATGGAACTTAAAAAAGATGACTCCCGTACAATACAGAAATCATCTTTTAGCTTCTTAACACTCTTTTTTATATTGTCCTTGACAAGGGTACCAGATTATAAAATTCACTCTTTTTTTATAATTATTTATCTTATCTATTAATTTTTGTTCTTAAAGCTGTTATTAGCGGTATTGCTAAAGCAATTCCACCTACTACTTGAAGAATATTGGTTGGTATATCCTTTAGTGCAAGAATTAATGCTTTTTGAAGTGTGAATTCTTTAGAAATAAATGTCATTATAATTGCTCCACCTAGATAATATGCCGCAATCATCCAAATTCCCGCTACAATAAAAGCGACTAGATTATTCGAAAAGTTATTTCCATTATAATCCTTTCTATAGGCAATGGTTCCAGCAATATAGGCCATAACACCTTTGATAACAAAAGTGAATGGTGCCCACATGGTATATCCAGTCATTAAGTCAAATAAACACATACCAATAGCAGAGGATATAGCTGCTTTTTTTCTTCCAAATAATATGGCAGATAAAAAAATCATACTATCTCCCAAATGAAGTACCCCCATAAAAGTTGGTATATGTATAACAGACGTAGCTATAAATGTAATAGCCGTCATTAAACTAATTTGTACTATATCAATAGTTTTAACTGATGACACTCTATGTTCCATATTTGTCCCCCTCATGATTTAATTTTTAATATTCCCTGAAACGCGCTTCTACTATTATTATATACAAAAACAAATATTTATCAAATGTATGCATACACTTCTCATAGTGTTTTCCATATATTCTTTGCATATACCTCACTAAAGTAATGCATACTATATATATTCTTCATATATAATTCACTATAGTGGATAAATATGCTGAAGTGAATTAATCTGATGGATTTTTATTACACTTTTATTTTGATAACTGGAGGAACAAATATGCCTTTTTTACGTTGGTTAGGTGGCTTTGTAGTATTATTTATTTTGATGGGAGTGCTTTTCATCATAGGTGGAAATTTAATTAATATTCTACTAATAGTTGCTACAATTATATTTGTAGCTGATGCTTTATCTAACAGAAGAAAAAGCATGTGAAAATAAAGAAAAAAATCTCTTGAAATCATTTCAAGAGATTTTTTTCTTTATTTTAAAGTTAATCGTTATTCTTACTAACATCTGATAAAATTAAGCCTTTATTATGCTCTATTGCCCAGCTAATGGACCAATCACTTTGGAACAGTAACAAGTCTCTGTCCTTAAGATCTTTAACTATTCTAGTATCACTAGTCAAATTAAGTTGCTCTTTATCTATATTACTATTTTCAATCCATCTTATATATTTGAATGCCAATCTATCCATCTTAATATCTACGTTATATTCATTTTTAAGTCTGAACTCTAATACTTCAAACTGAAGCACTCCTACAACACCAACTATAATTTGCTCAATACCAATATGAAGTTCCTTAAATACTTGGATAGCACCTTCTTCAGCTATTTGGGTTATACCCTTTATAAACTGCTTTCTCTTCATGGTATCAACAGTTCTAACACTGGCAAAATGCTCTGGGGCAAAAGTTGGTATTCCTTCAAATTTAAATTTATTTGATGAGGCACATATGGTATCTCCTATGTTAAATATACCTGGATCAAAAACTCCAATAATATCTCCTGCATAAGCCTCCTCCACTATTTCTCTCTCTTGCGCTAAAAATTGTTGAGGCTGCGCTAATTTTATTTTATTACCACCTTGTACATGATAGACATCCATACCTTTTTCAAACTGTCCAGAACAAATCCTCATAAAAGCCATTCTATCTCTGTGAGCTTTATTCATATTAGCTTGAATTTTAAATACAAAGGCAGAAAAATCTTTGCTGAAAACATCAATTTTACCTATACTTGAATTTCTTGGTAATGGTGGTGAAGTTAATCTTAAAAAGTTATCTAAAAAGGGTTCAACTCCAAAATTAGTTGAAGCACTCCCAAAAAATACTGGGGTAAGCTCTCCAGTAGCAACTTTCGCTAAATCAAAATCATCTCCTGCTACGTCTAAAAGCTCCATATCTTCCATAAGCTTTTCATATAGTACCTCTCCAATAAGTTCAATTGCCTTTTCATCATCCACACTAATTTTAGTCTCTTTAGCTTCCATTTGACCATGCCTTCCATCGTCAAAAACAATGATTTCCTTAGTGCGTCTATCATAAACGCCTTTAAAATCTACCCCACAACCTATAGGCCAATTCATTGGGTATGATTTTATTCCAAATTCATTTTCTATCTCCTCCATAAGTTCAAATATATCCCTAGTCTCTCGGTCCATCTTGTTGATAAATGTGAAAATAGGTATTTCTCTAATGCTACATACATGAAATAGCTTTCTTGTTTGTTCCTCTACTCCTTTTGCACCATCAATAATCATTACTGCACTATCTGCAGCCATAAGGGTTCTATATGTATCTTCACTAAAATCTTGATGACCTGGTGTATCAAGTATATTTATACAAAAATCATTATAATTAAACTGCATAACTGAAGATGTAACAGAAATCCCCCTTTGTTTTTCTATTTCCATCCAGTCAGAAACCGCATGTTTAGATGCCTTTCTAGCTTTAACTGAACCTGCAAGCCTTATTGCTCCTCCATATAATAGTAATTTTTCTGTAAGTGTAGTTTTACCAGCATCCGGGTGGGAAATTATGGCAAACGTTCTTCTCTTTTGAATCTCTTTTATGTAATCCAGCAAGGTTATCGAACTCCTTTTTTGTGTATTTTAATATGTTCTATAATATATATTCCTACAACCACTGTCGCTTCACTGAGTGATTCTAAAATTTTCGTCATTGACTTCTAAATTCTCTACCTATTGATTTTAGCTTTTATGAACATTTCTGTCAACTAAGAGAGAAAATAAACGTAAGATTAAAGGTATAGCGAGTATGAACTCTCGCCTACGTGACTTGCATAAGGGCTGGAAACCTGAAATTCCATTTGAAATTCTACTCTTTTGAAAATATAAAATTCTCTAGCGCTCTCCTCTGGGTAGTTCTCTGGGGGACATAACAATTATTAATTGTTATGCACTCGCCTTCCTGGCTCAGGTTCGCTAGCTTGCCGTCCTGGCAAGCTTACGAGAATTTTATATTTTCAAAACAAGAATTTCTAAATGGAATTTCAATGGTTTCTACGCCCTTATGCAAGTCACTTCGGCGAGAGTTCATACTGATTTACTTATACGGCTTTAATTTAGGGGTTTGGGTGGGACTTGGAGCCTACGGCTAAGAGATTTTTCGTTCATTTGCAGTGAAAAACATACATTACTAATTAGTGAGCATATCACCAGGCTTCCATTTCAACTTATTTGCATAATCAGAAAAATCACTGACCAAATTTATCCATCTCTTATCTTTTACAAGAACCATAGTTCTTGAACTAGGGATGTAAATTTTTAATATTTCCAACCAATTATTTGTTATTTCTTTCATTTCTTCAAATTTTATAATTTCATCCTCTGTCAATCTGATTAAAATTGAAGCATCATCTTTTGAATAAGCAAGAGATTCTTGTCTTGGTATTATCCTTCTTACATATTCAGAAAAATCTCTTGTAATAACCGAAGTTTGATTATTAAAACTTTTATTATAGCCAGAAAACGGCACTGCCATGTCAAATAATTGTTGAGATGAAAAACTTGCCTGATAAAATGCATCGCCTATGGACCGCGCATCCTCTTTATTAATATATTTATTATTTATAGCATTAGCTAAAATTTTATATGTATCCTCATTTATTCCCATACCTAGATTTGATAAGGAACTAGATAGTGGATTTTGTAAAGCATCTTCATATATCTTTATTTTTTTATATTGATTATATGATACTACTGAAATACAGCTTATAATGACACTTAATATTATTACTATTGAATATAATTTTCTATTATTTAATCCCCTCATTTTTGCCTCCATAAATTTAATTCTTCCAAATTAATATCCAGTGTCTGTGTTAATATATGTATTTTTTCACATCTACAAACTAGAGATATAGACAAGGTTCCTGTAAAATGCCAACAATACATATATTCTACGCCATTAAGCAAATGGCGTAGAATTAATTTATCTAAAACAAGAAAGTATTTTAGAATTATTTATTTCTAAACAAAATTTTTAATGGAATATTTTACATATACCAATTATTAAATACTATATTTAAATAACCCATTTGTCCACATTAATTTACATGCATAAAAAGATATTTGTGAATCTTTAAATATTTCTAGGACTACTCTTTACGCTTATTTAGAGGAAAGTGATGAATCATAAATAAATTTAAAATAATGAATAATGTGGAAGTTATCTTAAATACTAATATTTGTGTCTGCACCTATAAATAATATGAGAAATTCATACGGTTATTCGTATCTTTGAGAAAATGATTAGTTAAATACTCAGCCTACAGCTAAAAGATTTTTAGACGCATAAAAATATATGTAATGTGAATACATATTCATTATCACAAATGTTTTACATTTTGAAGTCTGATAGATATTGTACAAAGTTTTAGTTTTAAATTATATATTTTTTCTTAGATTATGCTAACAAAAGTATATATTGCGTAGAATGCATTTGAACAAGCCTAGTAATTCAAAATTTATTTTACATGTAGCTGCGTAAAGAAAAATGCATGTTTGAGCGTCAGCGAGTTTGCATTTTTTAACAGATACGGATAAAATGAATTTTAGAATTACTTAGCGAAGTGAAAGCATTCTAGCAATATATACTTTTCGTTATCGCATAATATAAGAAAAAATCTTTATATGTGAAAATTATTACCTTGGTATAAATCCTATTTTCTTTTGCATTTTTCTTAATGTCTTATTGGCAACATAGTTAGCCTTTTCAGCACCTTTTTTATAAATTCCCTCTAAATAAGTTTTGTCAGCTGTATATTCCCTAATTTTAATTTGTATAGGTTCAAGTTCGGAAACTATTGCTTCTGCTACATCTTTTTTAAATTGAG
>CAYXOL010000031.1:0-63056 GCA_964467165.1 uncultured Clostridium sp.
AAGGGGGACTCTAATTAAAAAAATCAATCACTTTCTATGTACTTATAATAACAATGCTCTGTGTCATTATAGTGACAAAACTAAAGATTAATTGTAAATATATATTTGGAACTCCACAGTGCAATGGTATCATTATATAAACTATGAATATAAAAAGTGCGTACTTGAATTATATGAGCATTATTATTAAAATAATACTATTGCCTAACAAAAAAATCAGCCCTTTGCAATAATTTTAGTAGCATATCCTGATGCTATTAAGAATGAGTTATGGGATGGATAAGATAAAGTTCATTATGTAAGTTTGGATAGGTTAAAGTTGTAAGGGGTTAAGGGTAAGTGAAATGATTAAATAGGAGTGTGGAGTTTTGAAAAAATTATTTACAAAGTTTACCATTAAAAATGTAAAAATGAAAAATCGTATCTGTGTTCCTCCAATGGTTATTGGATTTAGAGAAGACGGATATGTAGCACCAGAAAATGTAGAACGTTATAGTGAATTAGCTAAAGGTGGAGCAGGGCTTATAATTCAAGAAGCTACCTGTGTTAATGTGGATGGAAAACTATCACAAAAGCAACTTGGAATATGGAATGATGACCAAATAGTGGGACTAAAAAGTATAGTTGACGTTGTTCATGAAGAAGGGTGTCCAATATTTATTCAAATTCATCATGCAGGAGTTGTTGGAATATCAAAAGAACCAATGTGTCCAAGTACCTATGAATATAAAAATTATGCTGGAAGCGTCACTTCACATGAAATGACTAGGGAAGATATAAAATCTATACAAAATGATTTTATTTCCGCAGCAAGAAGAGCTTATGAAGCTGGCTATGATGGGGTTGAACTTCATGGATGCCACGCATATTTAATAAGCCAGTTTTTAAACAGGAAAGTAAATAAGAGAAATGATGAATACGGAGAAAATCCTGAAAAATTTGTTATAGAAATAATAAATGAGATTAGAAAAATAACACCAAAAGAATTCATTGTTGGAATTCGTTTGGGAGGATTTGAACCAACAATAGAAGACGGAATACATTATGCTAAGGTATTGGAGAAAAATGGAATAGATTTCCTTGATATTTCTTATGGATTTATGAGTGAACAGGAAATGCATGTGAATGAAGAGTATAAATACTCCAATGCCGTCTATGCAGCTCAGAGAATTAAAGAAGAAGTTTCAATTCCAGTATTTGCAGTTAACGGAATTTATTCAGCGCAGACTGCAGAAGAAATATTAAATGAAACAAATGTCGACCTTGTAGATATTGCTAAAGGATTTCTTATAAATCCTAATTGGGCAAATGATGCAAAAGAAGGCAAAGACACTGGAAAATGCTTGAGCTGCCCAAAATGTATGTGGTTTGGTCAGTCTAAGGTTTGTGCTGGGAAAGTTATATTTGACAGAGTTAATAAACAAAAATAATTTTTGACAATATGTGAAACTTGATTTTGTATAGAGTAACTGTAGAGCTATAAATTTTATTTTCAGAGGGCAAAGATGGAACCATCAGATAAATATATCTGATTGTTCCATCTCTTTTATAGGAACACTCTTTTTTGAATAATAGTTTGTACCCCACACACCTATTAATATTAGTATAGAACCAATAACATGGTAGAATTTAAAACTTTCATGGAGCAATATAACACCAGCAATTATTGAAACAATAGTAGATAAATTAGAAAAAATTGCAGATTTAGAAGCCTCTATTCTAGATAAAGTAAAGTTTATTAAAAAGAATGCAACTATTGAAGATAGTATTCCTAAGTACGCAAGAGATATTAGAAAATTGCTATTTTTTAATGGGGAAAAATATTGGGTTAGGGTATTAGCTCTAAGATTGTTAAAGATTGAAACAAAATTAAAAAATACTGCTCCCATGCCCATCATAGCATAAGTTAGCTCCATTGGACTAAATTTTTCAGAGTACTTCCTTGATAATATGTTGAATACCGCAGCAGAAAGCACTGCTCCAAGGAGTAACAATATACCTAATAAACTTCCTTCAGAAGAGGTTGATCCATTCATAAGCACAATGAAAATTACTCCGCTAACAGAGATAAATATAAAAACGCATTGTAATTTTGAAGGGGTCTCCTTTAAGGCATAAGCAGACAAAATAGTTACAACTATAGGAATAAGAGCAATCATTAGACCAGCTTGAGAGGAAGATGAAAATTGAATTCCATAGGTTTCAAAAATAAAATAAATTATCGGCTGCATTAAGCCAAGAAAAAGCAAATTTTTTATATTTTTGTCTTTGTAATTTACCTTTATTACTTTCACTAATATAAGTATGGACATGATTAAGAAGGCAACAAGAAATCGAAAAGATAATAAGGTAAAAGGTTCAACAATATTTAGTGCTTTTTTTGAAAATAAAAAACTTAAACCAAATATTAATGAGGTAAGTATTCCAGATATAATTGGTAAAATATTTGTTTTACTTTGCATAGAATTTCCTCCAGTTTTTATTTTAAGTTTTTGATTATTAGTACAATTATGCTAACCTTATATTTAAAATATAAACAACCTTGATTATACCTTACTTTAAGATAGATTTAAATAATTAACAAAATTATCTGAAGAGAATAGTATATAAGTGTAAGATAATTATTCATGGAGGTATTGAGTGGGATATTATATTAGAGTAGAAAAAAATGTGAAGATTTATGTAGAAGACATTAACCCTCAGGGAGAAAAAACAATATTGTTTCTGCATGGCTGGCCTGGAAATCATAGCTTGTTTGAATATCAGTTTAATCAACTCCCTAAAATGGGATACAGGTGTATTGGTATAGACCAGAGGGGATTTGGGGAATCTGATAAGCCTTTTGAAGGATATGACTACGATAGACTATCAGATGATGTTCGAGGGGTAGTGGATGCGCTTAAATTAAAGGATTTTACATTAGCTGGACACTCAACTGGAGGAGCGATTGCAATCAGATACATGGCTAGACACAATGAATATGGCGTATCGAAACTAGCTCTTTTTGCAGCAGCAGCACCTAGTCTTATCCAGCGTCCATATTTCCCTTATGGTCTGCAAGAGAAAGCTGTTACCGATATTATTAGTGAAACATATAATGATCGTCCTAAAATGCTTAAAGGGTTTGGAGATATATTCTTCTTTCAGCATATAACCGAGGCGTTTTCAGATTGGATCTTTCAGTTAGGGCTACAAGCAGCAAGTTGGGCTACCGCAGCAACTTCCACCACTTGGCTATATGAAGAAGGTTTATTCTCTGATCTTTATAAAATAACCGTGCCTACTTTAATTCTTCATGGCATCCATGACAAAGTATGCCTCTTCCCATTAGCGCAGGCACAAAAACAAGGCATTAAAAATTCTAAGCTTATACCATTTGAATTTAGTGGCCACGCCCTATTCTATGATGAGAAAGACAGGTTTAACAGTGAATTGGCTTCATTTATTGAAGGGTAATGAATTTGATATTTATACAATAAAAAGAACTGATTAAGTATTACATCAGTTCTTTTAAGTGGTTATATTAAATTTATATTTAATTAAAGGGGGACTCTAATTAAAAAAATCAATCACTTTCTATGTACTTATAATAACAATTCTATATGTCATTATAGTGACAAAATTAAAAACTAATTGTAAATTAATATTGTAATGTCCCCCCAGGTAGTAGTAAAACTGGAAGTTTAAGAAATAAGAACCACGTGACTTCAGTGTTTGTTATGGGAAATTATAAAGGCACTAAACTTCTTATTTTTGCTTTGCCATTGAATTTAAATCTTCAGCTAAAGTTGTAACTTCCATAAGACTAGCGGTAACCTCTTCAATTGCTGCTGACTGCTGCTCTGTAGTTTCAAGAGTCTCATGAGAAGTTTGAATAGTCTTGTCAACGGAATCTTGTATTTTATTTGTTAGTTCCATTATTTTTATAGCTGTTTCCTTTGAATTTTGTGATAGGGTTCTTATCTCAGTTGCAACTACACCGAAGCCCCTACCTGCCTCTCCTGCTCTTGCAGCTTCTATTGCAGCATTTAATCCTAGCATTTTTGTTTCATCTGCAATGCTTTTTATAGAATCTAATATTGTATTTATTTCTATTGATAGTTTTTTTACGTTAATAATTTCATCACTCAAATTATGTTGGTTGTTTGTTACATTTATTGAAGAAGCACTGAGTTCTTCCATAGTAGCAGATATTTGACTAAAGCTTTCTGAAAGGGTTTGGGACATATTGCTTAATTTAAGTTGTTCATAGCCTGAGTTTGAAAATGCATTTGCTACTATATATAGTACTTCAGCAGCAGCTGTTACATTTTTCTCATTGGTCATATACACATTTTTAACTGCATCAACATAACCTTCTTCATTAACACCAATTTCATTTGCAGTTTTTCTATATTTTGCTTCTTCTGGAGCGGAAGTTAAAACTTGACCGCCTAAAATAGTTCCTATTTGATAATCACCTATTAATATAGGAGCAGCAAAATCTATTAATCCTGCATGACAAGTATAGATATATGGTCTTCTTGTTCTCGCTGCTTCTTCTCCACCTTTCTTGTGTGACAATGCACACCTATCATCTCCTGTTTTGGTAGAATGTGTGAAATCTATACAGAAGCTTGTATATGAACTTGGAGTCGTTACAGGAGTTCCATCTTTATCCACAGTAACACTTGCAATATTCATTCCCGTAGCAAAATTATCTTGAAAGGTTTGGAGTACTTTAATATCAATAACATCCTTAATCTCAAGTACTGATAAGTCTAAATCACCATTATTTAATTTTTTAATCATATAAAATTCCTCCAATATCTAATTTAGATTTTTTTTAATTGTTTATAGGTTAATAAAGTAATAATATTTGAATTAATATTGATTATAGAAAAATCTTCATCATTATTAATGGTTTCAATGTTTTTTTCTTCAATCTGTAATACATCATCAATTTCATTAACAGCTAGTGCCAGTTTTTCATTGCCTAAGTTTATAATTATAAATTTTTCAAAAATATTATTTGTATTATCTTCATTCAACATCAAGCTAGTATTAATAACAGGTATGACGCTACCACGATTACTAATTAATCCAATAATATATTTTTTAGAATTTGGAACAGCAGTAACAGGCATTTTATTTTTAAGTGTATCAACTAAAGTAATATCAATAGCAAATTGCTGGTCATTAAGTAGAAATGTAAGTATCTGCATAGTCTCACCTCTCTAAATTTCTTTAAGTATTGATGGAATGTCTAAAACAAGAGTTACTAAACCATCACCTAATATTGTAGTTCCTTTTATTTCATTAATATCCATCATAATAGAATGTTTGGGTTTAATAACCATATCTGTTTGATCCAGAAGTGAATCTACAAGTAAAGCCGCTCTTTTATTGTTTGATTTTACTATTAATATACACGTGGGCTCAATGGCAGTTTTGATATTTAATAATTCTGATACCCGTACAAGTTGAATTACATGATCCATGTAAATTATCATTTCAGTTTTATTAGATTTCTTTGTTTTAACTGAATCTTTATTTATAATTGTTTCAATAAAATCTAAGGGTATAGCAAAAGTTTGATCCCCAATTGTTACAAGCAGTCCCTGCATAATTGACGAAGGTAGTGGAATCACAATTGTTAAGCGTCTAAATTCATTAATCTCGGATTCAAATTTCATATTCCCATCTAAATATATTAAATCTAATCTTAATTTAAGCAATTCTTCAATGCTTGTGAAATTTATAATACTTAAAAATTCATTAATTTCATCATCATTAAATGATATTAAATTTAGATTTTCTTTATTTAGCTTTTCACAGATATATTTATAGTTGAAGCCCTTTCCATTACTCTCAATAACCGTTGTCAAATTTTTACCATCAGAAGAAGCAGAAACCTTAATTTGATTAGATTTACCTTTAAGAGCATCAAATTCATTTTCAAAAATATTTTTTATTAAATAATTCAATATGTTGTGAATATAAATTATAAGGGTATTTTCTATTTCTAGTTCATATCCTTCAAAGATTAACTCGGCCTTAATATTATATTCAATACAACACTTTGTAATAAAATCTGTCAAAGAATTTTCTATGGTCTTAATTTTAATCAGCCTAACTTTTTTTATAGAGACTTGGATTTCAGAAATAATCCTTAATTCTTGATCTAGAGTTTTTTTATGAGCAGTATCAGAAATCTCATTTTTCATTTTCTCAATCCTTACTTTGTTAATAACAAGTTCTTCAACCAAAGCTAATAACTCATCTAAGTTTTTTTTGTTAATGTTAGAATTTTCTGAAAAATTCTTTGAGACTGATTTTTCCAACTTTAATCACCTCTCTAAAATTTGATTTTAAATTCATAACTAAATGACTAACAGTAACTATTATATAAATATATTTATTACTGTGAATTTTTAATAAAGTAGTGGAGATTAGTACTAATTGTAATATTATATATTTAAATGGTATAATATGAATAATGGTTTTATTAATATATCGGTTTTAATATATATAACTTGACAAAATTATTTATAATTATCTATATAATTATCTATAAAATTAGCATATAGTATGGAATGTTAATATTATTTTGTTGATTTATTTTTTTAATTGAAATGTACTCACATACAAATTAGAAAAGAGTCATGAAAGCAGGAATAAACTATTTCTAGTTTATTCCATAAAGAGTGAATTTAATCATATGTTAAGGCTTTAAAATGAGGTTGAAGAAAATATAAAAATAATAGAGAATAAAAGGAGCTGGGTAAAATGAAGACAATAGGTTGGGGAATCATTGGATGTGGAGATGTTACGGAGGTTAAGAGTGGACCTGGATTTCAAAGATCAAAACATTCACAATTAGTAGCTGTAATGCGCCGTAATGGAGATTTAGCTAGGGATTATGCACTGCGTCACAATGTACCTAAGTGGTATGATAATGCTGAGGAATTGATAAATGACCCTGATGTGGATGCAGTTTACATAGCTACTCCACCTGCATTTCATAAGGAGTATACAATTAAATGTGCAAAGGCAGGAAAGCCGGTGTATGTTGAAAAACCAATGGCACGGACTTTTGAGGAATGTACGGCCATGATAGAGGCTTGTGAGGATGCGGGAGTACCATTATTTGTGGCATATTATAGAAGGGCTTTGGACCGCTTCAACAAGGTTAAGGAACTAGTTGATTCCGGGGAAATTGGAGAAATACGATTTGTTTCAATTACATTATACAGGAGACCTATCAAAATTGACTTGAATACTGGCAATATGCCATGGAGAGTTAACCCTGAAATTTCAGGAGGAGGAGAATTTCACGATCTTGCTTCTCATACCCTAGATGTTTTAGATTATATTTTGGGACCCATAAAGGAAGCAAGTGGTTATGTGGCAAATCAAGCCAAGTTGTATGAGGCTGAAGATATTGTTACAGCTTCCCTCTCATTCGCATCAGGGGTCAAGGGAGTAGGGGTATGGTGCTTTTCAAGCTTTTCTGACTATGACATGAATGAGATCGTGGGAAGCAAAGGAAAAATATCCTTTTCAACTTTTGGAGCAGAGCCGGTTTTACTGACAACACTTGAAGGCATTACTCCAATAGAGATGGAAAAGCCATTGCATATTCAACAGCAATTGATACAAAGTATTGTAAATGACCTTAATGGTTTGGAAGTATGCCCGAGTAAAGGGATTAGTGCTGCGAGAACCAATTGGGTTATGGATGAAATTTTAAAAAATTACAGAAATTAAAATAAGAAGGTTACTGCTGTTTATTGCATGAGGTTTTATTTTCATTGAGAGTAAAGGAGGTGATTTTATACAGGTATTTGTATTGTTACTTGTGCACCTCCAGTAATTGAGGAATTTGTAAGAGTAAGAGTTCCATTATGCATTTTTACAATAGCTTCGGTAATATATAATCCCATACTATAATGCGTTTTTGATATTCTGCTATTATCGCTCATATAAAACTGTGTTGAAGCTGATTTTATATCTTCTTGTGAAAATCCTTTACCACTATCGGTTATAATAAAGTATATATTGTCATTATGTGATTTGACCTGTAAATAGATTTTCCCATTACGTGGAGAATAATCAACTGCATTAGAAATAACATTCATAATTGCTCTATAAAGAAGGGCTTTATCTATATAAATTTCTAATGGCAAATTATTTTCTGTAAAATCAGTTTCTAGTTCTTTTATATTTGCAGATGCTTCAAGTTGCCAATTAATATTTTCAATAAAAATCTTAGAATTTGTGTTATGTAACTTAACATCAAGGATTTTTGACGTATTAGAAATCTCCATTAATGTTTTAATATATTGCTCAATCTGATTAATGTTTTTATTAATGAAATTAGTATATTGTTGCTGCTCAATACTTAGATCTGATTCAGAAAGCAATTCTGCATTGCCTCTTATAATTGTCAAAGGAGTTTTGATATCATGAGTTAGTGCAGATATCTGATTTCGTTTTGTATCTTCCAAATTCCATTGCTGACGTAGAGATATTTTCAATTGTGTTTTCATTTCGGCAAGTGATACAATTACATCATCAAATTCTTTAATCCCAGAGTACTTTACAACAAAATCTAAATCCTTATCTTTGATTTTCTTAGTTGTTGAAATCAAAACCTCTAAACGTTTATTTAATGCCTTTGCATAAAAAACTGAGGCTATAAACACAGCTATTATGAATAGGAAAATAAACGCAATAATTAGCATAGTTTGTGCACTCGGAAAATGAGTCTGTAAAAACTCAGATCCATATCTCATGGTAAGGTAGTATTGTAAGACGCAGACACCGTCAGGCCTCTGAATTAGAAAATAACTTTTAACATTAGCATTATTAGTATAGTTACCATTTGCATATCTTTTTGCTTCAATTAAATTTTCACTGTTTAAATTAGTTTTGATCAAATTAAATTCTTTATCAAATACTGCATAGCTACACCCAAATGGGATTATGTCCTCTGTTATATCCTTAGCAGCCTCAATTATGGGTTTTGATTGATGGGCAAGAATCTCACTATAGTTTGCGGAAAGAATTATATTTTCCCTGAAACAAAGAGAAATCACCATTGCAAATATTGATAATATAATTGCAAATACAATGCATATTGCTAGTAAGTATGTAATGAAAACAGTTTTTAAAGTTATTTTACCCTTACTTATATCCATTTATAACCTATCCCCCAAACTGTTTCAATTGCACATATTCCGAACTTATTTAATTTACCGCGAATATTTTTAATATGTTCTGTAATTGTTGAACTATCACTCTCTCCATGGTAACCATACACAATATCATAAATTTTATCTTTAGAAAATACATGCCCTTTATTGCGAGCAAGGAACTCACAAATAAGATATTCGCTTTTGGTGAAATTAATTTTCTTTGCATTTACATAAATCTCTTTACCAGTTAAATTAAAACGCAGGCCAGAAACACTGAAAACATTTCTCTTTTCTCTATTTTCTCTACGCAAATGAGCATTAATTCTAGCTCTAAGTTCACCATTTCCAAAAGGTTTCGAGATATAATCATCTGCGCCTAGACCCAGTCCATACATTATGTCATTATCCATTGACTTTGCAGTTAAAAATAATATGGGACAGTCGACGTTAGTTCTTATTTTTTTGCACACTTCATATCCATCCATCTCTGGCATCATGACATCTAATAGTATAATATCAAAATTTGTATATTCATTAAGCTCAATATCCATTGCGCTATTTTTGGTAATAACATCATGATTATCTTTCAAAAGAATATTTTTAATAAGCATCAATATATCGGGTTCGTCATCAATCACTAATATTTTAGCCATAACACATCAGCCCTTTCTTAATATTTATATAAACAGTATAGCAACAGTATATAATTTATCCAATACTAGTGTTTAGTTAAAGTCCTTATTTCTAAAAAAATTATTCGTAGGATTTTCTACCTTCCCACCTATTAAACCAAATAAGGCTAACAAGTAGCAATGTAATTGTACCTAGGATTACAAAAGGAAGTGATTTGGAATACTGCTGGTTAACAAATTCTGAGGCTAAAAGTCCATTGGGAAGATTTATTCCAGGTATAAAGAATTCCTGGAGTTGTGAAAGGCGTGCGGACCAGGTCCATGGAATGTATTGCCATATTCTATCACCAACTATAGTCCCGCCTATAATTGCAGTAATTAGAAATCCTGCTCCACCTAGTGCAATTGAGGCACCCATTCCAAAAGCTAAGCTTAAAAACAGGTAAAACTCATACAAAAATAGACAACCAATAATTGTTAGTAATGAACCTTGAAAAAATAGACTATATTGAATATTTTCTATATGCAGAGTGAACTTCATTCCAAGTAGAAGAACAAAAGTAGAAAAAAATATAGAAATAGTAGTCATAAACTCAAGTAAAATCAGTTTACTAAGATAGCTTGTTGTTCTAGAAACTGTTGAACTTAGAATTAGGCTAAAGTGACCTGCACTTTCTTCCTGAGCACTAATAAGTCCTGAAAGTAAACTTGCTAAAATTGGAAGAGATACTGATATTGTCATAAAAAAGTCATTATACATTTGATATTGTAATTTGTTATTGGAAAAATACCATAGCATTAAAATAGGATATATGATGGTTATGACAATAAAAATAAGCCTAATTTGAGACCGCTTTGTTTTAATCCAATCAGCATAAAGACATTTAAATATCTCCAAGTTAGCGTACCTCTCTTTTAGAAAACCAAATTGCTGTAAGGTAAGAGGTAATAATAAGAAATACAAATGATATTATAATACCCATTGGAATTACAGATGGGTTCATTAGCAAATCTCCTGCTTGAAGTGGCTCGCCATTTGGATTTACATGAACAATAGGACACATTAAACGTAATGACCAGCTCCATGGTATAAATATCCATGATGGCCCAGAAGCCATGATAACCCCAATGGAAAGTCCAATTAGGGCAGTCCCAATTGAAGCAGCTGTACCAAGCCAGGTTGAAAGGAATAAATAAATTGGTATTAAACCAACTGATGTAATCCAAATTACCATACTTGCTTCACAAATTTTAAAAAAAGGAGCCGCATTACCTTGGCTTACTAATCCAGATATAAAAACAACGGCTATGAGCATTATGGAAGATAAGAATGTATAGAAAGAGATAATAGCTATTTTACTAAGCCACAATCCTATACCTTTTATATTATGTGAGCGTAGTCCTCTATAATTTCCAGCTTTTCTTTCTTTAGCGTCTGAAAGAGAACAAAGTAATGCGCAGCCCAGTGGCATAAATATGAGTGGCCACCAGTTAAAAACCAAAATAATAAAATAATTATTTTCAGTTCCGATATTTGCCATAGTAAATATCGCATATAGTATAAAGAACAATGGTGCAATGACAGTGAATTTTCTAGAAAATGTACGCTTGAATTTTAGATTTTCAGATTGCAAATAATTAACCATTATATGTTTCCTCCCCATTTCTACTTTCCTTCACAACTTTCATAAATAAGTTTTCTAGATCGTCACCTTTATTAATTTCATTTTGATATTGAAGCATCCCATTGCATATAATCCCAATATGATTGGAAACTACTTCTACTTCTGAAAGAATATGACTTGATAAAATTACTGTAATTCCATCATTTGGAAAAGATTTTATTAAATCACGAAGTTCGTATATACCTAGTGGATCTAATCCATTTGTAGGTTCATCCAAAATTAATAATTTAGGATGATTTAAAAGTGCAATTGCAATGCCTAATCTTTGTTTCATTCCAAGTGAAAATTGAGATGCTCTTTTTTTACCAGTATTCTTTAAATCTACAATTTCTAATACTTCTCTAATGCGTGATTCCGTTAAATTTAATAGTTTGATGTGAACTTTAAGATTTTCTTCAGCGGTAAGATTACCATAGAGTGCTGGGGATTCAATTAATGCTCCAATGTTTTTTAAATCATTTTGACATAATGAATGTCCATCAAATATTATATTGCCGGAGGTTGGGTGTAAAAGCTTTGTTATCAATTTTAATGTTGTTGATTTTCCTGCACCATTGGGTCCAAGTAGTCCATAAATAGAATTTCGTTTTACCTTTAGTGAAATATTATTAACCGCACGGTGCTTTCCAAATTTTTTACACAAATTTTCGGTTGTCACAATATAAGAATCCATATTTACCACCCCTTACTATAATTTTATTATACTAAGGGGTTATAAGGATTTTATAAGGTTTTTAAGATGTTCCTCAAAAGAAATTAAATAAGTTAGAAATGAAATGGATAATTACCTTTGCTAATATTTAATATTTTTTTAATTACTTCATTGACGCCATACTGGTCCATGTAGTGAGCAAATACAATGGAGTACTGTCTTGCTCCACGTAAATTTTCTAACAAGAACAAAAAAATAACATACGAATTGGATCCATGCTAATGATATAAATTATGTATTGACATTTATCATAACCATAAGTATCATTAGATATAGACCAGTCACTATAATTATGATAGGTAGGTATATTACTATGAGTAATAAGATAAACACAAAAGAAAAACTTATAGAAACTGCATCAAAGCTATTTGAAATTAAGGGATATTATGCAACAGGGTTAAATGAAATTTTAGCAGAAAGTGGAGCTCCAAAGGGTTCACTATATTATCATTTTCCAAAAGGAAAGGAACAACTTGCTTTAGAATCCATAATTTCAGAAGGTGAAAAAATAAGATTTAAAATTCAAAATGCTTTAGATAGTATTGAAAATCCAGTTGATGCTATTGTAGCTAATATAGAAAATGTAGCAACAGTAATTGATAATGAGTACAAAACTAAAGATATGTCCATTGGACTAATAGCTTTAGAAACATATTTAACAAGTGAGGTTTTAAGAAGAGCTTGCGAAGAAGTATTCACTTCGCTGGAGAATATATATGCTGAAAAACTTATCAAAGCTGGAATGAATAAAGATGATGCATATAATTTAGGTAGTGTAATTGCAACAATGGTAGAAGGCGGAATTGTTTATTCTCTGGTAAAGAAAAGTGGTAAACCACTTAGATTAATAGCGAAGCAAATAACTAAACTAATAAATATACAATGAGTGACATAGATAAATTAAATAATTAAATTATAGATAGGTTGTAACGGTTAAACAAATTTATATCCGAAAATGCTACTTAAAAATTTAAAAACAAGGAGGAAATTTATGTTCAAAGTCAGTGATTATGTTGTGTATGGGTCAACGGGTGTATGCCAAATTGTTGATATTAGTAAAGAGAAGAATTTAAGTAATGATGAAATCCAATACTATGTTTTGCAACCAGTTTACAATAGTAAGATGGTCATTAAAGCCCCTGTAGATAATCAAAAAGTTTTGATGAGGCAAATAATAACAAAGGATGACGTTTCATCACTAATTGCTAATATGCCTGAAAAGCAAGCAATTTGGATAAATGATGATAAACAAAGAACTGAAAGTTTTAAAGCGGCTCTTAGAACAGGAAAAAGCGAAGAATGGATAAAAATTATTAAGACGATATACCTGGAGAAAGAAGAAAAACTTGTTGTTGGTAAAAAACTAATGAAGACAGATGAAGACATTATGAAAAGTGCAGAAAAGCAATTGTATGAAGAGTTTGCAATAGCTTTGAATATTTCTATGGACGAAGTTCTTCCTTATATTATTGAACATATTTAACAAAAGTAGTTATAAATAAATTACTTTTCCTTATCATAGCTATATACCTCCTAAGTTATAAAAGATCCCTTCTTTCTCATTTATGTAATACTCTAAATTTAAAAACAGTATCCATGTGATGATCCATTTTATCAAGTGCATCTATGCCATCTTTGGCGAGAATAATTCATATCGGTTTTGGAGCGATACTGCTTGCACTAATTTTTTTCTTGATTTCAGCGCCAGTTTATATTCAGTTAATATTAGTAATATATGATGATAACATAATATAGAGGAAAGAAGTATCAAAAAAAATAGTTGATTCAGGTATTTACAAACTGCCTGTGGTGGCAGGTATGGTCAGTGTGATAGTTTGTTTTATGGCTGGTGTAATTCCTTCTATAATTGCAGCAAAGAAAGCTTAGGGCCACTGTATTAATGAGGAGTGAGTAAAATGGGAAATTTAAAAAATAAGTTAACACAGTTTATGTATGGAAGATATGGTACAGATCAACTGTATATTGCATTAATTGGGGCATATTTTGTTTTGGTAGTTGTTAATATTTTTATTGGTTCTACTTTTATTAGCATTTTTATGTCTGCTGTTCTGGTTTATACTATTTTCAGGACATTATCTCGAAATGTTTACAAAAGACGCATGGAAAATGAAAAGTTTATGAAGATTTGGAAACCTGCTGGCGCAAAGGGGTCTTTGATGATTCGCAGAATTAAAGAAATTAGAACACATCGTTTTCGCAAATGTCCACATTGCAAGAAGGTACTTCGTTTGCCACGAATTGTGGGAAAGCATACAGTTAAATGTCCTTGTTGTAATAAGGAATTTGAACTGCGAATTCTAGGGTAAACGGCTTACACATAATCCAGTTAAATAAGTACTTGGGAGGTTTTGTATTTGAATTTAAATTTTTTAATTGCTCCACTTGCAAGTTTTTTTTACTTTATTCATAGTGGTATTCATATAATTATACCGGTTAATAATATATCCTATGGCCTGGCAATAATTTTTTTTACGGTTATAATAAAGACAGTGTTGTTGCCTTTAACCATTAAACAAACTAAATCAACAGCTAAAATGGGTGCAATTCAACCAGAAATGAAAAAAATTCAAGAAAAATATAAAAAGGATCCACAAAAGTCACAACAAGAAGTAATGAAACTGTATAAAGAAAATGGAGTAAATCCAATGGGTGGATGTTTACCAATGCTTATTCAAATGCCTATCTTATTTGCTTTATTTACTGTGTTTAGAAATTTAGATATGCAGGGCGCTGGATTCTTATGGTTGCCCAATTTAACATTGCCTGATCCATATTATATATTACCAATATTATCTGTTGTTACTACATATTTATCATCGAAAATTATGCAACCACCAAGTGGCGGTGCTCAATCTAAGCAAACTTCAACAATGAACATTGGGATGGCTATTATGATGGGATTCATGAGTATTAAATTTTCTGGTGCATTGGTATTATATTGGGTATTAAATAGCGTATTACAAGTAATCCAAACTTTAATTATAAATAAAATGGAACTGGGAAAAACTGAACTTATGAAAAAACAAATTTAGCACAATTATGCCGAAGCACTGATAGGATAGTACTTCGGCAATTTTCTTGAAGATTGAGTTTTTATTTAGTAAGAGCCAGATGGAGCCTTTAGTCATTATTTTGTGTAAAAAATTGACTAAGGGCTTTGTTATGGATAAAATGAAAATATACAATCGGTAATATAAGGAGGCATTCACATTGGAAAATTTTGTTAACGTTTCATGGTTATTCAAGCATTTAGATGATAAAAATGTAATAGTTTTAGATTGTAGATTTGACTTGTTTGATCCATCTTATGGAAAAGTGGCTTATGAAGAAAACCATATTAAAAATGCATTTTATCTAGATATGAATGAGGATTTATCAGCAGAAAAAAAAGAACATGGAGGCTCTAGACCTGTTCCAGATTTAGATATATTCAAAAAAAAGCTAGAGAATATAGGAATTAGTAATGATAGCACCATTGTTATATATGATGAATATTTAGATGGAGCTCCTAGGCTTTGGTGGATTTTAAAATATCTAGGTCATGATAAGACTTGTATTCTAAATGGGTGTATAGGGGAATGGATAAAACAAGGGCATCCTGTAACAAAAGAGATCCCTAAAGCAAAGAGAAAAGGGGAATATAACATAAAAGTAAATAAAGATCTTTATTGTGATATAGATTATGTGAAAGCAAAAAAAGATAAAGAAAATGTAATATTAATTGACTCTAGAGGCTACGAAAGATATTCAGGAGAATATGAGCCTTTATATTCAAAAGCTGGACATATTCCTGGTGCTATAAACTATCCTTGGCAAAATAACTTGCAAAATAATTTCTTTAAGGAAAAAGAAGTGCTAAAAAAAGATTTTAAAGAAATAATGAAATATGAAGAAATTATATTTTACTGTGGCTCTGGTATAGCAGCTTGTGTAAATTGTTTAGCTTTAGAAGAAATAGGAGGTCAATCTAAGGTGTATATTGGAAGCTTTAGTGATTGGATTAGTTATGAAGAAAATCTAGTTGCCATAGTGTAAATACATGGAGAAAATCTAATAATTATTTGGAATGTACAATTTCTTTGTTAATGACAATCTTAAAAAGTATATGATACATTAAAGAAGACTAACTGAGAGCAGTCAGAATATCACATATAATGACTGCTCTCAGTTAGTCTTCATCATTTTTATAGGAAGCTTCTTTCCCTTTAATGGCTTGTTCGATTAATTTGATGGTTTTCTCTAATCCAAAGACCGCACTGTTAACTGTCAAATCATAGTTCTTAATATGTCCCCATTTACGTTTGGTATAGATTTGATAATAGGTTTCTCTTGCCCTATCAGTTTTGTGTAACGTTTCTTCAACATTTTCCTCTGATATTCCATATTCATATTGAATACGTTTCATTCTACTTGCTTTATTCGCATGAATAAACACATGGAAACAGCCTGGAAAATCAGCTAAAATGGAATCGGAACAATGTTCCATAATCACACAAGATTCGGTATTCGCAAGCTTTGTAATAGCTCTCTTTTCTGATTCATAGATAGCATTTAGAGGATCTTTCTCCTTTTTAGAAAAGGCATATCCTTGAGATGATAGCTGATTTAATAACAAATTTGGAACAAATTGATCATTTTCTACAATGAATTTTTCGGAAAGTCCTGTTTCTTCCGCAGCTACTTTTAGTAATTGCGTGTCGTAGAAAGAAAGCCCTAAATCCGATGCTATTTTTTTACCAATAGCACGTCCTCCACTACCATACTCACGACTAATTGTTACTACTAGTGGATGGATTTTTTCAGCAGTTGCTAAAGCTTGAGTCGTATTTACAGTTATCGGGGTACCTTTAAATACAGCCTCCATAAAACTCAAACTCTTGTTCATTAAACGAACAAGGGTTCCAACTAATAAAGCAGCTAAAACTGTTCCTTCTCTTATTCCATTTAGACGATGAAAAAGAATAAAGGAAAAAAGAAAACCACAAATTACAAGTGTAACATCGAAAGCTACTTTTAATTTTCCAAATTCCTTTTTCGTAACTTTTGAGATTGCACTAACCACACCTTCACCAGCCATCATGACAACATCAGCAGTCACTTCCATACTGACTCCAAGAGCAAGAATTAAACAACTAAGTACAAATAATCCTACTTGAGCAGGATAACTGGTCACATTTATCCAGGAAAACAATCCCATAGTAAAATCGGTAAAATAGGCAAATAAAAAAGCTACCACAACTTGAAGTAGTTGAATCAACTTAAATTCTTTTCTTAATAATAAAATTTGAAAAACAATAAATAATAAATTCATTAAGAAAGTAAATTGACCAATGGTCACAGAAAATCCCAAACTCAACACATATGGTACACATGAAATTGGAGACGTTCCTAAATTGGATCGGGTGGATAACACAACCCCCACCGCCATCATGAATAGCCCTAAAATTAAGAATAAATAACGTTTAACTGCCTCACGAATTGACATTCTAAAGCCTCACTCTCCTTCACTTTCTCCATTGTTCTGTTTAGATAAATTATCAACCATCTTTGTTAGTAGACGAATCGTGCCTTCCTGCTGTTCCACTGTAAAACCTTCAAAGGCTTTCTTTCTTACTTCATCAAAAATTTTCAATACTTTTTGGGTCACGATTTCTCCTTCTCTTGTTAAAAAAACATGCAAAGAACGTCGATTTCCATTTAGCTGTTTTCGTTCAATTAGACCAACCTTCTCCATTCTGGCTAATAAATTGGTGACCGTGGCTGGTTCGATCTCACAAGCTTTGGCAATTTCCTTTTGCTCGCAACCATTATTATATTCTAGAAATTCCAAAATTTTTGGTTGACCTGGCGACAATCCTAAGGTACTTGTTTGCTGCAAGATTTTTTTGTTACAAAGGGTGTGACAAATCCGTATTATGTAATGCAGCTCATGGTTCATGTTTATCACCTCCTTTTGATTACAATTAAAACAATTAGAAAGCTAACTGTTTTATTATACACCTGGATAAATAGCTATGCAAGCTTTTAAGAACAAAAGTGGTTACGCCCCGAAAAAATGGTCAATAATCTGTTAACTTGAGGGCTATGTACCTTGAAGTAGCGTAGGCAAATAGAGCTATCAGATAATTATTTATCTGATAGCTCTATTTTTTACTTTCTATTGGATTATTGAATAATAAGTATTTATTTGTTTACTTTAGTAGTGTTAGGTTTTAGGTAAGTTGACAAAAATATTCACGAATACACGATTTAGACTAGTGTTTAACATTCTTCTTTATCAATTCCATAAATGTTTCTGGGGTGACTATTGATACCTTAGGATTCTCCTTTAGCTTATTCACAACCTTTTCAATATTACTAAGACTTTTGCTCCAAGCATGAACATATACAAAGGTGTAACTATTAGAATTATAAATATCTACTTGCCCAGAGTCGATTCGTTTATTAATAATTTGAACTAACTCATCTTCACTTTCAAGAGTATCCCAAAGAAGATCTCTACAAGACACTATAGGTTTATTATTGGACCAAATAATTTCTCCATCATAGTTGTCGTGTTTATGATAATCAAGATAAAACAATCCGTGTATATTAGGCTCAATAGTAAATTTATTCCAAAGATTATTGTTATAAAAAGAGGAGTCATCGATAATTGCTATATATTTCTGATTTGCTTTTTTCATATAATTATTTAATCTATTAATATATTCACCAATGCTATTCTTATCAAATTTACTTGGATACATATAGCCATTTCCAGAGGGCGGTACTATAAAATAATCATTAGTACAACCGTGGGCTGCACTTTCATAATATAAGTTAAATACGGTAGGTGCAAGGTAATATAATGATGGACTTATTGACCAACCCAAATTGAATTTACCTTTATAAGGAGAACCATACCATTTGTGAGAACCATAATTAGTTCCAAGGTCCCACTGCTGATTATCACCATTAGACATAATAAATGTTACAGTATGAACATTTTCACTACTAGGAATGTTCACTAATGTTTTTTGAGTCATAAGTAATGAAGGAAAAGAACTTAATACAGTTAAATTATAGGACCAGTCTGCAGCAACTATACTAATACCATATTTAGAAGCTGTACTGACATTAATAAATTCATCTGGTCCCCACCCAAGGCAGGTGGAGTCCTTTTCCATGGATGAAAATATTTTATCGCGAAGAGATGTATCATTTATTTTATCCTCATAAAATATTAGGGATTTGGTCATTATGCCATAGTCTCTTAAGGCGGAGGATTTATCTGGGGATAGTTGAATTACTGTGGAATGGTTGAGTCCAGAATTCCATAAATTATCATAGGCCCATTTTTCATCTGTGTTTCTACAGTCACCTTTAATATTTGTGATTCCATAGAGTCGTACTTTATTCTGGATAGATTCATCAACTGCAATACAATCTTTTAATGCCGCTAGTGAACAAGCATTATTTATTGAAGGGTCTTTCAGGGATTTATTATTATAAAGTACATATCCATGGATATAATCTTTAAAAATATCTAATAAATGCCATGGATTCAAGACATTTTCGTATGAAACTCCATAATTATTTTTTAAGTCATTTAGCCATATTTGATAATCTGGTTGTGAAGAATTAAGTGTATATATTTGCAAAGAGGAATGACTATTAACCAACCCTTGAAGGGTAGCTATCATTGTGCTTTCACTGGAAGTCATTATATTTTGAGAAATAACATATAAATAAGTGGGAATTATAGGATTTTTTATATAATTATTTGTACTATGAGCTCTTTTAAAGTCACTCCATTTAATATTGGTCATCGATATTTTCCTCACAGTATTCATAGAAATTTTGTAAAAAACTTATTCTTTCATTATTATTAAAAGATTTAATATTATTTTCATCAAAATTGGCTAAAAGTAGTTGTCTATTTATAATATCTTCAGATGAAACTCTCTTGGAATTTTTCATCATATCATACATAATCATGAAGGTAGTAGTCCTTCCTATGCCTTGCTTACAGTGAAAATGAAGCCAGGTATTTTTAGGTTGTACTTTTACTAAATAAACAAAGTAATCCACCATGTCATCTGATGGCACCTTACCATCAGTAACGGGGATGCGTATATATGATAAACATTTAGAATTAACAAGGTAATCTTCATCTTCAACTTTTGTTGGAACTATAGTTATATTCTTATGATTATAAAAAGTCATAGGCACATTTAACTGAATACTACTTAGTTTAATATATTCATCCAATAAAACTTCATCCATTGTTAACCCCATGTTAGCATCATTTCTTATATTAGCCCAGCTAACGGGAGCTCCATTAATAAACCCATGTGATTCTTGTCTTAGATCAATAACTGTTATAGGTAATGATTTTCCAATACTATCTATTATAAGAGGTAAATTAAACTGGGAAAATTGTTGACTGCCAGAAATGTTTAATGTATTTAGTCCGCTAATATTTAATTCTTTATTATTTTGTGTATTTATTATATCAGAAGATTTACGGAATTTTTTTGGCATATCATAGTAATTTTGAGAATCTAAAACAAGATTTACATTGTCAGCTAATGTTGAATCAGAGGCAGGCGTAAGTTCATTCTTTATATCTCTCCAGTATACTCTTTTATTAGAAGAGCGCTTCCTATTGGTAAAGATCTTTTCATTGTTTATCTTAACAGAATTATTTAGCATCATCATATGGCAAATATATGGATACCTAATGTACATATAAACCCTCCAAAAAATACTTACTACAATATATTATGCATAAACAATATTTTGGTACTTAGTCCAAATAACATCTACATAAAGGTAACTATACTTTATGTAGAGCAGTTTGTTTTAGCATCAAACTATAGTTTATAAAAATGGTGTTTAATGGTATGATTTTTATAGCAGTTAAGTCGCAACTATAAAAAATGGCGTAGTAACTAACAAGAGTGTTTTTTGAAAACTGAATAATGCGATATTAGAGAACATGTTATAATTCATAATGTCAGTTTAAGGCATGATAAAATAAAAAAAGTTAGGAGAATAGTATATATGAGTAAAAGAGTAGGTATGATTTACAAACTTATACCACAAGAACTAGAAGAAATTTATACATTTGATAAGATAAGTTCTAATGATATACATGGATTATCAGTTTCTATGTTAGAAGCATTTAAAGATACAGCAGACTTCAATGGTGAAACTTTAGAAGTGTTAAATGAAGAGATTTATAGTGTTGTTGAAAGTACATTTGGCACATTTATAAATGATGCGTCATTTCAAATTAAACAAAATGAGGAAATTGCTGCTGTAATTCTTATCAGTTTGTATAAAGATAAACCATTTCTTTCAGAATTATTTACAGGTAAGAAATATTTAAAACTAGGTATGGCAAGTAATCTTTTGAAAAAGAGCATAAATGTATTATTGAATTTAGGATATGAGGAGTTAGTTTTATATGTACATCCTGAAAATGAAGGTGCTATTAATCTTTATAAAAAAATTGGATTTATTGAGTTATAACTTTATCTATAATTTTTTTAATTGTTGGCAAAAATAAATATTAGTTTAAGATATCGCATTATTCAAAATTTGAATTTGCGGTATTTTCGTTGCATAATTTTCTTTTTAGACGTCACAAACAATAAAAGTTTGTGGCGTTTTTAATTGTGTCGAATCAGGAAAATAAGCTGATATAAAGATTAGGATATCTCTAATCTTTATATTTATGATATATTATGGTATTATTAATTCGGAACAGTAAAAAATAGCGAAGCAATAATTATATAATCTTGAGTGGATGAAGAGGAGATATTTAAACAGTGCGAACATAGCCATTCTAGCTAGTGATAGTGTTAATAAATGGAGGTATTATGTATGACTTGGATACCATTTTTATGTTTAGGAACAGGTTTATTGCTTGGTATAAGGAAATTGCCTGGTAACGTATTAAAACTTGTGGACTGGATAATTAACATTGCGTTGATTGTTTTAATGCTTACAATAGGTATGAATATTGGAATAAATGATTCTGTAATGCTTAATTTAGGGACAATCGGTATTAATTGTGCAGTCATCGCTATAAGCGCTATAGCCTTTAGCGTAGCATTAGTATTACTTGTAGAGAAAACAATTTTGCCGCTTGATACACTTAGAGAAAAACTTTATGAAAAAAACCTTAATGTAAACAAAGAAGTTGATATTTATAAAGAAAAGGAGAAAAAGACATCGCCTTTAGTTTGGATAATGCCTATTAGTATTGTTGCAGGAGTTATTGTAGGATATTTCTTGTTGTCGGATAAACTGGTTGGCCTATTAAGTTATACTTTAATGGGGTCACTTATTTTTCTTTATATTGGTGTTGGCATTAGTCTCGGAACTAATCGTAAAGTATTTGGTTATATAAAGATATTAGGATTCAGAGTTGTATATATTTCAATTGCAATATTTGTTGGAAGCATATTAGGCGGTTTATTAGCAGGATTAGTATTACATGTTCCCATACATATCTCTGTAATTTCTGCTAGTGGAATGAGCTATTATAGCATTACAGGCGCATACATGACACAAGGGTATGGAATAGAAGCTGGTACATATGGTTTTGTAGTAAACGTAATGAGAGAATTTTTTACCGTACTTCTTTTGCCGTTGTTAATTAAAATCAGTAAAGGAAGTCCAATCGCAGGTGGTGCAGCAGGAAATATGGATACTATGTTAGTTCCAGTAACTAAGTTTGTTGGTGCAGAGTTAGCACTTGTAGCTTTGATTACTGGTGTAATACTTACATTTGCTGTTCCATTTATCTTGCCATTTCTTTATGGAATACTATGAACCTAATATATAGATATATTATAAATTAGACTTGCGCCTTACGTAGCGTAATAATTTATACTTAAATTATACGTTATTGGAGGTATTTCAAAATGATAAAACTTGAATATTTAGAAAAACAAGATTTAAAAAGAATTGTGGAATGGAACACTAATAAATCTGCTGATTATTTATTACAATGGGCTGGACCTATCTATAATTATCCTTTAACCTTTAAGCAAGTTGAAGATTACTTTTTTAATTATGTTAAAAATGATAATTCTAATATATTTCTTTATAAAATACAATTAATCGATACAAATGAAATTATTGGGACTGTAGAACTATGCAAAAATCAATCAAATAATAAATGTGCTTGGGTATGTAGATTTTTAATTGGAGAAGAAAATTTTAGAGATAAGGGGATAGGAACATATGTATTAAAAGAAGTATTAAAAATTGGATTTGAAGATTTAAAATTTGAAAAGATAACACTTAGAGTATTTGATTTTAATCACAGTGCAATTAAATGTTATGAAAATGCTGGATTTGTGAAAGAAAAATTTATAGAGAATGCAAGAAAAGCAGTAACAGGTTATTGGAATTTATATGAAATGTCTATTTCCAAAATTCAATGGCAAATAAACAATCAGTAAGTTGTATCCTTAAAATATTATGGGACAAAGATTATTATGCAAATGGACTATAATTAATATTTAAAGTTGCATACTTTTCTTATATGTCATCACAAGGTACCCATATCATTTGTTGATGTGGGTTTCTATTATATTGATTTTTATTGATATCTTAGAGGAAATAAATGTATAATGATTATATAGAAATTTTCTAATATTGTGAAATAAACAATGGTCTAAAGAAGAAATAATTTATGGGTTTATTCCTGCTGATAAGAGTTATTTAGAAACAAAACTTGGTAAATATTTTTGAGTTTTATAAAAAGCATGATTCAAGACATGTCATATTAAGGTTATTAAGCGATATATTTCTAAAATACAATATTAGATTGGAGGATTATAAGTGAAAAAAATAATAGAAATTATCATTACAATTGCAGTAATCATAATATTAACTTCCTGTTCAAGCACAAAGAAGGGTATTGAGAATATGGGTAAACCTAATATTAATGGTACCACCAATGAAAACACCTCATTAAATGCTAATCAACAATCTCAGTCAGAAGATACATCTGCCAAAATTAAAGATACAAATTCTAACCTACTTGAAAGTATAGATACTACGAAAAGCCAGTTTGAAAAGGGATATTATTTTTATAATGGCACAATAAATAATAATATTCCAATTACAATGAGTATTTATCCATTAGAAAAAGATATAGTTGGAACATATTATTATGAGAACCAAAGAAATGTAATGAATTTAAAAGGAAGAGCAGGAGAAAAAAATATTATACTATATGAATATGATGAAACTGGCAAAAATACAGGTATATTTAAAGGAACAATGAGTGATATTGTTGGTAAGGTTGAGGGAACATGGATAAGTGCAGATAATAAAATTAGTTATCCATTTGTATTAAAACTTGAAGGTGGTCTTCCTGGAGCTGAATATGGAAAAAAATATGCTCAAGTTGTTAATAATAAAAGTGACCAAGATGTAGAAAATTTCGTTAGTAAAATTCAAAGTTATATAGTAAATAATAAAAAGGAACAGTTATCTGAACAAATAAGATATCCAATTAATGTAAAAATTAATAATAAGCTTATCAAAATTCAAAATAAAGATGATTTAATTAAGAATTATGACAAAATTTTTACTGTGGATTACAAGCAAGCAATTAGTAAGGCACGTACCAAGGATCTATTTGCAAATTATCAAGGAATAATGGTTGGTAATGGTGAGATTTGGATTAATGATAGGACACTTGCTGGTGATAATTCTTCTAAGTTAATGATTATTGCTATAAATAATTAGAATTACAATAAGAATTTTGATAGATAGACCATTTTGATTTTAGTATAAGAGTTATTATAGTTTTTTATTTTACCTATCTTTGTACTAGGGCTTTAACTAAAAAAGCTATGGCACAAATGACAGCCTACGAGTTAGCAGGGATACGATAAAATATCTGATTTAGATACAGTTATAATGGAACCTGAGGGGAATATCACTAATACAAGCTGTGTTGCTATTGATTAGATTTCCAACTCATGTATAATAATGTTATATAAATCCATTAAAACAGTTGATTGATAAGTGAAATATTTTTTGTATTTAACATTACAGATGTTCCCCAAGGGTTCATTTGAATATTGTAAGGAGGAAAGTGAAATGAATGTAAGCAAAGAGTTTATTTATGGTATTCCAAAAGCAGAGCTTCATTTGCATTTAGAAGGGACATTAGAACCTGATTTAAAGTTAGAACTTTCTATAAAAAATGGTATTAATATTGGCCAATCTACTATAGAAGAAGTAAAAAGAAGCTATCAATTTAATGATTTAACTTCATTTTTATCAGTTTATTATCCTGCAATGAATGTACTTCAAACAAGAGATGACTTTTATAATCTTGCTATGGCCTATTTAAAAAAAGCAAGACAGCATAATGTTTTATACGCTGAACTGTTTTTTGATCCACAAGCACATAGCATCAGAGGTGTTGCATTTGAAGAAATTATAGAGGGTTATTATAAAGCAACTCAAGATGCAAAAGCATTAGGCATACAATCAAAACTTATTATGTGTTTTCTGCGTGATATGAGTGAGCAATCCGCACTAGAACATTATGAAATGATGATTCCTTATAAAGACCGGATACTTGGTATAGGATTAGACTCAGATGAACGCAATAATCCACCTTTAAAATTTGAAAATGTATTTAACTTGGCAAAAAAAGATGGATTCTACACTACAATGCACTGTGATATTGATCAATTCGATTCTATCGAGCATATTCGCGATGCTCTACAGGTTATTGGTGTAGAGCGGATTGACCATGGAACAAATATTGTTGAAGATTCAACTTTAGTAGAGTATATCATTAATAATAAAATAGGATTAACTTGTTGTCCTGTATCTAATGGATTTGTAACCTCAGATATGAAGGGTAAAGAAATTAAAGATTTACTTAGAAAAGGTGCAAAGGTTACTGTCAATTCAGATGATCCTGCATATTTTCAAAGCTATATTTCAGATGATATGTTCGCATTATCTACAGCTTATGAACTCACTATGGATGACGTTATTCTCCTTGCAAAAAATTCATTTGATATCGCTTGGATAAGTGAGGAAGAGAAACAAAAATATATGAATGAAGTGGATACATTTGTATATAACTACAAGAATTATTAGTGTTTTTAAAATATGATTTTTGAAAGTCTTGGATGAGCTTGCTTGCAACCATTAAATGAAGCTTTGGATTGATTTCAGAGCTTCATATAACACTGTATTTTAAGAGATGACTTGTAATCATCTCTTAAAACATCTATAAATACAATAAGATATACATTCTTCACTCCATCACACTATCATCCACCATAAAATCCATATCAACATTCTTCTCCCGAAGCTTATTAATATAGATTACTGCACACCTAAAAGTCTTTTTATTCTTTGGATTTTCTTTTGTCTGCAGCTTTAGAATTACCACCTAAAGCTGTGTCTATTACAGTTTTCTGCGCAGCTGTTATTGTTACATCTGTTTTTCCAGAAGCTTTCTCCTGGGTAACTTGATCTACTGTCTTTCCTGTTAATCCAGATGTTATATCCGCCGGGGTACGATAAAATATCTGATTTAGATACAGTTAAAACAACTCATCCAATGATTTATATTGAGTTTTATTAATATCTAAATCCCTTAGACTTTCATTTAAATGTTTCCTTAGCAATAATTCTAATTTATTCATATCTTTTTCTACTAGGAGATCAATAAGTTCATTATGGTCTTTAATTCTACTGATTTCATCTAAATTAGCACTATGAACAGTATTGAATATTTGTAGGTACATATCTATTCTATCAATAATTTCTTCCACAAACTGTTGTAAATATTTATTATCACCTTTTTTTGATAAAAACATATGAAACTCTTTGTTTAGAGATATCTGGCTATTAACGTCCTTATTTTTTACTGATACTAATTCTTTGTCAACTAAATTCCTTAACTCTACAATATCAGCTTCAGTCACTTTATTTACACTAAACTTTAAAGCAATACATTCAAGTTCTGCACGAATCTCATAAGCCTTAATAATATCTGCTAAAGATGGATGAATTACAAATGAACCCTTATTGGGTATTATATCAATTAGTCCTTCAGATGCAAGTCGCTTTAAAGCATTTCGGATAGGGGTCCTACTAGCGTTAAACTTTTCAGAAATTGTATTTTCCACCAATTGAGTTCCAGGTGCTAGCACTCTCTGCAAGATTGCATTTTTTAGAGCTTCATAAATTATTTGTTCTATAGGTTTCTTAACTTTGATTTTCAAAATAAGGTTCCTCCTTAATAAATGTCAAACCTAGGCACAGTGATATACCTATAAATATTGTTTTAAAACTATATTTTATAGTGTCTACATATACATATTACATTTTGTAGCCAGTTTCTTCAAGTGTTTTTGAGAGTTGAATGGATTAATAAGTATATGAATTATTATATCTTTTTTAGAATATTTGAAAATATATAATTTTTCAGTTTACAAAGTATAAAAAATAAATTATACTACAATTGAACAACAAGATTGTAGTACAATCTTGTTGTTCAATTGTAGTGCCATCAAAGATAAACTAGATCAGTATTTGGAGCTTTAAATGGAATATGATGGCTGACGTTATACCTTATAGTTCCTTTGATAGGTATGGATGGAGGATTATATATAGTTAGGAGGAAAACATGGAGAGCATATTAGATACTATTATTGATAAAAATAGACATTGGACAAAGGAAGGGAAGGTGGCATCGTATATACCAGAACTTGCTAAAGCTGATGGAGAGGCGTTAGGTATATGTGTAACTACCCTAAATGGAGAAGAGTTTCTTGCAGGGGACTATGAGACAAAATTTACAATACAAAGCATATCAAAGGTTGTGGCACTTATGATAGCTATAATTGATAATGGAGTTGATTATGTTTTTTCTAAAATAGGAATGGAGCCTACTGAAACACCTTTTAATTCCATAATAAATTTAGAAAATATTAATAATCAAAAACCATTAAATCCAATGATAAATGCTGGAGCTATTGCAGTGGTTTCATTAATTTCGGGAGATACTGCGAAGGAAAAGTTCAATAGAATATTAAAATTTACAAGGAAAATCACCAGTAATCCTAATATTAATATTAGTGAAAGTGTTTATGCCTGTGAAAAAGCTACAGGGGACAGAAATAGATCATTAGCTTATTTTATGAAGAGTACAGGTGTTATTGAAGGTGACGTGGAAGATATTTTAGATGTATACTTTAGACAGTGCTCTATGGAAGTTAATTGTAGAGATGTAGCAAGAATAGGAGCCATGATTGCTAATGCTGGAATAATAATTTCTAGTAATGAGAGAGTTATTTCTCGTGAAGCTACTAGAATAATTAAAACAATAATGGTTACTTGTGGTATGTATCATGCTTCAGGTAATTTTGCAGTACATATAGGAATTCCTGCAAAAAGTGGTGTAGGTGGAGGCATAATGGCGGCGGTACCTAGAAGAATGGGTATTTGTGTTATTGGACCGGCTTTAGATGAAAAAGGAAATAGTATTGGTGGCATAAAGGTGTTAGAAGAATTGTCTAGGGAACTGGATTTAAGTATATTTTAGAAATTATACTAATTATATGGGACTATTCAGTATAGCTAAACCATTTAAAATCATATCCTCAGCTTTTTTTTCCTTAGAGCTTTTCCTATCTTTAATTGAGGCACAATAAGAGTTGATATCTTTTTATTTTGAAACTGTTTTCCAAGCTCGATGCTTTTTTGAATTTGCAATGAATATTCTTCACGATAGTTCTTGTGAAGATGAGATAGACACTTTATAAGTTCGTAAGTCATTTGTACATCATTAATGGCTCTGTGTTGTCCTACATTAGCTATTTTAAAATAATTAATTAATGTACCAAGTTTAAAATTTGGAATATCGCTGATCAAATTTTTGGCTAAATGAACTGTATCAACTTGTACATTTTCCATAGATTTACCCAAATACAGTTCACTATTATGATTTAAAAAACGATAGTCAAAAGAAATGTTATGTCCAACAAGGTATATTCATTTGGTTCTATGATTGATGTTTGATTATTCATAAATTATCTTTAGTAATGTGATTTACACTGAGTATCAATCATCACTAAAATTCATCTCCTTTATATATCCCATGTACAAGAATAAATCTCTTGCTGAGTTGCAAGTACTGTAGAATGGAATATTAAATAAAGAATTAATATTCCATAAAAAAGACCCAACAACACTTGTAAAATTCATCCCGGGGTTTTTAATGAGTGAAGCAAATTTGCTTTTATTTATTTATATATGTCATCAATTACACTACTTGGAACAACACCCTCTCCCCCAAATACACATATTCCTATTGGGCTACATTTTAATGCATATTTAGTTGTGGAAATACCTGCAGCTTTATCAATCAAAACCACAGGATGATTTCCCGCTGCGGCTAAGACTGAACCTGATAATGCATCTGGGTAATTCTTGCCTGTAGCGAAATATAATTCACTTAATTTAAGTGTATCTTGAAAATGATTCAAAACAGCAATATTAGTTTCATATCTATCTACTCCGGATAGTCTCTTAACTACAGTAAGTTTTGAAAGAATATCTTCACAGTTTTTACTTACTACGCCTGTACCTCCTATTATATATGAATTTATTATTTTGTTTTCTTTTATATAATTAGTTGCTGCATCAGAAATACTATCTGTATTAACTAATAATATAGGCATTTCAGAACTAGCAGCTATTGGAGCTATTGAAAGCGCATCAGGAAAATTCTCTCCTGTTGCTACTGCAATTTCTCCTTTTGGATTTAATTGTTTTAATATAGCTAGATTTGTACTATACCTATCCTCTCCTGCTAATCTTGTACATGTTATTCCCATGGAACTTAGTTTGGTTTCAATTTCATTTGAGATAGCACCTACTCCTCCAATTATAAAAACATTTTTAACACCAGATTTCTCAAGCTGATTTTCTACATTGGAACTTAATGAATCCTGTTTTGTTAAAATTATTGGTGCATTATATTTTTTTGCCAGTGGTGCTGCGCTTAATGCATCTGGGAATTCATCTCCTGTGGTAATGACGGCAGTAGAACAAGTTGTCCAATTATTCTTGAATATATTAAAAGAAGTTTCGTATCTGTCTATTCCTGCAAATCTATATATATTATTTGTTTGCCAATCATTTGGATAAAATTCAAAAGAATACCCATTTTGATTATCTACATTACTATCATCTCTAATTTCTAAATTATATAATCCACCTAATTTTAAAGAAGTTTGTACTAAATTATTTTCGTCTGGAGTGCCTGTAAAAATAGTATTATTATTTGTATCAGAAAGAGATATATTTATGGTTTTGTTACCACCAGGTGAATTAAACCAAAGTTCATACATATCAGATGTAGGAATATATATTTTATAATAATCTATATCTCCCTTTGGTAAGGCTGCATTTACTGCGTCATACAGAACTATTTGATTTGCAGCAGAAATAGAATTATTAGGTTCCATTTCTAAATATGGAGGCCCATCTGCAAAAGCCTTAGTTGAAGGCCATGCTATAAGACAAATAGCTAAGGATAACCCCATTAATACAGTTTTTAAATTAAGTTTCATAAAATCCTCCTTATTGAGATAAAATAGTTTAAGTTAATCAGTTAGGATAAAGGGTTACCAATCATAACCGGTTAATTTAACACTAAGATACTTCTAGAATTGTACTGTAAAATCCTCCTTAATTAAGGAATTTTATCAGGAGTTCATAATAAGGTTGGCAAGTTAATCTTGAAATAGCAGAAGAGAAAAACAAATTTATTTTTTACTAGTGTAAAAGTCATACTTTATGTAGATAATAAAAATGATTAGATGGAGGTGACTATTATAAAAGATAAGAGTGACATGAGACTTACCATTGCAACAACATGGGTAATATCCTTTGCTTTCATGTGGATTGTATTTAATGCTTTTTTGCCTGAAAATGAATTTAAGATGGAATTAAATCAAATTGAAAAAAGTGTAGAAATAAAAGATTGGAAACAGGCAAAAATATCAATGAAGCATTTAAAAAGAATTTACAATGAAAATAGGATATTAATTCAAGCAAATAATGCAACAGAAATTTTAACAACTTTTGAGTTTGCAATAGGACAGCTAGATATTTCAATACAACATGAGCAAAATGCAGCTTTTGAATATATTGGAGGACTGAAGTCTTCTCTTGAATTTGTTATGAAGGCGTTTTCTGGACCTTGATGTAGCGTATATCCAGATTAAGTATAAATTTTTTGGAGGAAAACATGAATAATTTTATTGCTTTTAGTATAAGAGTTATTATAGTTTTTTATTTTACCTATCTTTGTACTAGGGCTTTAACTAAAAAAGCTATGGCACAAATGACAGCCTACGAGTTAGCAGGGCTTATGATACTGGCAAATGTTGCCGCTGAACCTATTGTTGACAAAGTTGCGGTGAAGTCAGTTTATGGTGCTGGATTATTAATAGTCTTAATGTTTATAAGTTCACGATTGGCACTGAAAAATAAATTTACATCTATATTAGAACATACTCCAACTATTATTATTAATAAGGGAAAACTTGACATGAATGCATTGAAAAATTTAGGTCTAAGTTTAAATCAGCTAGAGGGAATGATAAGGCAGCAGGGATACGATAAAATATCTGATTTAGATACAGTTATAATGGAATCTGAGGGGAATATTTCTGTTTTCCCTAAAGCTGAAAATAAACCAGTTACATTAAAGGATATAAATATAAAATTAAACACACAAGGAATTACTATACCACTAATAATGGATGGGGCTATTTTATATAGTAATCTTAAGCATATACAAAGAACTAAAGATTGGCTTTTGAAAGAGCTTGATAAGCAGGGGATATCAGACTACAAGAGTGATGTAGGTATTGCTGAGCTTGATACAAATTGGAAGCTAAATGTTTTAAAAAAATAATTGTCATACACTAAATAAATTTAAATATTAATTCAAAAATTCATATGCTGCACATATTGAGACAAGCCTTCATAATATATTGTAACAAGAATATAGGAGGTGTTTTATATGTCTAGAAGAAGATCTAATGAGATTTCTGAGGAATTGATTGAAAGATTAGAAGAATTGCTTAATGAAATTAATGATAATAGCTGTGATGATAGATTTAATACTGGGGGTAATAATATTAACCCTAATAATGATTGGTGTCCTGGTTGTTCTAATGATAGCTTTTGCCTTAACAATAATAATGACGATTTTAACGGTTGTAATAGACGTAACCGTCGCAACAGGTGTAGATAGGCAAGTTACTAGTTTTCAAAGTGAGAAACTAAACCACTAAGTAATAAAAAACGTAATAGTACAATTTATGCACTCTAAAGTTATCCTAACTAAAAAAGAGGCAAGTCTAATAAATAAAGGCTTGCCTCTTAGGTTATATAAGAAAAACAAAGACATAAAATAAACAACCGTATAAATTTAATAAGTAATAGTAACGAATAATATTTATTGCTCAGCCTGCCGGCGGATTTTATGAGCAAAGCGAATTTGCTACAGACTGTGGATTCTGACAGTCAGGCTCAAATATGTGTTTTTCGCAGGTGAAATCATCAGAACTGCACGGTAAACGATAATCAAACTGCTGGTAGGGTATCCATATATTTATGATTTTAAAAAATATGGATAATTTTTCTTGAAAAGTCATGCTGAAAATGGTATAGTTTTCATGAGATTTGAAAAGTTATCTTGACTTAAGAGAGTATTATGGATCAATTTAACAAAAAAATCTATGTAGATATTTTGTATACATATTTTGGTAAAAATAAGGGGGGGTTCATTACAATGAAAAAAATTATACTAGTAATTTTAGCGTTAATTACATTTACTTTCTTACTATCGGCTTGTGGCAAGAAAGATCCAATTCAAACGGACTTATTGAATTATGCAAATAATCAATTACCAACTTTAACATCGCTGAACGGTAAACTGACTCAAGATTTTGCAGCTGTTCCTTTTGATAATGATCAAACGTTTATGACTAAGGTAAAAGCTAACATTATTCCAGCATCTGATCAACTGATTTCAAAAGCAAAAGCAATAGTTCCTACAACACCAGAAGTGCTAAAAATACACAATCAGTATATAGAATTACTAAATGTGCAAGGCGAAGCATATGCTATGTACCTAAAATCATTTCAAGACAAAAACACTGATTTAATGACATCTGCAACTGCAAAGCTAACGTCAGTGGGTGACTTGTCGGATAAATTTTTATCAGACCTAAAAGCATTGGAGAAGGAACATAATATAGAAACTAAAGAATAGTTCATTTTTCCTTGTATGTATGTTCAATTGTATTAAGCATGTTCCCTATAACTGAAGATATGAGCGGGTTGGTATAAAGTTTAACTTTATACCAACCCTGTTTTTTATGGTCACACTTATACTAGAGAAAGTGAACCTTATTGGAAATAACACGTCGATAAAAACAATTCGGCGTGTTTCTGTTAAAGTATGAATTACTATTAAGACAAATATTATGAGAAGGAGCTACAATATGAATTATAATGAAAATCTTACTATGATATATATTATGTTCGTTTTAGTTGGTATTCCATTGCTTTTTTTCATACTAATTGTTTTGGCAATACCATGGATTATTAAGCAACTAACTTATGAGGTATATACATATAATTCAGCATAAAGAGTATAAGAAGCATCATATAGGCGATGTTGGAGAATTAGCTTTTCAAGGAAATAAATTTATTAGGTTTATAAAAATATAAGATTAATTTATTGCACAATCTTCTTATACAGTTCATCCATCATATTTTCACGTTTCTTTGCTGCTTTAATGATATTAACAATTTTAGGGGAGCGGCTAAGTTGCTCTAATACAAATAAGAATGTTCAGTGTGTCATGCATGTGATTTTAAAGAAAGATATAAGATACTACTTGTTCCTGCTGGTACTGGTGTACAAATAGTTGAAAATAAATTTCTAGAACAATTTAGAAACCTTATATCATAGCCAAAAGAAAGTATAGTAGCAATTACAAAAATTTACAAATTAAACTGGACAAGCTACCTCTGTTTTCTGACAAATTTCGGGTAGTGACAGTCACCCTAGTTTGTCAAAAAGATAGCAGTTTTGATTTCTCACCCACAGAATAAATGTAAAGCTTGTGAAGTGGTCTTGTCATAGCTACATATAGAAGTTTTACGTCCAAATCCCTTTGGGTATAATTTTCCTTTGAAGCATTGGCCACTATTACTATGTCAAATTCAAGTCCTTTTACTAGATAAGAAGGAATAATAACTACTCCCCCAGAATAATCTTTTTCTTTACCGGTTATTACTGATATATTTTTGTCTTTTTTTAATAATTTTCTTAGTTCAATACATTCCTTTAGTGTTTTACAAATTACAGCCATTGATTTATAGTTTTGTTTCTTCATTTCAATAATTCTATTTTCTATATCCGCAGAAATTTCTTTTAAAGAATTTTTTTCATAAACTACTACTTCATCGCCATGACGTATAACAGGTTTAGCTTTTGGAAGACGAGGGTCATTAAGACTTCCAATAACTGAACTTGCTGCATTCATTATTTCTACAGTAGTTCTGTAACTTTGTTCTAAGGAAAGATGAGTTGAAGAATTCTGCGCAAATATATGTTTTGATATATCATTCCAGTCATTTATTCCACGGTAACTGTATATTCCTTGACATAAGTCGCCGAGGATTGTGAAAGAGCCGCTGTTTAATATTTTTTTAAGCATGAAAAGCTGAAATAGGCTAAAATCTTGGGCTTCATCTATAACTACATGTTTTAAAGAAATCTTATCCTCAAGTCCGAAAATGGAAAGCTTAAGGTACATTAGGGGGGATAAATCCTCCATTTCTACAGTTTTATCTAAAAGGTTATTTAGAGAGTAATCTTTTAAATATTTCATAGTTTCACTTACGGAAGTATTATCAGTAAACTTTTCTAAAGAACTTAAGAAATCAGTATAGTAGTCTAGTACGGAAGTTGTGGTTATTTTAGAGATGTAATTTCTTATCAAGGTTTTAAGACCTTTTTTTATATCCAAAAGTAAATTATCACGTTCATCCGCAAGAACTATTATTTTTTCGCGCCTTTCAGGACAATCAGGCATTTGCCCTCGCACAGTATTTATTTTTCTGTCATATTGATTTTCAACATGATCCAGTATTTTATTTTTTTCATATTTAACTTTATTTACTAAACTTTTCTTTATCTCATTGATACGCTTCATAAATGGTAAATTACTATACTCATATAAAAATTGTCTGTTAAGCTCCTCATAAGAAAACAGTATGAAGTCATGAATTTTAAAATCTATTTTAGGTATAAAGCTCTTTTCTAAAAGGGTTACATATTTTTCAAGCATATCTTTAAACTCTAAGGAGGATTTAAGGGTGGAGGATTTGATTAAATTATTAGAGTGTTTTGAGTCCTTTGATGAATAGCTTTCTATGATTGTTGAGAGTTTTTCATGAGGCTCATTTAACTTTAGGTTTTTACCTATTACTTCAAAGGCTAAATCTTCAAAGGTAGTTTGAGTAACATTTTCAACTCCAAGCTCTGGTAAAACATCGGAAATGTAGCTTAGAAAGAATCTGCTTGGAGCTATTATCATGAAATCCTTGGGACTTATAGTTTTTTCGTGATTATACATTAGATAGGCTATTCTGTGTAGTGCGATAGTGGTTTTTCCTCCTCCAGCTGCACCTTGTACTATAAGGGGGTTCCACATATCAGCTCTTATCACTCTGTTTTGCTCTGCTTGTATTGTGGATACTATGTCTTTCAATCTGTTATCTTTATTTGAGCCCAGGGCTGCTTGAAGGAAATCATCATTTGTTGTTATATCTACATCAAATATTTCTTTAAGCTCACCTTTTTCTATGGTGTACTGTCTTTTTAATTTTATATCTCCTTTTATTTCACCATCAGGACAAGTATATGAGGCATTCCCAAGCCTGCCTTCATAATATAAGGAAGCAAGTGGCGATCTCCAATCTAATATTATAAGCTCGTGATCTTCTTCTCGCATAAGGGACATCTTCCCTATATAGTATTTTCCTTGTTTATTGCTATTTTCTTCATTAAAGTCTACCCTTGCAAAATAAGGCTTAGAAAGACCTTTTGTAACATCTTTGAGCTTTTTACTCATACTATCTTGAAGCACTGTGTTTATTATTAATTCATTAAACTGTTCTGCGTTATCTGAGTTATAATGACTTTTACCGTAATCAACTTCTTTATCAATTTTTAGTTTATGGCCCGATATTTTCTCGTTATAGTTCCTTAAATAATTCTTAGTATAGTCTAGTTTTTCAAGCTCTTCATTATAATTAATATGATTACATGCAGGCATGGGAGCCTCACCTCCTAAAGTTTTGTGGGATTTTTATCTGTAAGTTGTTAACATTGCAACTTCTAAGAAGATGATTTAATTTTATTACTTTAGACTGATAATGTAAAATCACTGAAAGAAAGTATCAAACTCTAAAACCCATAGATTTTAAACAATCTCATTATTTCACAAAAATGCTAAGTTTATCTTGACAAGTCAGAGTTTTTTTGATATAGTAATAGTATAAACTTTAATTAAAAATATGATAACGTTGCAGGAATATACCTCAGAATAAAAAATTGTTAATACTAGATTATCTAGTATTTTTTACTTTATAGAAAATTTTTAATATTTAAAGTATCATTAAAGGAAAAGTTCTATTTTATTAGAATTTTTCCTTTTTCATATAGTAAACTTAAGAATGGGGAATTTAAATAGGATTATGAAATTTGAAAGCAACGAAAAAATTAATAATTTCTTATAAGATTTTGATAAGTTTTAAAATTTATAAAAGCAGGTGATGAAGTGGAAAAAGAATATTACTGCCCAGAGTGTAATTCAAAATTAGAAAAAATATCAGGCTGTGGATCAATAAGCTATTTTTGTGAAAAGTGCAAAAAGCTAATATCTAAGAAGAAGATTTTAGATGAAGATCAAAAAACAATATCCCAATGTTAATGGCTCCTACAACTTTTATGTATTCTCTTATGAAGCTAAGTAAAAAGATCCTTATAATTATTGCAATAGCTATTTATGAGGCAAAGAATTACTTAGAAGATATCTTTAGTACAATAAATTTTAATATAGCTGACAATCTACCATTTAAAGTGGCGAAAACAGAGAGTTATATAGTACAAGTAAAAATTAATAACACAAAGGAAATAAAGAAATATATTTTTGATGTGTTTAAAAAAACGGATAAAGATGTTTTTGGAAACAAGGTAGAAATATTAGAGAAGGGTGGCATTACCTTTATTAATACGAAAATTACCAGTAATGAAGTATTAAACTATAGTTATTACCAATACAATGATACAGAAAAGTGGATTAGTAAGACCATGAATTGTAGGTTTCACTAAATTCATGGTCTTATATTATATGATTTTAAAAGTGCCATTTTTATAGCACCCTGTAAGGCAGTCTTATTTTTTTATTATTGTAAAATTTTAAGAACTTCTTTAGCTACAGCAGCTCCTGAAGCAGGGTTTTGTCCCGTAACAATTCTGTTATCTGATACTGCAAATTCTGACCAATCAGCACCTTTAATGTAGTTTGCACCTTTATTTACAAGTTCAGTTTCAGTTAAGAATGGAACTAGTTTATCAAGTCCTAAAGCTACTTCTTCACTATTCGAGAAACCTGTAACTTTAATTCCATCAACTAAGTTTTTACCATCTGATAATTTGATATTTAATAAACCAGCTAAACCATGACAAACAGCTGAAACTATACCACCATTTTCATAAATTTTTCTAGAAACTTCTTGCATCTTAGAGTCATTTGGGAAGTCCCAGATAACACCATGTCCGCCAGTAAAGTAAATTACATCATAATCACCTGGGTTAACTTGATCTACTGATAAAGTATTTACAAGTTTGTTCATGAATTTATTATTAGTGTAGTAATTCCAATCTATAGGAGTCATAGCATCATTTTGTAAACTATGAGGATCTATTGGAGTGTAACCACCTTTTGAACTAACATAATCAATTTCATAACCAGCTCCCTCCATAACATGTACAAAGTGAACAGCTTCACCAAGCCATAAACCTGTAGCTCTTTCAGTACTTTCATATTTTGATACATTTGTAACAACTACTAATATTTTTTTCATTTCTAACATCTCCTATTTTTTAATTTTATATTTAATATAATAATTTTCCTTTAAAATATTCTTTTCTTGAATTTAGTATAAGTCTTAAAGTATACTTTAACACAATAGATAAATTGAAAAAAAATTATTTTAAATTAATCTTAATATGGAAATGGTTAAAATTGAATATAATAACTTAAGGTAAGGAGAATTTGTATGTCATATCACATAAAAGAAATATCAGAAATTACTAAGATACCACAATCTAAAATAAGATATTATGAAAAAGAAGGGGTACTTCCTGAATTTAATCGTGATAAAAACAATGTACGAGTGTTTTCAGATAAAGATATAGAATTAATTAATTTAGTTAAATGTCTAAGAAATATAGGTATGCCTATGAAAGAAATACAAAAAAATGTAATTTCTTTAATTGATAAAAATAATAAATTATCAGCTAGAGATATTTTAGAAGAACATAAAGATAAATTACAAGAGCAAATAGCTTTGTTAAAAAAGTTTATAGATGAAATAAATTTAAAGCTTAATGAAAATAAAAAATATTAATAATAAAGTACAGACAGTGTACCAAGAAGAGTCAGCTCCTTCATATTAGAGAGTTTGTATCAAGATTTTCTGATAGTATCTTTGAGTTGTATCCCTGCTGGTTATTATCACCTGAGTCAGTTTCAGAGGTATTACCCTTAGCAAATGGCTTATTCGATGTAATTATATTTGATGAAGCTTCTCAAATATTCATTGAATCTGCAGTGCCAACAGTATATAGAGGTAAAAAAGTAGTAGTTGCAGGAGATGATAGGTAGCTATGACCATCATAAATGCTGAAGAGGCAATGGAAGTTGTTAGATTAGTTAAGAATATTGTTTAATTGTTGATACTCAAATAGAGGTATCTGGTTATAAGATAGACTTAGCAGTATTTCACATGTTAAGTTCTAAGTATATTCTAGGGATTGAATGTGAGGGTGCAGCCTTCCATTCGTCGTCGTCTGCCAGAGTACAGGTGGAACTACCGGTGCTCCTTTCAGAAATTTATACCGTGATTTCTTAAATTAAAGTTATGATTTACTAAAAATAGAAAAACTAAATGATGCATACAGAATATTTGCCGAAATAGCACTTTTGTGGACAAAGGTTTCTGATTTGATTGAAAAGACCGCAGAAATGAAAAACATCGATTATATAAATCAAGCGTCCAAAATTTTAATTGATTTGTTTCAAAAAGAAAAAAGTGCGATGGAATTATTATTAGAAATGTAAAGTAGCAAGCTCTCATTTATAGTTATCGCTTAATTCTTCGGAGTAAGGAGAAATTTTCGTAAGCTGAATTGACGTATTATACAGGGGGTTATTAATGAGAAAAGTTATAGTCAACATTGTGGCATTAATATTAGCATTTTTTATTACTTTTAGTATAGGTCAAAGGGGTATAACAGGAATTATTGTTTATGCAGGATTAAATATTCTATTTACATTAATAGGTTTAGTTATATTTGATAGATTATTAAAAGATTCAAGGGGATTAAATCTATATAACAAATCACATAACCTTATCAATAATGAAAAAAACAAGATAGAAGAATCTGAATTAAAAGTAAGATTAAAGAAAATTCTTACGAATTCTATTGAACTTAATGATGCATTAGAAACCATAAGAACCGGCGCTTCGGAATCTGGTAAAGTAGCTGAAAATGTGGTTCAGAATACAATGGATATTGTTGAACAAAATAGCAAATCAACTTAATGTTGATCAAGTTAGTATTAGTGATGATAAGGGAATTATACGATATACAAATTTAAAGGAAAGTGTAAATCTAGATTTGTATGATGTTATGAAGAAATTTGAGAACTTTGATTTGAAAAAATATCTGTTTCTTGATAAAAATGATTATTCATCTAGTGCTCTCAGGAAAATGGAAGGTACAGATAAGCTTTTTAAATTCATGATGACTGCTGATCATCAGAGACAAATTATTTATGAGGTAGGTTTATCCTATGAATCTCTTTTAAATTTACTAGGTTAGCTTAGTTTTTAGAAAATATAAATTTCCAATTTCTGTTAGCACCTCAATGTAATAGCCATCAATTTAAGAAAATATCACAATATTACCGTATTAATCATATCATTATTATGAAATTAATTTATAAAAATAGAGTGGATTAGACCGAATTTTGGGCCTTAATCCACTCTTTGTTTTTTGATTTTGTGTTAAATATTATATGATTAGTAAGATATATATTCTTATAATCTTTTGTTTTTTAATTTTCCTACTCAAGTTATTCTTTTACTTCAAATTTACCAAACAGTAAATCGTCATGATAATTGCCGTCTACGAAAAAGTGGTCTTTTAATCTTCCTTCTAATTCATATCCGTTTTTCTCTAGTATTCTAGCAGATCCAAAATTGGCACTTACAACACTAGCATGAATTTTGTGAAGCTTAAGTGATTCAAAAGCGAATCCACTTACTAATTCAACACACTCAGAACCATAGCCCTTATTCCAATATTCTTTATTAAGAACATAGCCAATTTCAGCATGGTTTGATTCTTTGTCAAAATTGAAGAGCATTGCAGTCCCTATAACGGTTTCAGTTGATTTTACAACAATAGAAGCATACAAATGAGTACCTGCTTCCTCACGTCTTATCAATTCTTCAACATGAGCACGAGTCTCGTCAATTGTGTTCATTAGTTTCCAGCCAATATACTTTTTAGTTTCCTTATCGGATGTGAATACATGCATGGCGTCAGTGTCATCAATAGTTACTGATTTAAAATAAGTGTACTTTCCTTCTAAAGAATGAAACATATCTTTGTCCATTTTTTTCTCTCCTTAATTCTAAAATGTTTTATTATACAATAATATAATAAGGTAGATATGCTTATTTTGTAAATGGATTATTATGGAATTTAGATTCGCAATTAAGCGAATTGAGTACCATGTGGTGAGTATTTTGTTAGTTTTAATGTTGAGACTGAAAATTTTAAGTTACCTATAAATATGAGGATAAGTTAATTAAAGTACAAAGGCAATACCGAGGCAGTGACATAAACTAGAAGTTTATGTTTGATACTAGCTTCACGCTTTGTGTTTGTAGACATATATATTGTGACATTCTTCATAGTAGGGATGTTTGGGATTGACAATATACTACAAAGTAACATCGCCGTTGGGACATCATCAGCTATATTAATACTGTCACTATCTAATAAATCAAAACAAATTGTGTTCACAATTTGTTCGCGACAATCGGGGATGTCTATGAGCAAAGCGAATTTGCTTTATTTTTTACTTATACTTCTTACATATTCAATTACACTTTTGCCTGCAATAGCACCTTGCTCCATAGCATTATTAATCTGCATAAGATGGTTAGTACAATCTCCTGCGGCAAATACTCCCTTAACATTTGTTTGTTGGAATGCATCAACAGAAATAGATTCTCCATTAGTAACTAAACCTAATTTGTTAGCAAAATCAACAGTTGCTGCACTTTCATAGGCTATAAAAATTCCATCTACGGCTTCAATTTTATCATCATTAAAAATAATTTTCTCAAGAAAATCATTGCCCTCTAGTCTCTTTATACCTTTATAGTTTATTTTAAAGCTTTGCTCATATTTCTTGAAACTATCCGCAAGTTCAAGCTCTCTTCCATTAGTGAATATAGTAATATCCTCTGTATAGGACTTAAGTTCTAAAGCCTCATAAATTGCATAATCCTTAAAACCAAGCACTCCAACCTTTAAGCCATTATACATAAAATCACCTCCTTTACAAAATATATTCATTAATTACTAAAATATCTTATATATTATTTAATTAAGTTAATATAATAATTATTCTTTAGATACTTGTTGCATTTTTAGGATTTACTACATATACTATACTATACCTATAGGGGGTATCGAATACTTAACTAAAAATTGATTTTCTAGGAGGTAATTTTATGTCAATAAAAGTATATTCAACACCAACATGTCCATGGTGTACTATTACAAAGAATTATTTGAAATCTAAAAATTTTGCATTTGAAGATGTTGATGTATCAAAAAACAGAGAAGCTGCTATGGAAATGATAAAAAAATCGGGGCAAAGAGGTGTTCCGGTTATAGATATTAATGGTAAGATTATTGTAGGCTTTGACCAGGATAAAATTGATAAATTAATGAACGGAAAAAGGAAATAGCAAGTAGGAGCCACTAAGTTTTCATAAAATACGTATTTCTTAAATGAACACCTTTCGAGGTGTTCATAACTTTCATTAAGTGAGTCACAATGGTATTTCAATGCGCCATAACATATTTTATATTTACTGGAGGAATTTACATGGATATAAAGATTAGTGAAGCAGTCATAATGGATTACGAAATTTTATGTGAAATCTATGCTGAACTTGATAAACACCACAGGTTAAATCATCCTGAACTCTTCATTAAACCAGATAATTATGCCAGTCCACTGGGTATTATACATTAAGTAAATCCTGGAGAGTATAATTATAGTGGTGATATATATAAATATAAATTTTATAATCTTTTAACGAATGGAGGGGATTTTTATATGAATTTTAGAAATAACTTTTCGAAAATTAGTAAATCAATAAGTGAAAGTGCTTCCAGTGTTGTACAAAAATCAAATGAATTAATAGGAGTATCTGGGTTGAATGGTGAGATTAAAAATGAAGAAAAAAAGAAAGATATAATTTATATTGCCATAGGCAAGGTAGTTTACAATAGCTTTATTAACAAAGCAGAATTAAGTGTAGAAATCAAACATAAATGTGAATCTGTTCTTGAACACGATGAACAAATAAAAAAAATTATGGAAAAAATAATTAATATTAAAAAAATTAAGAAGTGCTCTAATTGCGGAACGGAAATGAATATTAGCATCAATTTTTGCCCTGATTGTGGAGTTATGCAGAAATTAATTGAAGATGATAATGCATTATAAGTTCAACATCCTTTTATAAAAAGATTCCATTGTTATTTTTTAATATATGTAATTTTATGTTATAAACGGGCTGTTCTAAAATGATTGAAAAATCATTTGAAAACAGCCTTTTTTTCTTATTTATTTTAGGAAAGGATTAAAAAATTACTTGAACTGCTCACCACCTTGAGTTGGGAGCCTTTTATTTTCCACAGCACTTTTTATATTTCTTCCCACTACCACAAGGACACAACGAATTCCTACTTACCTTATTTTCATTTGTTGTTTTAACCTGAACTATTTTATCATTATATTCTGGCAACTCAGATAATTTATTACTATACCTTTCTTCATTAAATAACTCCTCATTTTTCATAACATAGTATAGTTCCTCTACTAAAATTGCTCCAATCATTTTCTTTGCAATGATTTTCGTATATCCACTGGCTACTAATTTTTCGAAAATCTTCTTTGTACACTCAGGATTGTTATCTCTCATTTGATTATCTATAATCTCTAAAATGTGGCCTTGTAATTTATCATTTACCATTTTTTCGCTCTCCTTTAACCCAAGTATGCTTTTTCAAACGTATCAATTGCTTTTAATTTTCCTTTTACTTTCAACAAAATTCCAATTTTCTCACACAAATCCACCAAGCAATCTTTCATATATTCGTCTCTTATATAAACCGTTTTCGGTTTACCATTTTGCATTAAAAAGTTAATAAAAATGCCAAGAACATTTTCTGTAACATCATCTTTAGGAGACAGCATGCTCTGATCAATAAGCATACCACTCTTACACTCTGCAATAATTAATAGCTTACCTAAGAAAGGTTTTTCAAATTCTTTATCGTTAATTACAACATTTAAAAATAATGTGTCAAGTTCGATTTCATTATTTATATCCTTTAGTTTATTTAGTTTTGCTAATAGTAATTCATCATTTATGACAGTAGTCCTACGAACTCTTGGAGGTATGATGTTTGGAGCTTCAGAAGTCAGCCATAACTTTGACTTATCGTCATATTGCCTTTTTAGAATATTTCCACTTTCAAAGTCTACTTTTATTTTACCTTCAACAAAATGTTTTAATGCCATATAAAGTTGCTGAAATACAAAGGTAAGCCGAACTACCTGGTGCTCATCTAAAATATATGGGACGTATCCAGTCTCAAAGGCTCTAAAATAAATCCATTCATTTTTACCTCTAAATTTCAAACCCAAATCCTTAATGACCTTAAGCTCTTTGCTTGATAATTCATTACGGTCTCCAAAATAGCACATTAAATTATTTTGGTATCGAATATATTGCGTTGGTGAAATTTTTGGATTATCGATAATATAATAAAAACCATTAATTGCATCAACCCCTACATAAGTTCCGATAGCGATACATTCTCCTGCCTTACCCATTACACTGCTGAAAAAGGGTTCCTCGTATTCTGGCAGCACTATTTGAGTCAAGTCTATATCCCATAGGTTATTCCATGGTTTTAACGCTTTAAATTTAATTGCTACTTCATACAGCAATTTCCATTGTTCTAAACTTGCTTCTTTTCTCATAATCACTCACTTCTCCCTATCATTGAAAATCTAGTCAAATAAAGTGTTGGATCATAGTTACATCATAATCCTCTTATATATTCATTTTTCTTAATTCTATTATAATACTATTTGTTCATATTTTCATAATTTTATTCACAAACAAGAAAACTTACAAAGGAGATAACAAACATAAACTTCCAGTTTATGTCACGACTTCGGGGGACATAGCAAGAAGAAACTGTTTCCAGTTTCTTCTATGGGGTCAGGTCCAAAGCAAGTAATTGTAAATTTTATAAGCATATTGAGATTTATTTTTCTTAGTATATTACAATATTTGTGCGGAAAGCCCACTCCTTCAGGTGTGGGATGGATAGCACTTGCACAATAGTGCAACAGAATATATGAAGATGATTTTATTATCAGTGTATAAAATATTGATAATATACATGCAAAAGGGCATACTAAAAGCATGGAAAATAAATATAGAAGAACACAGACCACAGTAAGTTTAGTTAATTATCATTTTGTATTTTGTCCCAGGTATAGAAGAAAAATATTCTTAATACCTAATGTAGAAGAAAGATTTAAACATATGGTGAAATTTATTTGTGAGGAGCTAAAGATTAAAATAATAGCCATAGAATGCGATATCGACCATGCATATATGTTTTTAAATTGTCTTCCAATGTTAGGTCCTTCAGATATAATGCAAAAGATAAAAGGTGGAACAGGTAAAGTTTTAAGAGAGGAATTTTTAGAATTAAGTAAAATGCCGAGTTTATGGACGCGAAGCTATTTTGTATCAACTGCTGGGAGCGTATGTAGTGAAACAATAAAGAAATATGTAGAAAATCAAAAGATAAGATATTGAGAAAAAGAGGTGAATACAGTGTCAAATTATATTTTAACATTAAAACTAGATACAGAAAAATACCAAGAAAATATTTTAAACACAAGGTTAGAAATAAGTAGGAATATATATAATAGTTGTTTAGGGGAATTATATAAAAGATATAACCATATGAAAGAATCTAGGAAATATAGAAAAATAATCAAAATACCAAAGGGCAAAGATAGAAACAAGCAATTTAACGAATTGAATAAAAAATATGGTTTGACAGAGTATTCGCTTCATAATTTTATAAAACCTATTCAAAAACACTTTAAAGATAATATAGATAGTTTTACTGCTCAAAAAATAGCTACAAGATGTTTTGGAGCATTTCAAAAACTAATGTTTCATACTGCAAATAGAGTTTGCTTTAAGAAGTATATGGATATGAATAGTGTTGAAGGGAAATCCAATAAAACTGGGATTAGATTTAAAGATAATAAATTAGTTTGGAATAGACTTGAGATAGACGTATTTATAGATAAGAATGACCACTATGCACAAATGTCATTATTAAATAAAGTAAAATATTGTAGAATAGTTAGAAAATTTATTCGTGGTAAATATAAATACTATATTCCATTAGTGCTAGAAGGTATTCCACCTATAAAATATAATAAAGAAACTGGTGAAATTAAAAATAGTATAGGAATTGGAAATGTTGGAATAGATATAGGAACTCAAACTATTGCATTTAGTAGTAAATCTGAAGTTAGGTTATTAGAATTATGCCCTGAAGTTAACAATATAGAGAAGGAAAAAAAGATACTAATGAGAAAATTAGATAGACAAAGACGTTTTAATAATCCTAATAATTATAATGATGACGGAACTATTAAACTTGGAATTATGGTTAATGGTAGAAAAGAAAAATTGATATGGACTAAATCCAAGAATTATCTTAAAACTCAAAATGAATTAAGAGAAATACAAAGAAAACAAGCGGATACTCGAAAGCGATCACATGAGAAATTAGCTAATTATATTATCTCTTTAGGTGATACAATATTAGTAGAGACAATGAATTATAAAGGACTTCAAAAGAGAAGAAAAAATACAACTAAGAATAAAACAGGTAAATTTAATAAAAAGAAAAGATTCGGTAAGTCCTTAGCAAATAAAGCACCATCTATGTTTTTAACTATATTAGATAATAAACTCAAATGGCGTACCAAGGAATTGTACAAAATTGACACAACTAAAATTAAAGCAAGTCAATATAATCATTTTGATGAAAAGTATAATAAAAAAGAGTTGTCTGAAAGATGGAATGATTTTGGACAGTTTAAGTTGCAGAGAGATTTATATTCAAGTTTCTTAATTATGAATGTTAAAAACAATTTAAAAGAAATCGATAGAGACTTATGTTTCAAAGGATTTGATAATTTTAAGCAGTTGCATGATAAAGAAATTAGTAGATTGCTAAGTAGTGATAACAAAAAAATAAGTAGTATGGGAATATAGAAATAAAAGGTTTTGATATGAGCCTTTATACTATCGTTAATTTGTCAATTATGATAATTGATAGTGAAAGTCTTGGAGAAATTAATTAGTTTTTATATGTTGTAATTTATAGAATTTTTATAAATGAGAGTATAAAAGAAGTTAATGTATCTAAGAACCCCATGCTTTTAGGCGTGGGAGTATCAGTAAAGATACATTGCCTTGCAAATACTTTAATAGAGAAGAAAATAATATATTGAATAAAACTTTGCTTGCAGGTTTAAAACTTGGCTTAAAGCTAGTGATAGAAAGTGGCCTTAAAATTAAACTCCAAAGGCTTTGCACTAATTTAGAAGAAAATATTAGTGCTATTACGCTTACAAGAGGAAGTTTGAAGCTTGCAAGAAATAGTATTAATAGATTGACTGGAAGGTACGCTGCAGTGCTTGAAGTGATTAATATTTTGTATGAATCCCAAGGTATACAATTAGAGGACAGTTCTAGTTATATTGATCTACCAGGATACTTTTTTGATATGAATGCATTTTTTGAAACATTGGTAGGGAGATTAATAGAGAACTGTAGTGAAGGCTACAGCGTAAAAGATCAGTTTAGCTTACATGATATGTTCATTTATAACTCAGGATTTAACCCATGTGGTAGAAAATCACCTACTCCAAGACCTGACTTTGCTCTTATGAAGGAAGGTAAGGTAGTAAAGCTAATGGATGCTAAATACAGAGAATTGTGGGAGAGAAGCTTGCCACGGGAGATGTTATATCAGTTAGCAATTTATGCTGTAAGCGGAATTGGAGATAGGACTGCTACAATTTTATATCCAACACTTTCAGATATCCCTACTACTGCAAAAATAGATATAAATGATCCTGTATCAAGTGGTAATATAGCTAGCGTTATATTGCAACCTATTAATCTTGAAAAAGTGGCTGGGTTTGTTTCTAGTGAATCGAAAGATTTAAGGACTTATGTAACAAAAATTATAAGTTGAAAAAATATTTGTAGCAAACAATAACTTCTAGTTATTGTAATGTTCTCCGAGGGCGCAGAAAAAATCGAAAATCTTAGGTTATAATCAAAAGTAGAAGTTTGTTATAAAGGCTTTTTTAAAATTTAGAAGAAAATTTATGTAGGTTGTACATGAATAGTAAGTCACGGACGTTACATGCTAAACCAGCATCAACTGTTCAATCGTTGATGGCCGTGGGGGTTTCTTTTCGATATATTATGCTTAACATTGGGATTTATTGGCGGGGAATGACCGCCTTACTATAGAATTATAGTAGTGAATTCTAAATTACAATGGTAATGAGAAAATAACAAAGGATATTAAAAACTCAAATTATTTTAGTAAGATGTGCAACTCGATAAAGTTCATAGTCTATAATATCAACACCATTCGGGTTCCCCCTAGGGGTCTTTGCGAGGCATTGGCTAAGATTGATAACCGCGAGAACCTCATTTGGGTTTACAAACTGTTGCTCATTAATATAATCTCCTAAAATTTCCTTAGAAATATCTGACATGAAAATACTCCTCCTTGCAATATTAGATAATTAGCTTATCCCAATTATTGCTAAGAAAGAGTAATTATTAATCTGTTTGCACAAAATTACTTACAGGATACTAAGTTACAAGATTATATCTTTGATTTATCCCTCATTGTCATTACATCTACATATATCCTTCCACTTGTTTGAGCCTCTTTGATTTTTATATCTAACATACTTTTTAAAGAACATCTACTTTCAACTACATTAATTATGTCTCCTCCATCAATCAATATTGTTTTTATAGTTTTTCCCATAATTAAAGCATTTACTGAATCTTTTGAAAAACCATTCACAGATATGAACAGACCTCTTCCATACATTTTACCCTCTACTTTATACGCAAATTGATATAAGGAATCTGATGCACTTAAATTATCTGTCCACTTTGCTTCTACTATATAATTTTCTCCATCATACTTTATTACACCATCTATTTGCTCTCCAATTACTTTAAATGGATCACTCATTTGAATTCTCTCAGCCAAACATAATTCTTTTAAAAACTCTTCAAATAAGTAACCTCTCTTTTGTAAGTTTATAGATACTCCATTTTCATCTTTTCTTGAAAATAACAGTAAAAATTTATGTTTTATCTCTCCGACTGTATTAATTGTTTTTGACTTGATTTCTTCATGCTTTTCTTTTTCTTTTCTTTTTTCTTTAATCTTAAAGTCTCTAATCTCTTGTAATTGTTTAAGGTGTGCTATATTATTTTTTGCTGTAATTCTATCTAGTTTTTTTATTTGATCAAAATAATAAGGATTATAATAATCCCATTCAATTAAACTTTTTAACATGCTTCTAAATTGTCCTATTCCATTGTCAGCCCTTACTTTTAAATTACTAAATACTAAATCTATAATTGCATTTCTCGATAACTCATTAATTTCATTAGGTTTAGCCAATTCCCTTGTTGTACAACTGTTATTCTTTAAAAAATCAACAATATCCTTTTTAGCCCAAAATATAGATAATATACTCTCTTTCATGCAATCAGTGATATCTTTAGGAAATACTCCCATCGTACACTTCCTTATAATTATATTTTTACCATCTAATTTATTTTAAGTTATTTTAAGTCTATTAGCAATTATTAGTTATATACTGTTAGGTTTTGTATATATAAAGATCTTAATGTTTAATATCTAACTCTAATAAACATTATATATATTTTATTTATTTGTCTGTTTTAGGATATAGTTTATATAAAGGGTAATGTAAAGCAGGTATGAATGATGTATTTCAAAGCTACAAAAAAATGATGTATACCGCTAGGTTAATGATTGAGCAGGTAGTGGGGGTTTAAATAGTGATAAAACTTAAAACTTTTAAATGAGATTGTTTTATCTTCTTATCACATAGGACAATTCCTGTTTTTAGGCGTATTAAACGATTTTATTACTAAATTGGTAACGAAGTTGGGGATTACTGTTTGCTACTTTTTTTGCCAAATAACAGACAGTTTTGGAATCTTATAAAAACTGGAACAGTTTTTATTGCTAGTTTTCCAGAGGCGATAGATAAATCTCACAATACCTACTATATATTTTTTTAATGGAAACAACTTGTAAAAAATGTTATAATTAAAAGTAGAATAATGTCAAATGTGGCGAAAAAATGAAAGAAACTAAGATATTAGACAATATGAGATTTTAGAAGTTAAAATAATGATACAAATTTGAATGTTATAACTTGCGAAGTCTTAAAAAAAATAGCAATTTTATGTTTGCTATGGCGATGCGATAAGTGGATTTATAAAGTTAAGGGTAAGGTCAAATTAGTGATTTAGGATATTGAAGTTCAGATAGTTAGGGGGACAATAATGAGTGGTATTAATGTTGCTATACGAAGTACTTCAGCTGACAAGACATCAATTGGTTTTGACTATCAATTTTTTTATTTCATTTCACTTCTACTTAACTTAAAAAGGGGTGAAGTAATTGGTTATGAAGTTAATGATGATATTCATATTGAGTTAACTGATGGCACTAGTACTTGGATGCAATTAAAGCATACGTTGAAAGAAACAAAAGCTGGTAAGCCAGTCAACTTAACCGAAAAAGATGACGCTATATGGAAAACATTATATAATTGGTGTCTTGAAGTTGAAAAGAAAGATACAGAAGAGGCAAAAAATAAATTCATCGATAGCACTAAATTTATATTAGTTTCTAATAAATCTATTAATGAAAATGCATTCATTAATAAAGCTACGCAACTGAAAAATAATAAGATTAAAACAAGTGAGTTTCGGCAATATGTGAAAGAATTAAGAGATAAAGCTGGAGAAAATAATGAACTAAAAAGGTATTATTCAAAAGTATATTCTTTCAAAAGTAATCTAATAGATAAATTAATAAAGCAAATCGAATTTAATCTTGATGAAGACAATTTAATAGATAGAATTAAAGTTCAGATAGAATCAAAGTTTATAAGGAAGAATCGTGTAAATGATGTTCTTAATAAATTAGTGGGGGAGCTCAACATCTGGAAGTATGACGTAGTAAAAGGAAAGGGTAAACTGATTTTGAATTATGAGGAAGTAAACAATAAGTTCACAAGAATTTTCGAGCTTTTAAGAACTGACAAACTGCCTAGAAGAGTTTACCCAATTTTGATGCCATCAGAATTAAGTAAGCAACCATTTATAAAAGAGTTGATTGATATTGGTTATATCGGTGAGCAAGATATTGATGAAATAGTAGAATATACTAGATATAAACTAAAAATATCCAACCATATTAGGGACTGGAAAAAAGAAAATCTAATTGGTGTAGATGAATTAAGAAAATTTGAAGAAAACTGCAGATTATTTTGGAAAAATACTCATAAAGAATGCCATGATGATACTAAGGAGGCATTAATTGATGAGGCAGAAGAGAATAGGATAAAGAAGATAGAGTATAAGTGCGCTAGAAAATGCGTGGCAAGATGCAAGAACACTAATCTGAGAATAAGTGGTGACGACGTTTTAGAATTAGATCTGAGTAATGGTCAATTTTACTTATTATCAGATGAAGGTAAAATTGGGTGGAAATATGTCTGGAAGGAGAAATATAATCTTGAATAATTACATCTATAACAACGAAGCAATTGCTGTAATTTCAATAATTGAAGTACTAAAGCATATGAAAAAGGTGAGTAATGCTAAATTTTTATTGATATTTCCTTTATTAAGTAATGAAAAGCTAATAGCTTTTTTAAACAAAGGAACTATAAGGAGTTTAGAAGATTTAATAGTTAAGAAAGGAACTTTATTTTCAGGCTTTAATAATAGTTATACTGAACTATTGCCTGTATCACTTAATGCATTGGTAATCCTTAATGAGATGAAGCTTATAAAACATGAAAATGGTGATATTATATTTACTGGTTCAATAGATTTGCAAATTAGTTTTATTGAAAGTGAACGACTTAATAAAATTCAAAGAATTTCAAAGAAAATGGCTCAGATACTAAGTGAGAGCACTGAAAAACTATATTTACAATTGAAGGTAATCATATGAAGTTTTATATAGAATCGGTTTTATTATGGATGAACAATGGGAATATCAGAAGTCTAGAATTTAAAACCAACAAGGTCAATATAATTACGGGAGATAGTGAAACGGGCAAATCTTCAATTCTATCAATTATTGACTACTGTTTTTTTGCAAGTAAAGCTAAAATACCACAAGTGAAAATCAATGAAAATGTTAGTTGGTACGGAATTAAATTTAATATAAATGGCAGGGGTTATACAATAGCAAGGGGTAAACTAAATGCAACTGGAAAGGTATCTATGAATTATTTTTTCTCTTCAACTGGAGAAGTACCTAACAAACCAATAAAGACAATTCAAGAGCAAGAACTTAAAAAACTTATTAGCGCTGAATTTTCAATTGATGATAATGTTGTAATTCCATATGGTGGTAATAAAATCAAACAAGGGGATAAAATTTCTCTTAGATACTTTATGATGTTCAATTATCAAGATGAAGATACTATAAATGATAGCAGCGATTTTTTTGTTAAACAGAATGATGAAAAGTATAGAGAAGCGTTGACTAGGATTTTTGATTTGGCTATTGGTATTTCTACAGTTGAAGAAGTAATTATAGAAGAAAAAATTGCATCATTAGAAAAGAAATTAAAAATCTATAATCGTAAGCAATCTGCCATTGAAAAAGATGGGAATAAGTTTGAAGAAGAGATATGGAGCTTAATTAAAACTGCTAAGTCCTATAATTTGATTAATAATAATTTGAATGATTTTAATAAAGCATATGATGAACTAAAATCTATTGATTTAAATGAGAGCAATATAGGTAAAAACTATTATAGCGATGATCTGGACAAGCTCTTTAAAATAAAATCAAATCTACAAAAAAAAATAAAAAAATATAGTGAATTTGAGTCTGAGTATGTAAGTTATAAGAAAAATCTTTCAGAAGATATAGAGAGCTTAAGACCGATTGAATATATTGTTGAAAATTATAATCAGGTAATTGAATCCCCTTTAGTAAGAGAGTTTTTAACTGGTCTTAAGGGTCAACTTGAACAGATTTCATTAAAATCAAAAGAAAAGTATCCGATTGATTTTAATGTTAAGAAACAGATAAAGGAATTGGAGAAACAAATGGAAGGGGTTACTTCTGAAATAAGAAAATACAGTGAGGAAAAGAAAGAATTTAATAGTGATTATGAACGAATTCTTTTTATGGGCGAAATAAAAGGTAAGTTGAGTGTTTATGAACGAGAAGATACATTAGAGAATTATAGTGAAAAAATAAAAAAAATTGAATCAGATATAACAGAACTTGATTCCAAATTAGAAAATCGAGACGTTATGAAAAGTGCAACAATTAGACTACTTGAAAGTATAACTCAAATGTATTTAGTGAATTCAAAAGAGGCAATGGGTACATACGGAGATTATTTAACGGTATTTAATTATAAAGAGAAATCATTGCAATTACAAGAACCAGATACAGTAAATGTTCTAAACGTTGTAGGAAGTAGTTCAAATTATATGTTTCTCCACTTATGCTTATTTTTAGGGCTTCACGAATTAGTAATAAAAAGAGGAGTACCTTATGTACCATCATTTTTAGTGTTAGATCAGCCGAGTAGACCGTATTACGATAATAATAGTAAGAAGGCAACTGATAAAGGTAAAATAACGATTGCAATGAAGTTACTAAATGACTTCATTAATCATATTAATAAAGTATATGAGGGGGACTTTCAATTAATTGTTATTGAGAAAATACCTAAAGATATATGGATTGATGCAGAACTTAAGAATTTTAATCTTGTAGCTGAATTTTATGAGGGCGAAAAACTCATTAGAAAAGAAGATATGGATTAATATCAAGGAGATGACTTCAGTGGTGATGAAAAATGTTGGGTTAGATGGAAATGTGATTTGGTGAAAGGTAAGAGTGTTAGAGGTAAATATATTTTTTAAATGAAGTTTATTGATGTATTTTAATTGTGAAATTTGTAGAGAGCGGTGAAAATATGAGTATTATTGATATAAATAATGAAATTAAATTAAAAATTAGTGAGTTTTCAAGTGATTTTACTGATGTGTATGATGAAAAAGTAATGGTATCAATAGATGAGGGTAGTAATGTTTTCATTAATAAAGAAAAAAACATTGAAGATATAGCTATTTTGCATAAGAAAATGGTAGTAATAGAAAATATAGATTTTAGCAATAAGTACCATTATAACGTAACAAAAGATGTAATAGTTCAACTATTTGATTTATATAAAGGGTACATAAATGAATCCAGTAGCGATATATCAGAGAAAAAAGAATTTTTAAAGTTAGCAGAAAATTTAATGAAAAGTTTTAAGTTGAGTATAACTGGTATTGATGAAATTTTCAGAGATAAAGATGATTGTTTGGACCTATATGTTGAGTTGTTTGAAAGTATGTCAGTAAAAAAATCATTGGAAAATTTTGTGGGCAAATATTTAAACCTAATTAATAAAAAAGTTGAAAGTACTAATATTAAATATATTATTATATTTTTGAAAAACTGCTATATAGATAAAAAACTATTAGAAAGAGAAATTAATATAAATTTGCTAGCAAATAATTTAGTAGTTATTTATGGTGACAATATAATCAACATAGAAAAGTAGCAAAAATATGGACAAACATTAATGACGATAATAAGGAGAATAGAATGAGTGACGAAGTAAGTCTTAAAAGTGAAGAAAAACAAAGATGTTTAATAATAGATAGAGATACGTTATTTAAAATTAAAATTGAGAAATTAGGAGAGTTTAAAACATCATTTCTTTATGATGTTTATTATAAAGCCGCAAAACAACTAAAAACATTACTAAAACAAATGGACCAATGTAGGGACAAGAGTTCAAATAACGGCTATTTTGAAGATGAAGTAAATAATATTATTTCTTTCGTAGGGGAAAGAGGGTCAGGGAAGACATCTGCTATGGTAAGTTTTAAAAATAGTCTAGAATCACTTAAACGTCTATATGAGGAAGTATTTCCTGAATTATGCAGTGAAGAACATATGAATAAAGATTATAAGTTTAAAATCATGGATGTAATTGATCCATCTATTCTAAGAGAAAAAGATTCAATAATAGATATAGTGATTGCAGAACTATTTAATCAATTTAAGGAGTTTAATAAGGAAAATGATAGCACAGAATTACTTAAAAAACAAAACATTGTAAGAGCCTTTGAAAGTGTTTATAAGGATTTGAAGGTGCTAAGAAAAGATAAAAATAGGGTTTTAGAAGATAACGTGGATTATTTAGAAGCATTAGTAGATTTATCAGCAGCAACATCATTAAAAAAGCATATGTATAATTTAATTAATAAATTTTTAGAATATACAAACAAGCATTATTTAATTATATCTATAGATGATATAGATATGAATATATCTTCAGGAAGAGAAATGTTGGAGGATATAAGAAGGTATTTAATTCTTCCTAATGTAGTTATTTTGATGGCTGTTAAATATAATCAACTAGAAGAGGTTGTTAAACAAAAAAATATTGAGGATTTGCGTATATTAACTGAATATAATTTTAAGTTGAAAGATACAGTAGAAGGAAAAACTATTATAGAAAAGCATGAAGTAGAATTGAATAATAAAACTAAAAGATATTTAGAGAAGATGTTGCCATATTCTAGAAGAATAATTATGCCGGATATAAATTTAACAGATACGAAATTAGAATTAAATTTCAAAAATCTTAATGAAAATGATAATGATACAGAGAAAGATAGCAAGACAGTGGAAAAAAGGCTTGTTGAACTATTATACAAAAAGCTTGGGATTATAGTATTTACAGATGAGTTTAAAAATCTTATCATTCCAACAAAATTAAGAAGTTTCATAGAGTTGATTGTGTTTTTAGATGGAAAGAAAGAAGATAATAAGGTAAATAATTTATCAGAATTTAAAAGTTATGTGAATTTTAATATAGTAGATGGGATTATGAATATAAAGCATAAGGATATTATAGAAAACATATTAAACTGTGAATTTTCTAATATCAATGTTAACATATTAAAAGCACTTAATAATGAGTTATTTTTATTAATTACAAAAGCCGTATTAAATGATGGAGTAGCAGATAGACCGATTTATAAAAATGTTTTGGAAATAAATGAAAATCAAATAATGATTAATCGAGAGAATATATCATTAGGAGATATTATAACATTGTTTAAAACATATGAATTACATATATCTAGTGATGATGATAGATATTTTTTTAATGTAATGAAGTTAATATATACAATAAGATTATTAGAGAGGTATTTTAAGTGTATTTCTTCTGAGGAAAATAATCTGAATTATGAAATGTTTCTTAGTGTTGTTGGAATAGATTTTTTTGGAGAATATTTTAAGGTTAAAATTAACCGAGGTTATAAGGAATTAAAAAAACCATGTAGGACACGTGAATTAAATAAAGACAAATTCTTGGAAAATTTGAATACAACAGATAAAATAAATGCGGAGAATTTTGCATTAGGTAAAAATTATATTAAAGCATGTATAGAACCTATTTATGAAGGAAGTACAAAACAAGTTGAAACTGGTAGATACTACAGAATAGATAGCGTTTATTATAAAGCAATTTATGCCTGGGAAGAGCTAAATGGGTTTAGAAAAGTATTTTATAAGCCTTCAAATCTTATTGGGTATGAAATTATGAAGGGGTGTATTGTAGAAAAGATTAGGCTTAGTATTAATAAGCACATATTAAGCGTAATTAATATAGATTTATTTATGGATATTTTGGAGAAATTATCAATAAGACTTGATAACAATAGAGATCAATCTGTAGATTTAATAAATAAATTTCAAAGTGAGCTGAGTAAATTATTTAAGGAAGCAAGTGAAAAAAATAGTAAAATAGAGTGGTTTATTAATGATAATAGCAAAATAGAAATTAAATTAAAAGATGAAACAGAAATAAAACAAGAAACAGAAGTGACAATAGATGTACAGAAAGACAAAAATAGTAAAAAAAACTATGAAGAATTTACTATGATAGATTGGGGGGAATTTATAAAAAGAAATATATTAGAAAATAAGAAAGTTTTTCTGACTGAAGAAGAGTACAACGAAAGAGCAAAGGAAAAAAAGAATCAAGAAGAGTTGGAAAATAAAGATATTATAATAGATTATTTAGAGCAAACAGTTAAGAAAGCACAAAATTATTTAAAGAGTAGTATTAAGAAATCAGTAGATAGCTCAAAAGTACTTGATTATTTTGAAAAGGTGTATTTAATTAAAATCGATGAAGCATGTGATAAGTTTAATTTGGGAGTGAGTGGAAAAAGTTTAATTAGGATTTTTAAAAATGACATAGCACGAAATAGAAGCAACATAATTAATAATTTAATTGAAAAAGAAGCTATGGTTAAAGCTGTTAATGATGACTTAGAAAGGTTTAAAAGAGAAATTATAAGCAGATATAGGCGTAAAAACTAATGGATATTATGAAATCACCATTAGTAATATTATTTAAAGAGCAAAATCCATATAAAGTTCTATCCAATTATTTTTCATTAGATAGTTATAAAAAAAATAACCACAGAAATCTAGATAAAAAAACTTTTTCAAACTTGTATATTCAATATGAACCAGCATATTCTAGTGATGACATAGAGAATATTTTTAATATGGTTAAGTGTAACATGGTCGAAGCACCAAGTGAAATTAAAATAGAAGGATCTGTATTTAATATAGTATTAAAATATGCTTGTAGAATTCTTGAAAACCATGGGGATAATATTAAGTGTAGATATAAGGATTTATTGAAATGGAGAATGGCTACATTAAAGTTAGATCAAGATTTGTTTATATCTGCATTTTTAGCCTATGAAGATCTAATGATTGGTAGTGATAGGAAGTATTTTGATTGGGATAATATAATTAAAAGTAATAATATTAGACTTAATACAATGATGTCAAAAGGAATGGCAGAAAATCATTTTCACTTAAATGGATCAGCACCATATTTTAAATTATCCTGGGTTTCTATTATGAATGATTTAAGTGCAAGAAACATTGCTGAACATAATTTAGATAATAATAGGTTAGATAAAGATTTAGATGAAAATATTAATTTAAATAATGCAATCGTAATAGCAGCATTAATTAGAACGATTTTATTTAATGAAATTAATAGAGAAAAAAATAAATTAACAAAATCCAGTAATTCAGATGATACTATATACAAGCTTAAGAGAATATTAAAAAAATGTGTAGAAGGATGGGAAATAAATTCTAATGAAAAGAACTCATATTATAATGGCGAAATACAGAATGAGATTAGTATGCTTAAACACATATATGGAAAAGAATTGGATTACAAAGGTAGTAAAGTTAAGGTAGATTATGCATTAGTAGGCAAAATAGATACAGAAGATTTATCAACCAGACTTTTTGCTGGAGAGCGAGCATTTATGTACGATTGCTTTAAGAAAATATATAGCGGAACTGATGAATTCAAGGAGTATATTGATTTATTTTATGCGTATATTATTATTAAAAACAAGGTCAGGGGAGAACTAATTCAAAATAATAATAGAGTAGGATTTTCTAATTTCTCTGATTATCAAAATAGAAAAACACAGTATATTAAGAATAATACTATTTTGAAGGATGCTATTGAACCAACAGCTATATTAACATCTATTAAAAACCAAAATATTATTAGTTTAGAAGCGAGGGTTATTCCTGATAAAAATTCAAATATAAATATTAATGGTATAGATAAAACTGATAAAATCATTTGTCATCAAGTTTATAATGATGGAGCAAATTTATGGATAAATAAATTTGATGAATCAGCTGATGTTATAGAAAAACAGAGTATGGCTGAAATAAATTTGATGGCTACAAAAGAAGAAAAAAAAGAAATAGAAAATTTAAAGCAAAATTTCTTTTATGTGTTCCATTTTCCAAAGAGCAAGGATAAAGCGGAAGAATGCAAGATTGATGATTTAAAGTTAGTTGGTAGATGTAGACATTATAATTATAGAAAAGACTTGAAAAAATGGGGTTATGCTATTTATAAAATGAGAGAAAAGAATCAAAAAGTAGCAGAACGAGTTTTAGGTATTGATGCTTGCTCAAATGAATTAGTAACAAGACCGGAAGTTTACGGACAAGTATTTAGATTTTTAAAAGCTCATATACCTTTAAATAATTACCAAAGAGATTTTATAAAAGGAAGGACAATTCCTAGATTGAGAGCTACATATCATGTTGGAGAAGACTTTTTAGATATAGTAGATGGATTAAGAGCAATAGATGAAACAATTAATTTTTTGAACTTTACACATGGAGATAGATTAGGACATGCTATTGTTTTAGGAATAGATGTTCAAGAGTGGTACAATAAAAAGCAAAACAAGGTATATTTAAAACAACAAGATATATTAGATAATATCGCATGGCTTATAACAAAAGTTAAAGAGTTTAATATAACTAATAGTCCAGAAATAGTAGATAAATTATTACCAATATACAATAGATATTTACAAGAAATATCTTATATGAATCTAGAGGAAGTAAAAGTTAAGAGTCATAAAACAAAAACTGACAATATTGGGAACGTTAATAATTTCCTTATACCGGTAGATACATACATGGAAGCTTGGAAACTTAGGGGAGACAATCCTGAAAGCTATTTATCTGAAGATAATAATAGTGAGTTATCCTTTTGGGACAGGTGTTCAAAAAGAAGAGATAATGATATAGCTCAAAACAATGAGATTGCAGTAAAAATATACTTAAATTATCACTATAATCCTAATATCAAAGTCAAAGGAAATAAAAAGGAAGCTTTTAAAATAGAAAAATATATGATAAAGACGATAACAGAAGTTCAAAAGAAAATGCAAGAAGAAATATGTAAGAGGGGAATAGCTGTAGAGTGCAATCCATCATCGAACTATTTAATTAGCAATTTTAAAAGATATGATAAGCATCCAATACTTAACATGTATAACTTGGGATTAACTATTGATGAGGATATAGCAGATAATCTTACTCAATTATTTGTTTCTATAAACACTGATGATCAAGGGGTATTTGATACTTTGCTAGAAAATGAGTTTGCGCTTATGGGAATAGCATTAGAGAAAGCTAAAAATGAGGATGGAAGTCCAAAATATAATCAAACAATGATATATGATTGGTTAGATAGGATAAGGCAAATGGGATTAGAGCAAAGCTTTAGAATTACTAATAAAAGTAGTAATAAGTATTAAAAAGCATTATAACAAATAATGGGAAGCGAGAAAGAGATGGTGGATGTTTTATGGATAATGAAGAATTTAAACGATTAGTTGCATCTATTGGACTAGCAAGCTTTGTTAATTATTATGGAGAATATAAAAAGATGTATTCAAAGGGTGACAAGTTAAGCAATGAAGAGAGAAGGATATTTGCCCAAAGCCTATTAGATGAAAACAAAGAAGTAGATTCGTTACAGGCATAAATTACAAGAATTGATAAAGCTGTAAAAATATTTAAAAATGGAGTCAATATTGAAGTATTAGAGAAAGCCGTAAAATTAAAGCATTATAAAATAACAGATAAAATAAAACAAAAGGCAGAAATATTAATAGAAAAAGAAAATGCAGTTCTTAAGTCTTTGTAGTAGCTAACAGTTTTTTTAACAAACCAAAGGTGACCAGTGATTCGGCAAATACAAATAGCAAGCATACTATCATAGGTAGATGCTGAAATGAAAGAATTAAAATGGGTTAGCTCACCAATTTCAGGTGGATAGCTAAGAACTGTATAAGTAGAAGGGGTAGTGGTTATGTTTTTATATAAAATAGATGGCAGTAACTTAGAAGAAATAAAGGAAAAGACTTTTTCAAAGGAAGTGGAACTTCATAAGTTATGTGAAAGTAATTTAGAAAAAATTTTTGGTTTAAGATTTGTTAAGAGAGAGTTCTCTTTTAACAACTTTAGGCTTGATACATTAGCCTTTGATGAGAGCAGTAAATCTTTTGTAATCATTGAGTATAAAAATACTAGTAACTTTAGTGTTATAGACCAAGGATATGCATATCTTTCTTTAATGCTTAATAATAAGGCGGATTTTATACTTGAATATAATGAAAACTGTAATAGTACCTTAAAGAGAGATGATGTGGATTGGTCTCAATCGAGGGTTATATTTGTATCTCCAGTCTTTAATAATTATCAAAAGGAGTCTATTAACTTCAAAGACTTACCTTTTGAGTTATGGGAAGTAAAGAGGTTTACTAATGATACAATGTATTTCAATCAAATTAAATCATCAAAAAATAGTGAGTCTATAAAGACAATATCTACAAATAGTACCGTAGTGGATATTGTAAATACAGAAGTAAAGGTATATACAGAGGAGCAGCACTTAAATAACTCTAGTGAGGAAATTATAGAGTTATATGAAAAAATAAAGAATTTTATATTATCTTTAGATGAAACTATTGATATAAAAGCTAAAAAATTAGAAGTAGGTTTTCTGTATAATAAAAAGGTAATGGTAGATATACATTTGCAAAAGAAAGGATTGAAAATGTGGTTTAATACTAAAGTAGGGACTTTAGATGATCCTAGAAATATTGCTAGAGATGTTTCAAATACGGGACATTGGGGCAATGGCGATTATCAAATACAAATAAGTAATGATGAAGATATTGAGTATATATTTAGCTTGATAAAACAATTGTATAAAATGAAAAATTTATAATTTAATGTAGAGTGAAATGTTAGAGTTTAGTGGCTATGAATTAATTTAGCTACAAAGATTGTTCCATCTTTCATAAATGGGTTTACCCTTTAAAAAGATTGGGAGTGAAACTTTCAGTCTTTTTAAAGGGTGAAAATTCTTATGTGTTAGAATTGAATATAACTTTTACTATAAAAATCACGAAATAATATACTCATAAATATCTTCTCTTACAGGTGTATATAATTGATATTTAATTTCCACAGCAGCCTTATTAGCATTTCCCATAACAATGGGTTTAGGAGTTCCTAGAGTCTTAATTTTTCCTAGATAATAAAACTCTTTTGACGTTTCATCATCTTTATTTTTTCTCACAAACAAATTCATTTCAACACCATCTTTTTCAGCAGTATATGCTTGCAGAACATCAGCAGATTTTTCTGTTCTACCTGATTTGGATATTGCAATTAATTGTGAGGCGGACTCAAATCTATCTTCATAATTTATAGAAGCACTAATATCTTGAGATTTATTATAATTAATAAATACAGGATAGGTTTGGGTGGTTTTATCAAATTTATAACCGCCTATATTAAGGGCTACTTCGCCTTTTTCCCATTCCAATAGTCTACACACATCTTCGTATGTATACTTTTGGTATAATTCAAAGCTTGTATTCATATAACGTGCACTATAAAACTTTTTATATCTAGCTATACCAAACTGAATAAGCCCTTCTACCATTTCCTTAAATTCTTTGTTTTTTAAATTTTCAATAAAAACCTCTGAGGTTTTATAATCTAGATTATATTTTTCTAAGAAAATACATTCCTTATACGTTGCTTTAGCAGTTCCGCTAGCAAATTGATTTGTAAGCACATTAACTATAGAGATCTCTGTACTATCCTTAAAATCTATATCATATCTTATATTCCGCTGAATGACTTTGAAAACTAATTATTTACTTAAAAGAAATTATT
>CAYXOL010000032.1:0-36893 GCA_964467165.1 uncultured Clostridium sp.
TATCAGATAAAATAACTTATAATGAAGAAAAATTCACTAAAAGAATTATTTTCAAAGAAGATAGAGTTCTTAATTTTGTTCTTAATTTTAAACCAGGTCAAGGAGTTCCGGCTCATAATCACGAACAAAGTGATCTTATTATTTATGTGCTTGTGGGTGAAGGAGATATGGGTGTAGATGGAATAAAACATAAGATTACTCAAGGTGATGTTATACACTGCAAGGGAACTGAAGTTTTTAGTTTAACTAATACTAGTGATAAAGATATGTCATGTTATGTTATACTTGCTCCAAATCCATCCCCAATGTATTCAAAGGAAGTATAATTTATAATTGCTAAGTGTTTAATTAGATCATACCTGAAACAATAACATTGTTTCAGGTATCTATGTCTAAGGATAATGTAGATAATATAGGTGAGAAATAAAATTTTCATTTTATACCTCTCAACCGCATTTTGGAGACATTCTTTACTAAAACATAAAACATTTCATTTATCGATACCATTATTCTTATCAGATAGTTTATTTGGTAACTTAAATCTTGCCCCTTTGCAATATGGTAATGGTAACCGTTTGTAATCTTTATGATGTTCGATACATTCGCTACACTTACCATGTCTTTCACATTTTTTCCTTTTGCAATTACAGATGTTACTTCCATTCTCTAACACATTTTTACCCCCCTGCTTATATTTGTTCCCTTAACGACATCCTAAAATGATTACATTAGCAACTATATGTTTTGTCATATAAAAGTTGTTCTAGTTATAAATAATAATCTAATAAACATATCTAAACTTTATTTTACCATATTTTGGCTTTTTTAAATTTTGTTAAGTTTAATGAATGAACTTAAACTTACTATTTATTATTATCTAAACCAACCTATATAATAAGTGGAATTTGATAGCATTTTATATTAGTTAGACCAGGTTACGGCGATAGAAATGAACTTGAAAAAGCAGGTGCTGACTTTATTGTTGATAATATTGAGGATATTATAAGGATACTGTTATGTAATGTGTGTCAAATTAATACACATTCTTTGAATATGTCGACAAAGTAAATTCATATCATTAGATAGGTGGGTACTTTATTAAGCGAGTATTGATATTCTGAAAGTAACACAATACCAATTGTGTTACTTTCACTTTGGAGCTATAGCCTATTATCTTGGGGTCTCGTCAGCATTTCTCTAAATCACACCAACAGTATTAAATAATAACCTTAAATCAAGCGATATCAATACTTTTCTACTCTGATATACAATAATTTAGTTTTAAAACAAACAACCCTACGCAAAGGTATACCTTTACGTAGGGTTGTTTGTTTCAGCATCAAAATAGAGTTTGTAAAAATGGTGCTTAATGATATAATTTTTTTTAATTCAATTAAGTTATTTTATATCACAGTAGAAAGCTTTTAGTATTATAAATGAGAAATTATATTGGATAATAATTAATCACAGCCATTCTAATCATTGTACTTGAATTGTTTATATATATGTGGGTTTTAGATGCATCAAAAACAATTGAGTCCCCAGATTTTAAAATATATTTTTTATTATCAGTTTCTAAAATAAGTTCTCCATCAAAAACCAGAATATATTCTTTTTCGTTCTCGCCGTGAGCGTCTGAAGTATAGGAACTTTGGGTATCTAGTTCAACAGTAAATAGTTCAAAATTTCTTTCTCTTTCAGTAGAAAAAGAGCAGAAAATTCGGTAATCACCATCTTCACTGCACTGCCTTATAGTACTATCTTTTTTTACTAACGTAGTTCTACTAGCAGGTTCATCTATTAGTGCGGTATAAGGAATTTTAAGCCCATTAGCTATTTTCCAAATTGTATTTATGCTTGGATTTGATTGCCCTCGTTCAATTTGACCAATCATGACCTTGCTTACACCTGAAAGTGTAGAAAGTTTACTTAAGCTTAGTTTTCGATCAGTTCTAAGTCTCTTGAGATTTGAAGCAATGATGTTATTTAAATTCATTAAAATTCACCTCTTGACAAATATAACGTACGGTTGTATAACTATAGCATACTAAGACATAACGTACGATAAGTATATTATAACATACGTTTGGTGAGTATAAAACATTTTTGGGGGGATAATGTGGTTAATCAGAGTAAAACTTATTTAAACAAGGATTCTTTTCAAAGTGGAGTTAGAGACTGTATTCCAACTTTATTTGGATATTTAAGCATAGGATTTGCCTGCGGAGTAGTAAGTAAATCTTGTGGCATGACAATCTTAGAAACGGTAGCTATGAGTACTTTTGTGTATGCTGGTTCTTCTCAATTTATTGCTGCTAGTATGATACTATCTCTAGCAACCGTCCCCAGTGTAATTATAACAATTTTTTTAGTTAACCTTAGACATTTACTTATGAGCGCTTCCATAGCACCTAAATTCAAAAATAATTCGCTACTTAAGAACTTTACAGTAGGTGCCCTTTTAACAGACGAAACCTTTGCGCTTGCTTCATCAAAATCAAATAGTAAAGATGGCATTGACTACAAATGGATGATGGGAATAAACTTAACGGCCTATATAAACTGGGTTTTAGCAACTTTTATTGGTGCCTATTTTAGTAGCTTAATTTATGATTATAAAAAATTTGGACTTGATTTTGCACTTACCGCAATGTTTATTGGGCTTTTAATTTCCAGTATTAAAGAAAATTCTAAAATAAAGGGATCAATACTTATTATGGTTTCATCCGTTTTAGCTTTAATAATTCCTATTAAGTTTTTTTCTGTAAATACGGGAATTATGATTGCAGCCATATTCGGATCTTTTATGGGGGGAATAACTGAAAAATGAATATGAATATTTGGTACATAATCCTGGGAGGATGTGCAGTAACTCTACTGCCTAGAGTACTTCCTGTAATGCTAATTTCAAAGATTAATTTGAATGATAGAGTAGTTAAATTTTTAAAATATATTCCAATTTCGATTTTAACTGCTCTTGTAGCTTCAGAGTTATTGATTTCAAACAACAAATTCTCAATGACTAATTCAGTAATAATTGCCGCAATTATTACTGCTTTAGTTGCAGTTAAAAAGAATAATTTGCTACTAACTGTAATAGTTGGTGTAATATCAATGGCCGGTTTAAGATTTATATTTTAATTATATATAATAAAATCTAATTACTTAAATGAATTTCTATTAAAAATATTTAGGAGGACTAAAAGATGAGTGAATTAATATTTCAAAAAGATAGTTATATAAAGGAATTTGAATGTAAAATTATTGGAGTAGATGAGACAGCAAATGCTATACTTTTGGACAGAACAGCATTTTATATAGGTGATGGTGGTCAGCCATGCGATAATGGAGTATTGGAAACAACGTCAGGCACATCTGTTATCAAAGAAGTTAAGAAAATTGGGGATGATATATATCATTATATTGATGGCAATCTTCCTAAACTTAATGAAATATGCATTGGAAAGATAGATTGGGAACATAGATATAAATTAATGAGGACTCATACTGCTATGCATATTTTATGTGGTGTAGTGTGGAGAGATTATAAAGCACAAGTAACTGGTTGCGATATGGATTGTCTTAAAGGGAGAATGGATTTTGAGTTTGAAAACTTTGATAAGGAATTAATAGAGGAAATTGAGGCGAAGGTTAACAAGGAAGTAGAATACAGTAGAAATATTAAAGTGAATATTTTTGAAAGAGAGGAGGCTTTTAACATTCCGGACTTAATAAGAACGAAAATAAATCTTCTTCCAAAAGGAATTAATGAAATAAGAATAGTTGAAATTGAAGGATTGGATCTTCAGGCTGATGGAGGAACTCATGTGAAAAACACTACCGAAGTTGGAAAAATAAAAATAGTAAAATATAAAAGTAAGGGGAAAATCAATAAAAGAATATATGTTGAATTAGAAGAATAGCAGTTCTCTATATCTCTAAAATTTTCAATTCAAACAATTTATAAAAAGTAAGGTTTTAATCTTCTTTGTTTACTATGAATGCTACTCCTTTTTATAGTATAGTTAATTACACGTATGCTACCATTTCCCCTAGTTAAAGTATAATTGTAATATTGATAATGCTAACTAAAACAGTAATAAAAAAGGCCTAATTGCTATATTTTTAGTTGATAAACAATATTCATTTTTTGTGTTTTTGAACGTTCATATTAAATAATGGGTATTCTCAACCACCTGGCGTATATATGTTAGTGTCGTTAGCACCATATATATACATGCTTATAGCCGATTACTGTTCCATTACTACCTGTACCCCAAGTACTAATTTTTTTATATGGAGGTACGGGGATTAGGGCTTAAAACCCCTTAAAGAAAAATTCAAGCAACTTTATCCTGAAGCATATGAGGGAGATATTTTTGCAATTACCTTTCCCTTAACGTACGAAATATCATTTTTGCTGACGATACCCCTAAATGATGCTATTCATGGGACTATATGTACATATGAAGAAGAAGCTGAGAAATTAATTTCACCAATAAGATTAATAGTAGCTGAAAAAGTTGCTTTATATGATAGTTTTAGCATCAAAGACCATTTAAACGTAGATATCAAGGTCCATAATAAAAAAATACTTGATTATAAAGAAATTGATAAAATTATAAAAACTAGCGGATTTGAATCAGTAAGACAAAAGGGTTCACATAAAATATATTCAAGTTTTGAAGGTGAATCTATCCCAGTTCCCCAACATTCTTTAGGGAAGGGTCTAAGTTGCAAAATTCAAAAACAAATACTTCAAAAAAACTATAAAAAGTAAAAGATATAGTAACTTCAGGTATTTCAATTTTACTCTTCACTACAGGTTACAAGATTTTTATATTTTTATAAAACAATAACGTATTCGTCCCTATTCACGGTGACGTGTACGTGCCCGTGAACGTATATATTTTCTTGGAATTATAATTTTTATCAATGATTTTACTACAAACATACCTTTGTAAAATCCGTATGCAATACAAATTTTGTTATGGCCTATTTGCAAATAGAAAATCAAATGTAGTAAGGATCTTTTGTTGCTAACCCAAAAAAAGAACATACCTTTTGTTAAAATAGTAAGTATTCAAACAAACTACTCGAAAGGAATGTTCTTACGAAAAAAATCAATTTATAATAATATTATCTCACCAACAATAAACAATGAAAAAATACACACCTGCATAATATTCCACCAATTATTTTTCCAACTGAAATTATCTTCAAAATATTTATCATTAATCATGCTTATTTTTTCACCGCATCCATAAGCATATCCATAGCCATTCTAAATATCTCTGATTCTTTTATCCTTTTTCCTTTGTTTTTCTTAGTTAATTGTTTTGATAGATCTTTTACAAAATCCGATTGATCTTTTCTTAAATAGGCTACACATCTTATAAATTGGTCATTACTCTTTAGCAAGGAGTCTAGCACCGAATCCGTTACCGTATCCGGGTTTGTGCTTGTAACCGTAGCTGTAGTCGTAACTGTATCCGTGAACGTACTTGTGTCTGTACACGGTGACGTGTACGTGCCTGTTACTATATCCGTACTATTGTCAGTGTTTTCAGTGCTTGTACCATCAATAGTGCTCTTGAAAAATGCATCTGCACCTTGTCCTTTTTTTACTCCTTGTGACTTAAGTTCATTTACTTTTTTCATTTTATCAGCTAGGCTTACTTTGTTATTTGCCATGCTATAACCTCCTTAGCTAATTCTTGATAGGAAATAGAACCTTCAAATTTACTATCAAAGGTCATAATAGGTTGACCAGCTAGAACTGCATCTGGAAATTTTATTGATTTTTTTATCATAGAATCAAAAACAGGATAATTGTTTTTAAGCTCTGCAACTACATCTTTGTGGTGCGTTGTTCTATTGTCGTATAGAGTTACCAGTATCCCCATTAAGGTAAGATTTTTGTTTAATCTTTTTACCTTAGTCATGGTTTTTTCAAGCAAATTAAATCCTCTTAATGCAAGATACTCCGGCGCCATAGGTACAATTACAACGTCACATGCAGCTAATGCATTAATAGTTAAAAGTCCAAGAGAAGGAGGACAGTCAATTATTATATAATCAAAGTCTGCTTTCACTGGGTCAAGAGCATCCCTTAGTTTAAATTCACGGCCTACCTCAGATACTAATTCCATCTCAGCTGCAGAAAGATCTATAGTAGATGGTACAAAATAAAGAAGTTCATTAAATAAAATCAATTTATTTATATCCACATCATCAATCAGTGCATTGTAAATTGTTTTTTCTAAATTCTCAGGCTCAAGACCTATTGAGATTGTTAAGCTGGCTTGAGGATCCAAATCTATCATTAATACTTTCATGCCAAGCTGGGTAAGAGCTACTCCTAAATTTAATGTTGATGTTGTCTTTCCAACGCCTCCCTTTTGATTGCTCACTGCAATGATTTGTGCCATTATATATCTCCTCCATCTAGTTCCTTTTTTATACCTTCTTTAATATATGTAACCATTTGTGCGGATCTGCTCCGTTCACTTTTTCTGGCTATTTCTTTAAGCTGTTTTTCCAGTTCTATACTCATAACGACAGGTACAATAACATGAGTTTCTTTATTAATTGCCATTGTAACACCTCCAATTATTGTTAGTATATCATGGTTATTAACTGTTAACAACTAGAATTAAAAAGCATTGTAAGCTTAGATTGGATCTGAAATTTTGGGCAAACTTACTCACTGCTCCTAATTATAGAGATCTTTAACGTGAAAACCCATAGTATTGGAAAATAATAAGTCGTAAAATAATTTCATCACTTACGTGTCTGTGCCTATTTACGGTTACGTGTACGTGACCGTGTATAGGCACAGACACGTAACTTTATAAGTAGTTTCAACGCTTTTCTAAGTTAACACTTGATTTTAAAATTTTATTGTAATTGAATTAAAACCTCTCCTGGGTCGCTGAAATTAACGACTTAAGAAGAATAATTCTTTTAAATCTATGAAAGTTTATCTGGCTATTTGTGGAATATGATTATGTTTATAAATTATGAATATACCCATTACACTATCAAAAGGTTATATTTAAATTTATGATGGTAAAAATCTTCCCAAGAGACTATCCCAAACTTATAGAAAGGGGAGACTTTCCTTCTGAAATGTGGTTAAAATCTGTGGTTCTATAGAAATTATGTAAGTATAACCTTTTGATAGTGACTTGGTCCATTTATTAATATAAAAAATAACAAAAATGTAGTTTATCTTAATGAAAAATATTATTAAAAAACTAAACAACAACAACATGATACTTGTTGTTGTTTTATATATATTTAATAACAACAGTTTTAAATACTTTTACGCAGGTGTCAAAGCCTTGATATAACTGGGGTTAGGTACAACAACTATAACCAAATGATAGTGAAAGGTAACCTAAAGATAGTGGAATGGCATTTAAGTATAACTAAAAGATAGTGAAGGGTAACCTAAAGATAGTGAACTATAACTAAAAGATAGTGAAGTATAACTCTTTTTTTAAAAGTTATTGATAACTTTAAAGAAAAGAGTTATATTGTTATCTGGGGGTGCTAAAATGGCAAATGAACTGAAAAATGTAAATAACAATTGGGTATACCAAAGTAATAGACTAGTTGAAGCATCGTACACTTTAACGGTGGTAGAACAGAAATTAATAAGATTACTTGCAAGCATGATAAATAAAGATGATGATGATATTAAAGAATATGAGTTTAAGACTAAGGAATTAATTAAAGTACTAAACACAAGCGATAGCAGGTTCTATAGGGATATTGATAATATCACAGATTTACTTATGCAAAGAATTATTAAAATAAGAAATATAAATACTTCTGAATTTATAAAATATCATTGGGTGGATACAGCTAAATATGTAAACGGCATATTAAAGCTTAAGATAAATAAGGATTTAAAGCCATTTTATCTAGGCCTGGATTGCTATACAAAATATCAGTTAAGAAATATAATGCAATTTAAGAGTACATATTCTTTTAGGTTATATGAGCTTTTTAAACAATATGAGGGTATAGGCCATAGAATATTAACTATAGAGGGCCTTAGAGATTCGTTAAATATTAACAAAGATCAGTACCCAAAGTATGCGAATTTAAAGCAAAAGGTAATTAATGTAGCGGTAAAAGAAATAAATGCAAACACTGATTTGATTATTGACTACAATGAGCTAAAAGAAGTTAGAAAAATTGTAAGTATTGAATTTTCAATTAGAAAAAAGGATAAAGCTCAAAATGAAATTTCGGAAACCTCACTTGTTCCGGTTTTTTTCAATGACAAAAATATGGATTTAGTTAGGCAATTGATAAATCAGGAGCTTACAGATTTAGAAGTTCATAGAATACTTGATGCTGCCAATTTAGATATTGAAAAAATAAAAGAAAAATATAATATTATAAGTAAGTTCAGCACAGTAAATAACTTAGTTGGAGCTATGATAACGGCATTAAAGGAGAATTGGACAACTACAAGCAAAAGAAAAGTAAGTACCTTTAATGACTATGAGCAGAGAGAGTACGACTTTGACGAATTGGAGAAAAAATTATTAGGTTGGGAGTAAGGGGATATAGGAATGGTATTTTAACGCGTGTACAAGCTGTTTTAAGCATGTTTACCATGAAATGTATAGAGAAACACATATTTAATTTAAAATTGATTACAGTGCAGTTAAAGTGATTTTGATTATAGCAAGTGAGCCTCGCCCATAGGATTCTTCACAAAGAACCCTGGGTGGAAATTTTTTCTACCCAGGGTTTCTCGGCGAACACTTGTGTACGACTTGCTACTATCACATAAGTCCCCTTGCACTTTTGTGACGTTTATAGATTTGTAAAAATAGTATCTAGTGGTATAATCTTCTTAAAAGTTAGGTTGGATTGGTAAAAAAGGTTGAAGCAAAGTTTATTTATATAATTGGTATACGGGGAGTGATAAGTATGAAAAAGTCAAAGCCATTAGTAAAAGGAGATAAAGTTGCAGTTATAAGTATGTCCAGTGGTATGCTTGGTGAAGAATTTGCAAAACATGAACTAGATTTGGGACTAAAGAGAATAAGAGAATTTGGCTTAGTACCTGTTATAATGCCAAATGCATTAAGAGGAATAGAGTATTTGAAAAATCATCCAGAAGCCAGAGCCCAGGATTTAAAAGATGCTTTTTATGATACATCCATAAAAGGGATTATCTGTGCGATTGGAGGAGATGATACATATAGAACATTGCCATATTTATTAGATGATAATGAGTTTATTAAGTATGTTCATAATAATCCTAAATTATTTACAGGCTTTTCAGATACCACAATTAATCATTTGATGTTTTATAAACTTGGAATAGGTACTTTTTATGGGCCTAATTTCGTTTGTGATTTAGCTGAATTAGATAAAGAAATGTTGCCATATACAAGGAAAACATTTTTGAAGTATTTTGAAAATCATAAAGAAGATTGCATAGAATCAAGTAATGTATGGTATGAGGGACGTACAGATTTTTCTAGGGATGCAGTAGGAACAAGCAGCGTAGAACACTTGGAACAAAGAGGATATGAAGTTCTACAAGGAAAAGGGAAATTTAGTGGAAGACTTTTGGGTGGTTGTCTTGAAAGTTTATATGATATATTAACCAATACACGATATGACGATGAAAAAGCTATATGTGAGAAGTACGGGTTGTTTCCAACATTAAATGAATGGAAAAATAAAATATTGTTCATTGAAACTTGTGAAGAAAAACCAAAACCAGAAGTATTTGAAAAAGAATTAATTGCTTTAAAAGATACAGGCATATTTGATGTCATCAACGGAATTATTGTTGGAAAGCCTCAAGATGAACAATACTACGAGGAATATAAAGAAATTTATTATAAGATTATAGAAAATAAAGACTTACCAATTATGTATAATGTGAATTTTGGTCATGCACAGCCAAGATGTATCATTCCATATGGAATTGAGGCAGAGGTTGATTTAGATATAAAGGTTATTACGTTAAAGGAGTCTATGTTTGTATGATTTTATTAAATGAGCGTAATTTGAAGTTGGTTTAAGTGATCATATTCTTCAATCACGGAATAACAATCACAAAATAATAGTTTGTTCTATACTAAAATGAGATAAATTAAATCAGCTCAATATTTGCTCTCTCTTGGGGATTCCTCTAGGGCCTCGCAAAAATTGAGCTGTTTTAATTTTTATGAACATATTCCCTTGGGTATTCCTCATACTGTACTAAACAATTATTAATTGTTTAGCCCCCAGCCCCAAAGGGGAGCATCTAGGATAGTGCTCTGGTGTCAATGAAGCTTTGGACAAACTTACTCACTGCTCAGAGGTAAAATAACCTATTAAGTTAACCATTACCTGCGCATTAATAGTTCTATTTAGTCCTCGCAGCAGTTAGTAAACTTGTCCAAAGCAAAGAAATTAATTCCCCCTACCCCCAGGGGTAACAAGTCCTACTGCTTTGCAGCAGGACTTGTTTTTGTCTTCGCGGTACTTATCTTTAAAAAACTTCACATGTTTTAGCAGTAGTGCCTCGCTTTGCTCGGGTGAAAAATGGACAGGTTTCTCACCTCAGCCTATCAGAGTAGTTAAGCTGCTTTCGTGAATTTAGAGTTTCAATAAAATAAATTCATAGTAGAGGTCAGAAACTCGTCCATTTTTCACGGCAAATGGACAGGCCTATCAGCCACTTCGTCCCTCAGTAGCTGGGCTAGTCCATTTGCCCGCAGCTTACAAGTTTTTTGATTTTTTTTAATCTGAATAATTTCCTTTCTGGATCTAATATTATTGTTAATTAAATTTTATAAACCTTATTATAATAATTATTTTAATTTAAAGATATTACTATTGTTACTGCTAGTATAGAGAATTTGGAAGGACAAGTTCATGGCACGTATACCGTCACCCGAAAAAGAACAAGCTTCATCATAACAATCTCTAAGTCTCCCATTGTTTTCGTCCCTCAACCACTGGGAAACTAAGAGATTCTAATGTCAAAGCTAGTCATTTTTCGGGTACCCGCCGGCGTGCGCGACTTCTAGTTAAATTTAAATTGTCTTTAATTTAATCATTCTATGTAAATAATGAAAAAAACTAAGTCTACGTGGCCATGTAGGTATTGTTCGCTCCAGCCACCACCACCGCGACCTTTACAGAAATGGCATTGTTACACATAAAGGGTTCCAAAAGCCTGGACAAGAATTCCGCTTCCTCGCTTGCAGGGGGCTTGGAAGCGGAACGCTTATCCAGGCGAGCTCAATTAAGCTAAAGACCCGTAGCTCGATAAATTTCTAATACGAAATTTAACGACCCACTAGAATCTTAAATAGTAGTTAATCTTAAATTTTAACAAGGCGGGTCTTCGTACGCATATGTAGGTTAAGTATATCGTTAAATCTAAAAACGCAGACCGCCGGTGGACAAGCCCAGGGCTGGTCCACCTTGAACAAGTTGTGATGAACCTACAACTTGCACAAGGTGGCTGGTTTCTTTGCTATGGTCAATCCTCACAGGCCATTGTGGAACGTCGCAAACCATAAGCTTAACTGGCATTGAAACGCCCAGTTAAGTCAAAGTTTGCCACATTCCATATCGGGGCAGGGTTCTGGGGTCTTTTGTAATACATAGGTTTTAGGCTCTTATTAATTTTTATAGTATACTAAATTTAGTTATTCTCTTGCGCCCTCACCTATCGGATCGGACAAGGGATTTCTTGAATTTTAATAACAATGCTACTTCAATATTTGTTATAAATACAAGGATCTAAGAGGTGTTGCTTAGCAACTATAAATAAACACTATTTAATAATATAGATTTAGCAACTACAAAGTAACACTTAAGCAACACTAAAAAAGGGTGCAGAAACGATTAATGTAAAAATAAACTCCATAGTGGGGTAGCGCCAACATTTCCGACAAAACACTCACTAAGAAAATAATATTAAAATATATACTAATATTTACATCCCAAAAACCTAAAGATTTATAGGCCAGCCTAAAAATAATGTTATTTAACCTAAATAGGTCATTTGTGGGATGAAAAAGTGTATCATATACCTTAAAAGATTTTTAAAACACTGTTAGTATTTGTGTACCAACTAAATACTTGTAAATCAATGGTTGTAATTCTCAAAGTGGGTTTTGTCGGAAATGTTGGCTGGACTCCAGATAGCGCATTTTCTAATATCCTCTTTACAAAACTAGTTAGGTTCGTTATAATAAGGTTACGAACTAAATTGTAGCAATAATAATATAATCAGTTAATGGAGGGGTAATAATGAGTAATTTAAAAGAAAACAATGTAAATGAAGTTTTGGACATGTTAATACGAACCCGTAGGTCAGTGCGAAGTTTTACAAATGACGTGCCTTCGAAAGAGTTAGTTGAACAAATAGTTGAAGCAGGAAGACTTGCTCCATATGCAATACTTGCAGTAGCAAAACAAACTGATTTTAGGCATTTTGTTGTTATTTCAAACAACACTCCTGCTATAGATAAAATTAAAGCTATACTTAAAGACCTTATGAAATCTGAAATATCAAAGCATGAAAAAGATGCACAAGATAATAAGACTTTACAAAGTTACATTACTTCTTTAAGTATGCAAGTTGAAAAAGGATCACTTGGAGTAGGTAGTGCGCCTTATCTCATTATAGTTGCAGAACGTCATGGAATACCACCAATAGAACAAAAAACATTATCTCATATTATGCAGAATATGTGGCTTAAGACTACCGCTTTAGGCTTGGGCCTTGAACTAGTTTCTGTAATAGGACGTTTAGGCGATAACAAAGAGTTTTGCGATATTATAGGATTACCAAGTGGTGAATATGGATTTGATGCTTGTGCTATTGGTTTTCCAACAACTGTTGTAAACAGAAAAGGTAGAGATATACCTTACCAATCTATAAAATGGATAGATTAGAAAATTAAAAGGAGTGACTTATGAGTTTGTTTAATGTAGATTTAGAAAATATTCCAAAGCTTAAAGCACTTATGGATTGCCATGAAAAGCACCCTGAAATAAATGTTAATGCAGTTCAAACTAGTTGGCTTTTACTTGATTCTGCTTCTAAAATCATTAAAACACTTGGATTAAATTTCTCGAAATATAATGTCTCAGATGGAAAGTTTGCAATCCTAATACAACTTTATCAGAAAGATGATTATATGGCTACTCCTTCAGAATTAAGTGCAAATGCCAAAGTCACAAAATCAACTATAACAGGATTATTAGACGGACTTGAAAAAGATAATATAATAGAACGACATAATCATAAAACTGACAGAAGAATGCTTTTAATAAAATTAACAGATAAAGGAATTAGTTTGATGAATGAAATTATTCCTATCCATTATAATCTATTAAGTGAATTATTTGAGTCTCTTGGAACAAACAACATAAATTCTTTAAAATCTTTATTAGAGACGTTAATATTATCTGATAAATTAACAACAAAATAAATGTTAAGGAGGTATAAATACGTTTGATAACATGACCAGTATTCATAGTGATGCACTTGATGATATTTTAAAAGCTCGTCGTTCAGTAAGAATGTTTGGTAAGATGAAACCTAATAAAAGGGACATTAATCAAATAATTCAAGCTGGATTAATCGCCCCATTTGCTTCTATTCCAGCTAAGGGAAAGACAGACTTTCGGAAAATAATCGTTATTCCAGCCACTTCTAGTGCAATGACAAAGGTTGAAATTTCTATTAGGGATAAAATGCCGAAGTTATTTGATGAACTGAGGTCATCATCTTTAGCAATAAATAAAGATAAGCCATTCGAGATTGCTACTTTATTATTGGGTAATGCACCTTACTTGATAGTTGCAGCAGAAAGAAAGGGAATGCCTTCAACTTATATGGCTGATCAGTCAATAAGTTTGAGTTATTGTATGTATAATATGTGGTTAAAAGCAATATCACTTAAAATCGGATTTAAACTGGTATCAGCCATTGTACATCTTAAGTTGGGAAACGATAAAGAGTTTTGTACGTTATTAGGTATTCCAATTGGGGAATATGCTCTTGATGCGTGTGTTATAGGATATCCCACTGATTCATATAAGTTACCTAATGTGAATTATCCGGAATTTTCCTCTAATGTAACATGGCTTTAAAAAATAGTACCCAGGTTATCTTAAATTAAAAAACCCATCTGATTTTAATATTACGTTTTGGAATTAGTTTTAAGTCAAAACGCCATAACTTTGCCTAAGTCTTGCCAGTAAAGTTTTTTTATTAATAGCCTGAATAATAATGATAAACTGTAGGGAAAAGTTATAAAAGTTCGTGTTATATCAGCTTAAAGTTCGTTTGTTATATATAGATGTCATGGAAGCTAGTTATATAGTCAAAGTTTGCTTTTGATGAAAGATACGACAGAACTGAATCTAAAATTATGTTACATTCATTATAAATTGTACTTTGGTACTTAACTCTGAATTTTATAGAAAAAGCACCAAGACGATGCAATTCACTATTGCTGTTATAAATGGCCCTAATGTTTTAAATGTATTTCTGATTTTAATCCCCACAAACCCATCTAAAAATTGTACTATAATCATTCCAACAGAGGTTACAATCATTATTTCTTTTGAAAAAATAAAAATAGGTACAATAGAGACACATAATAAAGCAACACTACGTGAAGATGTATATAAAGCATTAATCTTATTATTCTCTTTACCTTTTATAATGGCTTCAACAGAAAATCCCAAACTAACTACTGCACTAATTAATGTAATCGCCGCACAAAAATAATACATAAGTCGCTCCTTTCAATGCTATTTATTGAGTTGTTTTACATCTTTCATATGTCGTCTGTACGACATAAAATATATATTCAATGATACCATAATTATTATAAATTAAGTATATTTACAATTTTAAAAAATGAGTAATAGTCTCAATGTGAAAGTAACTCAATTGATATTGTGTTACTTTCAAAATATCTTATGATTAATAATCAACAGACTTTAACGACAAAAAAATAATTAAGGGCAATCAATATAAATTAAAATTATCTTGATTGCCCCTAATTATTTAACTAATTTAATCAATAAATATTATTAGCTACTTTATGAAACAACTATTTATTAACAATATAGTTTCTAAAGTGTTTGTTTTGCAGATGTAACTGTTATTTCTAAAACTCTATTTAGAAAAGAAAATTTTTCTTTCATCATATCAAAATCTGCACCTAATTTAACGAATTTTGCAGTTCCCTCAATTAAGAAACCATTTCCTAGTGTCCTATATCCCATAACTTCTTTACTGCCCAATGTAACTTTAATTTTATCATTTTGTTCTATGTTCTTTTGCGTTTTTATCATTCCAGCAGCGGGTATTAATAACCTACCATCCTCAGTGACATTAATATAAGAGTTCCAAGTATTAGCATGCATTACATTGTTTATTATATATGATAGATATTCCGTCAGGTAAGGCTGTTGGAATTAAAGACTTAGCAGCATTTCAAGGAGTATCAGAAACCTATTTATCAAAGGTATATACAAAATTAAGAAAAGCAGGCATTGTAAGGTCAATTGTAGGTGTTAATGGTGGATATGAGTTAGTACGTGATCCTGAAAGTATAACATTTTGGAACATAGTTGAAGCTATAGAAGGAAACACTACGTTATTTCAGTGTGCAGAAATTAGGCAAAATGAGATCTTACTAGATAAAAAAATTTGCCTGATGCATATACAAAATGTCCTTGCTTGATAAAAGTTGTCATGCTAGAAGCAGAAGAACAGATGAGACTGTATTTAAACAATAATACTTTAGGGTGGTTACATAAGCAAGTGAGCAATAAAATACCGTCAGAGCACAAAATAGAAACAGTTGAATGGTTTAATAATCTTAAATCAAGGTAAATCAAAAATAGTTTTAGTAAAACTAAAGTAAAATTAGTAATTCTTTGTATGGCTTTAATCATCCATCACTATGATGATGTGATAATCAAGCCTGTAAGAAAGATAAAGTCTGATCTTATTGTGGAGGAATGTGATAATATTTAGCATATAATATTATCACTTGCTCTCAAAACGACAACGCAGAGTATTATAATTGGAAAACCCAGATCTTATGAACGTAAAAATAAAACTAAACGAGCCCTATGGGAGTATGATAATATATTAAAAAGCTTGTATTTACTTGATTATATTGATTCTTTAACATTACGTCAAAACGTGCAGAGGACACTACACAGAGGTGATAGTTATCATAAATTACGCAGAGCGATATCCTATGCTAACTTCTGTAAATTACGATTTAAGACGGAACAAGATCAAAATATTGGGGGTTAATGCGGCCGGCTACTAGCCAATTGCATTATTTATTATAATGCAAGCATTTTATCTAATATGTTAGCTTACAGAGAAGTAAGCGGTGAAGACTCAGATGTATCGAAACACATTTCGCCAGTTGCCTGGCAGCATATAAACCTCTATGGTCGCTATGAATTTAATCGACTATTATCTTCTAATGTTAGTATAAAATTAGAAAAGGAGAATGAACACAGATTATTATTCTCTTTTATAAATAATTTTTGATATAGATAAACATTATTTATAAGAAAAAACGGGACAACATCAAATGGTAGCAATTCATAAGTAATTGACAATCCATGATACTTATATTGGATTAATGAGGTAAATTTTACCCCATTCGCCAAGTAAATCAAGTGCAGGTATTAAGGATTTTCCAGAGTTCGTAAGCGAGTATTCTACCCGTGGAGGAATTTCATTATACTGATGTCTGTTTATAAGATTATCCGATTCAAGAGCTTGAAGACTTTTGCTAAGCATTAAATTTGAAATACCTTCAAGCCTTCTTTGTAACTCATTAAACCGAATAGACTCTTCTTTATGAATTTCCCATATAATGGGTAGTTTCCATTTGCCATTAAGCATACTTAGAGCAAAAGTTACAGGACATCCATATATTTTTTTATTGATTTTCATATCCATTAGTTATATTCTCCTTACTTAGTTATTAAATATTCAGTACTTGAACAAATATTATCATAATATATAATGTTCTTAGATTCAATAAAAATGTAAGATAAAAGTATTGAGAAAATTAAATGGAGGTTAAAAATGAGTAAAGTTGTAGATTTTTTAAAAGAAGCCAAATTCTATTTTATTGCTACGGTAGAAGATGATCAACCAAGGGTAAGACCTTTTGGCGGAAGTATGGAGTTTAATGGAAAGGTGTATCTAGCAACAAGTAAGGAGAAAAACGTTTTCAAGCAGCTTGTTAAAAATTCTAAGATAGAGATAGCAGGTATTGCGAACGGAGAATGGATAAGGATTACAGGTTTAGCTGTAATAGATGAGACAACAGAGGCTAAAAAGGCAATGCTGGATGCAAATAAGTATTTACAAAAAACATATGATCTTGATGATGGAAAGCTAGTAGTCTTCTATATAGACAAAATGAAGGCTATTGTATCTTCATTTACAGGAGAAATTATGGAATTAGAAGATTAGGTGTATAGTAATCCCAGATACAAACTACGCGAATGTGATTAAAACTAATATGGATTTAAGATAGATGAATGAGGAGGGGAGTTGTTATGAAAACAGTCATTATTACGGGTGAGCAATCCATTAGAAGTTTTGAAGAGGCTTTTGATAACGCTAAATTTGAAAAAGATGGATATCATTATTTTCTGTTCTTATACCGGTTTTCTGTTCCATTACTACACAACCCCCAATATTATCTTTACCAACTAGGATTATAGGTATATTTAACTTTACAGCAATTGGTGATATAGATAAAGCATCTGAATAATCTTCACCTGTTACAACTGCAATTTGTGAAATAGTCCCTAACTGTTTAGCGACTGCAATATCAGTTTCATATCTGTTTTGTCCAGATAATCTAGTAACCGCCATACCAATTGAACTCAATTGATTTTCAACTGCCCCCCTATTGTCAATATATGTACATTATATCACTTTACGTAAATAGAAGAGTGAAAGGATCTAATTTTTTAGTTAGCTCTTTTCTTCATATATTATGTCACAAAGGGTTAAGGCAATAGCCCTTTTTTTAATGCTATTTTTACAGTAGTCGCCGATGTATCCCAAAATGTTGCGAATGAAAAGTTGTTTTTAGATTTTACAACTGAAATAAGTAAATATAATATGTTAATCTAAACTTTTATGATATTATTATTAATATCTAGGAAGTGTTTAGAAAGTGTTTACAAGGTGCTATATATGAGGAGGGGTAGGACCATGAGTAAATCCAAAAAAATAGATTTGCCTATTGAAAAGTTAATAGAAATAGCAAAAGCTCTTAATAAAAACACTATGGCTAATAAAGGTAGGATTAAAGAAGAAAAAATTTCAACGGATAAATTTATAAAAAATACGTTTGATATAAATAGAAAAGACTACATAGAAACAACTAAAGGTACAGGGATAGGATATAATAAATCTACTTTTTTATATGATATTCTTGAAAAAGAGGAGATAGCAGCTAGTAACACTATAGTAACGCCAAATGAAAATAAGGATGCTAAGCAGGTATCACCAAGTATCTACCAAGAAACATTACCTTATAAACTACAAAGTAACACTAAAGCAACACCGATTAAAGAAGATAACAATAATACCTCAGTGGTACTTAAAACGGAAGTTATAGAAGCAGTAAAAACTACTATAAAAATGGAGTATCCTGAGATTGAAGAAATGATTCAATGGTACAAAATGCAAAAGGGGAATGAAAATATAATAGATGTACCTAATATAGATCTTAATAACCCAATGCTTAAAGGAGAGATTATAAGCCGAAGTATTAAAACGTATAAAGCGGTGATTGATGAATTCGTTGAATTTTGCAAGGGTCAAAAGGAAACACAAAAGGATCTTATAGCACTGGCTTTAGTGGAGTTTGTAAATAAATATAGACGATGATTTGGTAAGGGTTAAAAAACATGGAAATATATTATAAAAACTTGAAATTATAGTCAATTCATAGTAGAATTAAAACAGATAAATTTACAATAAACAAAATAAAATTACAATTTTTTACCAAAATACAATCTATCAGGATTTATATATATCCAAAAAATAAAACAACTCTTGAATATACAAAAGTTTGGACACTTTATTCAAGAGTTTTAATATAACCTGATATCTTTCCCAAAGAGGAAAGTTATATCTTTAAATATTTTATTTAATTTATATGCTTAGTTTAATACTATTATTAATAATAGTCAAGATATGTGTAGGTTAAATAAAGTATTTAATTGATATAATGCAGCACTCTTTATTTGGGTCACCAAAAAAATAGGAGGGCTTTTTTTATGCTGGCGGAGAAGAGGCAGATTGATGACTTAAGCGAGATTATAAGAAATCTAGCTGTAGTACCAGTAGATGATATAGTTAATAGTGCACAGGTATCACAAGCACAAATGCAAATAGATCTTTTACATAGAAATGATGATGGCTATATAACTATAGCCCTTAAAAAGGGCAATACCTGGAAGCAGCATCACTACAAAGTGGACGAGCTTAAAGAAAATATATGTAAGGCTATAGCTATAGAGGATGCAAATATATACTTAAGCCCAAATAGTTTTTATAAACCTATGAGGCGTATAGAAAATATAAGAAAATTAAATTCACTATTTATAGATTTAGATTATTACACAATGGAAGAATACAAAGGATTAACTGCAGATCAAATTATATGGCTGCTTGAAAAGGATTACTTTAAGAAGTCGGTTCCACCGCCTAGTTTTATAGTTATATCCGGTCAAGGTATGGTTATTTATTGGCTAATAGAACCAGTGCCATATATGGCGCTGCCTCTTTGGAATGCAACGCAAAAATTCTTTTTAGAAAAGTTAAAGGAAATAGGTGCTGATGCTAAATCAATTGATGCAGCCAGAGTATCTAGACTTTCAGGAACTATCAACCAAAAGAATGGACAAGCAACTGAGATATTAGTTTTTAATGAAGATAGGTATGTGCTTCGCGATATCCAGGAGCTGTATCTTCCAGAGCTAAATGATTATGTTAAAAACCCAAGTGTAAAAAAACCTGGTAGAAAATCAAAGGTTGTAAAATTATATAATCTTTATAGTCTTCATCATGCAAGACTTATGGATCTAGTAGAACTTCAGACCTTTAGAAAAGGATACTGCAGGGACGCAGGGGGAGAACTGATAGAAAAGGGCCAAAGGGAACTTATGTGTTTTCTATATAGATACTGGGCCTGTTGCTTTACTAATGACCTTAATAAGGCCCTAGAGGACACTTTAGAATTTAACAAAGGATTTATATGCCCATTACCTGAAAATGAGGTTAGGAGTCAAACCTCCCAGGCAGAAAAAGCATATAAAGAATGGATGGAGAATGTATTTGAGAATAAAGAAAAAGAAGATTTTGTAGATCAATTTGTAGAGCAATTAAAAATTGATCTACAAATTGGAGAGGGCAATGATAAAAAGGAAAACAAGTCTGGATATAAATATAAGGGTTACAACTACAAAAATACAACGCTTATACGCCTCTTAAATATTATTGAAGAAGAGATGAGGATTCTTAAGACTATTATTAATACGAAAGAAATTAAGAGAAGAGATCAAGTTTATCAAAAGGTTAAGAGAAGAAATGACGAGGGGTTAACTAAAAGAGAAAAGGCTAAATTAGAAAAACTTGAATTCATTAAAGAATTAATAAAAAAAGAGTTAACACAAAAGGAAATAGCTAATGAACTTGGTATAGGAGAAAGAATGATTAGAAAGTATATAAAACAAATAAAGGAACAAATGTAAAAAAACTATTAGGAACTGAATCGTCGGATAAGATTATGGGTGTAACCTGGCTCCTTTTTTTATTTTGGTTGGCGCAGGGTTATCTAGGGGAGGTATTATATATGTTATATGTGGATTTAGAACAACGATGGAAGCTTAGTATTAGTGGTAGTATGACTAATGCTCTAAATGGAATCTCTGAGAATGTGGATTTTGATTCTGTGTTTGATTATTGGTATCAAGATAAATTTGAAATGAAGGATGGAAAGCTGCAGTTTGTTAAGCGAATTACTGATGAAAGATTTAATGTAGATGTAGAGCTCTTAGAAGATATTAAGAAAGTGTTTGAAGAAAGGTACCTTAAAAAAATAGATAAGTTAAAGGGCAATACTGTGGATAGGGTTAAAAAGCAGAAGGTGGAGCCAGCTACAGATAAACAGATGAAGTATGCGAAGAAACTTTATAAAAAGGTTTATGGAGAAGTAAATGGTTTTGATGATAAAGAGTATAATAAACATGAGATGGTTTTGATAATAGGCGATCTGGTGGAAAGAGTAGATAATATGGAGGAAGAGGATCGTGGAGAATTTGCGGTTTTGGAGTTGAGTGATTTTAGAAAGTAATATAGTGTTGTATTTGCGAACATGGCGAGATTGCTAACAATTATAAAAATATAAGTGAAAAAGTATGATAATAATAGAATATAGATGTTAAGTTAACTATATGAACAGATATGAATGAATATAAACAAGCATAAAGGTGTAATTTATTTGATTTTTGAGTATACTATTATTAATAGAACCCACCACGCCTCTTTACAATGCGCACCAGGTGGGACATTTTATTTGTGGGTGATATAATGGAAAGTGATAATATAATTTATAGCAAAACCCCTACAACTTTTGAAGAGCAAATAAAAATTTTAAGAAACAGAAATCTTATTATTGATGATGAAAATAGTGCAATTGATATATTAAGAAGAGTTAATTATTATAGGTTAAGTGCTTATATGTTAACATTTAAGTCAGATGATATGTTTTTTAATAATACTACACTAGAGGGCATCTATGATACTTATTGCTTTGATAAGAAATTTAGGAATTTGTTAGTTGGTGTATTAGAAAGTATAGAAATTGAATTTAGGACACATATTGCATATCATATAGCACATAAATATGGAGCTTTAGGACATTTAGATAACAAGAATTTTATTAAAGCTTATTTTCACGAGAAGTATGTAAGTGCAATAGAAAGTGAAATTGATAGAAATAGAGAAGATCTATTTATAATACATCATAAGACTAAATATAATGGACAGGTCCCAATTTGGGTAGTAATGGAGATTACTACATTCGGCACACTCTCAATGTTTTTTAATAATTTGAAAATTGAGGATAAAAAAGCAATAGCTTTAATGTGTGGAGATATACATTATTCAATGCTTGCAAGTTGGTTAAAGTCATTATCTCATATTAGAAATGTATGTGCTCATTATAATAGAGTTTATAATAAAAAGTTTAATATTAAACCTGTAATTCCTAAGAAGTATGAGGCCTACCAAATGGATAATGAAAGAATATTTGCTTTTATTTTAGTCATAAAACATAGTATACAGAATAAAAGTGAATGGAATAGTTTTTTAATAAATTTAAAAACGTTAATAGATCAATACGAAATAATAAATTTATGTTTAATAGGGTTTCCAATTAACTGGTATGATATATTACTTAACAATACGGTACCTACCGGGATATAGGTAATACTGGGTCATAAAGCAGCTATAAGTATTAAGACACATGATAATATTTTTTATTATGTGTCTTTTAATATGCAATTTAGTTTAGTTAGTGTTAAAGAGTATATAAATAATTGTTTCATTGAGGCGGATGCTAGCTGCGTGGAATTGGCAATGTCTTGGTAAAATTATTTTTAAAAAATTTCTATAAATTGCCTAACAACAAGGGCATATTTTTTATGTTTTTTTCTTAACTGTATAGAAGTAGGTCTGTTGTTGTTTTAATAGTTTTATATAAACAACAGGTTTTAAAGATTTTAGGCATACTGCAAAGCGTTGATATATCTATGTTTGAATATACGAAAGACGACCAATTCGTACTGTACTACGGCTGATTCGTACTTAAAGCGACTATTAAAACGACTTGACGCGTTTAAAGGTCGCATGGTAAAATTTATATGGGGGTGGATAACTGTGGTAACTAGAAAAGATTTGTTAAAATATAAAAACTTAATGGTAAAGTCTAATTACATCATTGAATCCTCATATAAGCTAAGTCTACAAGAGCAAAGACTAATCTACATACTAACAGCTAAAATAAATAAAGATGATATAGAATTTACACCTTATAAATTTACGCAAACAGAAATAAACAATATATTATCAAAACATAAGATTAGTTTTAATGAATTAAGTCAGCACATAGATAGTTTAAGAAATAAGGAATTAGTAATTATAAAAGAAGAATCTATTTTAAAAACAAAATGGTTATCATCAGCAGAGTATTTTAAGGATGGTAGTATTGAACTATGTTTTGATAATAAATTAAAACCTTACTTACTCCAACTTAAAGAAAGGTTTACGAAGATATCATTGGATAAAGCAATAACATTTAATAGTAATTATTCCTGTAGGATATACGAGTTATTGAAGCAGTATGAAGGAATTGGAAAGAGAATTATAAGTATTGAAGCATTAAGAACTATGTTTTGTATTGAGCCTTATGAATATTCTAGATATAACGATTTTAAAAGAAAAGTATTGTTGCAGGCACAAAAGGAAATAAATTTAGATAAAACAGATATATCTTTTGATTTTGAAGAAATAAAGACAGGTAGGAAAGTAACTTCAATTAAGTTTTATATAAAGCAAAATAAGGCCAGAAATGAACTAGCAGCTACGTCAGAAGATATCAAACCAAATGCGAATCAAAACACTTATGCTATTAAACTTGTAAAAGGAATTATGCGGGAACAAATATCAGACATTGAAGCACAAAGCATATTAAATATTGCCGATGGAGATATACATATAATCAAAGAAAAGTATATATATGCTGAAACAGTACCTAAAATTGATAATATGGTGGGGTGGATTATTGATGCAATAAAAAGAGATTATAAGCCGCCTACTGGAAAAGTTAAGATTGACAACTTCAACAACTATCAGCAGAGAACTTATGATTTTGATGATTTGGAGAAGAAATTATTAGGGTGGGATATATAATGGCTAAACTAAAGATGTTTCAATCGAATATGGTAAAAAGGCATAAGATTTATTCCATAATGAGTGAGGATACATCGCCTACGGCAATTATTGATTTTGCTATTTTGCCAACTAAAAATACAAAAAAACTATTTGAACTAATATGGAGTAAATATGATAAAGATACACATTGTTCTATTTTAAGTAATGAAGAAATGGTTATTAATAATTTTCATTCTGAATTAAATATAATTAAAGCTATGTTTTTCCAAGTATATGCTGCTGAAAAATTTGAAGATGACTGTGATGAAGTATATATTAAATATCCAATCATTATTAAAATTTCAAAGGTTTCATTTGAAATAAAAATAGAATTCCATAACAAATTTAAAGAATTTTTCGATAAATTCCTAGAATTATAGAAAATTGCCCTTGGGATTGAAATTTTATAACCCAGTGGGGATTAAGATACTAATGAGATAAAGAAAAGTGAGGGTAAATTAAATGAATATACTTCAATATGAATCAAAAATATGGGCTACTGCGGATCTGCTTCGTGGATGTGGCATCAAGGAATCTGAGTGGCCATCTTTTATGATGCCATTCTTCGCACTTGCAATGGTTGAAAGTCGTTTAGTTAGAATGCTGGAAGACGAAAAAAAGGAAATTGGAGAAGAGGTACTTGCCAGTATTCCTAAGGAAAGCCTTTATGAATTGATGAAAGATAAAGGGCAGGGATATAACAAATACATTTTTGAGAAAAACAAAACCTTATCTGACATCTGCAAAAATGATAAATCATTTTATAATGATCTTGATGCATACCTTAAAGGGTTTGATGGTGAAACTAAAGACTTACTTGGAGTTGATACAAGTGGCGGAGAAAAATTCCTTGATATTAAAGGTGTAATAACTAAGCTAAAAGCAAAGGACGTACTCCTAGGATACACCAAACTATGGGCTGAAATTGACCTTATGCCATTTAATAACTCTGAAATAACTACTCTTGAAGAACATATTAAGCGTAAATGGGCTGATATCTCTGCTGAAACTGCAGGTGAACAATATACGCCAGACGATGTTATTGCACTTATTTCTGAAATTATTGCCTCGAAAATAGAAGAATCGGACACCCTTCTTAAAATATATGACTGCACCTGTGGTGGTGGTAATCTGCTATTTGGAGTTGAAGATCGAATTAACCAGAAATTCAAACGCCTTACAGAGACCTATGGACAAGATTGGAATGATGCGCTCTATGCCCTTGCTAAAATTGAAAGTCGCTTTAGACCAGATTCTAAGATTGAACATGGCAATACCTTAGTAGATGACAAGTTTTACAATGAGGAATTTGATGTAGTAGTAGCTAATCCTCCCTATGGTGTAAGCTGGAAGGGTTATCAAAAGGACATTAACAACGATAAAACTGGGCGATTTAAATTTTTGCCTTCTATATCCGATGGACAATTGCTTTTTATGCAACATCTTGTATCAAAGCTTGATTCATCAGGTATGGGGGTAGTTGTACATAATGGGTCAACTCTCTTTAGTGGTGATGCTGGTTCCTCTGAGAGTAATATTCGTAAATGGATGCTAGATAGTGATATTGTAGAAGCTGTTATTCAGCTGCCTACTGACGAATTTTTCAATACAGGAATTTACACCTATTTATGGGTGCTTAATAAAAACAAACAGGAACGTCACATAGGCAAAGTTATGCTTATTAATGCCAGTGAAAAATTTAAACCACTTAAAAAGAGTAAAGGTTCAAAACGTAAAGAAGTAGACGAGGCAAATCGACTAGAAATAGTAGAAATACTAACTAAATATGAGGATACAGATTATGCTAAGGTATTTGATAAAGAGTTTTTCTATTTTAACAAACAAGCTATAATGCTAACCAATATAGACGAGGATGGCAATAGCTTTGAGTCAAAGCTTAAACAAGGTAAAACCAGTGAAAAATTAACACCTATAAAGCTAGCAAACGGGGAAGGGGAGCTTGAGGAGTTTACTATAACTACATTTGATCAAACTAAATATAGTTCACTGGCTGATGCCTTTGAACAGGATATAAAACCTTTTATTTCCTCATTAGATTATAAACAGCAACCACTTGTAATAACTACAACTAAGTCAAAGTATTGGTTTGATGAAGAGCGTGAAACCTTAATGAAAGAAACAAAGGGTAAAACAGAAATACTTGGTTGCGGCAAAATAATAGTAAAAGCTGGGTTTAAGAAAGCTAGCAAAACACAACCAGAGCGTATAGAAATTACAGTAGAGCTTATGCCCGATTATCAAAAGGATTATGAGATTATCCCATATCATAAAGAGGATACTGACAACCAAGCAGCAATTGCAGCCTTTATGGGGAAATATATAACAAGACCTTTTGAGTATTTGGAAAATGTGGTGGGTGTAGAACTTAACTTTAATAAGATTTTTTATAAGCCGGAGAAGTTAAGGGATGTTGTGGATATTTTGGGGGAGATTGAGGCGCTGGATGAAGAGCTGAAGGTGCTTGAAGAAGGGCTGGAGTTATGATTAAAAATGAATTGGCTAGATATGATGATTATAGAGATAGTGAGGTTGAGCGGTTGGGAAATATACCTAGGCACTGGGAAATTTCTCGAATTAAGGAAAAAGGTTCTGTGAAAGCTCGTGTAGGCTGGAAAGCACTAAAAGCTTCGGAATATATAGATGATGGATTTGCATTCTTATCAACTCCAAATATAAAAAATAAGAATATAGATTTTAAAAATGTTAACTATATTACTTATGAAAGATATTTAGAGTCACCAGAAATCATGCTCAAAGAAGATGATATTTTATTGGTAAAAGATGGGTCTACATTAGGAATTGTAAATATTGTTACTTGTTTACCAAGGGATACTACAGTTAATAGTTCAATTGCTGTATTAAGATTTAATAAGACAATTTTTAATAAATACCTTTTTTATCAGATAGAATCAAAATATATCCAGGATAAGATTCAGATTAAAAAAGGTGGCATGGGGGTTCCACATCTTTTTCAGCAAGATATTAACAATTTTATTATAACTGTACCTCAATACAATGAACAAAAGGTTATCGCTGATTACCTCGACATCAAAACGTCTCAAATTGACCGTAAAATAGACTTGCTTACTCAAAAGGCAACTAAGTATGGCAATCTGAAACAATCTCTTATTAACGAAATTGTCACCCGTGGGTTAGATAAAACTGTGGTGATGAAAGATAGTGGGGTTGATTGGATGGGGGGAGTGCCAAAACATTGGGGAATAAATAAATTAGCACAGTCATTTAGTCAAATAGGTAGCGGTACGACGCCAAAATCAGGAATAGATGTATATTATGAAGGTGGGACCATAAATTGGATAAACACTGGAGACCTTAACGACGGTATACTTTTTAGTTGTAAAAGGACAGTAACGGAAAAAGCCTTAAAAGATTATTCTTTGAATGTTTATCCAGCAGGTTCAATAATTATTGCTATGTATGGAGCAACGATTGGAAAAGTATCAATATCAATGATAGAAGGGTGCACAAATCAGGCATGCTGTGTACTCAATAAAAGTAAAGTTATAGATACAAATTTTTTGTTTTATTGGTTTATTTCAAAGAGAGAATTCATTATTTCTTTGAGCTATGGTGGTGGACAGCCCAATATTAGCCAAGACACAGTAAAAAGTTTAAGAGTAATTTCACCCTTAATCTCAGAACAAAAATCCATAGCCGACTACCTAGACATCAAAACCGCCCACATTGACCGCATTATTGAAACTATCAATACCCAAATTGATAAACTCAAAGAGCTGCGTAAAACCCTAATTAATGATGTTGTTACTGGCAAGATAAAGGTATACCAGGAAGGAGTATAAATCTCCTTCTGAAGTCTTTAACAACATTTTGGAAGCTTCAAGTCTGCCATCTTTTATAAGTGGCAGTTGCTCCGCCCACCAAAGGGGTAAATCTGCTTCCAAAGTTGTTAATATGTAGCTCCGCAGGAGATGATTTATTTTTAAAATTCAAATGTTAGTCATAGGGTTATTTAATGTCGGTGAAAAGATACGTAGTAAATGTCGGTATAAAAAATGCATTTATTATGGCAATAATTATTATGTTACGAAATTACAGTGGCAAACTAGGTAGAATTCTTTCTGCTTAGTTTTTTCTATATATACTATACAACAACAACGCCCTTTGTTGTTGTTGTATAGTACAAGTACTTGTATAGTTAAAGTATAGTAGGGGTGCTCAAAAACTAGTTATATCAATGGATACGAAGATTTGAAGGTAAGCTGATGTCGGCTTGAAGGTAAGTTAATGTCGGTGGATAAGTGAACTTACGGTAAGGTAATGTCGGTTTAAAGGTAAGGCGAAGTCGGTAAAGGGTAAGTTGACAACTAACCTTTTACCTTTTATAATTATAGTCGTATTTTAACAAAATTTCGGGGGTATAATTATATGATTAAAAAGGGCAAACACATTGCAGTAAGACCAAACGAGCTTATTGAGGCTAGATATGATTTATCCGTAAGTCAAAATGACATAATGGATATGGTACTAACAAAGATAGAGGATGATAACAATTATTTATATGAATTGAATATTAACGATTATAAGCATTTATATAAGACTGATACCAGCAATATTTATAGAAATTTAGAGAAGGCAACTAAGAGCATGGAGGGAGCTGGATTCTATTTATTAACCAACAATGATAAAGGTGTAGAAAAAGAAACCTTTTTTGTGTGGTTTGCATCAATTGAATATGTAAAGTCAGAGGGGAAAATAACTTTTGAAATAGGAACAAAACTTAAAGCATTGTTGCTGGAAATGAAAAAAAGAATTTATTATAAAATAGAGTATCCTATAAACTTCACCAGTATTTATAGTAAGAGAGTTTATTATTATTTAAAGAGCTTTGAAGATACAGGATGGCGAATTGATAATTTAGATATATTAAGAAAAAAACTACAATGCCCTAAGAGCTATGATAAGTATGGATTATTTAGGACTTATGTTTTAGATATGGCAATGAAAGAGATAAATAATTATAGTGATATATCTTTTGAATTTCAGGAGATTAAAGTGGGTCGAAAAGTAACGAGAATTAAATTTATTATAAAGCAAAATCAAAATAATAAAGCCAGGAATGAAATAGCAGCAACATCAGCAGTCCTTGGAGAAGATGTTAGAACACCATTGCAAAAAAATATTGATGATATTAAAATTGTAAAAGCAATAATAAGTGAGGATATAAAAGACCTTGAAGCAATTAAAATTTACAATATTGCTAGTGGCAATATTAATACAATAAAAGAAAAATATAACATAGTAAGACAATTAAACAATATAAATAATTTAGTTGGAACTGTTATAACTGCAATAAAAGAAGATTGGTCCCTTCCTAAGGGTCAAATAAAAGTAGACACATTTAATGACTACGAGCAAAGGTCATATGATTTTGATTCTCTGGAAAAGAAGCTACTGGGGTGGGAAAATTAATAAGGGAATGTGATATAATTATTTTAGCTTAAATTTATTATGAAGTGGAGTGTGTCTTTATGACTATTGAAAAAATAACTCTTAAGAATATAACAGTATTTGAGAAATTAGATATAACATTTAGCCAGGGCATTAACATACTTATAGGTGAAAATGGAACTGGTAAGACACATATAATGAAAATTCTATATGCTATATCTCAAGATAGCAAGGGTCTTTTAGATATATTTGAAAATAGCTACAAACGAATAATAACAGATGGTAAATTGTTGGATATAGATCCTAGAATAGAAAACTTAACAGAAAAGGACAGGTCAGTAACGGCTGCATTATCACAAGGGTCCTTTATTATAGAATATTTTTCTTCAAACAAGCCTGCGTTTTCAAATCTAGTTAGAAATAAAGAAAGAACAAATTTGAAAAATAAATTTCGCGATACAGAAGAAATGAGATTAGTGGATAATGAGATAACATTGGAATCTGATAATGAAATATTTGAGATAGGATTTGAGTCTGACGATTTACTTAGCATTGCTCACAAACAAAAGATGTTCGCTGAAAAAAACAATAATTTTATTTACATCCCAGCTAAAGATATAATTTCACATTCAAAGGGGTTTGCTTCAACCTATAATTTTAGAGAAATTGCATTTGATAAAACCTATTACGATATTATACTTAATGCTCAAAAGGGAAATTTAAAAAAACCTGAACCTGAGATGGTTGAATGTTTAAAAATTCTAGAAAAAATAATAGGTGGAAAAGTTGAACTAGATGGCGACCAGTTTTATGTGAAAAAAAAGGGCGGGTTAACCATTGAATTTAATTATGAAGCAGAAGGCTTCAAAAAATTAGGCCTTTTATATAGACTCATTAGTAATGGGTCTATAAGTAAGGGAGCTGTTTTATTTTGGGATGAGCCGGAATCTAATATAAATCCAATAATGGCGCCCATTGTAGTTGATGTATTACTCAAACTAAGAAAAGCAGGGGTTCAAATTTTTATGGCAACACATGATTATAATTATGCAAAGTATTTTGATATAAAGAGTGCTCCAGATGATAAAATTAAATTTTATTCGTTTTTTAAAGATGATAATAACTCTGTTAATTATGTAGAATCAAGTGATTATTCAAACCTTGAAAATAATCCTTTAGAGGAAGCAGACACAATCCTATATAATGATGTTGTAGATAAAGCCTTAGAGGATAATACAAATGAGTGACAAAATTATTACCGAGGGTGAATATTCATTTGATTTTAGTGAAAGCCTTAATGCATATAAGGCAGATTACCCAACAAGGGCAGGGCTTAAAAGTGTTGATTTTATTGTTGAAACTGAAAAAACATTTTTATTTATAGAAGTAAAAAATGTTGATAATAAGAGGACTCCAAAAGAACAAACAAAGCAGTGGTTGGAAAAATTAAAAAGTAATAAAAACTCCTTTTTAAATGATATGGGCGGAAAGTTTAAGGATACACTTTTATATCACTTCGCTATGGAAAAATATTTTGAAAAACCTATAAGATATATAATTATTTTACAATTTGATATCTTTGATAGCAAACAGAGAGGTAAATTAAAAGAAGATCTACATGCTTTTCTCCCAATGCATTTGAAAAACAGTGAATATAAGAGACAAATTAAAATAGAAAAATATGATATCATTGATGTTAAGCAGTGGAATGAAAATAAAGATTATTCAATGTATCCTATAACTCAAATTGGCTAGAGAGCTTGAAGCAAAAGTGTAAGTTGCGAAACATGTTGAAAAATATGTAAAAATAGAAAAATAAAGAGTATAATAATAATTGTGCTAGGTTTTATACCTGGTACAATTATTTTTTTTATTTTATGAATTAACAAACTAAAAAAAACTGCGTAAGACCCTGATTTGCCATATTCATATTAAGAATATAAGGGTTGTCGTCGAAGGAGAAACATTATGAATGAACTCCATTTGCAAGATAAATTTTTAATACCTTTTTTTAGAGATGGCCTTGGATACCGCGAAGTAAAGGCGAATACTGTAACTAATTCTTTGATTATAGAAGAAGATCTGCAGGAGTTTATATCCGAAACTGAGCTAAATAGAAAGCCTTATGAAAACTTGCTTAAAAAATATAAAGGTGACAAAGGAAAGCTTCTAGTGGATTTAATTGAGCTAATAAAGGAACGTAGTGGTAGTAGCCGTAACATGGCGTTATTTATAAATGCTAATAAGTCCATAACATTACGGGGGATTAAACTGAATCTATTTTACACAGGGGACAGCGTTATTCACGATAATGACTTGTTTGATGAAAATATTTTTTCAGTGGTGCAAGAGCTACCATATAAATATAACTATGAGGGAAAACAGATTTTTTCCTTCCGTCCGGATATTTCACTATTTGTAAATGGTATTTATTTAGGTTACAGCGAATTAAAGTCTAACTACACCAACCAAACCGCCAGCAAAAACGGACGTGGCAAGGTTATTAAGGATTATTTTGAAGCTGTTAAAATCTATCATCAGCATTTTGATAGCAATCTAATGATGAGTGATAAAGATAAGGAATTTTACCGCAAAGACTTTCTGAAGATTTTTGAAAAAGCGATTCATATAACCACCACGGATATAGCCGAAACCTATGTAATTCGTAATATCTCTGATTATTTTGATGAGGTACTTGGGACATGCCGCCTTGGCAAATTCGACCGTGAGGAGATAGAGAAAGAGGCAAAGAGCTCATTTAAGCCTTACCCTCTTCTAAAACCGGAGGCAGATAAAAAAGATAAATTAAAAGAGTTATTTATAGTACTTTACGGTAAGACTTTTATTGAAAAAGAAATTTTGTATTATAATTTTATAGAGCATGATGTGTCCATTGCCAAAAATGTTAAATCAGTAAAAGATGATAAGGGTTATTTAATATCCCCAAGGCCAAAACAAAAGTTTGGTACGGATAAGATTATGGCAAAAATTGATGAATTTTTACTTCATGAGCAGGAAGACGATTATTTTGAAAAAATGCTAGAAAAACAGCTAATTGGTGTGTCGGAGGCAAAGAAAAAAGAACTTCTTGAAAAACGTAGATCTTATTCTAACAATAAGAATGTTTATTCTCTTTTGATGCAATATGCAGCTGGATTTGGTAAATCAAACATTATAGGCTGGTCAGCACTTCAACTTAAGGACCTAAGGCGTGATGGCGAGTATGTCTATGACAAAATAATGATAGTAGTGGACCGTTTGCAGCTACGTTCCCAAATAGACTCCAAAATGCTTAATATGAACATAGATAATCGTATGTATGTTGAAGCAAGTAATAAGAAAACCTTTGAGGAGGCACTTGCCTCTGATACTAGGCTAGTTATTGTTAATTTGCAAAAGTTTGGATCAGTAAAGGACATGCTAGATTCTGAAAACCTATTAAAACTGTCCAAAATGCGTATAGTATTTTTAATTGATGAAATTCATAGATCAAATAGTGGTGGCCAGCATGAAGATATGTTAAGTATCTTTGATGAGCTTCAAGCGCCATTTGATAATAATGCACAGTATTCTAAGAAGCATAAAAAGAAGAATCTAATTATCGGTTTTACCGCCACACCTGATGATCATACTCTTGCAAGATTTGGGGAGTTTAGTGGCTATGCAGAAAGTGAAAAACTATGGAGGCCTTTTGATTCTTATACTATGAAGGAAGCTATTGAGGATGGATATATTCTAAACCCATTAAAGAATATAGTACCAATAGCCTCAAAAATGTTATTTGATGTTCCAATCAATCTCCTAAAGGGCTTCACCGAAAAAGAATACAAAGACGCACAAAAAAAACAGATATATGAAAATCGTGATCGTATTGATGCAATTGCTAAATATGTGGCAGAGTTATTGGTAATGGATGTGTATCCTAAAATACGTGGAACCGGCAAGGCAATGCTTGCAGTCCATTCTATTAAAGCAGCTATTGCTTATCATGGAGAGATTACGAAACACTTTAATGAATTGATCAAAGATCCTAAATATTCAAAATACTCGCAGGCTCCAATTCATATTGTATATTCAAGCAATCAGGATGAGCAAAGTGCCACAAGTCTTAATGATGGACTTAGTGAAGAAAAGGTTATGGAAAGCTTCGCAGCACCAAAAAACAATGGTTTAATTATAGTTGTTGCAAAGCTTCAGACTGGTTTTGATGAGAAAAAACTACATACACTTTTCTTAGATAAAGAGATTAGAGGTATTAGTGCCATTCAGACCATTTCAAGGGTAAACCGTACCATGAAAAATAAGAACGAATGTAAGATTATCGATTTTTCATATAACAATGTAAATGTACAAAACATCAAAGATGCCTTTGAGCATTTTTCAGATGTTGTGGTTAGTGATTTTGATCCTTTTGGTGATAAAAAAATATTGGACATGCTCTTTATAGAGATGAAAAAATCAGAGACTTTCGATAAGTTCTTTTCTGTGTTTGCGGCTATCTATAAAGATAAAGCAAAACGTAATGAAGAAGATAGCTATATTGATTTTGAAAAAAGTTTAAAAAAATATATAGCTGCAAACCCTAGTCATACAGAGGATACCAAGGCCAAAGCAGCTCAATACTTTACTATATTAAACCGTATAGAATATGTTATTACCTTGGATGCAAAATACAGTGAACAAAGTTTTTTACTTTTCTGGCGTAAGTTCAATACTCTGTATAACTCCATGAACCGTAGCAAGGATATAAAAGATCCTATTGAGGTTTATTTTGATAATCAAATAGGTATTATTGAAGTGGTTACTGAGGAATCAAAAGAACAAAAAAGGAAACCCACAAAAATAGCAGAAACCCCAGGTTCTTATAACACTCATCAATTTGATATCCTGGCCGTAATTGAAGCTAGGAATGAACAAGAGGCTAAAACAGGGGTACTTATTGCAGATTTCGAATCCAAGATAAAGAATTTTTTTGAATATATACGTAATGCCGCTGAAGGTGCAAGACTAATGGTGAAGATAAAGTCCCATGTATCAGAAGCAGAAATCTATGAGGATTTTGGGAAAATATATAGACGGTATAGAGTTCTCTACCGCAGCACCGTTGGAGATTATTTCTTTAAAGAAATGGATGATTTAGTAAATAAACTTTGTGACGATTTTGAGAAGTATTTATTTGAATAAGGAAATAAACCCTATTTCCAAGTTTAAAGATCTACTTAATAATATGGAATTGTAAATGTAATGTATAATTAATTTTTTATATATATTTTTAAATTTTTGTATAAATTTTTAATTTTTTAGTTTATTTTTAGCATGATAGTGATATAATATATGTATAGAAGTTATATTTTATAACTTGAGGAGCTAATGGATAACGCTCTTTTCCCTAGTGGGGGACAATAATACCATGATCGCTTGGCTGTTGGGCGATACACAGTCTGTTATCCGATTATATTGTTTTTTAAAGGCTTTGGTTGAAAATCCAAAGCCTTTTTGTATACGCAGGGGGAAAAATTATGTTAACACAAAATGATTTACTTAGCATAAATAGTATTTCTAATATTAAGGATGTATCTTTGGGATTATATAAAAATTTTTTTGATGATATATTGTGTAAAAGGTTATTTATTTATAGTTTGGAAGACGGAGGTGAGGTTAAATTAGCATTTCAAGAACCTCATTTATTACATATACTTGGAATCCAACACATATTAGGCAGAAATTATAAAGCTACAAAATTTAATGATGAAATTAAATCCGGAATAATGACTTTTGAAGAATTAGAAAAAAGAAATAATATAGTTTTTAATGATTTTACAGATAGATTTTTAAACTTTTCAAATTTATATCATGTTATAACTAATTGTAGCATAATTTATTTTGATAAAAAAACTTATGAAAAAAACAAATCATCTAACCAATCATCATTCATGGACTTTAGTTATATTTTATATAAAGATTTAGAAAACAAAAAAATTCATGCTGGACTAGATACATTTAATAAAGGACGTAGTTTTTATTGTAAATCATTAATGATTACATCAGCTCAAAATAATAAAATTATATATGAACAAAAGCCAATAGCAATAACTAATATTAGAGTTATAGATAAGAAAAACAATAATATATTATATAATAAAAGTGTAAGCAATACTAATATTATGGCTATAGTAGTTGGACAAGCTAAATTGACATAGTAAATAGAAGAAGAATAACTTCTCTTCTATTTTATTTGAATAGTTAATATACGAATAATATATTAATTGGGTATAGCTAACATATATATGTTGGTTGTACCCGATTTTTGCATTTATAAATATATTTTAAATATTAGTAATTATCCTGTTTTGTTACTCCGATTAGAATAAAAAAGTATAAACATAGGAATTTTTGTATAATTAATTTAAAAAATGTCTAAAATAATAATAATGAAATTGCCATCAAATAGTGGCGTTTTTATTGTAACTATGATATTATGTAAATATAGTAGTCAATTGGTATATAAATATTATTTGATGAATGAAAAAATTCTTAGACCTAAAATAATAAAATAATTTCTAAAAATGTAAGGAGCGATTGTATATGAAAAATATCTTTTGCGCTAATTGTAATCAAAAGGTGAATTATTCTATAAGAAAAAATATTATAAAAGAATATAAGGGACAGATGGTAAATATTGAAGAGAACATTGCTACTTGTGATGTGTGTGGTAAAGATATCTTTGTGACTGATATTGAAAATGATAACTTAAAAAGGCTTTACGCGAAATATGGAGAGCTTACAGGTACCATAACATCCGCAGCAGTTATCAAATTCAGAGAAAAATATGATTTATCACAAAGGGATCTTGTTTCTTTACTTGGATGGGGAAAGATGACAATTAACAGATATGAAAGAGGTGCGCTGCCAAGCAAGAGCCACAGCGATATATTAAAAGATATAATATCAAGTGAAGAAATATTTAAACAAAAAGTTAAGGAAGCTTATGAGTCTGAAAGAATAAGCGAAAAAAATTATAATAAGATAACAAGCTATTTTCAAAGTTCTAAAAAAAATATGGTTAAGTCATTGCTTGAAAGTGAATTAAAACATGATGAAGACATTTTAAATGGATTCAGAAAATTTGAAATTGAGAGAGTTGAGAACCTTATAAGCTATATTGCAGATAAAGTTGATAATTTATATAAAACAAGTTTAAATAAATATTTATGGTTTATTGATTTTGAGAATTTTAAAGAGAATGTAAGATCTATTACAGGCCTTAGATATGTAAAACAACAATATGGACCTGTTATCGAAAAGAAAGGCTATGAAGAGATAATAAACTTACTTGATGATAAATTTTATAAAGAAGAAACTGAGGATAATTACAATA
>CAYXOL010000032.1:36911-62742 GCA_964467165.1 uncultured Clostridium sp.
CAATAATTCCATAACAACTAAGTTAAAAAGTAAAAAAAATTATGATATGTCTATATACGATGAGGAAGAAATGGATGTTATAGATGCTGTTATAAAAAGGTTTAAGGATATTAGTTGTAGCAAAATATCCGATGAATCCCACAAAGAGTCTGGGTGGATTGATAATGATACAGATAATATAATTTCTTATGATTATGCTGAAGACTTGAAAATGGAGTTTTAATATAAGTGGGGTCCGACGGATCCCTTTATACTAAAAAATAATTGGTAAATAATTCTTTACTTTGTGTTAATTTTAGTATATTATTAAATAATGAGTGATATTTGGATATTTTTTTAAAATTCATTATTTCAGTACTGCGAGTATATTTTAAAAAATATATAGAGAGAGGAGCAATTATGATAAGAGATGAAATGTTAAATGCTTTTTTAAAAGGTGTAAAGAAAACTGTTTCTAAAAGCGACAATTGGTTTAATGGTGACAGAGAAAAAAATAGCAAGTTTCTAAGTGATAACGGACTTACTACTGACCACGTTAAAGAGGCCATTATGAGATTAAATGATAAGTCCAAGCCTATAGGTCCAGAAAAAGATAGAGATGGTTATCCAGGATTTGTTTATAAATTTAAATCTGAATATTTAACTGATAAAGTTATATATATAAAGATTAGATTTTATCCGCCAAATGAAGTTATGTGTATATCATTTCATGAGGATGAACCTATAAATATGAAATGATTTTTTTTAAACTTTTTAAAAAAGTACGTCGGGTATACTTAAGGAGGCTATATGAATATAAAAAACCAAGATTTAATTAATCAACTCTTGAATTGTACAAGCGAATCATGTAGTTTATTAAAAATGAAGGCTCCGCAGGAAGAAATTTATTTTATACCTGTGGGCATATTGCTTATGAAGTGGATCAATGATTCAAAAGATAGGTTCAACTGGATTGTTACAAACGAACTTAGAAGTTTATTCGTAGATTATGAGTATAGTCACAAAATATTTTCTTATGGGGATGGTAGCAAAAATATTTATAGAATGGCTCAAGAACTCGAAAGAAATAATCCTGTGTTAAATGGAATATTTACATCATTATGTTTTCCTTACATTGATTTTGTAAGCATAGAGAATTTAGAAAATATTTTTAGAGATTATAATGAGTTTCAATTTATTGATAATAATGCAGAAAAAGCGATAACAGGACCATTTATTGAGAGGTTTTTATACAAATTAAGTAATGATTCAAGTTTTTATGAGTTTATTACTCCAAAATCTATAAGACAACTATTAGTAAAAATGTTCAAGTTAGAAAAATACATGTACATTGCAGATGTTGCATGTGGGACAGGTGGGATATTAAGTGAAGTAGTTAATGAATATCAGAGTAACGATTTGCATACTGATACAGCTAAATTGTATGGGCAGGATATTAATTCAAAAATAGTTCTTATTGCAAAGTTAAATATGTTATTTCATGGTATTACTAATCCCTATATAGTAACAAAGGATACTTTAAAGGATCCAATTCTATATAGAAATAATGAATTAAATTCATTTGATATTGTATTGTCTAACTTACCTTTAGGGGTAAATTGGAATACAAGTGAAATTGGCTATAATAGCGATTTTAAGTATGGTGTTCCGAGTAGCAAAATGCATGCCGATTGGATATTTATTCAGAGAGGATTAGCTTCACTTAAGGCAGTTGGAAGAGCTTCATTTATAGTCAGCAAAGGAACCTTAACACGTAATAGTGAAATGGATATAAGAAAGCGCATTTTATATGATGATATAATTGATGCTGTAATATCTCTGCCAAGTAATTTATATGGCTCTAAAACAATGCCTATAGAAATCCTAGTAATAAATAAAGATAAAGCGAGCTTTAAAAAAGATAAGATATTATTTATTGATGCTAGTAAAGATTTCTATAAGGAAGAGCGTGGAAGAAATGCTTTAACAATTGGTGATATCGATAAAATATTGCAAGTATATCATGGTTGGATTGAAATTCCTGAGTATAGTAAAATTATTGATAATTCAATAATTGAGCAGCAAGGTTTTCAATTAGATAGTTCTTTGTATATAAATAGAAACCAATTACTAATAAAACATGAAAAAATGTGCAAATTGAAAGAAATATCTGACGTTAGAAGAGGATTCCAGCTTCCTAAAGATGATATGAATAAGTTATCAAATTCACAAGAGGAATCACATTACTATATTAAAATTAGTGATATAGTTGATGGTAAAATAGAATTCCGTGAAAAGATAAAAGAAATTCCATATAACAAGATAATTACATATGAATTAAAACCGGGGGATATTATTATATCAGCAAGAGGAACATTAATTAAAACAGCAATATATAAGGTGCAAGATCCGCCTAGTATTATTTCAGGTAATATTATGCTTATAAGAATGAAAACTAATTATAATCCATATTTTCTCAAGTTTTATTTAGATAGTTATGAAGGACAAGCACAGATACAAGCCATGCAGAGTGGAGCAACAATAACCTCATTAAATCATTCAAAGTTACAAGAACTATTCGTTCCTAATATTGATATTGAGAAACAAAATAGATTAGCAGACAGAATAACAGAAAATGAAAACAGATATAAATCAACAATTGAGCATGCAACAGAAATATATAAACAAGATACTGAAAATATTAACAAAGAAATTTTTGATTTTATTGGGGAGTAAAAATACATAATTTTTCAGAACTTTATCTAAGAGACCCTTAGACAAAATTAAGCCGACATAGACGTATGTCGGCTTAACTCATAATATATGAAATTTAAAATAGTAGTTAATATTAATAATATAAAACTTATTTAATAGTTAATAAAGTTAAAACTGCTCCAAAAGTGGGATTATATATAGACTCCTCATAAACAGTTTCACCAGGTGCGGCATCTTCAATCCAACATTTAGCGGGTACTGTGCCTTTTCGAATTTCTTCTACAATACTTGGATTTTCAAAAAAGGTTGCAGCTTTACTGTTTGGATGAACTCGATCTACTAATGGCCTATTGAAAGGAAAAGTTTTTGTGACAGACCAATTTTTTGAATTAATCATCGCATATTTATCTTTAGCACATTCAGCCATCCTATTTAATAAAAAAGTCAGCGACACTTCATATTTTTTATCAGCGAGTTCTTTCAAATTTCCTAAAGTGGTTTCAGCTTTAATAATATTCTGTACGTGGATTTTAGGCATAATTAAGTTAGCAGCAAAATCCTGTGCTTCCATTTGATGTACATCCTCTGTAAGCAATGTAGAAGTTCCGGATTTTCTAATACTATATTGACTTTGCGTGTGCCAAGGTATGATCGCATGCCCAATTAAAGTAGCTATGGTGAATTTTTTTCTTGATTCAAGTTTGATACTATCACTAATGATAATTATTTTTTCTTTTCCTTTTATAAGTAACCCCTCTGATCCATTTTCAATAATTTGTTTGTATATTGTTATGTTCAGGGATTTAGCAATTGCATAGATATCAATAGGAATCATATTTATATCTATATTCATATTTTTAAAGATGTACTCCGCGTAATCTACTGCATTATTTAATACAGGCACAATAGTGTTAAAGTCATCCTGTGCTAAAAGCAAAGCATATTCTAAAAGTTTATCTTTTTTATCTATAGATAAGTTTTGAGTTATCCTTAAAAGTAGTTTCATAGATTGATCTGTTATACTTGCAATTTCAATTTCTTTTCCAGACATTAAATAATCTATAGTAACACCTAAAGCATTTGATAATTTTATAAGCGCTTCATATGATGGATTCCTCGAACCGGTTTCATACTGACTAATTGCTGGTGGCTTTAATCCTGCTCTTTTTGCAAGCTCAGTTTGTGTAAAACCAAGCTCTTCTCGTTTTTTAATAATTCGCTCACATATTGACATATATATTCCTCCTTATATTAAGTCGCGGAAAATTAAAAATTCATTTAAGAAATTCTAAGACTGATTAGAATATTCCCATTTACATATAAATAGATCTATATACAAATCTTTAATTTGAAATTTATTTATAACAATGCGTATAATAAATAATAACACATGTAAAAAATCCTGACAATATAAATAACATATAGGCATTATAAATATTCACAAATAGTTATTGACTATATTATTGCCTATGTGTTATTATTATATTAACGAAATGTTATATTGATGTATTGAAAATGGTTATGCATTAATATAACATTTCAAATACCAAAATAAAGAAGTGCAAGGAGGTTCCAAATATCTATTATGAAAAACAAAAAAATATAGCTAATACAAACGGCAATTTGTATCAGCTACTTAAGGGTCTTAAATAAAGATATGTATTTCATATATTTTATATTCTACAAAAATATAAAAATTCCTTCTTTAAGAAAACCCTGAAAATATAAAACAAGAAGGAGGAGGATCACATATGATTCTTCAAAGTATTAAAAACTTACCAATTTCAACGGAGTCTGTAACAATTGATGTAACGCCACTTTCACTATATGGACATACAGAGGATATTGCAAAAATTACTGCTAACATTAAATTAACAAGCCCAATGGCAGAAGATACGAAGTTCATATTACCAATTTGTGAAGGGGTAAAACCGCCTAAAATATATCTTCCAAATGGAACTCCACTAAATGCTGAGTCTTTTGACCCTACTGCCGAGGCAGATATAGCTCAAATTCCAGGTATGATGCAACAATCATTAAATAAGTATATAGAGACACCAACTTTGGATGCTATGAATGAAACAGTAAGTGTCATGTCTATATACTCAGAATATAAACAAAACAGCCAAACTATCACTATTCCAGCCGGACAGGAATATATCACCTTCAGCTATAGTAAATACATTCCAAAAAATGAGGATGGTACATACACCTTAGAAACAATAGTACCCCTTTCCAGTTTTACCTTAAATAATACACCTGGTGCAAAAGCAAATATTATTATATTAATGCCTTTTGAAATGGCTACCGATATGAGTAAAATAGTAGAAGCAAGGTGGACAGCCCCTAATGGACAACCTCAAGATTTGATTAAAACTGCAGTGGGAGAGAGAATTACTCTTTCACAATATTGGCAGTATGACCCACAAGTTTTAGTTAGATATAGATATTAGTAAAATTGTCTCCCCAACTTCTTTGGGAATTGGGGAGACAGAAATTAAATAAGAAATCTATAGCTCTTAATTCTCAGATTAAAGAGAGCTTATCAATATATAAACTTTATACATTACCTTATTAATATAATTAAATTTAAGCGGAGGTGTTTAGAAATAGATAGATTTGAATTTTTAAGAAATAGATTTATATATGTATCATTATTCATCCTTACAGGCGTACTTGGTTACTTTGCTTATGGTATGATTCATACTTTACCTAATCCAGGGACAATTCCAGAATTTATAAAATATTATTTTCAATCGCCAAGTGCATATTTTAAAGCAACTCTTTTAATTTTTGCTGCATTCTTTGTTTCTGTATCTTTAGGAGCATCTACCATAGTGCAAGCACTCCATATTGAAAAGCTTCATATTGCAGTAAGGATTTTCGTTGTAATGCTTGGTGTTATTATAATTGTTAGTAGTTTTTATTTCTTTAGCTATTTTATACTTTTAATAGTTTCACTTTTAATTCTTGGAGTTATTGTTACATTTTTTCTAAGTGACAGTGGGAAAGGACGGCGTAGATAAAAATATTAAGGATTATTCTATAGAATGGGTTATAGTGATAAGAGCATTTAAGCAGTAGTTTACTGCTTTTTTCTTCCAAACTTTAAAAAGCACATAACCTTTTAAGAATTTCGTCTAAGAGGCTCTTAGACGAAGTTCTGCACTACACCTGGAACACCACTTATTACTGAATGTTGCAAATCAGAGATTTGCGATGTGGCCCACTGGATAAGATTATCTTAAGGATTTAGAAGCATTATGTTTTTAGATTAAGCCAGGGTTTACGGAATTTGTGTGGGTGAGTAAGTTTTTCTAATGTGTCGTTGTAAAAATATAAATGATTGCATTTGATATATATATGTTTACTATAAATAAGTTGATAATGTACTAAAATCAACACGTTAACTTATGTTTACTGTAATATGTTTACACTTATATTGATAAGGTTGTATCATTTATAATAAGTTTAGATAGGTGAGTAAATACTGGTTTAATGGATGTACTTTCAAATACTATATTTAGTGACATATACTGTTAATTTTCAAATGGAAACACTTAAAAAGCCACATGATGGATATTACTTCCACCATGTGGCCGATTTTTACACGTATATGGCTGTACTCGAATGGGCAATATAGGTGTTCCTATTGCCTAAAAAAACCTTTATTATGGCTGAATCAAATTAAGTTCTTCGATGTATTCTACAAGCTCCCATACATTTGTATAGGGATTGCTTTCGATTATATCTTTTACATTGAAAACAGGGGAATTATTTTTGAAATTCATTAATGTTTTTCCTAAACTTTCGTGATGAGCCTTAAGCTTAACTGAATTTTTAATTGCTTCTGCTGTTTTATCATGAAGAAGGCTGTTTATGCATTTGTTTTTCTCATAATCTTTAAGAAGTGTTTCTTTCACCAGTTTATTTTTTACAGCATCATAATTCTTAAGGTTAGCAGTTGTATAAATATAATGAAGCAAATACCAAATCTCAAAGCAAGGATTTGAAATGCCTAAATTTATAATAGTTTTTCCTTCTTTCTCATAATCCTTTGTCTTCTTATAAGCTCTTTCTAGTTCTGCTACCCTTTGATTTGTAGCATTCGGACTATTATAGTTTAAATCTACATCAATTAAACACCAAACGCTGTCACCATCATCCTCGTTTATATCATATTTATGCTCTATATAATCAATTGCTTTATCTACCAGATGAGAAGGATCCATTTTTCTACTTTTATTTTTACCGGCAGAATTTTTATCTGCAATCTTTATATCAACATTAACATGTTTAAGATTAAATTCTTTAAAATAATTAACTTCGGTATCCTTTCCTTCAGATATAATTAAAATAGTAGGGTGAACCTTACGTTTACGTCTTTTATCTCTAGATAAGTCTCCAATAGTTCTTTTTACTCCCATAAACAATCACCTTTCATATAAGGAATTGCACCATATTTACCTTGCAGATATCCTTTTTCAATGGCGGCATCTTTTCTTACAGTAAAATCATCTAAGGAATATAAATCAGTACTATTATCTTCTTTCTTTTCTGTAAACCATATTTGATCTCTTCTAAAAAGATCTTGGTCTAAAAGATTGGTATCATGGGTTGAAAAAATAAGTTGAGCATTCTTTTTATTAATCTCGGGATCTTGAAAAAGTCCAACTAAAAATCTTGTTAAATGAGTATGCAGCCTTATATCAAGCTCATCAACAATAAGTGTACTTCCGCGTTCTAAAACATCAACCCAAGGTCCTAAAAGTCCAAAAAGCTTTTGTGTTCCCTCAGATTCTTCTGCTAAATCAAATTCAACCAACTCCTGCGAATTATTCATTTTATGCGAAGTATTAACACTTAAAAGTTTATTATCATTATTGCTCGAAATCTTTGATTTTGCTTCTTCATTTAAATATTTTAATAGAGGATTATCTTTTTTATTTAGTTCAATTTCTATAAAAGTTATATCCTCTATATCTTTTACTGCATTTTTAATTAGGTATTTTACTTTTTTATTAAGTGTTTCACTTTTCCTCATCATATCAGCAGTAATTTCTTCTAATCTTTCGTGAGAAATAATAATTTGCAAACTACTGTATAACCATTCGAAAGGAATTTGAGCATTTTCATATTCCCATAAACTTGCAGTGGAAAGATATAGCTTATTTGGGGAATCGAATTTGTTTTTTATTTGAGTTTGTAATTCTACATCACTTGTAAACTTATACTCAGTAGTATTTTCTCTTTCAAAAATTATACTCTGTCTACCATTTGGATAGTAGTAAAGATATTCATCAATAACTTTATCTTCAGTAGCTGAAAATCCATAGGCATACTTTACGTCTTCTGTTTTAAAAATAATTTCAAAACTACTGGGTTTTTCAAGACATACTCTGTCAAGTTTGAATGGCTTTACAGGTATTTTCCTTCCCTTTTGCATTTCATGAGACATATTTAAAAAGAAAGTTAAAAATGCTATACCTCTTAATACTGTTGTTTTACCAGAAGCATTTGCTCCATATATTACAGCTGTATTTAAAATATTTACACCTTTATCTGCGTTTTTTATAAAATTGTTTTCATGAGATGTATCTTTTGATGCTACCATACTTAAAGTTACCTTGTCTTTTATAGACATATAATTTTCAACACTAAATTCCATTAACATAATTAACCTCCATTAAGTTTTAGTCCTTTGCTCCATAGTATATTCCATATGTAAGACTACTTATAAATACAGTATACCCCATAACTATGTGAAAAATCCACAAAAAATAACTTTTAATCATTAAAATCATCATATTTATTTTTAAATTTGTAGACAAACAATTCCAATGGTGATATAGTAAGAGTATAAACAAATATATAAAATACGGAGTTATAAATTTAATATTTGTGAAAAATAAGCAAAAACATACATTAAAAAAATATAATACAGCATTTATAGGAGGCGTTGTGTTATGAAAATAGTGTTTCAGCTTAAATAAACTAAATAGAAGGGGTGATCTCATGTCTAACAAAAAACAAACAAGTCCTACTATTTCCATATTAGCATCTGATGTATTAAGAAATCCAAATGCATCAAAAATCCAAAAATCACTTGCAGGGTCTGCTTTATCTCAAAAGGGTACTACAAATCAGACCGGTAGTAAAATGGAAGGAATAGCTTCAAAAGTTTTAAATAGTGATAAATACAATGACACAACTAAATCGCTTGCTGGTACTGTCTTAAGTCAGTCAAATAAGGAAAGGTAATGAGCTGCTCATAAGTTCGTTAATCTTTATGAAAGGAGATGTTCTATGAATAAAATGCATGATTACAGTGTAAACGGACATCCAAAAGTAAAATTTATTTTTTACTTAACGGTGATTTCGAGTATTATCGCCACTATAATAACAAAAGCCATAGAGTATTTATTTAATCAAAAGTTTCATTTTGGTGTAAACTTTGGAATTTCTACCCCTATAGTATTCTCAGTGATATATTTCATATTTTCAAAATGGTTATGGAAGATTAGAATATTCGGAGAGATTTTTAAATTTCCTAATTTAAATGGTAAATATGAGATTGAGGGATTATCATTAAAAAATCCAACAGGGACGGAAATACCGTGGACGGGATTTTTAACTATAGAACAAGATTGGAATGAAATATTAATTGCCTTAAAAACCAGCACATCAAGTTCTAGTTCTTTGAGTGTTCAAGGTAGTATTGAACATATTCCTAGGAATGGATATAAACTAAGTTATATTTATAAAAATAGCCCTGGCATTAGCGAAGGAGACCTCTATTCCCATGAGGGATCTTGTAAAATAATGTTTACTGAAGATATTTTATCTGGAAGTGCGGAATATTATAACAACGGTAAGGAACGGCCATCATATGGAAAAATGAAATTAAGGAGGAGTGCTAATGATTAAAAAGACATATAGTGAAAGACTTAAATCAATGAAACAAAGAAGAACAGATATTGATTTCATAATACAAAAATCAGTGGCTGAAAAATTTTCATATGCCAGTTATTTAACTGAAGCTTATGAAGGGCTCAAAGAGAATGATGTGTATAAGTATTTTATTGGTTCAATGGAGGTCGTTGATAAAATCTACACAAATAATACTTATAAAGAAGCTGAAAGAGTTCAAAATCAGCTAGATAAAATAAAGGATAGTAATTTAGATTTTATATATGAGTATCAAGGATCTGTATCAAATAATACACATATTAGAGCACATAGTGATATAGATATACTTGTGCTAATTGAAAAGTTTTATACTGTTGAACCTCCACAAGTTCCTAAATATCCATATACAGGTGATCCTGTAGAAGATCTCATGGAACTTAGGACTAAATGCGAAAAACATTTAACAGAAGCTTTTTATGCAGCAAATGTAGACTGTAGCGGTGCTAAATCTATTGGTTTATCAGGAGGATCATTGAAAAGAAAAATTGATGTTGTTCCTTCAAACTGGGTTAACACAAATGAGTACTCTAAAAGCCTGAATAAGATTCATAGAGGTGTTCAGGTGTTAGATAAATACAAAAGAATACGAATTAAAAACACCCCCTTCTATCACAATTATTTGCTTGATGAAAAGGACAAAGCTTGCTTATTTAACTACAAAAAAGTTGTTAGGCTTTTGAAAACACTAAAAGCAGACGCTAATAGTGAAATTAATTTTAGTAGTTATGATATAGCTGCAATAGTCTATTCTATGGATAATTCAAAATTTGTAGTTTATAATAAGCACTTATTGTTGCTAAAAAATATTAAAGAATATATTGAGAATGTATTGGAATCATCAATATATATAAATACACTTTATGTACCTGATAGATCGAGGAAAATATTTGATGATTCAAGTAAAGTTAACGGTTTAAAGATATTAAAGGTGGAAATTGACACACTATATTATGATATTGTTGATGATTTAGCAAGAAATAGAATCCTATTAGAAACAAAAACATTTGCAGTATAACTTAGCAAATGTTTTTTACACAGTCACAGGCACGTACACGTGTCCGTTAACGGGAACGTATATGTCATAGTGCTTAAAAAGTATATATAATCTATTTCAAAGCCAAATTTTGAATGTGTAATGATTAACAAAAATTAATAGGTAGACACCATTGTTTTTATGGATGTTCTACCTATTATTAAAGTCCAGTACCGAAGTCCGGGGTAAGTATGTTGTAAAAATAATTTAATTCCTTTTTATAGATAAGACCAATCCGATATCAGTTTGGGATTTTTTTTCAACTAAAGTTCCGGGATCTAAATCTAGAAGCACTTCTACTTCTTCTGCATTAATCGTAAATTTATACTTTGATAGTTCAGTCATTAATTGTTGACCGGAGAGAACGCTATTCTCTTTAAGAATTTTAACAGCCTTTCTAAATAATTGAGGACGTTGTACTTCCCAAATATCATCATAAGGTTCACCTTTTCTCCATTTTTTATATGAAATTAGTTTCATTAGGTTTTGATACTGAAGGCTATTGATTCTGCCTAATTGCTTTGTTCTCATAACCATTGCAGATACAGACACTCTCCACTTTTTCTTTAACTCTAAATAAGCTTCAAGGTTCGTTGGGTTTACTAAATCCGCAAAGAAAGCATTCTTTGGTAATAAAAAGGATGCTGCAAATTGATTGGCCTCACTTTCTATTTTTTTAAATTCTTCGTTTGATAGTTCTCTTATATTAATTAACTGACTGTGAAGGATAATATGCCCTAACTCATGTGCTGCATCAAAATTTCTTCTAACCATAGATTGTTTATCGTTCCCTAATACAACACAAAATTGATGTTGATTATTAACGTTATGAACTTGTGTAAATGCATCAATCTTAGTGGAAGCAGTTGCAAAAGACGATACTATTATTCCTTGTCTTTCCAATAAGCCCACCATATTTACTATTGGATCATTGTTTAATCCCCAGAATCCTCTTAACATTAGGGCTACTTCCTCAATATCTAACACCTTTGAATAATCGATATTCGGCAAATTAAGTTTTGGGAAATTGAGATAGCCATTAAGAAAATTATACAATCGAACAATTATTTCTGTTTTTACTTCTTGAGTATTTAAATCCAATGTTTTAGCACTTAATAATGCTCTGAAAAATGTATTTTCAATTTTAGTAATTCTATTATCATCTTCAGTAAAAAAAGCTAACGGGAATCCGAGTACAGATACTAATTGAAATAATACCTCTGGTTTTGGTGTTATTATCCCTTTTTCATATTGCGAAATAGCCTGCTTTGTAACGCTAATCTTTTCATCTAAATCACTTATAGTCATATTTCTATATAACCTAGCTATTCTTAGCCTATCTCCGTTAAAATTCATTTTCAAATCCTCCTAAATTAATTCTGTTTTTCTTTTTCGCCAACTTTAGGAGTGATTGATTTCTCTGATATATCACCAGGTCTTTCAACATCATGTTTAAGTGAAATGTCTAGTTCATCATAATCATCACCCATATATAACGCATCATATGAAATATCACTATAATCGATTTCTATAAATTCACTCCAGTCTTCTCTACCCATAACTTCCCAATATTTAGATGTCAAAATTGCCTCCACACTGGTCAATCTAAAGCCATTCATACTAAATTCTAAACTTAAATATTTAGTCGGCTCAGTATTGTTTAGTAAAGTCTTTATTGTATCTTTAATTTTATTGATTTTATAGTTAGTTTGTTCAAATAAGCTTTCATCTATAACCTGTTGTAATCTATTAAATCCTAAATCATCATTAAAATTGATTAATCCATCCCAGTAATGTATATGGGAATGATCCTTTCTATCCAGTAATTCTTTTAATTTTGAAGAAGTCATTAGTGAATAAAGAGTACCTTCTATTTTATCGTATACTAATGCCACAATATACGATCCACGTTTAAGCATGACAACCTTAAAATTTATATCAGCCTCAAATGCTTTAATAACACTATTTGCTATATTGTCCATCTTAGCAAAATTTCTAGCATTATTAACGTTTTTACCATTATTTTCATACATACCTTGTGTTTCATTTAACCCATTTTTTATTGCTGAAACAAATTTTTGTTTGATAATTGTGTCGTAACTATTATCCACTTTTGCACCTCCAAAAAACAATTTTTATTTATATAAATATATTACGATTTTTACCGTTGTTTGTCAAGTTAAATTTTATATATTATCTTTAAGTGAAGTTTAAACTGTGATAATATCATTTGGTCAACTGTAGAATTGTATTATAATTAGTAGCAGTTATCTTTGTATTTCTCTTATAAATCCCTATGAATACCTCACTAGAAGACATGTTCTTATGGTTGCTTTTCATGCATCCTTGCCTTGAATCTAAAACCAGCCACCTTGTGCAAGTTGTAGGTTCATCACAACTTGTTCAAGGTGGACCAGCCCTGGGCTTGTCCACCGGCGGTGTGCGTTTTTAAATTTAACGATATGCTTAAACTACATATGCGTGCGTAGACTTAGGTTTTTTTATTGTTTATATAGAAAATTCAAATTAACAACAATCTAAATTTAACTAGACGTCGCGCACGCCGGCGGGTACCCCAAAAAGGACTAGCTTTGGCATTAGAATCTCTTAGTTTCCCAGGGTTTGAGGGACGAAAACAGTGGGAGGCTTAGAGATTGTTATGCTGAAGCTTGTTCTTTTGGGGGTGACGGTATACGTGCCAAGACTTTGTCCTTTCAAATCCTCTATACTAGAAGTAATAAGAATACATTTAAAATAAAATAATTATTATAATAAGGTTTTATAAAATCTAATATTATTAGTACCAAAAATGAAAACACGAAGACTAAATACTTTTTTTAACTCGCACGCTGAGGGACGAAGTGGCTGATAGGCCTGTCCATTTTTCACCCGAGGGTCGCGAGGCTCTATCGCTAAAATATGTCGTTCTTTTTAAATATTAGTATAACGAAACTAAAAACAAGTCCTGCGGCAATGGCCGTAGGACTTGTTACCCCTGGGGGAAGGGGGATTTAATTTATTTGCTTTGGGCAAGTTTACTGACTGCTGCTAAGACTAAATAAAAATATTACTGGTTAAGTAACAGTTAACTTAATAGATTATTTTACCTGTGGCAGTGAGTAAGATTGTCCAAAGCCTCATTGACCACAGAGCACTACCCTAGATGCTCCCCTTTGGGGCTGGGGGGATAAGTTCATTCATTTTGGCCAAAATTACTGACTGCATTTTAAGTTTATGTTTGAATGGGTATGATAATGTGATTTTAAATAAATTTGTGATTATGGAGCAGTGAGTAAGTTTGTCCAAAATTTCCTTTTAAATATTCATAAGGAAAATACTTAACTATTGTGATCCCTCTAATACCTATATGGATAAGATCATTTAATGCCGCGAAGCATGTTATTGTTTTGAGTGATAAAGATATATTACCGCATTCCATATAGGGCAAAAACACGCCCTATACTCCATTTGGTCTTATTATGATTACTCACAGCAGATTTTATTTTGAATAATAAAAAAGATAGAAAAGCAGTCGATACCGCTTCTCTATCTTTTTATCTCTGTTTTCTTACTTTGATTTTGCTTTGGCATTTGCATCTCTCTTATAAATTCCTCAGCTTGCTTTTGGTATTCCAATATCTTTTTATAAGATTCATCCTGAAGCTCCTGCATTTTTTTATTAAAGGATTTTTCTTGCTGCAGTAATGCTTTTTCCTTTTCAAATTCTTTCTGATCAGAAGTTCTTGTTATTTCCTTTTGGCATTCAATAACTGTAGCTTCCATTTTTGCTTCTAAAGCATGCATAGCAAGCAATGTCTTTTCCTTTTCGAACTCTTTTAACTCGGAAGTTCTCTTCACTTCCTTTTGAGCTTCCACAGCTGCAGCTTCAAATTTTGTTTTTAGAGTATCCACTTCGTTGTCTTTAGATATTATTTTATTACCAAGATCTATGTTTCTTGCCTGGCTATCTGCAAGTAAGGCTTTAAAAGATTCATTCTCATTCTTGAAACCTTTATATTCCGTAACAAGGCCGGCAAGGGTGTCATTTTTCTCTTTATATTCTTGAATTAATGCCTTATTGCTATCCGCTATTTCACTTAACTGTTTTACCTGTTTTTTAAGTTCATCGCTTATATTAAAAGATCCCTGAAGTGTAGTTTCCATGACTTCTTTATCTATTTTTAATCCTTGATTTTCTGTTTTTAAACTTTCTATTTTACTTTTATAAATCTCCATATCTTTATCAATCTGCAAGGTTTTTGCTGCATCAATAGTTTGTATCCGTTTCGCCATATTAACATATATATTATTGATCTGATTACTTAAGGCCTCAAGGTGCGTAATATCCTCTGCTACCTCTGGTATATCTATTTTCACCTTGTTTAATTCATAAGCACCCATAAGTATTCCCATAAACTCTTTACTACTTCTACCACTTTCTTGGATGAGTTCTATGAGCTTCTCTTTGTCATCCGTTTCCATTCTTACTGAAAAAGGGTTGTTATTATCTGCCATTTTATGGCCTCCTTTATATAAATATTGTTTACAATTATTTTTGTATAAGTACTTTAATATTAGTGTGTTTACTTATGTTTACTGTGTATTGTTTACAGTATACTCTTTTATTATTCAAAGTTCAATAAAAATTGATTAAAAATATATTTTAGATATAAGCCCAAGCGTTTCTCTAATGATGAGGGTATTTCTATAATTCACAGAAAATAGATGACCTACTTAGAATAATAAATTATGAACCTTCCTATACACATAAAAAATTAAGGAATGATACCGATTTAGATGTAAACTTGTAAAATTAGTGTTTGATGGTATAATTTTCATGAAGACAAGTTATATTTCTGATTGATAGTAAATATGAGGAGGATGGTGTTTTCGATTAGTATTTACAAAAGGTTATTATCATTATATAGGCAAAGTGGAAATGTGAATAAGATACCATTAGAAGATTTTACAACGGAATTACTTGTAGGTACTTTAGAAATTGATAATAAGTTATTAGATGAATTTGTTAATAATGTTCTTTTAATAGAAGGGCAAGGATTTTCCATTGATTCACAAGAAAGATATTATCTTCAGGGAGATATTAATTGCATTATAGATATAGTCATTAAGAATGAAGATATTATTTGCTTTATTGAAAATAAAGTAGGCTCTTCTGAAGGAGAAAGACAACTTGATCGTTATTCAAAAGTTTTAAATAATATAAAACAGGATGATGGTAAAGATGTATATTTAAGATACTGTACTAATTATTACGATAAAAAGGACATTTCAAATATTGATTTTTTACAATACAGATGGGGTGACGTGTACAAGTTTTTAGATAAGTGTGAAAAAAATAAAATTATAGAAGAATACTTAGAATTTTTAAGGGGTGAAGGTATGGAAAGTGCAGGAGATTTTAATTTTCAAGATTTAATTGTTATGAGTGAAGTTAATGCCACAATTAAAAAAATGGATGAATGTCTAGATATGGTTAAGCCAAAACTAACAGAGGTTTTTGGATCGCCATACGAGTATGATTATGAAAGAGTAAAACAAATATGTAAACAAAATCAATACGTTATGTGGAGTAGAAATATTATTGGGGAAAATGGATATTCAGAAATTGCAGTTGGTTTCAGATTTGATGATAATAAAAATCCAGTTGTGACAGTATTTATTTATGTAGAAAAAACTAATAGTGAGTTTGATAACATTAAGAAAATATATGCTGAGAAATTTGAAGATATTTTTGATTTTGATTGCTCTGATGAGGAATCTATATTTTATTCTTTTGAAAAGTCAGTATCAGATTTTATTTCAAGTGAAAATCAAAATGAAGAAATATGTATGTGGTTTATAGAAAAAATAGATGTTATAAATGAATTCAAAAATTCTTTAAATATAGTATAGGACTAATAAATCAAAATGACTCAACGCCAACAAAATGTAGCATTGAGTAAAAAAACAAAATATAAATAAGAAATTATTAGCAAGTTCGCCTCAGGGGGTCTTTATGAGGGCGCACGACTGTGCTTGCTATATTTAATAAAGGTTTGATGATTCAGTAGCAACAAGAAATTTTCACTACATTCTAATTTCTTGAAATACCTCCGATGTGCTGACATAAGTTGGGAATGCAATGGACAACTTATGTTTGCTATCGGGCGTATTATCTTTTGGGACAAGCCCGACGTCGCTAAGCCTCAACCCGTTAACTGAAAAACTCTGCATCGTAAAATTTAAGATTAAAAGAAAAAAGAAGTAAATAATGATAAGTACTGAAAATAGGGGGTGTTGATATGAAAAAAATCTTAATGGTAATAATTCCTTTTATTCCTTTGTTAGGAGGGTATATATGTTGTTCAAATAATTTTTTTGATCCCCACTTAAAAGCAGGTGTAACATTCGTACTATTTTTACAGTTATGGATATATTTTTTTCAAGGTGTAATGTGTAGTTTTGCTAATATGACGAAGATAAGTAATTTTATATCAATAAGTATGTCATTGACAGGATCAATAATTATAATGGTTATATATAATTTTTTAGGAATTGAAACTATGATTTTTATATTAGTGTTATGTATTATTATGTATCTAATAGGGTACAAATCATATGAAGGTATGGATAGAATAATTAGTAAAGTGAAAATAAAATTTAATAGATCAAGTAGGCAATGAAGAAAAATATAATAGGATAGTAGAGCAACAAAAACTGTTCCAGTTTTTGTAAAGGGTCAGACCCCTTACAGGAAGCTTTGCTGACAAGCGTAGTTAATCCCGTGCAGCGTGTTATAGCTTTAAGTGATAAAGATATACTACCGCATTTCATATAGGGCAAAAACACGCCCTATATTCCATTTGGTCTTATTATGAACTCTTTTACGTACGTAATATTTATATCATCTACTACTAATCAGGTGTAATGGTGTACTTAGATTTCCAAAGTTCAAAAAATGTAGTAGATCCAGGTGTAATAAGCACCTTACTAGAATGATGCCTGGATTCGGTATATTTTATAGAATATTCTTTAAAATGCAATATCGATTTCAATATATATCGTAAGATATACTCTCATAAAAATGGTGTTTTTTAATAAAAATCCTTCATAGATTAAATATGAAGGATTTTTATTACTTATATTTCATTTTTTATATTGCAAGTTTAGCCTCGCAATACTGCAAACCCTCTATCTACCCCAAATTACTCTGCATATAAACATCCTTTTTCTGATCCTCAGTTATTCCTATGTATCTCAAAGTTTGTGTTTTAGATGAATGATTGAATATATCCATTAGAAGCTCTATGGTGGTACCGCCGGTATAGGCATGATAACCAAAGGTTTTCCTCATGGTATGAGTGCCGATTTCTCCGGATATTATATTTCCTTTAATGTCTCTTTCAACTATTCCTATCATTTCCGCAGCATAATTTAATATGTACCAGGCATGTTGGCGAGATATTGGCTTGTTTTCTGATTTCTTACTACAAAAAACATAGGTCTCTGGCAGCACTTCCTCCAAGGTATCCGCGTAGCCTTCAATTAGTTTACTTACTATGGATCCTATGTAAAACTTTTTGGTTTTTGAGGTTTTCTTTTCTGTGATTGTTACATACTCTTTAGCATTCATGGTTTTGAAGTTCATCACATCATCAAAGGTTAATTTTAAAATATCACTTATACGAAGGCCAACATTTATTCCAAGGATAAATAGTAGTTCATTTCGAAGACTCTGCTCTCTTAAATAGGATCTCATAATTCTTATGGTTTTTATATCTCTTATGGGTTCTACAGTTTTCATTTTACATCTTCCTTTCAAAAATATTTTTTTATAATTTTTTAATCATCATTTTAAAATTCGAAATTTTGGGGACCTCAGGAGAGAAATTTAGAATCCCTATGAAATTTTTTCTTTGGGATATTATATAACTCCTGCTTGTAGAACTGAGATATTCTTATTTTGGAATTTGGTTAAAAATTTAACAATCGCTGAATTCATATCTAAATTTGTTAAATGTCGTCGCATATATTAGCTTTTCAAGGTAAATTTGTATCAAACCTTGTCGGATATTAGAATTCCCAGTTTTTATATTACACAACAATGTATAAAAAGTCAATATGTCAGATTAGAGGAAATTGGAAAATTCCATTTTTTTACAACATTAGTGTTTTAGCCGTTTCTTATCTGACACAACCCGTTTGTGTCAGATTACAAATATATTACAAAGTGCTGATATATTTGTAATATATGTAAATACATTATTTGGAATTATTTTTTTAAACCTATTTTCTGTTCATTGTTATTTTTTAAACATCGGCTTTAAATAGATTAAAAAAACTATTTAACAAATATTTCAAATTATGTATAATATATATATGAAATAAAAAGGGTGGTGTTTATGCTGGAGAGTTTGGTTGAAAAAGCAAAGAATGGAGACACAAAATCTTTGATGGATATTATTGAAAGGTATAAGTTTTTAATAATTAGGTTAGCTTCAAATTACTACATACCCTCCTATGAATTTGATGATCTGGTGCAGCAGGGTTATCTTTCCGTTATAAAAGCAGTTAACCTTTATAAACTTGGTAGTAATACTTTTGATGGTTATTGTATACAATCTATTAGAACTAATTTCAAAGCTTTGTTAAAGGGAAAAATTAAACACTATAGAGAAGTGCCAAATGCGGACCCCATAGGCACAAATGCGGAAGACGAGTATAGTTTTACATTAGAGGATGAAGTAATCGCTTATAGTGAAGTTGAGAGGTTATATGCTGCCTTAAAGAAATTAGATCCAGTTGAGAGGGATGTTGTTGTGAGATTTTACTTATGCCGGGATAGTCTTCTGGAAATAGCCTGTGATGGTGATAATAGTTATTCTCATTATAGAAAGATTAAAGATAAGGCCTTAAATAAACTTAAAAAATATATTTAGAAATTATAGAAAACAATTAAGAAAAGCATATATATTATCTATAGCGGTGAGGGAGGTGATGTGTCATGTATGATGCATTTGTTAAACTGGTTAATACAGTTGGCTTCCCTATAGGTGTGTCGATATATCTTCTTGTTAGATTTGAAAAGAAAATTGAGGACCTCAATAAATCTATCTCAGATCTATCAACAGTTATATCCGCCGTTATAGGAAAATACGAAAAATAAGGATGCCATATTGGTGTTCTTATTTTTTTATAGATTAGGATATAAAGTGCACTAATGTCTGTGGATAATCTGTGGAAAAATTTGGTTTATGCTCTCAAAACAACAACAAATATAACTTATTTATGGTTATGGTGCTTGTTGTTGTTTTAATAGTTTTATAAAGAACATAGTTTTAATAGTTTTATGCACACCTCAAAGCATTGGTATGACTAGCATTAAAATCCTAAAGGCAACCTATTTATGGTTAAAGGCAACTTATTTATGGTCAAAACTCAGTCTAAAGGCAACTCATTTATGGTTAAAGGCAACCTATTTATGGTCAAAACTTAGTCTAAAGGCAACTCATTTATGGTTAAAGGCAACTTATTTAAAAAAAGTTATAGACAACTTGCATAAAAAGAGTTACATTAATTGAGGGGTGAGAATAAATGGAAACAGGTTTACAAACTATAAATGAGAATTGGATATACCAAAGTAATAAATTAATTGAAGCATCACATTCATTTACTGTATTGGAGCAGAAGTTGATTCGATTACTTGCAAGTATGATAAAAAAAGATGATGTTGACTTAAAAAAATACCAGTTCAAAGCAATTGATTTAAGTGAAATATTAGGTATTCACCAAAAAAATATTTATAAAGAATTGGATAAAGTTACGGATAAATTAATGTTAAGAGTTATAAAAGTTAAAAATACCGAAGTTGAAAAATTTAAAAAATATCATTTAATAAAAAATGCAGAATTTGAAAATGGAATATTAACTATGAAAATTGACGAAGAAATGAAGGAATTTTACTTAGAACTTAAACAATATACTAAATATCAGCTTAAAAATATTATGCAATTTAAAAGTACCTATTCATTTAGGATTTACGAATTACTAAAACAGTATGAAAAAATAGGTAGTAGGATAGTTACTATTTATAATTTGAGAATTGCCCTAGATATTAATACAAATCAGTATCCGAAGTATTCAAATTTAAAACAAAAGGTTATAAAAATTGCGATTAATGAAATAAATAATAATACTGATTTACATATTGAGTGTGAAGAACGGAAAGACAGTAGGAAAGTAACTTCAATTAAATTTTACATAACCAGTAATAAAAACACTTGTAAGAGTGAAATAGCAGTTACAATAGAAGATGTTAAACCAAATGAACCACAAATAAGTATTGGTCATATAAATCTTATAAAAGAGATTATAAAGGAAGAAATAACAGACCAGGATGCGAAAAGTATATTGATTAGTGCCAATGAGGATATAAATATAATTAAAGAAAAGTACATATATTCTCAAAGCGCAGGTAAAATTGGCAATCTGGTTGGGTGGCTTATTGATGCAATAAAAAAAGATTATCAGCCGCCTATAGGTAAGGTTAAAGTTGATAAATTCAATGATTATGAGCAAAGATCATATGATTTTGATGAATTGGAGAAGAATCTGCTAGGATGGAAATGAAGGAATGTGAGATAAATAGTTTAGAATAATTAAGGGTGTAGCGATGTGTTAGCTATACCTTTTTTGTTTTTATTTTTATTTTCAAAAAAACGCAAAACTCCTGGAATAGCATATATATTGAGTGAAGACAAAATGAAAGGAGTGATTAACATGGCAGTTAAATCAACAAAGGTAGCAAGTATCCTAAAGCTTACTATGATAGTAGGTGTTGACCTTAAAGGGAACCCCAAATATGCAACAAAGACTTTGAGTAATTTAAAACTTGCTGCAGTAGACGAGGACATTTTTGCTGTTGGACAAGCTATCTCAAACCTTAAATCTTATCCATTATCCGGACTTGGCAGAGAAGATCAATTCAGTTTAGTTAATGAGTAGAATTAACTAAAAAAATCCAAATAAAATAATTTAAAGGAGGAAAAGTGATATGCATAAATTAACTATGAGATTTTTAACTCAGACAGAAGGTAAATATTTTACCATGACTGTAGATAACATTAAAGCTGATGAAAATGACGTTCCAACTGTGACGCAGGCGCAGGTAAATTCTCTTATGGACTTAGTCATCGCAAAAAACATTTTCGATACAGTTAATGGAAACTTAACTGGAAAGAAAGATGCTAAGATTGTTACTACTGAAAGTAGCGACGTTGAAGTAGCATAATAAAAAGATTTCACTAAGGATTAACCTTGGTGGAGTCTTTTTTTACTTAAGAACATTCTCTAAAAGAATCCTCACTGCCTCACTTTTATTTATATTGCTTGCATTGCAGAAGCTCTCTAAGGATTTAGATAATTCTTCACTTATTCTTATATGGATTATTTCATTTTTAGAGTTTTCAATTTTCTTTCTTCCACGGGCCATAAGATCACCTCATAATAATATTTGTGTTACAGAAAATAAGCTTATAGATAGTGGGTTAATAAGATTTAATAAGAAAAATATCCTAGATCTATAAAGTGAAGGTACCTGCCAAAACAAATAGAAAACTTAGGTGGAATTTAAAAAGTAGGTAATATTACAGATTCGAAGAAGATGATTTAATTATGTAACACAGTAATAGTATAATATATTTTTACAAATATTACCATAAATTTTAAGTGAATAAATATTTCCAGGTATCTTTATTTATAATGCTATAAGGGGTCTCTCCGACAGGAAATTAAAATAGCCTAAATCTAAGAAAAAGAAAAAAAGGCATTGCTGCCTTTTGGGTTGATATACACTATTATTTTAAGGGATTATTCGGTTTTGATAGTTGTGACGTTTTATTAGAAGAATGTGAAGTAAAAAAACTTCTCATTATGCTTATTTTGTGCTTTTATGTATAAAGAATTATTTGTTAAATTTTAAGAGTAATATTTTCGGTATTTGGGAATTATCATTAGAAAATTGTGGTTCATATAATAATCTCAAATTAAATCCAACATTTAACATACAATTGATTGTATTGCTTAATGTTTTATGCCAAAAAGTAATTGGTTTACCAAAATGTTCACTTAATTTCTCCAGATATGGACCTTCATTAAAATAATCTTTGACTCCAAAACATGGATGCAAAATAGAAATTAAGAATTCACCACCAGGCTTTAATACACGATAAGCTTCGTTTATAGCCGATTCAAGATTTTCTACTGCCATTAAACACATGGCTGATACAACGAAATCAAATTTTTCATCTTCAATTCCTTCTAGAAAACAAGCATCTCTTACATAATATTCAATTTCGTTAGTCTGATTTTGTTTTAATGCTTCCTTGATTAAATCTTCAGAATAATCTACTCCTATTACTATAGCTTCTTTACTTGCAAATAATCTCGAGTACTCACCTTCTCCACACCCTAAGTCAAGTATTCTTTTCCCTTTTATATCACCAAGAATTTTTAATGTTTCTGGTATTAATATATTTGTTCTAGCTTGATTAATTTTTAAAGATTCTATCCATTCCGTTGAAGCATTGTCCCATTCATTTAAAATATCATGCATCTGTTTTACCTCCACTACTAATATAAATGATTTCTAATTCGCACTTTCTTACAGTTGAGACTTAATTACTAGACAAATCATACCATTAAACACCCTTTTTATAAACTATAGTTTGATGCTAAAACAAGCTGATCTACGTAAAGTATATTTACCTTTATGAAGATGTTTTAAAGTTATTACTGGTGTTATTCAGACTTATATTGGCGAGACCCATATAAAGATGAGTTTTTTCATTTGCTTGAAGAAGTTCACTCTTAATTCTTTATTTCATCATACTTCTATCACAATGGTGCCCTATACTAAGATTATAGATTAAATAAAGAAATCAGTGTACAAGTAAGTACACTAGATATAAGAAGGAGAGTGTATTTTATGAAAAACATTAAGACATTTGCTCTAGCAATCGCAGTGGTAAGCACACTTAGTTCAGGTATGGTTTTTGCAGCAGTAACTACTAAAACTCCAGCGGATATAACATCTGGATTAACAGGAAAGACAGTAGAGCAAGTTACCCAGGAGAAAGCTTCTGGAAAAACATATGGAACAATAGCTAAAGAAGCAGGAAAATTAGAGGAATTTAAAGCAGAGAGTCTTACCTCGAAAAAACAGGTACTTGATCAAAGAGTAGCAGAGGGTAAATTAACTCAGGCAAAATCTGATGAAATTTACAATTCACTTAAAACTAATCAGGAAAGTTGTGATGGAACAGGTAGTAGTTCAATAGGTAAAACAAATGGTGTAGGTTTTGGACAAGGAATGGGAAGAGGTTCAGGACAAGGTAATGGCAATGGAATGGGCCAAGGCGCTGGAATGAAACAAGGGAATCAAAGTTAAAGAAATAAATTTAAATAAAGAAATAATAAATAATAAATACCGTAGAATAGACATTCTACGGTATTTATTATTTCTAGTAGGTTGAAAATGGAAAGATAAGGCCGTTGATTATGATAAAGTATTATTTACTGTAGCAATAACCTTAAAAATAAAGCCAATTATTTATTTTGATCCTAATTGATTATAAGTAAAAAGAAGTTTATAATTTGATTATGAAAGTGCACGGGGCACTTATAAGGAGTAAATAAATGATTACTGGAAATGATGATATAAGTTTAAATGTAATTGAGGCATTAAATTTTGGTAAGACAATATCTGAGGTTTCATCAGATTATAATATATCTATAGATCAGGCTAAAAAATTATCGAGACTTAATTATATGCGGCATCAAGTTAAGGAGATACCAACTTTATTACAAGATAAATTTACAGGGCTAGGGCTTAAGGCTCTTGTACTAGCTCCGTTATTTAAAAGTAATGATATGGAGGGGTTGCAAGATATTCTTCAAAGTATAGAGAGTAATATTAAAAGGGATACACTTGCAAAAATGCTTTTGGCACTTGATGAGAAAAGAAAACATATTGATGAAGCTAAAAAGCAAATACATTACCATATGAGAGACCTTGAATTCAAAGAAAAAGAAATAAATGATATGATAAAAAATCTTCACATAGTGGAAGATCAATTAGGTGAAATATTTAATTTTTTAAAAGCTACAAGTCAGGAAGCCAAAGATTTTCTTATGGAGCATTTAGGAGTTAAGGAAGGAAATATAGTATTAGCTAAAAGATTATATTATACCTGGCAGCAAGAGCTTAAAAGAAACAATATAATAGAGTATGATCATTATAGTTATTCATGGCCAGTTATGGACATCGATAAACTTATAGCAGCTACTGAAAAAAAGCTCACCAATAAGAGAAGTCGTGAATGTATGTACTTTGATCCTAAGAATGATCCATGGAACTCCTTGGCAGAATATAAAAAAGTAACTGGCGTTGACGCTAATCTTAAAAAGTTATTTAAAGATAATCAAAATGAAATAAAAGTATTAAATAAGCAGCGTAAGAAATTATTGAAATCCATTCAAGAAATTAAAAGTAAATCAGCAATGACCTACATGGAAGCTGCTATTTTATCCAATCAGTTGAGTTCAAAGGATATAGAAACTCACGCATTATTACAGGACCTGGGAATGAAGTGGCTATTTGAACAAGGATATGTATGTGCTACGGAGCTTTCAATAAGTACATACCGGTTTGATGTTATAGGGTATAACAAGGAAAATAATATAACGATAATTGAGGCTAAAGCTAGTCGTGAGGATTTCCAAAGGGATAATAAGTGGCATAATTATATGAAATATTGTAATAAATTTTATTTTATTTTTCATGAATATGAGTGGTACGATATGAAGTGGGAAGCTCTGGAGCAAGCTAAAAATAAGGGTGCAGGTATCTTAATCGTTAAGGATAATAAAAGGGTTGAAATGATTCAAGAGTGTCTTTATAGAAGTGAAATGTTAGTGGAAGCTGAAACCATAAAGTTTAATACGGCAAGAGTTTGCAGTAAAAAAATAATATATGGATATTAGGTGATTTGAGCTTTTAATGATATTTCATATAAAAAGTTATCCTTCCTCTCTATATTATAAATTACTCTCTATATCTCACTCATTCTTAGAATT
>CAYXOL010000033.1:0-56519 GCA_964467165.1 uncultured Clostridium sp.
AACAGAATGAAAAACTATGAAAAATCAATTTGTCATAGTTTTAGAAATCAGGTTAATAATGTATAGCTGTATTGTATTTGATGTTGATGGTACACTTTTAGATACGGAAATTGCAGTTCTTTCATCACTTCAAAAACTAGTGTCTGAAGAACTTAATAAAAATTACAGTTTTGAAGAATTGAGCTTTGCTTTAGGTATTCCAGGAGAAGTAGCATTAAATAAACTTGGAATAACTAATATTTTAGAGTGTGGTGAAAAATGGAATGTATATTTAAAAGAATATTTTCATCATGTGAAAATATTTGATGATATTAAGGAAAGTTTAGTTAAATTGAATGAAAGTGGAGTTTTAATAGGTATAGTTACTTCAAAAACTAAAGAAGAGTTTTTAAATGATTTTGTTCCTTTTGGATTAAGCAATTATTTTAAAGTAGTAGTTTGTGCCGATGATACAGAAAAACATAAGCCTAATCCAGAGCCGCTTTTAAAATTTATCGAATTGTCAGGAGTAGATAAATCAGAGACTATATATATTGGTGACACCAAATATGATTTGGATTGTGCATTAGGTGCTGGTATAGATTTTGCATTAGCATTATGGGGTGCTAAATCATCAAAAGGAATTAATGCAAATTATATTTTAGAAAATCCTAAACAAATAGTAGGGCTTATAAAAATTTAATTAACAAGATTAGATTATATAATAAATTGATTAAGAGGGAGCAATAAAATAATGAATAAGAAAGGAATTATTTTCGATTTAGATGGAATTTTATGGTAAAAACAATTGATATTATAGTAGAGACTATGTTTCCTGAAATGGACTTGGAAGGAGCTAATTATGCCGGAATACCATTTATTTATGCTGAATATGGTTTTGGGCAAATAGATGAAGTGAAATATTCAATTAGTAATATTTGGGATATAAATAGAATTGTAGGTAATATTCTTTAAAATAACTCAATTAAAAGTTTGTGACGCTTTTACTTGTGACGACTTAGGAAACCATGTGGACATGAAGATTAGAATATCTCTAATTTTTGTATTTATACTAAATTATAGTATTGTAAGACGGAATCCTACAAAACTACTGACTAAACTTATTTATAATTTATGGAGGAATTACAATGATAAAACAAAATTTGAAAATAAAAAATATCCCTGCAATTTTATGGGGCGACAAGTCAGATAAAGTATTCGTAGTAGTGCATGGTAATATGTCAAATAAGGCAGATGATGCGATTGTTGTATTTGCAGAAGAGGTAACAGCGCTAGGTTATCAAGTACTTAGTTTCGATTTGCCTGAACATGGTGAGCGTAAGGATGAAAACTATGCTTGCAAGGTTCAAAACTGTGTTCGAGACCTTAATACCATTATGAATTATGCAGAATCATTATCAAATAATATAAGTCTATTTGCTTGTAGTATGGGAGCATATTTTAGCCTTTTAGCATACAGCCAGCAACAGTTGAAACAATGTTTGTTTCTCTCTCCTGTGGTAAATATGGAACGTATCATAAATAATATGATGACATGGTTTAGTGTAAGTGAGAATAGGCTAAAAACAGAAAAAGAAGTTTCGACACCTATTGGTCAAACACTCTATTGGGATTATTACTGCTATGTGAAAGAACATCCTATTGTTGCTTGGAATAATCCAACATCAATTCTTTATGGCTCAGAAGATAACTTATGTGAATTTGATGTGGTAGCTGCGTTTGCAAAACGCTTCAATTTTGAGTTACAAGTAATGGAGCAAGGAGAACACTATTTCCACACCGAAGAACAATTACAATTTTTCAGACAGTGGCTGAAAAAACATATCAATGGCAAATTCATTTTAAAGGCACACTAATAAAGTGATAGACTTTTTTATATTTTTGTCATTTTTTTAAGTCTACGTTACATATACCTATTATGTAGAAATAAAGTTACTATTATAAATATTCAAAACAATATATAACTGGAGGCTTTTTATGGGACTTGAACATGCATTTTTTTTAGTAACACATGAAGAGTATGAAGAAATGTCATATGATGGAGATTATTTGATATTAGAAGATTCAAGTAATCTCATATTACTTCATGATGACATAGTTCAATACATACATGATACATTGATATGGATACCATCAATTAATCCAGCAATGAATTATGAAAGAGGACTTGGATTAAACAATTATGGAATCACATTGTTTGATAAAGAGGGAGCGGAAGTTATATTAAAAATAGCAAAAGCATGGGCGGATTTATTTTCATATGGTACATCTACTTTGAATCTTACTGGTAGTTATGGATGGATAACAGATGATAATGGTATAATAGATGGCGATTATGAAAGAATTAATATAAATCGAGATGAACTGGTTAAGCGCTTTAGAAAGCTACAATTATTTTCAGAAAAAGTTATATCTAATAAATATTTTATACTTCATCACGGTATATAAATATCACAATATTCTCGTAGCTATAGACAATTTAAATAAATATTGAATAATGAAGTTAAGTCGAATTTTTCATATATTATTTATCTATCGCAAAAATACAATTGATGAACAACTGTATTATATTACGAAGAAACTAAATATATAAATCAAGGGGGAGTTTTATGAAAGTGGCAGTTTTATCTGATATTCATGGTAATGGAGTAGCATTACAATATGCGATAAATGACTTGAAAAGTTTAGGAATTAAAAAAATTATTATTTTAGGAGACATAATAATGAAAGGTCCTATGCCTTCGCAGTCTCTCGAAATGCTGAAAGATAAGGATTTAGAAATTATAGCATGGATTAAAGGGAATACAGATTTATGGCTTGAAGAAATTACAGATGTCTGGATACCTTCAACAAGAAGAGAAAAGGAACTATATTTATACTATAAATATGCAAAGGATAATTTAAAAGAAGAGCAAATAGTATTTCTTAAAGAATTACCATTAGAATGTTCAATTAATTTGAATGGAATTAGCATACTCTGTGTTCATGGAACACCTCAATCCATAGTTGAAGCAATAGATAGTAGTGTTACGGAAGAAGAAATTAAGAAAGCAATAAAAGGTGTAGAAGAACAAGTTATTTTAAGTGGACACTCTCATACTTCTTTTATTGGTGAAGTAGATGATAGAATAATATTTAATGTGGGAAGCATAGGCAATGCACTTGATGGTGATAATAGAATATCTTATGGAGTTTTGGATTTTGTTGAAGGTGGAATTAATTTAGTAAATAGAAGAATTAGTTACCCTGTAAGTGAGATTATTAATATAGCAATTGATAATAAATTCCCTCTACTGGATGAATATAAGAGCATTATTTTGAATGCTGCTATGTAATAGACACCTTGGTCAAATATATCACATTATTCTTAGACGTCACAAACGATAAAAGTTTGTGACGTTTTTACTTGTGACGACTTAGGCTGATAACTCGAAGCAAGTAGGCAATTTAGCTTTGTTAGAAACTACAGATAAAACATCTTTAACAAATACTTTAAATGAACTTTTTACAAATGCCAATAATGGTAAGCAAAATTGGGTAGACTTTGTTGGCAGCCCTCTATTAAACACAGATTTGTTTGCTACCCTTAAAACCAAAACCCAATCATTAAAAAATACAATGGCATCTAATTTAACGGGGAAAGGTCAATCGATCGAGTGTAGGGTCTGAACAATTAATTAGTTTAATTAATAAAATAGCTAGTATTAGCACAGGCAAAAGGTGGGCAAATGTTGTCGTTACTGGCAGTACCACCCCAGTAACAGGACTTGCATTTGAACCTAAATTTGTCGGTGCAATGTTTTTATGGACAGGTACTGTTGACGCTATGGGTATGTATTCTACATGTGCTTTTCAGTCAAAGTATGATTTATCTAGTGGTGCTCAATGGTGGCAATATGCCAATGGACGTTATACATACGGGGGCAATTCATCTAATTACCTAATTTCTAGCTGGAACGCAACTGGCTTTGTATATACTTCGCCACATTCTAACAATAGGGTATATTGGTTCGCATTTGAATAATAGGGGGAGGAGATATTAAAAAATGAAAAGAGGAAGATTAATAATATACGATGAAATAGGTAAAAGATGGGTAAATACAGGAGATGCAGAATATAAAGTTGTGGTAGAAAATGCTTTATTGTAATTAGCAGAAGTAGTTTAGTTGCTGAACAATAGGAAAACATGTAAATATAAAGATTAGGATATCTCTAATCTTTATATTTATGATAAATTATGGTATTATTAATTCGTCTCAGTATAATTATACGAATAGGTGTGATTTGGATTAGTTTTAGTACCTTCTTAACACCTTATCTAATAATTATTACCTCAAAATCTTATGAAAACGAAAAGACAAAGACTAATAATAAATTGTAATAATAAATTGTAGGGACACATTTTTCTTAAGTTGCGTCACAACTGTAAACTATTGAGAAATTAATATAATTTTAAATAGGGGAAGGTGTATATAAGTGGGGGAAATAAAACTTGTTTGTTTTGACTTGGATGATACTCTAATTAGAGAAATTCATTCCGTTATGTTGCCATGTATTTTAAATGGTAAAGAAAAAGAACACTCTATAATTCAAGAACAGGAAGAAAAAGGGCTGATTAACTACAAATCAGCAGATTACCTCAGAGCAGAATTACTTTTTGGTCTTGAAGAGCGTAAAATTGCTCAATCTTTTTTGGAGATTGCAAAACCTTTAAAAAATATCAAGAATGTAATTGAAGCATTGCATGAACATAATATAAAATGCATTGTTATTACTGTAGGTCCAAAGCAAGTAGCCAAAGTTGTATATGATATTTGGGGATTCGATGGTTATTATGGTAGTGATTACGAAGTGGTAGAAGACGCATTTACTGGAAAGATTCTTAATTATATTGGGGCTGAACAAAAGATCAATTGTTTACAAGATTTTTGTAAAAATAACAATATAAAATCTGACGAATGTCTTGCTGTAGGCGATGGCTCAACAGACATTCCAATTTTTCAATACAGTGGAAAATCTATAGCTATAAACAGTTCTCCGAAAGTTCAACAGAGTGCAATGTATGCTGTTGATACAGACGATTTAACAGATATTCTTAAATACATACTTATTGCATAATTCAAAGTATGAATACTTCGCATCTTTCTAAAACTGTGTCATTCTCGTATAAAATTATACAGCAACTAAAAAATAGAAACTATGAATGTTAGGAGGTATTATTATTAAACTTATTAAACTTATTAGAATTCTTTTAGTTATTTTATCATGTTTATTATTCGCTTTTAGTATATTTGCTTGGGTATCAGGATTAAGGATAAGTGATTCTGAACTTTTACCAATAATGGCTTCAAGTAGTTTGAATTTGTTTCTATTATTTGTTTACTGGATGTTAGGAATAGGATACATTAAACCTTCAAATATATCCGAAAATAAAATTGTTAGAATCTTATCTAAAATAGGGTTCGGAGGAAATATAGTTTTACTTATATACTCTATATTAGTTATTATTGGATTTGGTATTATGCCTTAATTAAGATTAGAGGATAAAATTTTATGGCATAACATTCGTATTAGACGTCACAAACAATAAAAGTTTGTGGCGTTTTTACTTGTGACGACATAGGAAAACATGCGGACATAAAGATTAGAGTATCTCTAATCTTTATGTTTATACTAAATTATGGTATTATTAAGACGGAATCGTAGAAAAGGTTGAATCAAAGTTTATTTATATAGTTGGTATATTTTAGGGTCTGCGTTCCGGTTTTTTTTATGGTCCTTGGGCTATAACCCCTTAGTTCCATATCCATTTTCATTTTTAATCATAATTCTGAAATAAATAATAACACTCCCTTATTTTTTATTTCTACAATAAAAGTTTAAAGGAAGTGCTCATTATATTAAAGAAGTATCTTAGTTGAATAGGATACTTATTTCTATTTTATTTAAAGATATAAATTTAAAATTAGAACAGGCTAAAATATATGGATTTTCCAGAAGATACAGGTATATTAATAGAATCGCCTGGTTTTCTAGAAGAATATTCTCAATATAAAAATTTAGAATACTTGGCATGTATTAGAAGTGTTATAAAAAAAGAAGACATAATAAACGCTATTGAGGTAGTGGGTTTGGATGTGGAAAACAAGAATAAGGTTAAAAAATTCTCTTTGGGTATGAGGCAAAGACTTGGTATTGATCAAGCGATAATGGAGCACCCTAAAATTCTTATATTGGATGAACCTTTTAATGGATTAGATAAAAATGGAGTTGAAATTATACAATCATTATTAATAAAGCTTAAAAAGCAGGGAACAACAATTCTATTAACAAGTCATATAGATGGTGATATTGAACTTCTGGCAGATGAAATCTTTATATATAATAATCAAACATTAGAAAAAAAGTAAATTACATATACGTGTGAAGACCCAACTTGATAAAATTAACGACTATTTAAGTTTCTAGTGGGTTGTTAACTTAATTTCCTGGTAATTTTGGGGCCTTATGTAAATAATAGGTAAAGGTCGCGGTGGTGGCTGAAGATTGTTTTATCCCTGGGGGAAGGGGGATTAAATGCACCCATGACTGCAACCTATATATATATTCATTCCGTTTTTAGGCGAAAGAATAGATTTGTATTCTTGGGAGTGCATTAAACCACTCCTAAATCTCTTAATCAAATAATTCCGTGCAAACCCTTTTCAGTTAATATATGTTCAAACTTTTTCTCTGACAGTATTTCGTTTGTCAGAAATTCGCCATTGTAAGACTGCCTATATGTGGTAAACGGAGCAGGAGCATTTTTTGCTTGCTCCGTTGTTTCAAAGAGGATATTCTTGAACGGAATTCCTTTTTGCTTTGCCACATTTTCAATGAGTGGAACATACTTAGCTGTAAAAGGACATTGATTTGAGTAATACAAAACAAATCCTTGCTCTATAATTTGTGGTGTTTTCACATGAGATTTGAACTGCGGCTTTGATATATTTTATTTTAATGCAATGTAAATATCAATGTCTGCATTCTCCCAATCACTGTTAAGATATTCTTCGAAATCTCCAGTAAAACTTCTGTTCAAGTCCATTTTCCAGATTTCCCCCCAAGCCTTCGCAACTGCTTTTTCCATATGTCCGTGTACTGAAAACTTTGCATATTTTCCTGCAGGAATAATTTTTACAGCCAGTTCATCATTCTCTGGTTTTGAAACCTCATTGCCTGCAGTCACACAATATTGGTCATTTGAGTAGTCAGAATAAAGTCCAATAGCGTACTCATTAATCTTATTTTTGATTGCAGCATTCACTCCACCTTGATATAAATCTCCCCAAAGTCCAGCAATAACTGTACTCATTTTAGGATCACTGTTACTAGTAATTGCACTAACACCCACAACTGTTTTTTGCTCTAAATTTACCATTTCATAATTCATTTTTAATAACCTCCATTTGTTTGATAAGGTTATTATACGACACTTACTCTGACAACTGTATGTCATATTATAAATAGTTATTAAGAGTATTTTGAAGCTTTCTTTTCACATTAAGTCTAACTTCTTTAGGAGATAACACTTCACAATCCTCGCCAAAAGAAGTGATATAGTTAATAATCCAATCTCCCTTTGGGAAACTAATTTCTGCAATAAAACTACCATCTTCAAGCTGTTCAAAAGTGCTAAATTCATCATATATACGATAAGCCATCTTTTTTGAAAGTTTGAGTGTTAGTGTAATAAAATCTTCTTTGAACATATCTTTTTTACTAAACACTTGTGTAGGTGGTCGTTTATGAAAAGTTTCATCAAGAACAGATAACGATTTTATTCGTCTTAACTTGAAAAATCTATTATCGCACCTTGTTTTGCAGTATCCGTACAAATACCAACTTTGTCCTTTAAAACACAGTTTTAGAGGATAAACTTGACGTTTTGTATTTTCACCCTTGCCACTAGAATAAGAAAATGAAATGGTGTTTTTACGCAGTATCGCAGATTTTAAGTTGCAAAACAGCTCTTTTTCTTCTTCTGCATTATACCAAGATGTAAAATCCACCTCAATCCAGTCTGTATTAGTTTCACCAAATAAACTGTTTAATTTTTCAAGTGCAGTATCTGTTTCACTAAGATTGACTGAACTTACAGCCTTTAAAGAAGATAGAATATTCGCTTTCTCTTTCTCAGTTAAAACAGCTTTGTTAATCACAAAATTAGATAAAAGAGAAATGCCTCCTCCTTTACCTTTAATCATATATACAGGAATTCCCGCAGAGGACAGCGTTTCAATGTCACGATAAATTGTCCGTGTTGATACTTCAAATCGCTCTGCAAGCTCCTTAGATGTTACTGTTTTTTTATCAAGCAGGATATATACGATTTCGAATAATCGGTTAATTTGCATTTTATCACCCTACTTTAGTATATACTTATAATATGACACCAACAAGTCATATTATAAGCGATATATAACTCAGCATGGTTAAAAGTTACATTACAAGCACGCCAAACTATCAAAACAATTTCCCAATAACTACCCATTTTTATAAATTCAAATTTTAAAATCCAAATGTATGAATGTAATCTTAAAATTTGTAGCTAGAGTGACTCGGAATTTTCTTTATATGTCATCACAAGTGATCCCTATCTAATGATATGGAGGTACTTGTGATGAAATATATATTGATATTCTGAAAGTAACACAAATGTATTAATGGAGCTATAATTTCTATAAATAAAACGAGCATGAACTTCAGTTTTAATTATGACACATTCTTCATATTAGACGTCACAAACAATAAAAGTTTTCATGATTATACTATTAAAAACATCAAAATAAATAATAAGGATAAATGGGGCGAAAAACCCATGTCAATTGATATATTTATTACATATAGAACTACTACATGGAAAATCACTTGTAAAAATGTAGTGAAATTTAGTATGAATTATGAACAATGGAAAGGTGAGCGTACTTGCATAGGCTTTGATGATTGGGGATATGATGAATTAATTCCAGTAAATAAAGATATTTTATCTCATGAAATTCTTTTTGTTTCAGGAGCTACCATTTTGATATATTTTAAAAATAATAAAATTTTATTATCTAAAGTAAATGATGATTAAGACATAATATTTCTTAATTGTGTCACAACTGTAAAATATGACAAATAAAAGATAATGTTTATAATTCAGTTCAGCTAATTACTCCTGAAAATGAAAGTACGGACATATACCATAAAAGAGCACTATGGGGGTGGGATATTGATAATTTCAAAAGAGGAAATAGCCAAGGATTTTACAATATTGATGGAATTAAAATTGGCATTAGAATTTGCTATGAAGTAAGGTTTCCAGAATACTTTCGAGAACTTTTTAGAAATAATGTAGATTTATGTCTTATTTCATTTACGGATGTTGGGTCACCAGAACTAAAAGAAAAAATAAATGTTATACAATCTCATTTAGTAAGTCGTGCAACTGAAAATGCAATGGAGGTTCTTTCGGCAAATTTATTATCAAATTACCAATTAGCGCCAACCTGCTTGATAGACCCAGATGGGTAGACAATCAAAACGCTACAACGCAAAGATTTATAGACATTTATGCACATGGTATAACTTTAACAAATAGATTAAGCCATAAAATACTCATAACGACAGACACAGGTATAAACATCTCAGATAATAAAATAGTTTTAGGTTCAGGTGAATTATTGGCGATGAAACAAGATGCTGGAACTGATGTTGTTGTAACCATTTATGATATAGAACAACAGATAAGTTATGGGGTATAAACATGAAAATTTGCCCAATATATGATAACAAAGCACATTGGATTTTTGAAGCAGATATAATGCCTGAGTTCGCATCAAATATAATAATAAAAGATATAACTAACTTGGTTATTCAGCCAGAAGAAGGATGGGATTACAATGAAGCAACAGATACATTTTCAGAACCTATGCCGATCCCCCCACAATCTTATCAGCCGACAAATGAAGAAGTTGCTCAAATGATTTCTGATTTACAAGCCGACCTAGTAATTTTGGGGGTGATATAAATGAGTTGGTATGAAAAATATATGATTAATGCAGTAACTATTGCAACACTAAATAGATTTGTTGTAGCTAATAAATTAACACAGGTTGAGGTTGACAAAATGGTAGCAGATAGGCTTGAACAGTTTGGATATTAAGTGATACTCGGAAAATATGTAGCAGTAAAGATTGGACGATTTTCAATCTTTACTGCTATGTTATATAATGGTAATATTAATTCGAAATCGTTTCTTTTGTCGGATTAACTTACCTTAGAATATATTTAGAAAGAAGGGTCAAAATAATTGATTTTAGAATCAAACATGTATTTGTGGAAAATTAAATTAGGGGTTGAGTTGAGTTTTATGGCTATTGACAAACAAAGTGGATTACATAAAATTATTGATGTAATAAGAAAAGAAGCAGGGATAAAAGGATGTGTTATATACACAGAAGACAACGCAATTGGGTATGACGGAAGTGCAGTATGGTGGTTTAAATCAATACCTATACTTGGAGTCGTAACATTTTCTGAAGAATTAATTAAAAAAGCTAATGTATCAATAAAAAATGGAACAATTGACAATATAGTTAATGTATTGAAATTTATGGTAGGTCATGAATTAGCACATCTAAAATTTAAAGACCAAAAGGTTATTAAAAGAAGCAACAGTGATAAAGCTATAAATATTATTAAAGAGCTAAGGGCTGATATTGTGGGCCATAATTTTGCAAAATTAACAAAAGTACAAATGATACAGATTCATGATGATATTGAGAGTAGTATACCTTCAAAAGTCAAAGCGGAAATATAAATACGGTTACCCTACTAGGGAACAGAGAAAGGATGTTATAAAATTATTCAAAATTTTTGATAAGACAGCATTTGAAGGAATTAAGAAAATATGCTGATATAAAGATTACGATATCTCTAATCTTTATATTTATGCTATATTATGGTACTATTAAGTCGAAATAGTAAAATATTATGGATATATTCATAATGAACGATTACAGTATGTAGGAGGATATGATAAGATGAAGAAATTTACTTACGATAAAGAAAAATTTGAACTAGAAACAATAATGAATCATTATACAGTGATGTTTAATTCTAAAGAATTTTCACCATTTGCATATGCAGAACTTCAAAAAACAAATGATTCATTTCCTCATATAGATGATGAGGAATTTTGGAAAAAATTGAATTCTGTATTCCTAGAAAACTATAATATGGATTTACAGGCATTAGAAGAATATTTGACTCAATCACCTGCTACTGCTGATGCTTTTAGGCGTATACGTATTTTTGAATTTATTAGAGAAAAATATAATGCTAAAAATGAAAAATGAAAAACCACATAATAATTTTGTCAAAACAGGTAATGTCGTTAATTTTAAATTAAGTTCATATTCTTCTAATTAGACGTCACAAACAATAAAAGTTTGTGGTGTTTTCACTTGTGACGACTTAGGAAAATAAGCTGAAATAAAGATTAGCATATCTCTAATCTTTATAATTATGCCATATTATGGTGTTATTAAGACGAAATCGTATAAAATGTTGACGTAAAGATTATATTTTATTTAGAGGAGAGGTAACTATGAAAAATATCAATTTATCTAAAAAAACTTCTATAATTTGTTATGGTATTTCTATAGTGATTTTTTTGACAATAGGTCTTTTGGGAGTATTTCTTTCTGCAGGTGACGAAATGGGATATACTATACTTAATTTTTACATTATAATGCCCTTAACTACTCTAATTGGTTCCCTTATCATTAGTATTAAAAGAGGATACTTGTTTTGGTTCTATCCTGTATTTGTTGGTCTTTTGGGTGTAATAATTTCTTTTGTAGTATTTAGTACTTTTGACATGATTGGCATATTGTTTACTTTTGTTCCTGCACTGATTGGACTGATAATTGGCTTAATTATCAGAGTTATAATGAAAAAAGAACTTAAAATAAATTAAAGTTATGAACAGAATAAAAAATTAAGTTAATGCGCTTCTTTCTAATATTGTTCATCTATAGCAAAAATACAATTGATGAACAATTGTAAAATAAGGCGAATTAAATGGAGGATATTATGGTAGGAAAGTATAAAGTAATAACTTTGTGCGGGAGTACGAGGTTTAAAGATGAGTTCTTGAAAGTACAAAAACAATTAACTCTAGAAGGGAATATAGTTATCTCAGTAGGATTGTTTGGACATGCTGATGGTGAGTTTAAAAATGTCATCACTCCTGAAATTAAAATAATGCTTGACGACATACATAAAAGAAAAATTGATATGTCTGATGAAATTTATGTGATTAACAAAAACGGATATATAGGTGAAAGTACAAAAGGTGAAATAGAATACGCTATAAAGACTAGAAAAATGGTTAATTATTTAGAGTGCCGTAATGCTTAGTATGTTTCGGAATCTTCATAAGTTGTGTCACAAATGTTAAAAAGTGCGTTGTAAAAAAATATCATTTATTTAAACGAATTCGTAGAATATGAATGAGTAAATTAATTATGAAGGGGTGTGTTAATATTGAAAAAATTTATTGGGATAATTATTTGCACTATTTTAGTTTTCACAGCAGTTGCTTGTAATAGCAACAACACTGATAAATTAGTTTATGGAGGTAAAGGGAATGAATGGGAAGCCAGTGTTGAGTTTAACACAGGTGGAATTTGCAAAACCGTTATAAAATACTTAGGTAATGACAAAAAACCTATGGAAATTAAATTTATAACAGAATGGGTATCAGGAAATACAAGTGGCGGAGTAGGTGAATATACTGAAACTCTTGATAAAGTGGGGGGATTAATTATACAAACTGACAACGATGATAAAATAAATGGAAACATAAAGAAGTATAAGAATAAAAATAGTTTAAAGATAGAAATTGAGTGGAATAACAAAAAAGAACAATTTGATTTAACTAAGCAGACTGCCTCATAATATTCTAATAAAACGTCACAAGTCAACCCCCGTATTTAATGATGTGGGCGTTGATATATTTGGGTTATATTAACAAAGTTTATAGATGAAATTATTAAAAAATGTACAATTGAAGTTGCCTCCATAAAATCAAAATTTGGGCATGAAAATACCCCTGCAATAGCTTTTTAACTACACCAAGGTAAATGAATCTATCTGTATATTATGAAGTCATAACTTTAATATTGTTCCAGCTACACATCAAAACTACATTAAAAGACCATATTTGGAGTAGTTATATACTTAAATTCTAACATATTAATCATCTGTGCTTATTGTATCGCCTTTTATTTCAGTAACATAATCTGATACTTTCGATTTTTTAATTTTTTTTGGATTACCAGTCTCTGTGCATGTGATAGTATTTGTTTTCCTATCAACAATCGATTGATCACTCTGCAATCCATCAACATAAGTAGATGCTTTAATTTTGTCGTCACTGATTTCATATTTAACAACTGTATTATTAAGTGTTATTGGTGGAGTAATAGTTAAATATGCTAGTGGAACTGTTTTCACAAAAAAAGAGGCAAGAGATGTAATTGTACAATTAAATGGTTCAACAAAACTAGGTATTAATTTCTATAAAGCAGATGTAACTGAATGCGGAAAAACCACATCTACTGGACAACTTATAGCAACACATTATCTAGGTGTAGAGGGAGATAAAAGAACAGCACCTCAGATGTGCTGCGATGCTTGTTACATGCTATATCAGGCTGGAATATATAAATAATAAACTAACATAATTTATTAGAATATATTATGAGTGGCAAGTTTAGGAGGGAATAAATATGGGTTCTACAATTAAAAGTAAGATTTTCATAATTTTTTTACTAACTACAGTCTGTTCATTATTAATAGCTTTCACGTATACTATATTATCGCAAAACTTTGTGTATTGTTTCTTACTCTATTTGCCAATTATAGGATCTTTTTTTAGCGTGGTTTCTTATATTAGGCATCTGAAAAATATTCACCCAGAACGGGATGTTATGCTCGAAATTATTGGAAGCTTTGTATCTGCTTTCTATATACCTCTTATAATATTCATCGTCCCTTTTTTTATGAATTTGAAACCATTTAAAGAAGCCATTTCTGAATTTGTAGTAACTTTCGTTTTAATTTTACTTATTTCTCATATAAAATATGTTCGAAGACATTAATGATAATTATATAGTGAATAGATCAAGGTCCTCATTTGAGGGTCTATTTCTTTTGCCCGGTTATGCTGCTCGATAATTTTACATAGTCAGTAATGGTAATAGGGCTAGAAATGAAATAGCAGCTACCGTAAGCAAATGTCGTGAAATTAAATTTTCACGACATTTGTTATATACCTATATCTAGCCTATAGACTCATAGTTACTTTAATGTAAGTAATAAAACACCTTATAATTGATATTTCGGGTGTCTAATTGAGAATATACACTACTTTTATGCATTATTTTTGATTTTACACATGACATTCTTAGATGTTGTTTTTATATATGCATTTAATTAAATAAGTAGGAGCTATTACTTTGATTCATTATATGCATTTACTAAAAAGACAATGTTAGTTGCTGCTAGGTTTAGTGCGTAAGAAACAAAATAATCTGGAATTAATATAGTATTAATTCCTTGTCCATGACCACTAGTTTTATTCATTTTTGAGTACGCAAAAACTCTGCCAAATGACTTTGAAAGAATAGAGGAATTTATATGGGTTGGCAAAGGCACTAATATTGAAAAAAGTGCTCTGATAAAAGGTCCAGCGATTATCGGTTACAATTGCGAAATCAGGCATTCCGCTTACATTAGAGGAAATGCTATCATTGGTAATGATGTTGTCGTTGGAAACTCAACTGAAATTAAAAATTCAATTCTCTTTAATAAAGTGCAGGTTCCGCATTACAATTATGTTAGTGATTCAATATTAGGGTATAAGTCCCATTTGGGGGCAGGTGCAATAACCTCTAATTTAAAGTCCAATGGAACGTTAGTAAAAGTAAAATATGGTACAGATATTATTGAAACTGGCTTAAGGAAATTTGGTGCAATTTTAGGTGATTCATCGGAAGTAGGATGTAATGCAGTTTTAAACCCAGGGACAATATTAGGAAAAAGTAGTATTATTTATCCATTATGTTCTGTGAGGGGTTATATTCCAGAGAATAGTATTTTGAAAAATAGTGGTGAAATTGTAGAGAAAAACCAAAGTTAAATAACCAGATTATTTGTCCGGAATTTCGTATTCAGAGGTAAGTTTTACAGTAGTTTACTTCGCCAAATTCTTATATTGTTCATCTATCGCAAAAATACAATTGATGAACAATTGTATTTAATTGCGTATTAAATGTTGAATTGGGTTTATAATTTATAATGAAGTTTATTCATGCAAATCAAGTTGTTTAGTATATGTTATGTAAGGTTAACTTGACATAAGAACAAAACAATGCTACATTGACAATGTAAGGTTAACATTACAGGAGTGATAATTAATGAAAAATAAATTAAAACAATTTCGTGAATCTTTGGGACTAACCCAAGAACAATTAAGTGAACTTATAGGTGTATCAAGACAAGCAATTAACTCCATTGAAACAGAGAAGTTTGAACCATCTATATGGTTGGCTTATGATATTGCGAAAGTATTCCATAGTACTATAGAAGAGGTTTTCCTTTTTGAAGAAAGCCAGAGAAAATCAAGATCAGAGCAAAGCAGAGGTGTAGTTTAAATGGCATTAAGACAAATTAGATTGTTTGAGGATGAAATATTGAGAAAAAAGAGCAGGGCAGTTGAAGTCGTAGATGATAAAATAGGACAAATATTAAATGATATGGCGGATACTATGCATAATACAGAAAATGGTGGAGGATTAGCGGGTCCACAAGTAGGCATATTAAAGCGATTAGTTGTAATAGATATGGGACAAGGACTTATAAAATTAGTAAATCCAAAGATAATTAGCAAAGAAGGAACTCAAGAAGTTATAGAAGGATGTTTAAGTATCCCAAATAAATGGGGAAAGTTAATAAGACCTGCAAAAGTAACAGTGCAAGCATTGAATGAAAATGGAGAAGAAATTATATTAACAGGTACAGGAGATTTAGCAAAATGTTTCTGCCATGAGATAGACCATTTAGAAGGTATACTTTTTACTGATTTAGTTACCGAATATATAAAGTAGTATTATCTAATGGTATTATTGAATTTAGTGAACAATCTTCTTTTAAAACGTCACAATCAATAAAAGATTGTGGCGTTTTTACTTGCGACGACTTTGGAAAATAAGCTGATATAAAGATTAGGATATCTCTAATCTTTATATTTATGCTATATTATGGTATTATTAAGACGGAATCGTATTTATATGATGAAGCTATTGGGGGGATTTTATGTTTATATCTATAGAGAATGATCCTAAAGATAATGCTTATAGAGATTTAATTGACTTGGCTTTTGAAGTTTGTGATACTTTCATCTTGGTAGTTAGACAGAGTATATTTTTTAATCAGAATGCAGATTATCTTTTAGAAGAATTAGAAGCTTCGCTTAAAGAAGTAAAAGAACAATATGAATGGCCTGGAATTTTCATGGCAGAAAAACCTGCTAAAATATATTATTACAATACTGATATTAATGCAAGAACAATAATAAAAGTTTGTGACATTTTTACTTGTGGCGAGTTAGGAATATAAGGCGAAGCAAGAGGGGGTGTTAATATGCTATGTCCATATTGTGGAGTAGAGATGGATAAAGGATTCGTTCAAAGTGTGAGAAGAATATTTTGGACTCGTAAAAGGAAAAAGATGTTCTGGGTACCTAATTCATCAAAAGGTGATATTACAATTTCTGGTGAAATGAATGGTTGGGCCAAGGAATCATACTTTTGCAAAAACTGTAAAAAGATTACTATTGACAGAATAAATGATTAATTTTAATTTGAAGTGGTGAGGTTAAGACGTAATCTTCATTTATTGTTCACTAACTACTAAAAATGATAATGAAAACAAGAGAAGCCACGTATTGGAATTAATATCCAGCATGTGACTCATTTTTACATGTATGTCGGCTGTACCCGACTACCGGCTTCTTTAAGTATTATTTCTATATTTTTTAAAATTCTTTCTGTTTCTTCTTCAATTGATCCAAATTGTTTCTTTCCTGTATGTGGATCAATTGCTAATTGAGCTGATATATAAATTATATCATTAATGATAACAGCTTGAGAGTAATGACCTGAGGGTTTTAAAGCATTTTTTGTAGATACATATATCATTGATTTTACTCCTTATAAACAAGTATTACTTTTTAAAAACGTATACAATGCTAATTAAAATCGTTATTATCTTGTTATTTCTGATTGAAATGCTATTATAGCATTTCCTGAAATTTTAACTTCTACAGGCTCTTTATTTTCTATCTTTACCTCAACGTCGATAATCCCCGGTCGGTTTATAGCTTCACCCTGTTTAGCTTTGAATCTAAATAAAGAATTATTATGATTAAGCAATTTGTGATGGACCAGATATGCACCCAAAGGACCATTCGCATTACCAGTTACAGGATCTTCATTAATTCCTATTGCAGGAGCAAACATTCTACCATGTATTAAAATATCGGTATCATGAGAATTAACTGTGAAAACATAATAACCATTGCACTTAATATCGTTGCTCAATTTAGAAAGTGCATCATAATTTGGTTCCATTTTATTTAAAGTTTCAATGTTTTTTATACCAATCATAACCTTAGAATGACCTGTCGAAACTATCTGTATTGGATAATCTTCTAGTAAATCTCTACTACTTATATTTAACGCTAATATAACATTTTTTATATTTATTTCATCAATAATTGATCCAAATTCAATTTTACCTTGTGTCATAATAATTTTATAATCATCATTTTCTTTTACTATATCAACAGGTAAAATTCCTGCACCAGTTTTATGATAAACCCTAGAAGTAACAAGATTATTTTCAATAGCACGCGCATAGTGAGCTGCAATAGTTGCATGTCCGCAAATTGGTACTTCATTTGTTGGAGTGAAAAACCGTATGTGAACATCATACTTATTGTTATTATTATTATTATTATTATTATTATTATTATTATTATTATTTGAAGATAGAATAAAAGCTGTTTCAGAATTGTTAAGTTCCCTAGCTATTTTCTGCATTTCACCTGGAGTTAATCCATCAGCATTTGTTATTACTCCAGCTGGATTTCCTGCAAATTTCTCCTTAGTGAATGAGTCGATTTGGTATAAATGATATTTTTTAATCATAATGGTCTCCTTTTAAAGATATTCAAAAAATATAAATTGTTATTATATATCTGCTTATGGTTTTAAATACAGCTGTATTATATAATTAATTATAAGATAGTAGTATAATAATACAAGTACGCACTTTCTGATTAGTTACTAACCATTTTGAAAGAGGGTCAAAATATGGATAAAGATATTTTAGAAGAATTTCCAAATGTAAGGAAGAGACAGAAAGATTTTAAATGTTCAATTGGTTTTGCTATGACAGTAATTGGAAGTAAATGGAGAGCAATAATATTATGGCATATTATGAATTCTCAACCATTAAGATATGGTCAATTAAAAAAGTCGGTGCCTATTATAAGTCATAAAATATTATCTCAAGAATTAAAAAAACTTCAAATGGATGGTTTAATTGAAAGAATTGCATATGCAACAATTCCACCTAAAGTTGAATATATTCTAACAGATAGAGGGAAATCATTAGAAAATATTTTATCCGAACTGTGCCTTTGGGGGAAAAAGTATATGATATAGATTGTGTTTATATTTGTACTAGTAGAATTTAATGAAAATTAAAATGACTACAATAACATATGCCATTTATGCATTTGAATTTGACCTAGATAAATAGTAATTAAGTTGCTAGTTCTCAATATTGTTACATCGCAACTTTCTAATTAGACGTTACAAGCAATAAAAGTTTGTGGCATTTTTACTTGTGATGACTTAGAAAAAAAAGCGAAGTTTTAAAATAACATATTATAAGTATTTATATTATTAATTTTTTATGATATGGTATACTTGTAAATATTGAAAGGGGTAGTTGCCAGTGATTAAGATGATTAATATGTTAGAATTTAAATATATAACTACTCCAAATATGGTCTTTTAATGTAGTTTTGATGTGTAGCTGGAATAATATTAAAGTTATGACTTCATAATATACAGATAGATTCATTTACCTTGGTGTAGTTAAAAAAGCTATTTCAGGGGTATTTTTATGCCCAAAATTTGATTTTATGGAGGCATAGTAAAAATGAATTATGGATTAATTAAAAGAAATGAAATTAAAGAAGCAAGAAGGCTAATAATTTACAATTTAGAAACAGAAAGATTAAAGTTGTTGCCATTACAATCACATCACCTTGCGTTATCAGTAGAGGATTATGGAGAAATGCAAAGTGATTTGGGATTAAGAGTCACTAATATAATTCTTGACGAAGAAATGCAATACGCCATGAAAGTAAGGTTACGAAAAGTACTTGAGGATGCTGAAAATTATTTATGGTTAACTAATTGGGCTATAGTCCATAAAGAAGAAAATCAAATAATTGGTTTTATAATGATTAAAGGCTATCCTAATGAAAATGGTGAGGTAATTGTTGGATATGCTATTGAAGAAAAGTATAGAAGAAATGGATATGCTACTGAAGCATTAAAAGGATTAACTGAATGGATTTTTGAAAATCCCAAAGCACTATGTGTGATTGCAGATACAGAAAAGACAAATATACCCTCACATAAAGTGTTGGAAAATGTAGGTGCTATCAAATATAAGGAAACTGATGAATTAATATGGTGGAAAATCGAAAACAAAAATTGCGTAAAATTGTGTTCAACAAAGATTAGTTATGTCTTTTAAATGGAGGAATGCGGGTGTGAAAAAATGGATTGTTAGATTGCATTAATACACATCTTTCATAATGAACGACGCAAGTAGTAAACCCACCAAGGAGGTAGATAAACAATGAAACTTACGCACAGTTGTATTATTACTGAAAATGTAAAAAAATTAAGTGATTTTTATAAAGAGGTATTACAGATTGAACCACAGTCCTATGGGGATGATTATGTTGAATTTCCAACTGATGGTGAAGTTCTTTCTTTGTTCAGTTTTAAAGCACATGAAGAACTTGCAAAAGGTTCAACAATACCATCATCAAATAGGTGTCTTGAACTTGAATTTAACGTAGATAATGTAGATGATGATTTTGCCCGTTTAGAACAATTGAATGTAACCATAGTAAAACCACTTACAACACAACCATGGGGAAATCGTTCATTCTATTTTAGAGACCCAGATGGCAATTTAATAAATTTTTATACTCGCACAAGATAAAAATTACTTTAATAAATTAATATACTATTTTCAGATGTTGTGTCTAAACTGTAAAATATGATGGATTATAAATATTTGATAGGAGGTAAAAAATGATATTTATAAAAAGGTTGTTTGCAGTACCAATAGTTTTGTTAATATGCTCATCTATTTTAGTAGGGTGTAAAGACAATACTCCAGTAATTAAAACGGATATTATAGTAAGTAATATCTCAAAAGAGGACTACCAAAAATTTTATAATTCTATAGAACCAGAAGGTATCTCTAAAGGTGATATAAAAAAATTAAACGTTAATGTTAAAATTCTTAATTCAATGAAAGCAGAGGAAAGAACAATTATCATACCAAATTTATCTATAATTCTTGATAAATACGATAGAACTAAGATTATTGCACTAAGAGGTGGAAGTAGTACCCGAAATGATATAGGCACCCAAGACACAGCAGAGTCTTCGCAATATGTTATTTTTAATATGAAAGGATTAAGTGAGCAAGATTTAAGAAATTTATATAGCAAGTCAGATATTAAAATAGGATATAAATTAAAGAATAGTAATTTGGTTGAAAGCAAGGTTTCAATAGGAAAAAATTTAGTAATTAATAATAAAAATTAATATTACACAATTTTCGTATATTGTGAGACATCAAGAGCAGAAATGCTCTTTTTCTTGTAAGAATACCAAAAACAACTCTAATATAACCTTTATGGTACTTATTTTTGCAAAACAGACATTAGAGGAGAATTTTTAATCTTGATACAAGTAAAAAATATGACACAGAAGGGATCTGGCGAAGGAACTTAACTTCTACAAGATTGTATTTAGAGATAGTAAGAGGTCATCAGATAATATGTTGCCTGAAGTTAAAACCACAAAATTTAAAGGGGGCAAATAATTATGAAAATATATTTAAATAAGGTGTTGAATTTATAAGTAGGATAGTGCTATTATTGTATATAATTGATGTGTGGGAGACTGTACGGGTTCAAGTCCAGTCTATCACCAAGGTTTTATGTTTTTGAATACTTGAAAAGAGAGATTAAAATGCTTTTCTTTTTTTATTAGGTGGAATAACTTTAGTAGATTATGGTTTAGGGAGGAATAAATTATGGGAAATGTTGAATTATCAAAAGCAAGTTTTGCAGGAGGCTGTTTTTGGTGTATGGTAGATTGCTTTTACCTCCTAGAAGGAGTTATAGAAGTAAAGGTTGGGTATGCAGGCGGAAATGTTCATAATCCAAGTTATGATGAGGTTAAATCGCAGGTTACAGGGCATTATGAAGTAGCTCAGGTTATATATGATGCTAAAATAACTAAATATGAAGAGCTACTTGAAATGTACTGGAGACAAATAGATCCTACAGATGATGAGGGGCAGTTTCAGGATAAAGGGCAGTCGTATAGGACCGCAATTTTTTATGAAAACCAGGAACAAAAAAATCTGGCATTGACATCAATGAATGAATTGGAAAAATCAGGTAAATATACAAAGCCTATTGTTACAAAAGTATTACCACTCACAAATTTTTATTTAGCAGAAGATTATCATCAAGACTTTTCCACTAAAAATAGTGAAGAATATAAAGAAGATAGAGCTAAATCTGGGAGAGATGAATTTTTAAAAGAAATATGGAAAAACTAACATCTGAAAGAGGTGTTAATTATGAAAAATGTAAAGAATAATCCTAGTGAAAAACAGAAAAAAACATCTGAAAGTAAAGAAACTAACCCTGTTACAATGAATGGTGATAGTAACATGAGAAAACCTGTGCGAGGATTAAAGTAGCAGCGTCTATAATTTCATTCCTTTAATACGGTAAAGAAAGGGTATATTACCTAAAATGCATTTTTAGTAATATACCCTTTTTTCTTTTTTGTATTTTATTACGAAAGTTAGTATCAAAACATTGCTTCTAGCATAAATTGTTAATGTATTAGTAATATAGAGAATAGGGAGGTTAATCATGAAGCTAGAAGACAAAAACTTTGAAGATAAAGATATGGATGAAGAATATGAAATGGTTCCATTTGGACCTATGATGTATGGATATGGTCAAATGAATGCTATGCCGAGTATGGGCATGAACCAGTGTATGGGGATGAACCCCAATATGGCTATGAATCCTAATATGGGAATACCAATGGGATTTATGCAGGACGTAGATCCAAATATGGGAATGACCCCATGGATGGGAACAAACTCGGATATGGGAATTAATGGATTTAACCAAGGCATGTTTATGAATGGATTTGACTCTATGCAAATGATGAATGGAGAAGAATCTATGAAAGACTATAATGATGATGAGCATGAAATGTTAAGGCCGATAGATAAGTATGGAGATAATGAACCCTTTAATGGTGGGTATAGAAATCCAAATAAATTTAAACCCAAATACAATGATATTGATGCTATGCTAAGAAGAATTGAAAGATATAACCCTGAAATATTTAGGAGTCTAATTAGGTGTGGTATGTCTTATGAGCAGGCAATCAATATAGTTAGAAGAATTGTTAAATTGACACTTTTGTACAGTGAGGAATAAAAAAGTATTATGTTCAACATAAAGCATAATTAAATACAAAAAATATTTATTTTATAACCTTATAAAAATTTATAGGGTTATAAAATTTATCTGAACTTTTAACAACATTTTGGAAGGAAGTCTGACATCTTCTATAAGTGGCAGTTGCTCCGCCCAGAAAATTTACTTTGGTGGCACTCTAAATCTGCTTCCAAAGTTGTTAATATGCAGCTCCGCAGGAGATGATTTAACAATATTTTGCAAGGAAGCCGCCTAGCAAAGCGTTAATTGGAGCTGGGTTGGAGAAGATTTAAGATTTTGTAAATGTAAAGTTAGGAATATATACTTTTTTTATTGAAGGAAATTGGAAGACAATGTAGAACTTAATTATTAGCATAGAACATAAATATTAGCTTAGAATTTAATTATTAACATAAAACTTAACCATTAATTTATAATTTAATTATACAAGAGGTGTAAATATGTTTAATATAGAACTTGTATTTGATGATGTTAGCATCATGAGTGTAGAAAAAGAGGATATTACTAATATTGAAAATTGGATTAGTAGGCAACAAGAGTATAATATAGATGCCATTCAGGATTACGGTATTAAGGAGTTTTATGAAAGATATTTAGAGTATTATGTAAGTGAGGGAGAATACTTTCTGAAAATTTTGCGTAAAAGTGAACTTATTGGAATTATTAAAGGGAGAATAGAATTCAAAAATCCAAATGAAGTTTGGATTATGTGTTATTTAATAGAATTTAAGTTATATGATTTTGATATATCTACCAAAATTATTAATGAATTTTTAAAACACTTGTATAAAAACTATGGAATACGTAATTTTTATACTTTGGCTTCTGCAGGTAACATTGGAATGCTTAAAATATGGAAAAATAATAATTTTGAATTAAGTAGGGTAACAAGTAATCTTTTTGAGATAAATAGTAAGGACAAGGATGTTTTAATTTTGAAAAAGGAACTTAATATAAATAAAATAAAATAAGACATACATATACTAATACCATACCGAAAATAGTCTCCTTGTAAAAACTATTGACATTTACATGGAAATTATTTATAATAAATTCAGCTGAATCCTATTTATATATAGGTACGGAGGAACCAAGAAATATGGGGTTAATCTAGGGAATAGTAAATATTTGCTAGTAGGGAGCCTTCATCCCGAACCCGTCAGCTAACTTCGAAAGCTTTAGGAGGGTATGGTATGAACATTCTAAAATTCAATTTTGTTAAAATTGCAGTGCTTTTATTATTCATAGGTGTTTTTACAAGTATCAAAACCGAAATAGTAAAGGCCGATGTTGTCAAAGGGCCAACACAAGTTGTTCTTCGGTCTGCGACTTTTAAAACAGATAATGTTATTAAAGTTCCAGATAGAGCTGCAGAGAAAAAGAAAGAACAAGTGAAAAAAAGATTATCAAGAGGGGAAACTTCAATAGAATTAGTAAGTTCAGATGGTCAAAGTGATTTGATTTCTTATGCCTATGATTTTATTGGAAAACCATATGTATGGGGAGCTACAGGACCTAAATCTTTTGATTGTTCGGGTTTTACAAAATATGTATATGGAGCCTTTGGAGTGAATCTACCCCATTATACAGGTGCTCAAATAGGTGAGGGAAGTTCAGTATCTAGAGCAGACCTAAAACACGGTGATTTAATTTTTTTTAATACAGATGGTCCGGTATCACATGTTGGCATTTATGTTGGTGGCGGAGAGTTTATACATGCCTCCTCTGGAAGTGGTAAAGTTAAAGTAAGTGATTTAGGTGAAAGTTATTACGATTCTAGATATGCTGGTGCAAGAAGAATATTTTAGTAGATATAGTATAATCCGACATTAGTTGTCGGATTTTTTTTATTTGTATTTATCAATTTATTTTCTTTTTTTTATTCTAAAATTTGATTTTAAATAATAATATTTTAAATAAGCATTTATCAAATAGAGGGGTGTTAGAGTGAAATATACTAGATATAATTATAAACCACCTAGGAAAAAAAATAATTTTATGTTTGTTTTTATATTGATTATAATAGCAGCAATTACGCTGGGCACCATATTCTCCAAGCTATTACCTAAGTATAATGATTCCAATGCAGTTGCAGATGATAAAAGTAGTAAAATAGGCTTGGAAAAAAGCAATATAATAGATAAGACTGCTACAGATGCGTCTAAAGTAACTTCTGAAAACATTATTAATAATTATGTGGCACTACAATGTGGCATTTTTAGCAATAAGGCAAATGCCATAGTATTAAAAAATAATTTAATGAAGTATGGAACGCCATTTATTATTGAAGAAGATAATTCTAATAGAGTTATATTTGGCATTTATCCTATGGAAAGTATTGATAGTATAACTAAGCAATTACAAGAAGATAAAATAGAGTATGTTAAAATTAAATTTCAAGTCATTGCTAGCGATATTACTAGTTCGCAAATAAATGAAATGATAAATGCAGACCTTAAAATACTTAATAAGCTTTCGGAAAAGAATACTAGTGCTGTTCAAACTGTGGAATTAAAAAAGTGGCTTTTATCTTTAGTAGGGGCAGATGAAAAGAGTGCAAGTTATAAAGCTATGGCAGAAATGAAAGCTTATTTAACTGCAATGCCCGCGGAGATAAAAAGGGAAAAAACTGAGGAAGGATATATATATATATATAAATTTATAAAAAAACTACAAAAGGTATAGTTATGCACTTTTCTTTTTATATGGGGGTATAATAATTAAATTATATAAAAACTACCATTTAAGATGAAAAATACAAGTGGATTTTTAAAATCTACTTGTATTTTTTTATTTTCAATTTATATTGATAAAAATATAAATTAAACGAACTATAATTATAAACTTTTCTTGAATAATAGTTTATACACTTGTTAATGAATTTATTAAATGTTAAAATGTATAAGATATATAAGTAAAGTGGGGGATATAATTTGAAAAGTTCAGAAAAAAGAAATTCGTATTTTATTTTTTTTATACTTATAGGAGCTATTTCTGGAAGTTTTATAGGTGATTTACTAGGAAATAATATAAATGCACTGAAATTTTTAAAGAGTACATACACAGTAGGGATGAGTAGTCCTATGCTTATAGATCTGAAAGTACTCGCCATAACTTTCGGTATGAATTTTAATATTAATATTATGTCTATTATAGGCATAGTTTTGGCAATAATACTATATAGAAAATATTAGGAGTGATGTAGTGGATATTATTTTAGCTTCTGCCTCTTTGCGTAGAGCAGAACTTTTGAAAAAAATAACAAGTAATTTTAAGATAAAGGTAAGTGATTTTAAGGAAAGTGACATACCGTTTTCTGGGAATTGTGGGGACTATGTTATGAACTTAGCTAGAGGGAAGGCTATGGATATTTGTAGTAGCGTTAAAAAACCATCGGCTATAATAGGTTGTGACACTATTGTTTATTTTAATGGAAAGGTTCTTGGAAAACCTAAAGACAATTTAGAGGCTTTTCAAATGCTTAGAGATTTAAGTGGCAATCCCCATGAGGTATACACTGGAATTGCACTAATAAATACTGAAACACAAAACATTATTACTGAATATGTTTGTACAAAAGTTAAGTTTTCAAAACTCTCCAATGAAGAAATAAACAATTATATTGAGACTGGAGATCCTTTTGATAAAGCTGGAGCTTATGGTATACAAGGAGCAGCGGCCTTATTTGTGGAAGAAATAAGTGGTTGCTATTATAGTGTAGTGGGGCTACCTATAAATAAATTGTATATGATGTTAAGGGAGATGGGGGTCAGTCTATAAAGGAGTTGTTTATGGGTATGACCTACAAAATCATGGATTTGCCTCAAAATGAAAGACCAAGGGAAAAATTATTAAGATATGGTGCTGAAACACTTTCAAACAATGAATTATTAGCTATAATACTTAGAGTAGGATCTAAAAATGAAAATATTATAAGTCTTTGTAGTAGAATTATTTCTGAGTGTGGTGGACTAAATGGACTTTTAAGTTCAAGTGCAGAGGAATTTAAAAGTTTAAAAGGTATTGGGGATGCTAAAGCAACACAACTCTTGGCACTTACTGAAATCTCTAAAAGATTTAGGAGTTTTAAATCTGGAGAAGATTATAAAATTACCACCCCAAAAGATGTTGCACAGTATCTTATGGAAGAAATGAGATATTTAAAAAAAGAATATCTTAAATTAATTATGTTAAATACAAAAAATATAATTATAGGCATAAAAGATATATCAATAGGTAATTTAAATACTTCCATAGTTCATCCAAGGGAGGTTTTTTATGAAGCTATTAAAAACTGTAGTGCCAGCGTGGTTATTTGTCACAATCACCCATCGGGGGACCCTACACCTAGCAAGGAAGATATAAGCATTACTACAAGACTTAAGGAATGCGGTAAATTACTAGGGATAGAGCTGCTTGATCATATAATTATAGGTAATGGAACTTATACAAGTTTAAAAGAAAAAGGAATGCTTTAGATACGAAGGGAGAAATTATAATGGGAATATTTGGCACGTCTCGTGATATGGGAATAGATTTAGGAACAGCGAATACATTAATTTACTTGAAGGGGAAGGGAATTGTACTAAGAGAACCTTCTGTTGTAGCTATAAATATAAATACTAATAAGGTGCTAGCCGTTGGTGAAGAGGCAAAACAAATGATAGGTAGAACGCCAGGTAACATTGTTGCCATTCGTCCTATGCAAGACGGAGTAATTGCAGATTTTGATATTACTGAAAAAATGCTTAAACACTTTATAAATAAAGTTTGTTCAAAAGGATTTACAAGTCCAAGAATTGTAGTTGGTTTTCCGTCAGGCGTAACTGAGGTTGAAAAGAGAGCAATAGAGGAAGCAACTAAAAGTGCTGGAGCAAGAGAGGCATACTTAATGGAGGAGCCAATGGCTGCAGCTATTGGAGCTGGACTTCCAGTAAATGAACCAACAGGAAGTATGGTAGTGGATATTGGAGGCGGAACTACAGAGGTGGCAATAATATCACTGGGAGGCATCGTAACAAGCAAGTCTCTAAGAGTAGCAGGGGATAAATTAGATCAATCAATAATAGCATATATCAAGAAACAGTTCAGTCTTATGATAGGTGAGAGAACTGCGGAAAATATTAAAATTGAGCTTGGGTCAGCATTTGAATTAGAGGATGATGAAATGAGCATGCCGATAGTAGGAAGAGATTTAATATCAGGACTTCCAAAAATTATTGAGATAACACAAAGGGAAATAAGAGAAGCGCTCAATGAACCAGTTCAAGCAATAATTGAGGCAATAATAACAACTCTTGAGAAAACTCCACCAGAGCTTGCATCAGATATAATGGAAAAAGGAATCATGTTAACTGGTGGCGGCGCACTACTCAAGGGAATAGATACACTTATAAACCGCGAAACACATATGCCTGTGCACATAGCTGAAAATCCACTTGACTGTGTGGCTATAGGAGCAGGGAAAGCTCTAGTGAATATAGACGTTATGAGTAAAAGAAGATAGATGAAATTTTTAAAGAATAAACTGGCAGTAGTTATTATAATACTGTCAGTTACATTTTTATCAATAATTGGGTATAGCGCAAGTAGGGAAAAAATGTCTTTCGTGGAGAATGGTGTGGGAGTAACTATAAACTCAGTGCAGGGTTTATTTTATGACGGGTTTTATAAAATAAGAGAATCTTTTACATTTATAACGAATTTCTCAAAGGTTAAGAGTGAAAATGAGCAGCTAAAAAAAGCCAATAGTGAGTTTAAAATAAAGGCATTAGAATATGATACTGCCATAAAAGAAAATGAAAGATTAAAAAACATGCTTAATTTTTCAGAACTAAGGGATGATTACAATTATATTGGTACTAACATAATTGGAATAAGTGGAAATAATTTATCCGATGGATTTATAATAAATAAGGGTGAAAATAAGGGTATAAAAAAAAGAATGATAGCTATGACAGGTGATGGTTTGGTGGGTCAAGTTACATCTGTAGGTGAAAATTGGTCTATAGTTCAATGCTTATCTAATGAGAATATTGCAGTGGCAGCTCTTGTTGTAGAGACTAGAGAAAACAAGGGGATTGTTAAAGGATATAAAGATGAAAATAATAAATTGCTTGCAAAGGTGGAGAGGCTTTCCTTAGACTCTACCATAAAAAAAGGGGATGTAGTAGTTACCTCAGGTCTTGGTGGCATATATCCAGCTGGAATTAGAATAGGAAGTGTGCTAAGTGTTTACGAGGATAAAGGTGAAGTAATGAAAGGTGCTATAATTGAACCCTATGTTGACTTTTCAAAGATTGAAGAAATTTTCATTGTAGTACCCAAAGATACTAGGGAAATAAAATATTAGGAGTTGGATTATGAAAAGAGTATTAACATTAGTGTTTTTGTGTATTCTATTTCTAATATTAGATAATACTTTGATGCCTTTATTTAAGATATATGGTGTATATCCAAGTCTAATATTCATTTTTGCACTATGTTATTCTATAGTTAGTTCTCCAAGAGATGCAGTGATAATTGGGGTTTTTACTGGAGCTCTTCAAGACCTTTATTTCTTGAATGGTTTTGGAATCAATATGTTGACAAATATGCTTATCTGCCTTGTAGCTGCCGAAATAGGTAAAAATATATTTATCGAAAAGGCACTTTTACCAATAGTATCATCATTTGTGCTTAGTGTAGTAAAAGGTTTAATAGTATTCGCTTTAATGTTTTTAATAAAGCAACATACAAATATTGAGATAATATTATATCATGCAATATACAATTTAATAGTTTCTATTTTTATGTATAGATTTGCATATAAACTTTCTCAAAAGGAATACATGAAGAAAGAGTGGAGATTCTAAAAGGTTGGTGTAATAGTGAGTAAGAAAAATAAAGAAAAGAATGAATTTTCTAGATATAATGTTTTGGTTATAATTATGATTTTAGTTTTTGCATCCATTATTTGGAGGCTCGTAAATATACAGATAATTAATGGTGACTTATATAGAGAAACTGCAAATCAACAAAATCATAAGATACTATCAGCAGTAGCCCCTAGAGGTGACATAATCGATAGAAATGGTGAAAAATTTGCTGAAAGTAAACAAAGCTATATATTAACATTTACCAAAACCGAGGAAAGTGAAGCTAACTTCTTTCCCACTATGGACAATGTGTTTAAGATACTTGATGAAAATGATGGAGTTCAAGTAGATGACTTTTTACTTAAAATAAATACTGGTAGGGATAAAGAAACAGTAGGATATAGTTTCGATTTTAGCAAGACTGTAGATAAAGCAACACAGGATTGGATAGAACTTAGATTTAAAAAAGATAGAGGCTTTGAAGAGAGTGTCATCAAAAAGCTTTATAATGATAAAAAGCGGGATGACCTAAATGATGAGCAACTTAAAAAGGTTGATGGGGAGCTTTTAAAAATTACTCCAGAGCAAGTATTTAATGCACTAATAAAACAATATGGAATGGATAAAATTAAAGATTCTAAAAGCAAAGAGCTGCTCAGAAGGTATATGCTAGTTAAAGATACTTTGAAAATGCAGAGTTTTTCTGGGTATAAACCTATAACTATTGCTAATAATTTAACTCCGGATGCAGCTGGTATTTTTGAACAAATGCAACCTGAAATTCCAGGTGTAAGTGTTACAACTCAACCAATTAGAGTCTATCCGAATATGGACCTAGGCTCAGCATTCCTGGGTTTTATTTCTAAAATAAATCCATGGGACAAAGATAAATATGAGGAACAAGGATATGATATAAGTTCAGATTATATAGGCGCTTCAGGAATTGAAGCAGCTTTTGAAGATGTTTTAAGGGGAAATAAGGGGCAGGAAAGTATTGCAGTTAATAAACAAGGTCGTAAAGTTAGTACACTGGGAGAAATTGAGACTTATCCTGGGCAAACAATACAACTTAATATAGATAAAAATATGCAATATGCTGCAGAGAAATCCTTAGATGATGTGATGCTGAATTTGCAAAAACAAGGAGTAAACAAAGACGTAAACACTACCAATGCAAACCGGGGTGCAGTGGTGGTATTGGATGTTAATACAGGTAAGGTGCTTGCTCTTGCAAGTAGACCAGGGTATGACCCTAATTTGTTTTCAGCATCTGGGGGGTTAACGTCCAAAATGAATGATTTATATATAAATCCGGATATTGGGAAGATGGGCCTTGACTATATTCAAAAACGAAACTTAGCAAATATTAAAGGTGTGCTAAGTGATAAGGATATGGCAGAAAAAACTACACCTGAAAGAGAAAAAATACTACTGGATTATATGTTTCCAATAGATAAAAGCATAAAAGGTAATACTACAATTAGGAAGGATAATAATGATATTTTTCCCAAGGCAACTTTTAATTATGCCACAAAATCTTTAATACCACCAGGTTCTACTTTTAAGCCAGTAACAGCAACAGCAGGGCTTGAGGAAGGCGTTATTGACGAGAACTATCAAGTGTACGATGATGGGCCATACAATAAACGTTATCCAACCGTTACGGCGGCTTGTTGGATATGGAATGAGAGTCATGGTTCCCACGGATGGGTAAATGTGCAAAAAGCCATGAGAGAATCTTGTAATTATTATTTTTATGATGTTGCAGATAGGCTTTATGCAAAAGGTGGGGAGAATAAATCTGGTTTAGATCTTTTAGCCAAATATGCATGGAAGTTTGGTCTGGGTATACAGCCTAATAGTAATAAAAAGCCTGCTACTGGTATTGAGATACCAGAAAATTTTGGTCAAGTATATAACTATGAATCAAGTAAAGAAATTTTATCTAATATATATATAAGTAATTTAGCTGGTTTTTTGGAAAATGGAATGAATTCTTACCAAATTAAATTTAAACCTATTGAGATCACAACGCAAAAAGAAAGTGGAACTGATAAGGAAATAGCGGCAATTAAAAAGATAAATGAAAAAAAACTTAAGTTTCAAGCTTTTGTTAAAGTAGAGATGAAAAAAGACACTATAAGTTCAGAAACGTCAATTGTGAAAAATACCCAGATTCATATAAAAGAACTTATTGAATCTTCAGCAGTATTGAAAAACAGTAATTACACTGATGGAGATATCAAAACTATGGCAGATACTGTATATTCAGAAATAAATAATGCTATTACTGAAAGGAACTCTGCTGCACTTGCATATTATGCAGCCATAGGTCAAGGGTTTAATGCGTTCACACCACTTCAACTAGCTAATTATGTTGCAACCTTGGTAAATGGAGGGAATCGATATGAACTACATTTAGTGGATAAATTTTTAGATCCAGATAAAAAGGTAATTAAAGAAATCAAGCCTGTTATATTGGAGAAAACTGGAATAAGTAAAACCACAATTAATATAATCAAAGAAGGAATGCTAGAAGTTACTAGTGATCCCAAGGGTACAGCTTATGGGGTTTTCAAAAACTTTCCCATTCCAAATGGTGGAAAGACAGGTTCTGCTACTTTTAATGATCTTACGCAATCTGCACTAGGAAGAACTTCCTATGGTTACTATATAGGGTTTGCTCCCTATGATAAACCTGAAATAGCTGTTTGTGCTGTGGTTTTTGACGGCGGGCATGGTGGATATGTTGCCCCAATTGCAAAAGCGGTGTATGAGCAATATTTTAAAGAAGCATTACTGAAAAAGGATCCTCTATATAAATTCATGTACGATCCAGTGAACAAAACTAGTAATGTAGAGTTACCTAGTACTACAACTGGGAATAGTCACGATTAAAAAAAATATCAAATTAATTATAAAAATTTTAAAAAATAAACTCTGACAAATTTATTTGCTAGGGTTTATTTAATTGTTATAAGCATAAAAATTATCAGTGTCCATAGCAAAAAAAATATAATATTTTACTTTTACAAGTATAAACTTTGGGAAAAAATAAAAAAAATATATTTATATTGAAATTAAGCAGGAATTTGCTGATAATATGTTGAAATACTAGTTTAAGTGCAATTATGGACGAAACAGTAGTGAGTGCTTTAGCGATATGAAAATAGATGCCATATTCACTTGTTATTTATTTGAGTATTCTATAAACCCCAGAACACAGCAGGAGGTTAAATTATGGTTACAGAAAAAATAATAATTAAAGGAAATAAAGAAGGATTAAATGTAGTTATAAATATGAATCATTTCAGTGATTTTGATGATATGTTAGAATCTTTGATTTCTAAACTTTCGCAAGGAAAAAAGTTCTACAGAGGGAGTACACTAAAAATCACAACTGAACTTAAATACATAAATGAGAAGGAATGTATTAAACTAAAAGACATATTATTTGATGAATTTTTAATTAGTGATTGTATTTTTCAGGATCAAGATGATGCCTCTATTAAACTATTTACAGGCATATATGAGGGGAAAACAAAGTTTTTAAGGAAAACCATAAGAAGTGGACAAAGTATAAATTATCCTGGTAATATAGTTATAATCGGGGATGTAAATCCTGGGGCTGAAATATATGCTGCAGGTAATATAATTGTGCTTGGAAATCTAAGAGGGGTAGTTCATGCAGGGACCAATGGTAATGAAAAAGCTATGATTGCTGCATTTAAGCTAGAACCTCAAATACTTCAAATTGGAAGTATTGTTACAAGATCCCCAGAGGAGTCAGTTAAACCTCAATATCCTGAAGTTGCAAAAATTAAAAACGGGAATATTATTGTAGAACCGTATTTAGAGAATAAATATATTTAATGGAGGTAATTAACATGGGAGAAGCTATAGTTATAACATCTGGTAAGGGTGGCGTAGGTAAAACCACAACTACCGCAAACATAGGGACAGCTCTTGCATCTATGGATCAAAAAGTAGTAGTTATTGATGGGGACACTGGACTTCGTAACCTTGATGTGTTAATGGGACTTGAGAATAGGGTGGTATTTACACTAGTGGATGTTATTGAAAAAAAATGCAGACTAAAGCAAGCTTTAATAAAAGATAAAAGATTTAGTAATTTGTATTTATTGCCAACAGCTCAAACTAGAGACAAAAATGATATAAATATAAAAGATATGCTAATGGTAGTAAATGAATTAAAAGAAGAGTTTGATTATGTTATTATAGACTGCCCGGCAGGTATAGAACAAGGCTTTGAAAATGCCATAGTTGGTGCTGACAGGGCTATTATAATAGTTAATCCGGAACTTACTTCAATTAGAGATGCAGACAGGGTTATAGGAAAATTAGATTCTAAGGGACTAGACAGACATGAGGTTATAATAAATAGAATTAATTATGAAATGACAAAAAATGGTGATATGCTTTCTGTAGATGATATTATAGAATGTTTGGCAATTAAATTAATAGGAATTGTTCCAGATGATAGAAAGGTTACAATTTCAACAAATAAAGGAGAGCCCATCGTTTTAGATGAAAAGTCTTTGGCAGGCCTTGCTTTTAAAAACATTGCGAAAAGAATAATGGGAGAGGAAGTATCTTATGCTACATTGGATGGTTCTTCAAGTAGTGATACGGGATTTCTTGCTTCTCTAAGAAGAATATTTAAAGGAAGATAGGGGGGGAGTTTAATGAATTTGTTTAAAATGTTTTCTAGTAAGGGGTTCTCAAAAGATATTGCTAGCGATAGATTAAAGCTTATTTTAATACACGATAGAGCAGACTTTTCACCTGATTTTCTAGAGATGATTAAGAGTGATATATTAAAGGTAATATCAAAATATGCTGAAATAGAAACTGGAGAAATTGAGGTTAGATTAACAACAACTGAGGAATATGAAGGAAGTGCCCCAGCATTAATTGCAAGTATACCTATTAGAAAAATAAAGAGATAAGATATTAAAAGCTATGTATAATTAACAAGTTATGCATAGCTTTTTTTTCACAATATGATATAATCATATTTGAGATGGAGGTAGCTTTGCATGAAAATTTTACAGAAATTAAAGCTTAATAAAAAACTTTTACGAGAATTAGATTATACTGCAATTATATTTGCAATTTGTATTGTTATTTTTGGCTGTTTAAATATTTATAGTGCCACTAGTAAGGACTATGGAATGTATTATCCTAAATTGCAAATTGCGTGGCTTATATTAAGTCTTATGATAGTGTATTTTATTTTGGTACTTGATTATACCTTGATTAAAAATTACACAGTATTGATATATTGGGCTGGGGTCATATTTTTAATGCTTAATGATTTTGTTTTGGGATCAACTACTAAGGGGGCAACTTCTTGGATAAATATTGGAAGCCGAGGTATACAGCCTTCAGAATTTGCGAAAATTGGAATGATAATAATGCTTGCAAAAAAATTGGATGATATGGAAGGGAAAATAAATAATCCTAAAAATCTATTTACATTAATATTTTATGCAGCGGTGCCAATGTTATTAATTGTTATTCAGCCAGATATGGGAATGACTATGGTAAGTTTTTTTATAGTACTTGGGATATTTTATTGTATTGGACTTGATCAAAAAATTATAGTTGGAGGAATAACTTCAATAGTGCTTTTAGTTGTAGGTGTGTGGAATTCTCCTATTATGAAAACTTACTGGAAGGGAAGGCTAACGTCCTTTCTACATCCTGAGCAATCTGAATTAACTTATGGGCTTCAGTTGATTCAATCAAAGCTTGCTTTAGGTTCAGGAGGGATTTTAGGAAGAGGTTTTGGAAAAGGTGTACAGTTTAATTCTGTGCCGGAAAATCACACGGATTTTATTTTTGCAGTGCTGGGAGAAGAATGGGGACTTATTGGAGCATTGGTTTTAATATTTTTATACGGCGTGCTTATATATCGATTGATAAAGATTGCTAAAAGCTCAAAAGATATTTTTGGAACTGTAATCTGCGTTGGATTCATTTCAAATTTATTATTTTCAATAATGCAAAATATTGGTATGACCATGGGTCTTATGCCTATTACAGGAATAACTTTGCCATTTATGAGTTATGGCGGAAGTTCGCTTTTGACAGGGTTTATGGCATTAGGGCTTGTGCTAAATGTAGGTATGAGGAAAAAGAAGATAAACTTTTAACCACATTTCAGAAGGAAGTGGTTAATTACAGCTCAGCAGGAGATGATTTAAGTATATTATTAGGGGGAGAAAGTATGAGAATAGCATTGATAGCACATGATAAAAAAAAGGACGATATGATAGATTTTGCAACTCGCTACAAGGATATATTAATGCAACATGAATTATATGGAACAGGAACAACTGGAAAATTAATAACTGAAAAAGTTGGACTTCCCGTTACTAGATTTTTATCAGGTCCCTTAGGCGGAGACCAACAAATTGGTGCAAAACTAGCACAAGGGGAAATGGATATGATAATTTTTTTAAGAGATCCACTTACGTCGCAACCTCATGAGCCAGATATTTCAGCACTTCTTAGGTTGTGTGATGTGCATTGTGTTCCACTTGCTACAAATTTAGGTACAGCGGAAGTTTTAATGAGAAGTCTAAAAAATCGTGAATAGTTAAATATACCATGGCAAGCACTGCATATTTTACAGTGCTTGCTGTTTTTTTTTAGACTAGAAATATATACTTTTTATTTTTACTTATAATATGTAATATAAATGGAGTATTTTAAATATATATAAATAGTAAAAGCATGAGTGAGGGGGATAAAATGGGTAATTATAATACGCAGTATCAAAGCTATTATAATAATTTGGCTAAAACATACAGAGGCACTAATAATTTTGCTGGTGAAGGCACAGGGCAAAGCAAAATATGGAGTTTTTATACCAAGAGGTTAACAATGGAATTAATTGGAGTACTTACATTGATTATTCTTGTAATCATGTGCAAAGTAGTAGTAAATACTACAACTCAAAAGGCTTTTAATTACGCAAAGCAAGAAATAAATAAAAAATATGACTACAGTATAGTAATAAATAAAGCTAAGAATTTTAAAATAAAGGATATCGAAATAATTACTGTGAATTTTATGGAGAAGATCAAAAGCACAATATCCGATGAATATGAGGTAATTGATAAAAAAAATTAGCTTTAATGATTTTACCAATTCATAGAGGCTTATATTTTTTTCTGCAAGTATAGTAATTGCTATGGGGGATATTAATGGTAAGAATAAGTAAGTTATTTCTGCCGTACATTATCTTATTGTTAATATTAGGGTTTAAAGGTGAAATCATAATAGCTTTTGGTCTAGTGTTTATTCATGAGTTAATGCATTACTTAACCGCTAGAAGTTTAGGTTTTTCAGGCTTTGATATAGAAATACTTCCAATAGGTGCAGTACTCAAGGTTAAGGATCTGGATGAAGCAACTCCTAAAGAAGATATAATAATTTCACTATCAGGGCCCCTATTAAACTTAATGCTGGCAGCCATTTTCTATTTTTTATTCATGCTATTTAATAGACCCTATTTGAATTTAATATATAGGAGCAATTTAGCTATAGGTATTTTTAATTTGATTCCAGCATTTCCTTTAGATGGCGGAAGGGTACTTAGGGATATACTTAGCATTAAAACTATATACAGAAAGGCTAATGAAATTTCAGTTAGGATTAGTATGATTTTAGGAACTGTTTTCATGTTTATCTATTTCGTAAGTGTTGTAGGGAATAGAAGTAATTTTAACTTGGGATTAATTTCTATATTTATTATAATATCTTCGATTAAAGAGAAGGAGAGGGTAGTATATTTGATTATGGGTTATATTATTAAAAAAAAATATAGATTTTTAAAGAGAGGATATATAGAAAACAGAAGTATATCTATTTTTTATAAGAAAGATTTATTATCCGCATTGGGCATGGTTGATAAGAATAAGTACAATATATTTACGGTACTGGATGAAGATATGAGGGATCTAGAAGTTTTATACGAAGAAGAAATAATTCAGGCAATAAAGCTTTATGGTAATATAAGCCTTTGTGAATACATTGATATTAAGAAAGTAAAAGATGTACCATAAGATGATATGTTTAAAAAGTAAATTGTAAAATACCAGTCTATTAAAGCCTGGTATTTTTGTGCGTGGCCCTTAATTTGAAATTACTAAATCTATTTTTCGTTTTGATATTTAACTTTCATGTGTTAAAATAAATAATGTGATAAAAGTAAGGTAGATGCAAGTTGCAATTACAAGCTGCCTTAGTGAAAAACCAGGAGGGATTTCTATGAACAAAATTTCTGATGATATTTTATTTAAAGTTGAAAAGCCTGCCAGATATGTAGGCGGAGAACTTAATTGTTGCTATAAAGATATAGATAGTGTTGATATAAGATTTGCTTTTTGCTTTCCAGATGTATATGAAGTAGGCATGTCCCATTTAGGAAGTAGAATACTTTACCATGTGTTAAATGAAAGGGCTGATACATACTGCGAAAGGGTTTTTGCTCCTTGGCCAGACATGGAAAAAGAAATGAGAGAAAACAATATAGCATTGTATGCACTAGAGAGTAAGGATTCATTAAATGAATTCGATTTTTTGGGATTTACTCTCCAATACGAGATGAGTTATACAAATATACTTAATATGTTAGATATGTCCGGTATAACTATAAGAGCCTCAAAGAGAGGGGAAGATGAACCTATAATTATGGCTGGAGGTCCTTGTGCTTATAACCCTGAACCACTACATGACATAGTTGATTTCTTTGAGATTGGTGAAGGCGAAGAAATAATGAATGATGTCATGGATGTTTATAAAAAGTACAAAGGAAAAGGGAAGAAAAGTGAATTTCTAAGAGAGATATCTAAAATAAGAGGAGTATATGTGCCTTCCTTATATGAGGTAACTTATAACGAGGATAACACTATTCGTGAATTTAAACCTAAATATGACGATGTACCTAAACGCGTTGTGAAAAGATTCGTAGCAGATTTTAATAAGGTGACCTATCCAGAAGAAATAGTAGTTCCATATATAGAAATAGTACATGATAGAGTAATTCTGGAGACCTTTAGAGGATGCACTAACGGATGCAGGTTCTGTCAAGCGGGTATGATATATAGACCAGTAAGAGAAAAAACTACTGATACCCTTGTAGAGGCAGCAGATAAGCTACTTAAAAGCACAGGCTATAGGGAAATATCACTAAGCTCACTAAGCATTTGTGATTATTCAGATATACACAACCTTATAGCTACCCTTATGGAAAAGAATAAAGAAAACCACCTCAGCGTATCACTACCTTCTATTAGAATAGATTCTTTTTCTGTAGATTTAATAAATCAAATACAAAAGGCAAGAAAAACTGGATTAACATTTGCACCAGAAGCAGGAACCCAAAGAATGAGAGATATTATAAATAAGGGTGTTACGCAGGAGAAAATATTAGAAGCAGCTAGTAGTGTATTTGCTTCCGGTTGGTCTACTATAAAGCTTTATTTTATGATAGGGCTTCCTTATGAAACTATGGAGGATGTACGTGGTATTGCAGAGTTATCAGATAAGGTTGCAGGAGAATACTTTAAAATTCCTAAAGAAGTAAGAAAAAGAGGACTAAGGGTTACTGCAAGTTCTGCTATATTTGTACCAAAACCATTTACGCCTTTCCAATGGGCAGCTCAGTGTACCATGGAAGAGGCAGTAGAAAAAATTAAAGCAGTTAAGTACGCCATAACAAGCAAGGCAGTTGTCTATAACTACCATGAATCTATAGTTTCATATCTAGAGGCGGTTATTGCTAGAGGAGACAGAAGAATTTGTGATGTTATAATAAAGGCCTTTGAAAAAGGTGCGAAATTTGATGGCTGGTCTGAGCATTTTAATTTTGAATTTTGGAAGGAAGCACTAGAGGAATGCAATGTAGATGGTAGTTTCTATGCTTACAGGGAGAGAAGTTACCATGAAGTGCTTCCTTGGGATTTCATAGATATTGGAGTGAATAAGGAGTACTTAATTTTAGAAAATGAAAAAGCTAAAAAAGCAGAGTTAACACAAAATTGTAAACTAGGATGCACAGACTGTGGTGTTAATGTTAATTTTAAAGAAGGGACGTGTTTCCATAGTGCGTTATCTAATTAAGTATACTAAAGATAGTGAGATAAAATTTATTGCCCATTTAGATTTAATGAGAACATTGCAAAAGGTAATTAAAAGATCGGAACTTCCAGTAGAATATTCAAAAGGGTTTAATCCTCATATGGCAGTGTCTATTGCACAGCCATTGTCTGTGGGAGGACATTCTAGGGGAGAATACATGGATGTAGTTTTAAATTGTGAACTAGAAGAAAAATATATTATGGATAAAATGAATGAAAACACGCCACGTGGAATTAAAATTTTAGAAGTGGTTAATGTAGCTCGCGGTGAGGGAAAAAAACCAGCGCAAGCTATGGCAAGTATAGATGCTGCAAAATATATAATTAAATTAAAGTGCACTAATGAAGAAGACGTAAAAGAAGCATTAAAAAACCTTATGGCCAAAAGTGAGTGGAACATTATTAAGACTAGTAAAAAAACTGGTGAAAAAATGGTTGATATAAAAGCATTAGTGTATAAATTTGAATATGAGGTAGAAGAATCGCGGCTTATCATAAAAACCCTTGTTGCTTGTGGAAGTCGTAGCAATTTATCAATGCAGCTATTGGTAAGTTATATTAAAGAAAATATTTCATATATCAATCAAGATGCTTTTGTTGATATAGAGCGTGAAGAGATGTATGGCCTTAAAGACGATAAATTAGTAACCCTTAGCGAGTTTTTCAAAAATTAGTAAAACAGGAGCTGAGTTAAACTGAAAGAAATATATATTGAAAGACAAGAAGAATTTCTAAGAATAGCTATTAAGGAAAATAATAAATTAAAGGAATGCTTCATAGAGGAGGATTCAAGTGGTCCAATGCCTGGAGAAATATATAAGGGCATCGTAAAAAATATTGTCCCAGCAATCAAGTGTGCTTTTATAGATATTGGTCTTGATAAAGATTGTTATATGTATTTAGATGAAAGATTTAATAATACAAATATAAAAAAAGGCGATGAGCTTATTGTCGAAATTTTAAAAGAAGGAATAGATAAAAAGGGAGCCAAAATAACTACTGCCTTTGGTATTGCAGGGACTTACTGTGTGGTTGTAAATAACAATAAAGACATAAGTTTTTCTAAAAAAATAAATAATAGTGAGTTTGAAGATATGGTGACAAGAGGACTAAATAAACCTTCAGATATAGGGGTTATGATTAGGACTAATGCCTTTGATGTAGAGCTTAATATTTTAAATGATGAAGTTGAAGAACTATATGAAATATACAAGGGTATTATAAAACATGCCAAGTATTCAAGAAATCCTATGTTGTTACATAGTGATGCTGGCGCTTTAAACAGAACGCTACGTGATATTTTAGACAAAAACACTTTTAAAATAGTATTAAACAATGAAAATGATTTTGAATATGCAAAGAAATTTACAGAGCATAGATCTGATATTTCAGTGAAAGTAGAGCTTCATAATGAAAGCAGAATGTTATTTGATTATTATGGAATAGAAAAAGAAATACTAAGTCTTAGAAATCATAGAATTTCATTAAAATGTGGAGGTAATATTGTAATTGATAAAACCGAAGCAATGTATGTAATTGATGTCAACTCAGGAAAGAATATTAAGAGTCATTCGCTGCAAAAGACTGCGAAAACTACTAACATTGAGGCCGCAGAGGAAATTGCAAGGCAAATAAGACTTCGAAATCTAAGTGGAATTATTATAATAGACTTTATTGATATTGAGGATGTAGAAGCAAGAAAAATCATACTAGATGCTTTAAGATTAGGATTTGCAGATGATAAAAATAAGACTGTAATTTACCCTTTCACCCAGCTGAATTTAGTGCAGATTGCAAGGCGTAGGCGTGGAAAGTCTATAAGTGAGTTTATTGAGGAACCTTGCAAGTATTGCAACGGCAAAAGTAGCAGGGTTAAATTGTCCTATATTCAATTTTTAATAAGAAATGAAATTTCTAAGATTCATAAGGAGCAGGGCATAAAAGATATATATATAGAAGTTGACGATATTTACCAAAAGGATATTATGGAAGACGTATTAGCCTTTGTAAGGCTAATAGGAGGGCTAGAAAATAGTGTATATGTTAATTTTATCCCTCATTTAGAAAAATTCAAAGTAGAATCGCTAATTTTCGTAAGTCAAATAAGGAATTTGCAAACATATAAGATATATGGCTAAATATGCTTTACAAACATATGGAGATATGGTAAAATGTCTTTTGTAGACCGCCCACACAAGGTTATAAAACATACTAACTTATAAAGAAACAATTCATTTAAATGTATGTACCTGAGATGGCGAGACTGGATCAAGGAGGTGTATTTTATGTACGCAGTAGTACTTACTGGTGGAAAACAATACAGAGTTCAAGAAGGAGACGTTTTATTCGTTGAAAAATTGAATGCTGAAGTTGAAACAACAGTTGAATTAAATGAGATTCTTGCAGTAGGCAAGGAAGATGGTTTGGTAATTGGCAAGCCTCTAGTTGCTGGAGCTAAAGTTGTTGCTAAAGTATTAGCACAAGGAAAAGCTAAAAAAGTTATAGTTTTCAAGTTTAAGAGAAAGTTAGATTATAGAAAGAAACAAGGACATAGACAGTCATATACTAAGATTCAAATCGAGAAGATTGAAGCTTAATTATGGTAAAAGTTGAATTTGTTCGAAGAAAAGGTGAAATAGTTTCTTTTAAAATAAAAGGTCATGCTATGCCAAAGGAAGAGCAGTTAGATGTAGATTTAATTTGTTCTGCTATTTCAGCAATTTCTCAAACTACAGTAATTGGGATTGAGGAAGTTCTGAAAATTAAGGTAAAGTATTGTATTGAGGATGGATTTCTAAATTTAGATTTAGAAGGTCAAACTTCCAAAGATATCGAAAGATGTCAAGTTTTATTAGAGACCATGATGCTTGGACTTAAAAGTATAGAAATTACTTATGCTAAATATATAAAAGTAGAAACAGAGGAGGTGTAATACTATGCTAGTTATGAACCTTCAGTTATTTGCTCACAAAAAAGGAGTAGGTAGCTCAAGAAATGGTAGAGACAGTGAATCAAAAAGACTTGGGGCTAAACGTGCAGACGGTCAATTCGTTCTTGCAGGAAACATTTTAGTAAGACAAAGAGGAACAAAAATCCATCCAGGAAACAATGTTGGAATAGGTGGAGATGACACTCTTTTTGCTAAAATTGATGGAGTTGTTAAATTCGAGAGAATGGGAAAAACGAAGAAAAAAGCAAGCGTTTATTCTGTTGATGAAGAAGTAGAAGCAATTGCAATGACTGAATAGTTTAAGGCACCCTTAAAGGGTGCTTTTTTAAAATTCTCTTTCGGAGGATAGTAATGAATGATTTAGAAAATTATATAAGATTACTAAGAAAACAAAGACACGATTTTATGAATGATCTTCAAGTTATATATGGATATTTGCAAATTAAAAGACCTCAGGGCGCTTTGGAGTATATAGAAAAATTATCGAAGCAAAATGAAATTATTAGTGAGATTTATAGATTAGAAGATGATGGATTTTCACTATGCCTTGAGACTAACATTAAAAAATTATGGGCAAATGAAGTTAAAGTAGAAATAGATATTGAGATTAGTAATTTTAAAGAGAAAATTTTTGAAAATGAATATAATAAAAAAAGTGATTTAGTTAACACTATATTTATGGAGATAGAGGCTACGGAGCAAAACCTTGTATATATTTATATATTTCAAGATGAACTAGGTGAAAGTTTACTTCTTACCAATAACGAGGTTATGATAGGCGAGATAAGTTGGATGGATGAATGGCAACAAATAGATATAGAAATAAATGATTTTAAAATTTATAGATGTGGTTTTGATAATAATATAGCTTATAGATTAATATTCTAAGAAATTAGAGTTCAATTAATAGATTAAAATACAAAATAGAAAATGCGCTAAGGTAAGGTGAAATATATGTTTATTGATACAGCAAAGATTTTTGTTAAATCAGGGAATGGTGGAAATGGATCTGTTTCCTTTAGAACAGAAAAATATATACCTCTGGGTGGACCAGATGGTGGAGATGGTGGAGACGGTGGAGATGTAATACTTGTAGTAGATGCTAGTATGACAACTTTATTGGATTTCTCATATGCAAGAAAATTCGTAGCACAAAATGGAGTTCAGGGTTCTGGCTCTAAATGTTACGGAAAAGCTGGAGAAAAATTGTATGTAAAAGTTCCAATGGGTACAATTGTACGAGATGCGGAATCAGACAAAATAATGTGTGATTTATCACATGATGGTCAAACTTTTGTAATTTGCAGGGCTGGACACGGCGGAAAAGGTAATGTTAAGTTCTGTACCCCTACAAGGCAAGCACCAAACTTTGCAGAGCCTGGAATGCCAGGAGAAGAAAGATGGATTAAGCTTGAACTTAAGTTACTTGCTGATGTTGGACTCTTAGGATTCCCGAATGTTGGTAAGTCGACATTGCTTTCAGTGGTTTCAAAAGCTACACCCAAAATAGCTAATTATCACTTTACAACTTTAAAACCAAGTTTAGGAGTAGTAAGTGTGAAAGGCATACCAAGTTTTGTTATGGCTGATATACCAGGAATTATTGAAGGAGCAGCTGAAGGAGTAGGTCTTGGAATAGGCTTTTTAAGGCATATTGAGAGAACTAGAATGCTTATTCATGTGGTTGATATTTCAGGAATTGAAGGTAGAGATCCTGTAGAAGATTTTATAAAGATAAATGAAGAACTTAAAAAATATGATGTTAAACTGTGGGATAGACCACAAATAGTAGCTTGCAATAAAAGTGATATGTTATTTGATGATGAGGTCTTTGAAAACTTCAAGACAAAATTAAATGAAATGGGATATGATAATAGTAAAATATTCAAGATATCTGCAGCTACAAGTCAAGGTATAGAAGCATTGATGAAAGAGGCAGCAAGAATGTTATCTACTATTCCAGTTACTGAACTCGTTATAAAAGATGAAGAGAAATTCGTAATAGAAGAAAGACGATTTACTTACGATATTCGTATAGATGAAGAGGGAACTTTTGTTGTTGAAGGAAGCTTTGTGGATAGGTTGCTTAATGCTGTAAATGTAAATGAACCAGATTCTCTTAAATATTTCCATAAGGTATTGAAAAACAAGGGAGTATTTAAGGCACTAGTTGAAAAAGGGATTCAAGATGGAGATTCAGTTAGATTACAAAATTTTGAATTTGAATTCTTATTATAATCAAAGAACAAAGAACAATGACCACAATTGATCATTGGAAATTGATCATTGAAAATTGATAAGGCTAGGAGGATATTATGATTACAAGTAAACAAAGAAGTTATTTAAGAACTCTTGCAAATACATTACAACCAATATTTCAGCTTGGAAAAGCTGGTATAGAAGAAAATTTTTTAAAGCAGCTAAATGAGGCACTAGAATCTAGAGAACTTATTAAAATTAAAGTTCTGAATAATAGTGGGCTAACTGCTAGAGAAGCATCAGATATAATTAGTGAGGCAATAGGAGCTGAGGCAGTTCAATCTATTGGTAGCAAATGCGTATTTTATAAAAGGTCTTTAAAGAAGCCTACAATTGAATTGCCATAAAAGCATGTAAAATTACATGCTTTTTCCTCTATGGAAAATCATAGTTTGTGCTATTATTTTCCAATTTTTTTTATATTTATTATCACAATAAAAAGAGGGTGTTAAATTGAAAAAGGCCATTTTTGGGGGAACGTTTGATCCGATTCATATCGGTCATATTCATATTGCCTATGAGGCGTTATACAATTTACATTTAGATAAAATTATATTTATGCCTGCAGGAAATCCACCACATAAAAAAAATAAAAATATTACCGATGCGCAAATAAGATATGATTTAGTTAAAAGGGCAATAGAATCAGAGCTAAACTTTGAAATAAGTGACTACGAAATAAAGAAAAAAGAAAATAGTTATACATATGAAACAGTTGAACTCTTTTGTAAGTTACAAGGTGATATAGAATGGTATCTTTTAATTGGTGCCGATAGTTTAATGGATTTGGGCGGTTGGAAAAACGTTCAAAAAATTCTTAGTAGTTGTAAGCTAGTGGTTTATAGTAGGCCCGGGTTTCCAGATGAAGAAGTGATTAATCAAAAGGAATATATAGAGAAGAAATATAATAAAAAAATAATCTATATAAATATGTCGGCTATAGATGTATCTTCTACTACTATTAGGGCTAGTATAAAAGCTGGGAGAGTTGTTAATTATCTTTTGCCAAGGGGCGTTGAAAAAATTATAAATAAGCACAATCTCTATAAATAGTAGGTTTTATTAATATGCGAAAATCATCTGTAATTATATCCTGAGAAGTAGAGATATTAGGGGGGGATTAAATGTGGAATGAGGAAGAAATGCTCCATTATTTGCAATTGAATTTAAGTGAAAGTAGATTGAAGCATAGTTTAGGTGTTAGTGAAACTGCAGTATCTTTGGCAACTAAGTATGACGAGAATATAGAGAGTGCAAGAATTGCAGGTTTAATTCATGACTGTGCTAAGAATATGAAGGAGGCACAGCTGATAAAGATAGCAAGGGAGCATGGAATACATATAGATGATATATATAACCACAATCCATCAATTATGCATGGAGTAGTTGGAAGCATAATAGCTAGGGAAGTAATGGAAATTCAAGATGATGATATTCTAAATGCTATTAGATACCATACTACAGGTAGAGAAAATATGAGCATGTTAGAAAAAATAATTTATATCTCAGATTATATTGAGCCTTCAAGAAAATTTAAGGGCGTAGAGGAGTTAAGAAACTTAAGTTACATTAGCTTAGAGGCGGCAGTAATTCAATGTCTTGAAAACACCATAAAATATGTTATTAGCCAAAATGAATTGTTGCATAATGATACAATAAACGCAAGGAATTATTTATTAAGTAAACATAGAGGGTGATAAGAGAAAGGGGGAAATGATGAGGGTAAATAAAAGTGGGAAAAAAAAGGTGAAGCGTAAAAAAATTGTTTTGGTTACCCTTGCTGTTGTGGTGATAGCAGCAGTGCTAATTTTTGGGGGGATATATCGTTATTTAGCTAGTTTTAGTAATAATGCAGTTGATTTAAATGGAAAAGGTGTTATAACTAACTTACATGATGGAGAAACGAAGCCGACAATTAAAATTGGGGAATCTTTTAATATATTGGTTATGGGTGTTGATATAGGTACTGCTGGATCTACAAATGTAAACGATCCTAAAAGGACAGATACATTAATACTTGCACACTATGATGGAAAAGATAAAAAAATTAGTTTGGTTTCCATTCCTAGAGATACTCTAATTAGGATAAATAACAAAAATCAAAAAATTAATGCTGCCCATGCTATTGGTGGGGTGAGTTACGCTGTTGCTGCAGTAGAAAAGTTATTAGATATAAGAATTGACTACTATGGGAAAATTAATTATGAAGGCTTTAGGAATGTTATAGATGCTATCGGTGGTGTGGATGTTGATATAACAAGGACAATGAATTATGATGATCCCACTCAAGATTTAAGTATTCATTTTGAAAAAGGTACAGATGTTCATTTAGATGGTAAAAAAGCTGAAGAGTTTTTTAGATGGAGAAAAAACAATGATGGTACTGGTCTGGCAGATGGAGATCTAGGAAGAATAGAAAATCAACATATGTTTATTGGTAAAGTTATGGAAAAAATAAAAAGCCCAATGATAGTAATAAAGATTAAAAGTATTTTATCAGCTATTCAAAATTCTGTAGAAACTAATATGGAGCCTAATGATATACTTAAGTACGGATACATATTTGCTACCATTGATTCGGATAAGTTTACTATGGATACCTTAAAGGGTGAGGACAAATATATAAATTCCCTATCATATGTAGTATATGATGAGAACAAAAACAAGGATATTATTTCAAAATTATTTGATAATAATGTGGTGAATCTTGATAAGACAAAGCTTAGAATAAAGATAGTTAATGGTACTAAAAAAGCGGGCCTGGCTAGTGATTTTTCCACATATCTTCAAGAGAAAGGCTATAACAAGGCTGAGGCAATAAATGGTGAAACTACTAGTAAAACTAAGATTTTAGTGTATAATAATAGTGAAGACATAAAAACCGCACTAATAAAAGATTTTAAAATAGACAATATTGAATTTCTATCGCAGGGACAAGGAAATTTTGATATAATAGTTTTGTTAGGTGAAGATCACGGATACATGCATTAGTGTTTTTCACACTTAACCTATGGAAAAACCACACCTCTAGAGGTGGGAGTTTCAGAATAACTAAATTTATGAGGAGGAGAAAAAAATGGAAAAACAAATTATAAACACAGTTAAAGCACCAGCAGCTTTAGGACCATATTCTCAAGCAGTAAAAGTGGGGAATGTATTATATACTTCAGGATCACTTGCAATAAATGCAGCTACTGGGGAATTCGTAAATGATGATATAAAAAAAGCTACAGCACAATCTTTAGATAATATAAAGCATATCTTAGAAGAAGCAGGAACATCTTTAGATAAGGTAGTAAAAACTTTAGTATTTTTAAAGGATATGAATGATTTTGCTGCTATGAATGAAGTATATGCACAATATTTTACTGAAAATCCACCAGCTAGATCTTGTGTTGAGGTAGCGAAACTTCCTAAAGATGCACTAGTAGAGATAGAAGTAATAGCGATTGTGTAGTAAGAAATTACTGTGAGTAATAAATTAACATATGTAGTTGCCGAAAACATTCATGAAGAGAAATTAAGAGATTATTTAAAGTTTACAGAGAATTTATCTAGTCGATTTTTAAAAAGCTCGGGACTTAGTGGGAAAATAAGTGTAAATAATAAGGTAGTAAAGTTAAATCATCGAATAAGTTCAAAGGATATAATAGAAATTGATATGAAGAGTAATGAACATCAAAACATTGAACCGGAAAAAATGGATTTAGATGTGGTATACGAGGATATAGACCTTATTGTTATAAATAAGAGTCCTGGTATAGTGGTTCATCCTACGAAAGGGTATCCCTATGGCACCCTTTCTAATGGAGTTTCATATTATTTTAAAGAACGAAATGAAAAATGTATTGTTCGACTAGTGAGTAGACTAGATATGGATACTTCAGGTCTTATAATAATTGCTAAAAATCAATTTGCACATATGGCCTTAGCTAGGGATATGCAGAGCAAGGACGTGCAAAGTAAAGAAAACAAAGACATGCAGGGTAAAACCTTTGAGAAGAGCTATATGGCTGTAGTACATGGCAATATGGAGTGCATGTCAGGTACTATCGATTTGCCTATTGGAAAGCCTAATGAAGAGGGTGCCGCAAGGGAAGTTTGGGAAGAGGGACAAAGGAGCATAACTCATTATGAAGTTATTGATTCTTATAAAAATGGTGACCTTTTAAAGTTGACCTTGGAAACAGGAAGAACACATCAAATTCGTGTTCATTTAAGTCATATAGGTCATCCAATCTATGGGGATAGCCTTTATGGAACCTCCGAGGGTAATTATATTGAGAGGCAGGCACTTCATGCTTATAAATTAATTATTCCACACCCAAGAACCGGTGAGGAACTTATACTTGAGACGCAACTTCCATCAGATATAGTGAATTTGATAAGTAAACTGAAAGCTGAAAGCCACACATAGAAAAAAACGGTATATACTAAATAGTATGTACCGTTTTTGCGTTATCTTTTATTTTGTAAATTGCCTAACAATCTTTCTAATTTGGATTTCTTTTTTCTTCTAATATGTCTTAATCTGAAAAATGCTAATGCTACTATAAGGAAAAGGGCAGAATATTTAATTATATTAAGCTTGGATTTATTTGAAACATTATCTAATAGGGTATTTTTTGGAGCGGGGGGAGAATGATTAACCCCACTAGCTAAATCTAAATTATAGGAAGTTTTGCCAAAAGCAATAGTTGCTTTGCTTATGTCGTCACCTTTTACAATAGAAGATTGGTTTAAATCCTTTTGCTCAGTGGTAATAATAGGATCTGTTGTTTGAGTTGAGTTTTTATTTTTAACAATATAAAAATCCTTTGAAGCTAGAAGTGGAATGGACGCACCATCTTCTAAAGTTAATTTTGATACTTCGTCACCCTGTTTAAAATATTTAGACAGTTCAAAATTATCAAACCCATAATTTAATAGTTTTATACTATCTGGGAAAAAAGTTTTTACGGAGTCATGTACAAGGGCTACTATAAGTTTTTGACCATTTTTAGTAGCTACCGCAATATAAGAATGTTTAGATTCAATAGTATAGCCTGTCTTTCCTCCTACACAATATTGATAATAGTATTGGTCAGTTTTATGAATTAGTCTATTACCATTCCAAAGAGGACGTTTTTCAACACACTTATTTGTTGGTGCCATTATATATGAAGGCGTTGTTGATATGGTTTTATATTCCTCGTGTTTTGTAAGTTCCTGCATAATCAAAGATAAATCATAAGCTGAAGTTTTATGATTAACATTATATAAACCATTTGGATTGACAAAATTAGTGTTTTTGCAGCCCAGTGATTTTGCCCTCTCATTCATAAGCGCTGCAAAATTTTCTGTGGAGCCGCTTATGTGCTCAGCTAATGCTACAGCGCAGTCATTAGCGGAAGCTAGTATTAATGCATATAACAACTCTTTTACAGAAACCTCTTCCCCAGCAGAAAGATATATTTTTGAGCCATCAGTAAACTCTGCATTTTTACTTACAGTTACCATTTCGTTTAAATCACACTTTTCTAAGACTAGAAGTACAGTCATTATCTTAGTAGTGGAAGCTGGGGGATAAGCAGAATCTTTATTTTTTTCATAGAGTATGGTGCCTGTAGTTGCGTCCATTAAAACCACACTATCAGCGGACACCGCGGGTGGGGTTACTAATGCTTTCACAATGTGAGATGTATTAAAAAACAAAAAAAATAATGCGACTATTATTGTAATTAATTTCCTCATAGATGACCTCCCAGTATTCAATATTTATATTATAGCAAAATATATCTTTCTTAGCGACATTATTTACAAAAACTTGTCAATAATTTTATGTATAAGGGAAAAATACTTTGTAACACTTTCTACCATAAGTCCATTTGATGGGTTCCAACTAGAGAGGAAGAAAAGGAGAAATTATGAAGAATAAAGAAAAAATAATTGGGTCTATAGTTATTTTAACCATAAGCATTGTGTTTATAATTGTAGGATATGCAATGTCAGGTCCAAAAGAAAGTGTACATACTGCAGATTACAAGGATATATTTGTAGAAACTGATAAATCTCCAGGAATAAAAAAAGCAAATGTAGTTGCTGCGGATACAGCAAATGTGGCAGAAGATACCGATATTAAAGTAGATAGTAATATTAAAGTGGATATAAAGGGTGCTGTAGCACATCCAGGAGTCTATGAAATAAAAAAGGACAGTAGAGTGGCTGATTTATTAAAACTAGCTGGAGGGCAAACGGTGGATGCGGATCTTAATGGTACTAATCTTTCTGCAAAGCTAAAAGATGAGGATTGTATTGTGATCTACAAAAGGGGTGAGGTAGATAAAATACAAAACATCCCAAAGAGTGCTAATGAGCCCACAGTTTTAAGTGAGGCAAGTAATCAGGAGACTATTAATATAAATACTGCAGACAAAGAACAATTAAAAACCCTTGCAGGTATAGGGGATGTTAAAGCCGATGGTATAATCAAATATAGAGAGGAAAATGGAGGTTTTAAGTCTGTAGACCAACTAATAGAAGTTAATGGCATTGGAGAGAAGACATTGAGCAAATTTATAGATAAGGTGGACATAAAGTGACTAATAGTATAAAATTATCTTGAACATATTGAAACAATTAATAATTGTTATTTATGAAATACAAGGTTAGAAAACAATTGATAATTGTTTTCTAACCTGGGGAACTACAAGGAGGATAATATGCCAAAAAGACTTACTGAATTTTCAAAAACCTCTGGCTGAGCAGCAAAAATAGGGCCAGGGGCCTTGTCGGAGATACTAGGTAAATTACCTAAAATGGAAAATGAAAACTTAATTGTTGGAATAGAAACCTCAGATGATGCGGCGGTGTATAAATTAACGGATGAAATTGCAGTTATTCAGACCTTAGATTTTTTCACACCTGTGGTAGACGACCCTTATACTTTTGGACAAATAGCAGCAGCAAATTCATTAAGTGACGTGTACGCTATGGGAGGGAAACCAACACTGGCTTTAAATATAGTATGTTTTCCTAATTGTTTAGATATAGAGATACTTGGACAGATTTTAAAAGGTGGAGCAGATAAGGTAATTGAAGCTGGAGCAATAGTAATAGGTGGTCATTCAGTACAGGATGATGAGCCTAAGTACGGACTATCTGTTATGGGAATAGTGCATCCAGATAAGGTGCTAAAAAATTATGGTTGTAATGTAGGGGACGTATTAATTTTAACAAAACCCTTAGGCACTGGAATAATCAGCACAGCAATAAAAGCTGAAATGGCTTCAAAAGAGGCTTATGAAAAGGCAGTTTTGGTTATGAGCACACTAAATAAGTATGCTGGAGAGATTATTATGGAGCATGAGATAAGTGCTTGTACGGATATAACAGGCTTTGGTATTATGGGACACTGCTATGAAATGGCCAAGGGATCAGATGTAAGCTTAAAACTATTTAAAGAAAATATACCCTATATAAAAGAAGCTAAAGAGTATGCATCCATAGGACTGGTGCCTGAGGGGAACTACAACAATAGGGCATACCTAGAAGGTAAATACGACCTAGTTGATATACCAGAGTGGCTAGAGGACATATTATTTGACCCTCAAACATCTGGTGGACTTTTAGTGTCCTGCACAAAGACTCAGGGGGCAAAACTTATGAGTAGGTTAAATGAGTTAGAATTAAAATCACAAATTATTGGAGAAGTAATTCCACTACAAGATAAATATATAATTGTGGAATAAAGAATACACTATATATGATACTAATGTGTATTAAGGCGCTGCATATGATAAATTAACAAAATAAATGGGCGGTGAAATTACCATGAATACAGAATTATTAAGAAGTTTACCCAAAATAGATGAACTACTTCAAGAGGTAGAAATAAAAAAACTGTTAGAAAGTAATATAAGAGTTCTTATATTAGATTCCTTAAGAGAGACTATAGAAGTTTATAGAAAAGCAATTTTAAATGATGAAATACAATCATTAAACAAAGTAGAAATAATAAACTACTCTATAAAACTATTAAATAAAAAGAATAGTCCAAGGCTTAGAAAAGTTATAAATGCTACAGGAACTGTGGTGCATACCAATTTAGGTAGGTCTCTTTTATCAAAGGATGCAATAGACCGAGTAATTAATGTTGCAGGCAATTACAACAACCTTGAATATGACATCGAAAAAGGCAAGAGAGGCTCTAGATACTCACATATAGAAGATATTCTTATAAAAATAACTGGGGCTGAGGCTGCTATGGTGGTAAATAACAACGCAGCGGCAGTAATGCTTACTCTAGACACATTGTGTAGGGAAAAGGAAGCGATAGTATCTAGAGGGCAGCTAGTTGAAATTGGGGGCTCATTTAGGGTTCCTGAGGTTATGAAATTTAGTGGAGCTAAACTAGTAGAAGTAGGTACAACTAACAGAACTCATTTATACGATTATGAAGATAATATTACAGCAAATACAGGAGTACTCTTAAAAGTCCATACTTCCAATTTTAAAATTATGGGTTTTACAGAGGAAGTAGCCATAGAAGACTTGGTAAAACTAGGAAACTCCAAAGATATACCGGTAGTTGAAGATATAGGAAGTGGAGTTTTAATAGATTATTCAAAATATGGTTTTGTTTATGAGCCAACAGTGCAGGAAAGTATAAAAAAGGGTATTGATGTAGTAACCTTTAGTGGAGACAAGATGTTAGGAGGTCCTCAAGCTGGAATTATAGTAGGAAAGGCCAAGTATATTCAAAGAATGAAGAAAAATCAATTAACCAGGGCACTGCGAATTGATAAAATGACTTTGGCGGCCTTAGAAGGAACGCTGAATCACTATCTAGAGGAAACAGAGGCAATAAAAAACATACCAACTCTGAATATGTTGTTATGTAGCGCGGATGAGTTAAAGAAAAGGGCTAAGAAATTAAAAAGGATGCTCCAAAATAAAACTGAAAAATTTACTTTTGCTATAGATAGTGACTACTCCATGGTTGGAGGGGGATCCATGCCCACAGAAAAAATACAAACTTATGTAATAAAAATAAAAAGTGAAAGCTATGAGGCTCAGCAAATAGAAGAAATTTTGCGGATGGGTGAAGTAGCTATAATCGTAAGAATTAGTAATGATGAAGTTATAATGGATCTTAGGACACTAATGGAAAAAGATTATGAACTTATTACAGAGGCTTTTAAAAACATAGAAAACGTATAATTAACTTGCATGAGCGTATTTTTATGGAAAGGATGTAACGTATATGAAGCATATTATTATAGGAACAGCGGGTCACATAGATCACGGCAAGACCACTCTAATAAAAGCATTAACTGGTAGAGAGACAGATACTTTAAAAGAGGAAAAGGACAGGGGAATTTCTATAAATTTAGGATTCACCTATTTCGACTTGCCTTCTGGAAGAAGAGCTGGAATTATTGACGTTCCAGGTCATGAGAAATTTATTAAGAATATGTTAGCCGGGATAAGTAGTATAGACGTGGTACTACTTGTAATAGCTGCGGATGAAGGTATTATGCCTCAAACTAGGGAGCATTTTGAAATATTGCAACTGTTAAATGTTAAAAAAGGAATTATAGTTCTTACAAAAGCAGATTTGGTAGATGCTGAATGGATTGAAATGATTAAAGGGGATTTGAGAGATGAATTTAAAGGCACATTTTTAGAAAATGCACCTATTCATGCAGTATCCTCAAAAACCAAGATGGGTTTTGAAAAGCTAATTAGTGATATTGATGAAATTACAGAAGAAGTTTCCGCAAAAGATACAGAGGGTCATTTTAGATTACCTGTGGATAGGGTGTTTTCCGTAAGTGGCTTTGGCAGCGTGGTAACTGGAACAATAATAAGTGGAAGAATAAAGGTGGGAGATACTGTAGAGGTATATCCTTCAAAAGTAGTTACAAAGGTCCGGGGCATTCATATTCATGATAAACCTGAAGAGTTTGGAGAGGCAGGACAAAGATGTGCTATAAACCTTGCTAATATTAAAGTAAGTGAAATAAGCAGGGGGGATGTGGTTTCTAAGCTTAATATAATGGAACCTTCTTTTTCAATAGATTGTGCACTTTACTATCTAAAAAGTGCAGACAAACCCCTAGTTAATAGGCAAAGAGTTAGGCTATATCATGGAACAGATGAAATCATTTGTAGGGTTGTTATATTAGATAAAGAAGAAATAGCTCCAGGTGAAAGTGCCTATGTACAATTGAGACTGGAAAAACCTATAAATGCTCAAAGAAATGATAGATTTGTACTTAGAAGCTATTCACCTATGCATACTATAGCTGGAGGAAGTATAATTGAGCCTACTGCTCAAAAGGCTAAAAGATTTAATGAAAAATATATAGAAGACCTTAAAGTTAGGGAAAGTGGAAAAACTGAAAATATTTTAGAGAATACTGTTAAAAAATTAAGTGCGGATTATCCTGATATTACTGTGATTTTAAAGGCCTTAGGTAAGAATGAAGAAAGCATAGAAGAAAAATTACAAGCATTAGTAGAGGATCATATATTAATTAAATTAACAGCCTTAGATAAAACAATATACATACATAAGAATTTTATCAAAGAAAAAATAGAGGAAATAGAGAAAATTTTAATAGCATATCATAACGCAACTCCACTTAAATCTGGTATGCCAAAAGAGGAAATCAAAAATAAAATTTTCGGAAAAAGTATTAAGCAAAAAACCTATGATGAAATGTTGGGTCTTATGGAAGATAGAAATGCTATAAAAGTAGATGAAAAATCTGTATGTTTATACGATTTTAGGATACACTATACAGTGGAGCAACAAAAATCAAAAGATATGATTATAGCAGCTTATGATAAAGGTGGGTACAATACCCCTAAATATAGTGACTTAGCTATAGATGAAAAAGATAAAAAGGCATTTAAAATTGTTTTTGATTCCCTTTTGGATAATGGAGAATTAATAAAAGTAGCTGAGGATTGTATTTTTACAAATAAGAACTATGAAAACTCAAAAACAATAGTGTATAACTACATTAAAGAAAATGGCAGCATAACGGCATCAACTGCTAGAGGGGTATTTGACACAAGTAGGAAGTATGCAGTAGCACTTTTAGAACATTTTGATTCTATAAAATTAACTAAAAGGGTAGAGAACGATAGAATATTGTATAAAGATAATTAAAAGATAGCAGAGATAAAATAAAAAACAATTCGACAAAAACATGCATATTGCTATTGAATATGCATGTTGTATATGCTATAATTAGCACTGTTAATGGGAGTAGATAGGTGCTGGTGTGCCTGCCAGTCTTCAAAACTGTGTTGTC
>CAYXOL010000034.1:0-52995 GCA_964467165.1 uncultured Clostridium sp.
ACAGAATGAAAAACTATGAAAAATCAATTTGTCATAGTTTTAGAAATCAGGTTATGTAATTGAAAAATAAATTAAAAATCCTTTTGCTCTTTATTGCCACATTTTTAATGGTTTTAGCTTACAAGTCAAATGTAACAGGTATTGTAATACCTCTTAACACATCTATAAAAAATATTTGTCCGGAAAAGAAAATAATTTATTTAACTTACGATGATGGTCCTAGCATAATTACAGATAAAGTCTTAGACATCTTAAAAGAAAATAATGTTAAAGCAACCTTTTTTATTATTGGTAGTCAAATTAAGGGGTTTGAGAATGTTATAAAAAGAATTCATGATGATGGACATAGTATTGGCTTGCATACTTATACTCATAAATTTAAGCGTATTTATTCCAGTAGAGATACCTTTATAAAGGAAATGCTAGATTGTCGTGATGAAATAAATAAAATAACGGGAATTTCACCTAATATAATTAGATTTCCTGGAGGAAGTAGAACCCGCCTAACGGAATCTTATTTAAATAAATTACATAGTTATAATTTTAAAATATATGATTGGAATATGGTAACTTCAGATGGAATGAACTCAAATACATCTCCATATCAATTATATAGGGATGCCACAAAAGGTGCTGATAAATTATTCCCAATTATATTACTTTTACATTGTGACTATATGCACAAAAACACATGCAAAGCATTGCCTAATATAATTAAATATTATAAGGAAAATGGTTATGAATTCAAAACCATTTCTGAGAATACGCCAGAACTTTATTTTCCAATAAAAAAATAAACTCCCCATGAAAAGATGAGGAGTTTACACTTTTCTTAATCCATATATCTTATATTGCTCGTCCCGCACTACCAGTAATGATTATATCTCCCTTAATGCGTGATGCCGGTATATTAGCTTCACCATTTACAAGGTCAAGTGTTTGAAGCTGTCCACCAATGGAAATGCTTACTGACTGTGGTACTACATATCCACTATCTGCAATTACTGTTACATGTACAGTTAAGTCTACCGGATTTGTTATCAATGTAACAGTTCCATTAGTTACTGTGCCTGTAGTGCTATAAGGAAGTGAGCCTGTCAAAGCTCTATAACATGCCATATAAATCACATTATGACCGATTGCATTTGGGTGTATGTCAAAGGTTAGCGCGTTAGTGAGAATATTATTATCCATCTTAAACGCAGTATATACATCTGCCACCTTATAGGTCGCAGTGGAGGCTCCTAACCTGATAACTTCATTCATTTGAGTTAATGCCTCTTCTGGAATCAATGCCAGACTTTCTAATCCTGGTATATTATCGTATGGATTATATATTGTCTGTACGATAATTGTTGCATTTGGATTGATAGCTTTCAGTGCCGATATTATAGTTGGGAATTCTGAGATAAAAGATCCTACTCCCAAAGTCATTTGGCTTTGTATACCTCTCAATGCAGTTGGATCAAGAAGAAGTGAAGCAATTGCCATATTTAGCTCCACACTACTTACCGTGGTGGGATCTTTTCCAAGCTTTGCTGTCAGCGCTGTAATAAATGGTTGAAGGAGATTATTCCCACCTATTGATAGGGTTATAAGCCCTGTATTTGCAATTGCTGCCATCTTACTAGCATCAAATTTATGGATTGCTCCTATTAGCTCAGTTGTAGTTAAGCCATCTATTGCCAAATTAAGCTTTTGTTTGCCTGTCTTTATGGCAAGTTTGTTTACAAACAGGTCGTTATTTTTATAAGTCAACCCATAACCTGTTGATATGCTATCACCTATAGCAACGTATGCTGCTGTACTTACCGATCCCACTATAGGTAGACTTGTTATAACGATACTATTACTACTATCTTTGGTATCACCATTTACTAAAACAGAAATTCCCTCCATTACCGATGTAACTAACGGAGTAATTGCCATGGTAGTTCCATTAGCACCTATATTCGCATTAGTTATTTTCCCAGTTCCACTAACCGTAACCGATGCATTAACATTCAATTTAGCTACAGAAGAATTAACATCTAAGTCTATAATGGACTTTCTAGACGTAGCATTTACATTAATTTTAGCAACGGCCCCCCCTATTATATTTACTGTAGTGCCTTGTCCGTTAACCTCAACAGTTTCAAATCCACCCCTTAAAATAACAGATGCTTTGCTTTCAAGGGTAATATTACCTTTCCTCGTGGATAATGTTTGGTCTACAATAGCATTTGTAGAAACCAGTAATGTGTCTATGCTTGATGTAGCATCTGTAACTACTCTAACAGTTTCGCCAGAAGCTTTATCAATTTCAACAGACTTACTGTGCATATTATGTAATTTAACACTATTAGCTCCGCCACCGCTTACTATAGTTTTACCTGCTACAGTAACATTGTCTAAATCAACATTTCCGTCTCCTACCGTTGAGGCTATTAATAAGTCACCAGATATAGTTGCATTCTTTAAATTAACTCCTGCTGCGCTTATTATTACAGAGCCACTTATAGATCCACCTTCATATGTTCCTACTGATGAATAATTCTTAGTAACAGCTATGGTTGATTTACTATCTATAGCGGATTTCACTATGGAATTTGACACAGCAGACTCTCCACCTAACGCTAATATTTTAGTATTTAGATTTTCTTTAGAAACTAAATATCTAGCTGAATCTGCATTCATACTGCTTTGCACTAAAATCATTGGCGAACTAGTCTTAGAAGCTAGTGCCGCTCCTGATAATGCATCAGCAAATTTGTTTCCTGTGGCTATAAATACATTATCATAATTGTATTCACCTGCAAATGCTTTTAAAACCTCTAAATTCGTTTCATATCTATTTAATCCTGATAGTCTTTCTGGTTCGCTTACTTGATTTTCAATAGATGATGATAATACTGCCTGCCCACCTATAATGTATGCCTTTTTAATCCTATTTGTTTCAATATATTTTTTAGCACTATCAGATAAACCTGACTTTTCCGATAGTATAATTGAATAACCTAATTTTGAAGCAATTGACGAAACTGATAGTGCATCTGCAAATCCTTGCCCAGGTACTATTACTACTGCTCTTGGCTTGTCCAATCTAGCTGCTACCATTGTAGACGTCTCATACCTATTGTCTCCACCAATTCGAGTTATGCTAGAAAATCCAGCTGCCGTTAGCTGAGTTTCCACACCTAAGGATATAGCTCCTTCTCTACCAATTATTATAATGTTTTTAGCCTTCAATCTGCCTATCTCAGTAATTGTCTCTGTGCTTAAGCTTGCTTTTGAAGTTAGCAAAATTGGAGCATTGTATTTTTTCGCAAGTGGCCCCGAAGTTAAAGCATCTGCGTAATCCTCTCCACTTGCAAGTATTACTGTGTCTGATATTAACCAGCCCTTTTGTGATATAGCAACTGCAGTAGAATACCGGTCAATGCCCGCTAGTCTATGTGATGCTGATACACTTTGAGTTATCACACTGCTTGCATTTAGTATATTTGTAGCAAGTGCAGGTATAACACAACACATAGTTAATGTTAAAGTTAGTGCTAAAATAGAACTAATAATTTTCCCGTTTTTGTTCATTAATAAAATTCCTCCTATGGTTTATTAGTATATTTTGCCGGTACATCTTAACTCTGAATCTTCTTCAAATTCTTCATAGTCAATATATGCACCTTTAAGCTCTATAACGTTTTCGCTTATATCAAATGATTCTATACTTATTTTTTCTACTCCATTATTACTATTTTTGTGATTAAATAAAAAGCTCATTTATATTACTCTCCCATGTTTATAGATTTTTTACCTTCGGCTTATTATATTGTTTAATTAAATCATCTCCTGCAGAGATGCATATTAACTATTTTATTCTGATTTATTACCTTATTTCTAAAAACATTATATCATATATAACTCTGATAAATAAACCAAGCACTATTTTTTCATCATCCTATTGTCATTTCCCAACAAATAAAGACTTCTTTGTGTCATTGTAGAATCTTTAAAAAAATGATAAAATAACTTACAACTTAACTTTTATATTAAAAAGGAGGGAATTATCAATGAGAGAAAATTGGAAAAGCAGGAAGGGTTTTATTTTTGCAGCTGCAGGCGCTGCAATAGGACTAGGTAATTTATGGCGTTTTCCATTCCAAGCTTATAAAAATGGTGGAGGCGCATTTCTTTTACCATATTTCGTAGCATTAATCACTTGTGCTATTCCCTTAATGATTATGGAATACGCTTTTGGTAGAAAGATTCGTGGTGGGTCTGTAAAAGCATTTTCATCACTAAAGAAAAAATTAGAAATTGTTGGATGGATTCAAGTCATGGTACCCATTGTAGTTATGACTTATTACTGTGCAATCATTGCTGTAGCAGTTGTCTTTATGTTTTTTTCATTAGGCCACGCATTTGGCATTATTAACTGGCTATCAGATCCAGGACCCATTATGGGCATGGTTACAGGAAGCGCAAAAAATGCATTAGATTTTAGCGCTGGTATAAGTATTTATATTTTAATGGCAGTTATTGTAGTTTGGATTTGTAACTGGCTTATTGTTAAAAAAGGTATTTCTGGTGGAATTGAAAAAATGTCAATGATTTTCACACCCATGTTACTTGTTCTAATGATAATTTTTATGATTAACGCAGTCCGCCTAAAAGGTTCCACTATAGGTCTTGAGGCACTGTTTAAACCTGATTTCTCAAAGATTTTAGATCCAAGTATTTGGGTTGCAGCTTATGCTCAAGTATTTTTCTCAACCACTTTAGCTGTAGGTGTTATGATTGCCTATGGTTCATACTTAGATGATAAAGCAGATATTGTAAACAGCGCAATTATTACAGTTTTAGCAAATTCCAGTTTCGATCTTATTGCTGGAGTGTTAGTATTTTCAACACTAGGCTACTTAGTAAGTAGTATAGGGGTAGAATTCACATCTTTTGGCAGTGGTGCAGGTGTGGCGTTTATTGCATTTCCAATTGCTATCTCAACAATGTCCACAAATGTTGTGGTGCAAGGACTACTGGGCTTTCTCTTCTTCTTTTGTCTATTTATCGCAGGTTTGTCATCCAGTATCTCAATGTTAGAAGCATTTACAACTGCAGCGCTTGATAAATTTGATATTTCTAGGGAAAAGCTTGTTTCAATTATTGCCATTGTAGGTTTCTGTGGCAGTGCATTTTTTGCAAGCTATGCAGGCTTTAACTATATTTTAGATATAGTAGATGCTTATGTAGGAAACATTGTGATTGCTACTCTTGGCCTTGTAGAAGTTATTTTAGTTAGTCACATTTATGGAACTAGCAAGCTTCGAGAAGAAGCCAACACATTTTCTGATTTTAAAGTTGGAAAATGGTGGGATTATTTATTGAAATACTTCACTCCGTTATTACTAGGACTTGTTGTAATAACAAATCTACTAAAAATAATTTCCGAATTATTAAGTAAAGATAAGGTTGGCATAGTTTCTAACGTGGTATTCGGTTGGGGAACCGTAGTAATAATGATTGGTGCCTCCCTCATATTCTATAATAAAAAATGGACTTCAACTGCACAATCAGTACTCACTATATGTGATAATACAATACATGACGTAGACGTCTTGAATAAATGATTAATTGGAGGGATTTTATATGTCAACAAATGCAATAGTAATGATGATAATTGGATGTGGAACAATTTGGGGTGGTACAGTATTTGCAATTGTTATAGCATTAAAAGTAGAAAAGAAAAACCTCTTACAAAATAAGTTAGACTAGTAGCATAATAATAAAAAAATAATTGAGTTTCAATAATAAGAGGGTATTCTAAGCATGATGATTTATGCTTAGAATACCCTCTTATTATTTATCGTATATTTAATTCTTCCCTATTAATAACAAGTTGTCTTGTACCTTCAATGATTTTTTGCAACTCAATCAAATTTTCATCTGTTGAATTTTCTTTAATACTTACTTTCAGAGATTGTAAGTTATTGTTAATTTTCTTCTCTGCATTTAGCACTTCGTTGTTACTAATACTTCTTCCAAAGGGAGTGGAAAATTGAATCTGTTCCTTTAAACCTTTGAATTGATTAACATATTTAAGAATATTTTCTTGATCTTCTTTGGCATCAAATGCCTCTTCAATTTCTAGCAATTGCTGCATTAAAAAAGCTTTCTCTGCTTGTTGATTTTTAACTCTTATAATTTTTTTTGCTGTATCCTCTGAAAATGCAACAATTATAATAAATATACCAATGAAGACAGCAAAAATAATTAGTTGCCAAATTACATACAAAATAATACTTCCTTTTATTAAAAAGACAGAAAAAATATTAGCTACAATAACATACAATACAACCAAAGTTATATTTACAGCATTATAAGGTATTCCTATTCTAATAAATAAAATATCTTCAAATGCAACTACTAGATTTAAAATCATAAGCCCCAGCAATAATACAAAAATCATTAAAACAGATCTACCAGGGTCAACAATAAAAAACAAACCAAACGCCTTAAAATAGACTATTATTAATGCAATATCAAAAACAAAACATCCCAAAACCTTGCGCATATGAGCAGATGCGAGTTTCCTATTGTCCATGATTCCCCCCCCCCCACTTTACTACCGCGGTGCCACCCACGTGGCAAGTGGCAACTTAGAAAAAAATGCATAATATTTTTTTCTTATATATTCTACTATACTAATATAACATATATTCTACTATCCTGTTATTTTTTTAAGAGCTTCCAAAAATCAAAGAACTAAAACCATTGTTAAATCTAATTAAATTTGACAACATTATTAACTATAGCTTAACTCCTTAACGCCAATGATTTCAACCTATCCTTAGCTACTGTAGTTAAGTGTTAATTAAATTCTTGTTAAATTTAGCAAGATTCTAATGGATTTTAATTAAATTTAACTGTAATGTTTTTTGTAGGTTTGCTAGTATTCTTCCCTCTTAATTTTTTTAAACATTTTAGAATATTACGAGATTTTTTACAGTAGTTTAATATAGGATGTTTAAAATCACCAAAGGGGGTAACCTATGAAAACATATATTAAAAAAAGAAATCCAATAACACTTTGGTCCATAACTTTCATTGTTGTAACCACAGCACTAATATCCATGATTTTTACTATTTTCTCAAATTTTGATACCCCCCTATCCAAACCCTCATATACTTCAAATGGTGAACAATTTTCTATATTAATAACTGGAGATGAATTAGTATGCTATTCAAATACATTTTTAGGAATGCAGTACTTATGGGGTGGCACAACTCCCGCAATATTAGATACTACTGGGAAGTACCTAAGTGGCGGATTTGATTGTTCCGGATTTGTGCAATATATCTATAAAAACTTTGGTATAGATTTGCCAAGAACATCTATGGACCAAATAAATAAAGGTAAATCTGTTAATATAAATAATCTTGCAAAGGGCGATTTAGTTTTTTTCACCACAAATTCTGATTTCCCTTATGAAGTATCGCATGTAGGAATATTTATTGGCAATAATAAATTCATACATTCTCCTAGCGCACACGATGTTATTAAAATTTCTGAATTAACTGGGTATTACAAAGATAAATTTGTTATAGGTAAAAGATTGATAAAATAAACAGTAAGTGCCACCCACATGACAAGTGGCAAGTTCGATATTTCAGCAATTCCTTGGTTATTACCAACTTCTGTAGGTAACTTTAGCCTGCTTTAATTTAAGTTTTCTAATCAATCTACGTACCCGTGGACGATTATAGCGTTGGAGTACCATGGGGTATATGTTCAAAAATATATTAAGAATTATTAACCATATCGTTTCCATAAATGAAGATATCATAAAAACATATACCGTAATGAAGGCAATTATTATTGCAATAATTCCGTGCCCAAATTCAGAACACCTTGTCCTGTACTCATAATATTCTAATAAAATTAATGACTTTCTAATAGGAGTTTCTTTTTTTCTACTTTTCTCCCAACCACTTAATACTAAGAATTTCCTAAAAGAATCAACGCCTAGGTACTTATATATTTTCCCCTCTTCTTCAAAAGGGTGAGTATTAAAATAAGATGATTTTAGTGCTGGCATAAGTAATGTTTCCAACACTGACATCCAAATCATTAGTGTGAGGTTTAGTATAATACTATATACTAAGGAACTCATACTCATAAATGGAAAAAGCATGAATAATCCTGCCCCTACTGTAGTGATGCATACAATGATCCACTTTAGATAGGTGTCTTTATTTACCTTGATCATGCTGTATCCACCACCTTCCTTATTTACTTTTTAGAGACGATTTTTGACTTAGCATAACAGATTGGAAATAAGTAAGTAAAATTCCAAGGATCAACAGAAAAATATTTAAAAGGAATGGTAATCTACGATCTATTCCGGATAAAATTCCTGCAATCCATCCAAAAGGAGATGTAACCGCAACTACAATTACATACAATATAGCCATTATTCTAGCTCTCTCTTGTGGGTCTACTAAAAGCACTTGCATTGAATCTAGAAGTGGGCTTATAAGGGATATACTGCAGGCCTCTAGAATAATGCTTATTATCAGCATGAAATATCCCTTATCCGGGGTTACAATCAATAAAATTTGACTAATTGTGAACAAGGAAAATCCAATTATCAAAGGCTTTTTAAATCTTAAGGCTCCAATTTTATGAACTAAGGTAAAGAAGAAGATAATCATAACTGAGGCACGTATAAAAGGAAATAACCCTATAAATCTAGCTGGTATATGAATTCTTTCTGTCACTATAATGGCCCAAAAGGTATTATTTACTACTCCTATTATACTCATAATAATCATAATTCCTAGTGTAAGTAAGGTTTCTGGAGTTTTAATTATTTGCATAAAAACATTAGAGTACCCCTTAAGTAATGTAGGCATATTTGTGTGTTTTGTTTGTTCCATTCTAACCCTGCCTTGCCTTGTTTCTGTAGAATACCTATTAAGTAGCAAAAATTTCGAGGTCATTACAACAAAAGAAATAATATAAAGTACTCTAACCGTTGGAACCAATTCAAATTCACCTATAAATAATCCTGATATTGGCGCAAAAAATGCAGCCCCCAAGCCTAAAATATAAACCCAGGTGTATATATTCACAAGCTGCTCTTTATCACAATCCTCCACCAATAAACAATTCCAAGAATTCATTGTGACGCGAGAAATACTGTTTATTATAGCCGCAAACACAAAATGAGAGAAATTCCTTGAAAAAGCCCATATCAAACATGGAATGCTCCAGGATAAAATGTCAAAAATCAAAGTGGTTTTCTTTCTTCCTAGCTTGTCTGTAATTACTCCTCCAAGAAAGGAGAAGATAATTTGAAAAAACATTCCTATGCTAGCAGTAAAACCAATTTGGCTGTCGGTGAGTCCTAAGGTGTACATATATATAGACACATAAGGGGCAAATAAATTAAAAGGAATACCCCATAATGGTTCTGTATAAACGCAGGCTCTAGGATTTCCTTTTAAATGCATTAATGTATTAATTAGTGGATGTTGTTTTCTCATAGCTTATTCCTTTCTTATTGTATTTAGTAACAGTATTTTTTTGCTATCTAATAATTATTATAGTATAAATTTTTATATTTATCTATTTATTTAGCTAACACACCTCTCCATTTGCAAGTTTAAAAAACATTATAAAAAAAGAGGCCTTAGCCCCTTAGATCATCATCTGTAATGTTGTTAAATTATAAACTTCCTTACCAATTCATTAAGCTTTTGTGCAAGTTCTGCTTGAATTTGTGAGGTTTGCGCTACTTGCTCCATTGCTTTTGAAGTTTCATCAATACTAATTTGAATATCTCCTGTATGCTCTGCAGAAATTTGTGAATTTTGTGCTAAGTTTTGAGCTGCTGTGCTAACTTCATTTATTGTTGCTTCCACTTCCCCTGACCTAGATGCAATTTCTTCTGACATGGCGCTTATAAATTCCCCATCCTCACCATATTGTTTTCCTGATACAGCATATTGTTCTAACACAGGTTTAATATTTTCTATGATGAATTTAAGTATATCATTGCTATTTCCAGATAAATTTTTAAATGCATCTTGAACTTTTACTATGGTGCTTTGAATTGTATTTACAGTTTCTGAGGATTGTTCAGCAAGCTTTTTCACTTCTTCTGCAACCACGGCAAATCCTCTCCCCTGTTCCCCTGCCCTTGCTGCTTCAATAGCCGCATTTAGCGCTAACAAATTAGTTTGTTCTGCTAAGGCTGCAATTCCATCCGCCATAATCTTAATTTCATCCACAACTTTTCCATCCTCTATAGCTTTTAATATTCTTTTTTCTTTTTCTTCATAAATACTGTTACTTTCTTCCAATGCTTTTTTAGCCTCTGTCCTAACAATTTTAGCTTTTTCTTTAATTTGCGTGGCATTACCGCTACCTTCCATTGCCTTTGAAGATAATTCCTCCATACTTGAGTTGACCTCTTCAACGGATGCAGTTATTTCCTCAGATGTAGCACTGGCTTCTTGAACAGCTTTATTTATTTGCATAGTTGAACGATCTATAATTTCTATTTTTGCTGTTATTTCCTCAACTGTTGCTGAAAGTTCTTCTGAAGATGAGCTCATATCAGAAGAACGCTCTATTATTTCTCCTATTAATTGTTTAATATTTTCCTGCGCAATATTTAGTGCAACACCTGTTTGTCCAAATTCATCTTTTCTCGTGATAGTCACAGTCTCTGAAAAATCATAAAGTGAAAATCTTCCTGCTAAGTCTTTTATTTTATTTAATGGATACACTATATTTATAATTAACATGTAAGCCATAAAAATTATTAGCAAAAACGCTATGGCTGTAAATATCATAATTGTATTCCTAGAATTGTTAAATTGATCTCCGTTATCTAAATTTGCTTGCTTTGCTGACTGCTGATTTATATAAATACATTTTTTTAATTTTTCATCCATAGATGCTCTTATTGTATTTACCTCTGCCCCAAAAATTGCACTTGCTTGTTCATAATTATTAGCCTTCACAAATTCAATTACCTTAGTGGTTAACTCTGTATATTTTAGTAAATCGCTCTGAAAATCAGCATAGGTTTTATCCTCTTCTACTGATGTAGTAGCCAGGCTGTCATATTCCTTATGTAATCTTATATTTTTATTGCTTAAATCATTTATGTTCTTTATAGTATCCTCTAAATGTGATTTATCAACACCAAAAACAAGTACAATCATATTTGCACCAATGTCATTAATATTTCCTTTCATTTCCTCTAAATCCCTAATAGATGTTAAATAATTGCTATATATCTCTTTTGAACCATTATTTATCTTGGCTGAACTTATCATACCTTCTGCTCCTATTAAAAGCATAAAAATACACACTACTGAAAAAACTGATATAAGCTTTTTCTTTACACTAAAATTTATAAAAAAATTCATTTTATCGCTTCCCTTCTCTTTTCATAATAAATTCTTTAGAATCCTTCAAAGAAAATGCTTTGATATAAAATCTCTTGATTATCTAGAACATTGCACCAGTTTATAATTTTAACCCAACTTAATGTATATTTCAACCTGTATTTGTATTTTTTTTAACAAACTTATTTACAAATTATCCTTTTCTTCGACAACCCCGTTCTAAATAAAACCCTCATAATCTCACAATGAAAGCAAAAAAACTAGCCAAAGTGACTCTATATCACTTCAACTAGTATCTTTTGAGTTCCTATACCCACCATTTGGATCTTCTACATCGGCTGTATTTATTTCTGATACTTTTCTAAACAAGACCTGCATATGCAAGCTTTGCCCCTTTTATCATTAGGAATTAACTCTATTATGTGCTCTGGGACTTTAACTTTATCGCACCAACATCCACCTTGACCATGTTGGCAATTATTGTCTTGTCCACAAAGGGGACATATTTTTTCTATTTCTTTTATACCCACTATTATCACTCCTACCTTTTTCATTTTATATATTCACCTACTACCTAATTTAAGATAACACTATTTATAAATTCCGTAAATGAATTTAACAATAGATTTTTTATATATAATAAGGTAAAATATACATGTATAGAATATTAAAACAATACTTGCTTTTTTATGGGAAATTACACAAAGGAGGTATCCTATTTTGATTAAACTTATTCCTTTTCTATCATATGTTTTTATAACCACCTTTACGCCTGGCCCCAACAATATATTATCAATGGTAAATGCCAAACGCTATGGCTTCAAGAATTCATTTTACTTTAATTTAGGAGTTTTAACTGGATTTATTCTACTTATGATAGCTTGTAGTTATTTTAATCTCTTTTTATTTGATTTGATGCCTAAAATTGAATACTTTGTAGGTATCTTTGGTGCAGTTTATATGCTTTACCTTGCTTATAAAATTACATTTAGTACAAAGACAGAAACTGAACTATCCAATAAAAAAACAAACACATACTTAACAGGATTAACAATGCAGTTTGTAAATCCAAAAGTGATTTTATACGGTATTACTGTTATCTCAACATTTATAATTCCTTATTATAAATCAAACTTTGCACTAATACTTTTCTCACTGTTGCTAGCATTTATTGGCTTTATTTCTACTCTTTGTTGGGCACTATTCGGTGCTTTATTTCAGAATTTTTTAACAAACTATAATAAACAATTTAATATTATCATGGGGTTATTATTAGTCTATTGTGCAATCTCCGTTTCTGGTTTAATTAGTTGAATATTATTTATTTTACTGATACCCAAAGATTATTTTTAATATAAAACCGCCATTTAAAATCCACTGCTTCTTCTGCATAATCAATTCCAATTCTTTTAGCCTCTATAACTTCAAATTTTTCAATATTTGTTGATTCTTCTATGTATAGCTTGTCTTCACATAAATCTTGTTTGTTATTTATTTTATTTATATTCATTGCTATGCACAATTTAGAGGGACCTGAAGACAAGTTTTTAAATTGAGCTTTTGTCAATTCATTATAGGATTTATTAAATCTTAACTTTGCCATTTCTTCTAATCCTTCTATTGGCTCAATTGCTCTAATTAGAACTCCTTCTGGAGAACCTTCTGCTTTTGTTATTATATTAAAGCAATGATACATACCATAAATAAAAAACACATATGCGATTCCTGGCTTACCATATAGGGCTTCTACTCTAGGTGTTTTCTTGCCTCCGTAAGCATGAGAAGCCTTATCTATTGAACCAATGTATGCTTCAGTTTCAACAATCTTTCCTCTTAGACTTACTCCGTTAATTTTATGTACAATTACTTTACCTAAAAGTTCTCTCGCAACCTGCAAAGTATCTTTAGAATAGAATTCTCTATTAAGTTTCACCACAAACCCCTCCTATTTAGATTACTAAACATTATTATTTACCCATAACAAAATGAATATACTAAAGTACATAAATGTAATAACAACAAATGAAATAATCTTTAATACCTTTTTATCCATTCTCCTTCCCATTATTACAGACGATACAAATACTGCCTCCAGAATGGGTAAAAGAAAAATTAACATATTTTCATAGATTAATCTATTTGACATTTCCACGCCTCCAATAATAAATGCTATACTATGTATATATATAAATAGTTTGTTACTTTTTTCATTTTGCTATGCTACTAAATTAATTAATATTTTTCTACAGAATTAGCAATTATTATAATCATAAAAAATAAAAGCAGGGAATCTCCCTGCCTTATAATAATTAAATAGGATAACTAACTAGTATTGCCCGCCCTCATGTGCATTTAATAATTCTTGTAATTTCTTAGCTTGCATTGCTGATTGTTCGGCAAATTCCTTGAATGTACTACTCACTGCCTCTTCTGATACTTCTTTTGCAAATGATTGATAGTCTCTAACATTTTCTTGTGCGTCTAATAATTTTTTCATAATAGTATCTCTAGTGTTCATTTCCATTTTAATCACTCCTTCGGTACTATTTTTTCACAAAAGTTATCTTTTTATGTATATTAGTTTTATAATTTTCTAAAATTAAAATGAATTAAATAAATGGGCATATATAATGAACTTTTGGTCATTATAATATTTAAGGACTATTAAAATAAATATATAGATGAAAGGTGAGATAATATGGGCAATAAGTTAAATGTAACTAATAATAAGATGACTAAATTAGGAATCAAGAAAAACAAGAAAAATGATTACGAATATATTGATCCTGAAGATAAAAACAAATCTAAATATAAGTCAGTTAAAAAATAAATATATATAGCTGTTAAATAAATTCAACAACTATATATATTTTTAAACTTTAAACTGGTTTATGCATTATAAACAAATGTGGTTGTTGTAGATGATCTTGAACAATTCTAAGAGCTTCACCGAATCTCTGATAATGAACAACTTCTCTTTCACGTAGGAACTTCAAAGGCTCGATTACGTCTGGATCATCAGCCATATTAATTAGATATTCGTAAGTAGCCCTTGCCTTCTGTTCTGCGGCTAAATTTTCAGTAAGATCTACAATTGGATCGCCTTTTGATTGAAAACCTGATGCTGAAAAAGGAACACCTGATGCATCTACAGGATATATCCCCCTGCCATGATCAGCATAGTAGCCACTCATGCCACCCTTTTGAATTTCCTCAAGAGTTGCACATTTCATTAATTGTCTAACCATAGTACCCACCATTTCTAAATGAGCTAGTTCTTCTGTGCCAATGTCATTACATGTTGCTATAGCTTGTGGAGTTATCATAGAAAATCTCTGACTTAAGTATCTTAATGATGCACCCAGCTCACCATCAGGTCCTCCATACTGGGTGATAATAATTTTTGCCATTTCAGGATTAGGAGTTTTAATTTTTACCGGATATTCTAAAAACTTATCGTATGTCCACATAAATTACACTTCCTCCTTTTCAAACATAAAATTAGCTTCATTTTCCCAAGGCCATGGTTCCTCTTTCCATTGCCATGGGAAAGGGCTTAAGGAGTCAAGTTGAGTTAACATGCCGCAATTCATATCATAGTTTTCTTTGAGTCCTCTCCATTGCATAACATAATTATTATATTCTACAACAGCTTCTCTATCCAACGGATGAGTATTAAGAAACAACGCTAAGTCTACTAGCATAAATCTTGTAGCACTAATTTGTTTTAACATTTCCAATTTATTCATTCCATTTCTCATTAGGCTCTCTCCTTTTGCATTGTTTCCAATTGGCATGGTCTACTTTTTTTGTCCTCACCTTTATATGGACTGAAGAGTTCGGGGAAAGCAGTTCCCCTTCTTAGTGCTTCAATTGGTGTAAACAGAGCACAAAGGAATTGGTATGGAACGTAGGCAGCGGCTAATCTAACATTTTCAATTACGGTTTCTTGTGGTATACAACTACTCATTGCTTGGTTTTGTGGCATTTTTTTATCCATTTCAATCTGTTTCAATTTGAACCTCCAAAAAGTATTCAGTACATAATATAATATGTCAATGTTGAAAAAAGTGAGTGAAATTTATTAAACTAATAAAAAAATATTCTAATCACCTTTATATTTAACATACATACTATATATTGTGTATAATTTTTAGGAGGTAAAATATGTATTGCTACACTTATATAAATCAATTCTCTTGTATTTTTAATGAACTTCAATTGTGGACTCATATTTCAAGTGAACACCCAAGTTTTCTTAAGACTGTGGCCACCCTTTCTAATGTAAACCTACCAAAAGCTACAGAGGATTCACTTGATGATATTCAAAAAATGTTTTTGGGATTATATAATAATGTAGTGTCCTTAAAAAATTCAGTAGATGGTGGTCCTCTATATAGCCAACATATTATTCAAATAAAAAAATTGATCAATGAATTTTTACTTCATGATACTCACGCTTTAAATCTTTATCCACAATTGCTTACATTCGGAACTGGAAATGTGACTTGGAAGGAATTGGTTAAGCATATTATTAGTGAACAAACTTTTATGTTTGAATTGTTTAAAGATTTAAGTCAACAACTGAGATAATGAAACTATTTAAGGATTAGCGACTCGCTAATGTAATGTTGTTAGAGAGATTAAATTTTTAATGCTAAAACTTTCATTAACTACTTGTCACAAGGTTTAACTCACTTCATATATTATTAGTGCAGTTAAAAATTATTAATGAGGTGTAATTAATGAAAACATATTTAGAAGATCCTATGCAAGATATGCCGCAAATGGGTGGAATGTACGGAATGTCACAGATGAAGGATATGCAGAGCATGTACCCAATGATGGGTGGTATGTATGAAATGCCCCCGATGATGGATATGCAAATTATGTATCATATGATGCAGTGTACTTATCATATGATGCAGTGCACGCATCATTTAATGTGCATGCAGGGAATGTATGGAATGCATCCTATGATGTGCACAGATGAAATCAGTCAAATGAAGCCTATGTATATGCCAGAAGATAAGAGACAAATTCCTGTACCAATGCTGGTAAATTTGGTGCAACTCTCACCAAATCAAATTGAAATTAGCTACGATAGAGATGTTGATATGAGGCTAGGAATGAAACCAACTAATTATTGGATCCAAGATACAATGAATATTTTACCTAAGGGTATAGCTACACTTGGTAAAAATGATAAGGTCAATGCTTCAAATTCACTTACAGGTAGTATGGTTAGAATCGATTCAAAGAATGGCTCAGCAAAAACATTTATATTAACTTTCAATAAAAATATTCCTAGAGGGGCAGAGTATATGCTAATAATTTGTTATGTAACAGTAAAAGGAGCACCTCCTTATAGTGGAGATAACGGGATGGCTATTTTTATTGGTAAATAACGAATATTAAATTAATATATATTTATATTTTACCGTATTATTTAGTGCAACTAAATAATACGGTATTTTTATAGATTTCACTAAATGTATATGAATGTAATTTTTATTTTATGTTGTGTTGTTTTGGTATTCTCCCTTCACAGGGTACGCCTATCTGACATTTTCCACAACCATATCTAGGCTTATACTTTTCGGCTGTTATATCCAAATAATTGGAACATATTATATGATTTTTACCTTCTTTTATTGATATTGCATTAACTGGACATTTTTTTACACATGCACCACACATTGAACAATATTCATAGATGCTTTCATACTCTCTTTTGTCAGGTGACAAATATAATTCTGTAATAATACTCCCAAATCTTCCAGCTATACCTTTTGATGTTATTAGACCTTTAGAAAGCCCAAATGTTCCAAGTCCACAAACAAAAGCCGCATGTCTTTCAGACCAATTGCTTGTAAATGATACTTCCGGATGTGCACAGTCATCATTTAATGCAGTTTGCGCCCAGAATCTTTCATCAAAAGCAGGCACTAGAGTATTATATCCATCATTTATCAATTCTGATTTCAGATATATACATAGCTTATTTATAAGAGCTTGACCTTCAATACGACCATGTAACCATTCTTCAGATGGCCATAACTTTTCCCTTTCATTTCCCCTTTTAACCGCTTGGCTAAATGGCAGAAAAAAAGAGATAACAGTCTTTGAGCCTGGTAACCATTCTTTAGGGCTCATAAAGTGTTTCCCAATTACAGAAGGTTCTTTGAATAATTTAAAATACTCATCCGCGGGTGAAGCAAATCCAAAAGTTGGTGCTTCAAAAATCTTCATTCCCACAACATTTTCAGAAATAGCTATTTCATTTGTTATGTAATTGCCTTCTGAGTTTTCAACAAAGTCTGCTGCTATTTTAATTAGGTTCTGTTTGTTCATTTTATACCTCCATATTGTATAATCTTAATAATTTACCTTATGATTTAATCATAACACATAATTATTTTGATGCACTTAAATCAGATATACAATTATTTATATAAGAATAATTCAGTTTTTAGCCACTGACACAAATTCCTAGGAGCTAACTTAAGAATTAGCCCATTTTTAATTATCTGTTATAAAGCTATTGTTAAATTCAATTAAATTTAAATTCAATTAACTTGTAAAAAAAAGGAATTTAGTAATATTTGGAGAATACTTCCTATAGATAATTTAGGAGGCGAGTATAATGATCTATGATGCATTAAAAATTTCTAAACATTTAAACATAAGTAAAGTAACCGTCTATGCCAAAATGAAATTACCTGAAATAAAAGCTTTTTTAATATTTCATAATGGAAAAACCTGTGTAGATGAAGAAGGCCTAGAGGCAATCAAACAATGTCTAAAATATAACCAAACTGTCGAAGAAGAAGTTGCAGCTTCAGAAGTAACTCTATTAAAAGAAGATATGATTGACATTCTAAAAAATAATATTGAATTTCTTAAACAGCAATTAAATGTAAAAGACAGTCAACTCTATGATATTAATAAACTATTAGAAAATACACAGGTTCTGTTTAGGCAAGACCAAGAAAAGAATAAAGCCATATTATCCTTACCTGAGACCATTAAAGAACATGATATTCAATTGCTTAATAATTTAACTCAAAGCCTTGAAAGACAAAAAATTAAATCAGCTGAAGAAGAACTTCATAAGAAAAAGGGGATTCTACAACGGCTATTTAATAAATAAAAATGAGTACTCACTGGAGTACTCATTTTTAAGCATATTTTTATTCTGTTTTGACATATAATCTGATTTTTTTTAAATTTAACAAATATTACATACATTATTCATTACATTGTAACATTTTCGTGGTATTATTTAAATATAGATTGAATATACATTAAAGCGAAGTCCCCCTTTACTTTAATATAGCTAGCTGTGAATAATATTCACAGCTTTTTTCTTTTTTTATATAATAACTTTCCAACCATTTTAAAGTACATTGAAATTAGTGTATTTATAATTGACTTAATTTTCATACTGAACTATAATTTATCATAAAACAAGAAAATTAACTAAATGAAAGAAGGTTTTACTTATGGAAAAAATATCTCCTACAAGGGAACAAGCTTTTGAGTTATTAAAAAAATACAATAAGAGTGACAGTCTAGTAAAACATGGACTATCTGTTGAAGGCGTTATGAGGCATTTTGCTAAACTAAACAATGAAGATGTAGACAAATGGGGTATAGTTGGACTTCTTCATGATGTAGATTATGAAATGTATCCAGAAGAGCATTGTGTTAAAGCAAGGGAAATATTGGAGTCAGAGGGTTACCCCGAAGAATACATACATGCTGTTCAGAGTCATGGTTTTGGACTATGCATAGATGTTGAACCAATACATAAAATGGAAAAAATCTTATTTACAATTGATGAACTTACTGGGCTTATTACAGCAACTGCCCTAATGAGACCAAGCAAAAGCGTGCTAGATTTAGAAGTAAAGTCAGTTAATAAGAAATTCAAGCAGAAGAGCTTTGCAGCTGGTGTGGATAGAGATGTTATCCTTTCTGGAGCAGAAAAAATGGGCATGAATATTAGTGACATACTCTCTGAAACTATAAAAGGTATGCAAAATGTTGCAGGTGAAATTGGATTAAAAGGAGATCTATAGAATAATAAGTACCTCCCACGTGGCAAGTTGCAACCTTCCTTGCCTAAATAACACATAATCTTCACATAAATTTTCTGAAATGTTTTGAAAATTGTATGCTAGAATATAATTAATAGATATAAATAGGTCACAATTAATTGTTTTTATATAAACTAAAGACCTAAGTGCTTAATTATAGGAGTGATACACTTGTCAAAAAAGATATATCTTGTTGAGGATGAAATAAGTTTAAATCTATTGCTAGAAAAATACCTTCAACGTGAAGGTTATGAAGTAACTACTTTTTCAAATGGTAATTCAGCAATAGCAAAAATCAAAGATTTGCCTGATCTTTGGATACTGGACATAATGCTTCCAGATATTGACGGATATCAAATTATAAAGGCTATTAAAGATAATAATAAAAGCACACCTGTAATTTTTATGTCTGCTAGAAATGAAGAACTTGATCGCGTGGTAGGACTAGAGCTTGGTAGCGATGATTATTTATCAAAGCCATTTTTACCCAGAGAACTTGTTATTAGAACAAATAAACTTTTAGATAGAATTTCTGGAATAGTTAAAGAAGATGCTACTCTAGATATGTTAAATATTGGTGGATATACTATTAGTAAGAAGCAGAGGACAATTTTTTTAGGAAAAGAAGAGATAATCCTAACTAACAAAGAATTTGAACTACTGTACTATTTTATTGAAAACAAAAATAATCTAGTTTCTAGGGAGCAAATATTAGATATTGTATGGGGAGATGATTACTTTGGTTCAGATAGAGTGGTTGATGACACCATAAGAAGAATCAGAAAAAAAGCAGATAAATTAACCATAGAAACTGTTTATGGCTATGGCTATAAATTAGTGTATAAATTATGAAGAAATTCAAATTCAAATCACTAACCATGAGAATATGGACTACTTTTACAAGCGTAATACTTATAATAATTTTCAGTATTTCATTTTTTTATCTGGTTGCTTTTAGAACCATAGATGAGAAAGCTAAAATTCAAGATTTAAAAGTATCTCATGATATTTTGGTAAAGGACAAAAATTTTACAACGCCTAATAGATTTGATGAATTAAAAAATCTAAAAGGTAGCGATTATTACATTATTAATGTGGATGAAAATAATGATACTAAAATTATAAATATAAATAAAGATCACGGATTACCACCTAATGTACCTAATACATCAAGTATTCTTTCTCCTAATACGTTAAAGACACATAATGATCCTAAATCACCTTTTAGTATAAATGATCAAAACGTTAAGCTGTGGATGTCTAGCTTCATTACACCAGGTACTCTTGTTGAAAAACAATTTAAAGAGTCCTACAAAAATATGAAGTTTATCTTTATAATAAGCTCAGTTGAATATGGAGACTCTGGAAAGTCATATTTAATAACGTACATGCCTGAAATGCAAGATAATAATTTACTTTATATGGCTCTTATTGTGGGCATAGTATTTATAGCAATTGGTTTTATAACTGCAAAATTAGTTGCAAATTATATTTCAAAACCCTTAAGGGAACTGGAAAAATATACTGTGAGGATAGCCCATAAAGATTGGAAAGAACCTATCCTTCTTAAAAATGAAGATGAGATTGGCACACTTGCAAACTCAATGAATATGATGCAAAGAGAATTAAAACGTGCAGATGAAGAGGAGAAAATGTTTTTACAAAGTATATCCCATGACTTAAAAACACCAATTATGGTAATTATGAGTCATGCTGCTGCAATTGTGGATGGTGTGTATGTTGAGTCAGTGGAGAAAAACGCTGAAATTATAAGAGATGAGGCTATAAGCCTTGAAAAAAAAGTTAAGCAGATGTTATATCTTAATACCCTTGATTATGTTTTAGAAAATAACATGGAAGATATTGAAATTAACTTGCATCGCCTGCTTTTTCATATCATAAATAGATTTAAAGTAATTAATGCTACTATACAATGGGATTTAGACATTGAAGAAGCTATTACAATTGGAAACGTAGATAAAATACAGGTTTCTATTGAAAACATCTTAGATAATAGCCTTAGATATGCTAAAGAGGAAATTTCCGTTACTCTACGAAAAGAAGGAGATTTTGCAGTAGTAGAAATATATAACGATGGTCCTAATATTCCTGAGGAACATCTGAGTCATATATTTGATAATTGCTACAAAGATAAGACTGGTAATTTTGGTCTTGGCCTAGCTATATGCAAAAAAATAATAAAATTTTATAATGGAGAAATAGAGGCTATAAATAGAGATGCCGGTGTTAGTTTTTTAATTAAATACAGATTATAGATAAAAGGCAATTAACTCAATAGTTGATTGCCTTTTTTAAAATTTTCTTACCGCATTGGAAGATATCCGCGATATTGTGTAAAGTTATCGCTTTCAGCGATGTCTGTTAAGAATATACTTGAAATTTCAAATCTAGGTTTTAAATAAGGAAACTTATCACAAGTAGCCCAAGATGGCTTTTTAATTGCCTTATCCACTGCAGCTCTATGCCAACCTGAAGGACAGTTAAACCACATTTCAACCACTCTTTGGTATGGGCAGTGATTAACATTCTGCATAATTTTGCTTGTCAATATTCTGTTTACATCTGCTGACTCTTGGAACTTTGGTATAGCTTCTTCAAATAACCACTTGTCCCCTTCTTCCATAGAGATACCCTCTGGATATTTCATAACAAACTGCCAGCGATAGTTAGGTCCATCTCCCATAGTTCTTCCTGCACCTTTTAAATCTTCTTCCCAACAAAGAGGTACGAATGCCCAGATAAATGGAGGCATACCATTATTTCCGCCTGTTGATCTTGCGTCATCTCCACCAAGCTTGTTCTCTTTTTTGCCTTCGAGCACTGCTACTTCATTGTCGTCTGGAATAGTACCTTGCCACTTTAATACATCTAATGGGAAGTATTCACTCATAGTTTTATTTTTAAATTCCGCTGTCAATGGGTTAACCATCCAATAATGCTCTGTTAACTGCATTCTGCAAGTTCCAAACCTTTCTCCCTCTGGTGGTGTTGGTAATGCTGGATAGAATGCATACTTACTAACGTATGTTCCAAATTGTGCTATGCTTTCTGGTATATGATGGTAATAAAGCCAATGCTTTAGCATATGTCTATAATCCTCTTTTACTACATCTACATAAATAAGACTTCTCATTGGGTTAAATTCTATTGCCATGTTAATATCCTCCCTAAATTCTTCTGATTTTTTATTGTATACCTTCTCTTTTTATAGAGAATTTTAATTAGTTTTATTATATTATCTAATACTATGCAGATTTTTCTTCTGCGTGTCCACCAAATACATGTTTAGGCCAATCTTTACCTACAATTACATTACATAGCGCACCCCCACCTAATACTAATATACTTGTCATAAATAGACCATACACAAAAAATATAACTAAATGAATTGGTGTAATAATTGGCGCATTTGCTGGTACAATAGAATTTATAAAGAATGTTTCAGCTAGTCCCAAAAATAGTGCTGGCACATTACCAAATATAGTATCCCTTAATAAATTTTCATGAATAGTTAATATCGAAAATATTATTACTATTGTAAGTAGTACATACGGTATAACTGCTGGCAACCCCGCCATTGCATCCATCAACTTAACGTTTAAAAGTGCCCATAAAACCCCTATAGGGAAACATACTATCATACTTGGGATTTTCTTGAAATCTGCACTCATTGCAAAGAATAACAGTAATACCACAAATAATAACCAATTATAACTTTGATACCCTAAAGCAACCATAGGTTGCATCAAAAGTGTCAGTATAACAGCGCCAAAAGCTGCTTGGATCAATAGAGCCTTTCTTTTGATAGACATAAAAACCATCCCCCTTTAAAATTATATCTCGAATTTATATTAAGCATGTTTCATGCCAAGTTATCGTCAATTTTACTGATTGATTTTCTGAAACCTTTCTAGCCCTTGCAAATCATCATTTCTTACCATTAATCTTTTATAAAGTTTAATTTCACCTCTTATTCTAGAAGATTTTTATGAAAACGTTACCTTGACTATTTGGGTATTGATGAATTTTTTCATTACACTTTACAATAAAAAACAGCAAAAGCACTATTCTAGTGCTTTTGCTGCAATACATTTTAGTATTGATAGTAATGATTTTTTTCATCACTACTTTTTAATTCCCAGTGCCTTAGCTTTTTTTACTACAGTAGACTGCTTTATTCCTAATACTTCCGCAGCTTTATATGTGCTTCCATATTTCTTTAATGCTTTTTCAATAATATTCTTCTCTAAGGAATTTACTGCATCTTTCAAAGTAATATTGCCATTATCAATAATATCAATATAAAACATATCCTTACCCAAAGTGCTAACAATATTACTTTTTTTAATAATAGTTTCATCATCAATTACTACTAAACGCTCTATTATATTCTGAAGTTCCCTAACATTTCCTGGCCAATTATAATGCTCAAGTGCTTCTATAGCGGGTTTTTCAAAGCTCTTACTCTTATTATATTGTCTATTAAACTTTTTTAGAAAATGAGAAGTTAAGATTGAAATATCTTCTCTTCTTTCCCTAAGTGGCAATAAACTAATTGGAAAAACATTTAGTCTATAATATAAGTCTTCTCTAAAAACGCCTTTCCTTATTTGCTGCAGTAAATTTTGATTTGTGGCTGCAATTACTCTTACATCCACTTTTATAGGATTTGTTCCTCCAACTCTAGTAATTTCCTTTTCTTGAAGAACACGAAGGATTTTTGACTGCATTTTTATAGGCATTTCCCCTATTTCATCTAACAAAATCGTACCACCATCAGCCATTTGAAATAGTCCTAATTTGTCCTTCCGTTCAGCTCCAGTAAATGCACCTTTTACATATCCAAATAGTTCCGACTCTAGTAACGCCTCTGGTATCGCTGCACAATTTACTTTTATATATGGTCCATCTTTTCTTATACTATTCTTAAATATTTCTCTTGCCACAACCTCTTTTCCAACACCTGTTTCTCCCGTTATGAGCACAGTTACATCCGTTTTCGCCACTTGCTTAATCGTATGTCTAATTTTTTCTACTGAAGCAACTTTTCCCACTAAATCTGTTTGCATTTGACTTTCTCTTAAATACTTTAACTCATTAAGGTATATTTCCTTATCATTCTCAAGGGCTTCGAGTTTTTCCTTTAGTTTAATAAATTCAGTTACATCTCTAATTATAGTAACTACAAACAATATTTCTCCCCGCTCATCGAAAAAAGGAGCGCCTGTCATAATAACTGTTTTATTCATTCTTTCAATCCTAGTTATAACTGAGGTCTCTTTTTTATCTTCTAGTACTATAAGTCCTACCGCTCTTGGCTTTTTACTTTCAAGCTTTTTACTATCCATTTGATTAAGTATGGCCATCATGGGCATTTTATCCTTATGATCTAGTACTATAAAAGCTTCTTCCTTGTTATATATTTCCATATCCCATACATTTTGCATCTTTCTTCCGATTAACTTAGACTCTTCTATTCCAATAATATCTGCAAAGCATTTATTTGCATCAACAATAACTCCATTTTTGTCTATTACATAAACTCCATCAGATACTATGCTAGCAATAGCAAAAATATCTATTAGATTTCTTTTATACATGGCAGCTTCTTCTATTACATGACTATTTTCCATCGCTATTTACCCTTCTATCCTATGACTTAGTTTTTTTCCACAATGCAGTTCTGCTTATACCAAGCTTTTTAGCTAACTCTATCTTTGTCATTCCTTGACTTGATAGCATTTCTATTACTTTCTCTTCTACAAATCGGTTGATCTCCTTTAAATCAATTACCTTATCATTGTCAAGGCTTTTAACATCGCCACTAATCTCTCTTTCCTCTAAATCATCTTCACTAATAATTTCTTTCTCATCTAAATCAATTTCATTAAAAATAACATATCTTTGAGCAATATTTTTAAGTTCGCGTACATTACCTTTCCAAGGATAACCCATTATTCTTTCTTCGATTGCATTATTTATATCTATCACATCAATTTCTTTTGAAAAACTTTTTACATAATACTTAAACAATGGAATAATATCCTTTTTTCTCTCTCTAAGTGGCGGAATGTTAATTTCTAAAATATTCAAGCGATAAAATAAATCACTTCTAAAGCTTCCCTCTTCAACCTTTCTTTTTAACCCTTCATTTGCAGCAGCTATAATCCTAACATCTAATGGAATTACATAGTCTGACCCTATCCTCATTATTTCTCTTTCTTCCAACACCCTGAGCAACTTTCCTTGTAAATTAGGTGATAAACTATTCATTTCATCTAAAAATATAGTTCCCCTATGAGCAAGTTCAAAGAGTCCAGGCTTACCACCTTTTCTAGCCCCAGTAAAGGCTCCCTCTTCATATCCAAAAAGTTCGCTTTCCAAAAGATTTTCTGAAATAGCTGCACAGTTAATTGCTACAAATGGCTCACCTTTCCTACTACTTATATTATGGATACTTTGCGCTATCATCTCTTTTCCTGTTCCACTTTCTCCATAAATCATTACAGTGCAATCACTTAACCCTATTCTTATTGCCTTTGCAATTGTGTCTTTCATAATAGGATCCTTTGCAATAAAATCTTGAAATGTATATTTAGCAACAAGACCCTTCTTATTTAATTCATATCTTATTTTTTTCTCTAAGCTTTGAAGTTTAGTGATATCTTGAAATGAACATAAAACACCATCTACATACCCATCAACATTTAAGATAGATATATTTGCAGCTATTATTATCTTTTTCAGCTTTTTTATTTCGTTATACTGATTAACTTTGCTCCTAAGCACAGCTATCATAAAATCTAGTTCTGGGCAAACATCAAGTAATTTTTTATCTAATACATCTCCGCTATTTTTCTTTAGTAATTCCTGTGCTCTTTCATTGAATAGAATTATGTTTCCTTCCTGATTCATTGCAACTACAGCATCATGCACTCCATCTAAAGTAGTTTTTAAAATTTCATTTTTATATTTTTGATCATATAAGTTGTCTATAAGTTCTTTAGCATATTCTACGCCCTCATAAATTGATTCTTTACTGGCACCTATGGGAATATTATCCATTGCAAATTTTTTAGCATATCCACAGGGAATACCACCGCCCACTATTAATACCCTATCTTTTATCGGAGCATACTTTTTTACTTTATCCTCTATATTTTCCTTATCATTAAACCGTTCAATTATGATATTTTCATTAATAACATCTTTCCATTCATCATAATCAAAATATTCCAAATCAGAGATAACCAGGATAATATCCTTCATATACTTTCTAGCTGTCTTTATTGCCTGTAATATGTCCAAGGTTGTTATTTTCAAATGTATAACTGGAACATTTACTTTACCAACGGTATGGCGATAACCGCCGCTTCTAGCTATAATTGCCTTGGCACCTTTTCTCTCTAGCATTTTACCTTGCTGCCTAAAGTTATCCGGATCCAAAATATCAATAATTATTTCACCCTTCTTAACTTCTTCTTCAAATAACTCTATTATACTATTTTTAAGCTCAATATCAGAAGCAATAATTCCTATTTTTTTATCCATAGCTGTTCTCCTTATTATTAAGATACTATTCACTAATTTCATTTTAGCAAAGATTGTTCTAAAATATATTATACTTATAGTAATTCTAATAAAAAAACACTACTATAACAATAGATTATAGTAATGTTTTTTTGTCTTGCTTATTTAATATTATTCAATATATTCTATAGCTTGTTCTTCGCTCCTTAAAACCCTAAGTATTCCAAGGGTTAGTGACTCCATTTCATTCTCACCAGCCACAATCTCAACAGGTGCAATAAACTCTACACGCTTTTTAATCCACGTGGTGATTACATTTGAATAAGCTATGCCCCCTGTAATTATAATAGCATCTACCTTTCCTTCTAATACCGTTGCCATTTCGCCAATTCCCTTAGCAACCTGGTAAGCCATAGCCTCATATATAAGCTTTGCATTTCCATCTCCGTTGTCAATCATTTTCTGAACTTCTCTACCATCAACGGTATTAAGATAAGCTTTTAACCCACCATTTCCTCTTAGTTTTTTCTTCATAGTATTCTTATCAAACTTACCTGAGTAACATAAATCTATAAGAGCATTGCAAGGAACTCTTCCAGCTCTTTCTGGTGAGAATGGTCCTTCATCATCAGCAATTACATCCACCATGCGGCCTTTTTCATGAGCATTTACAGATATTCCGCCACCTAAATGAGCAACAATAAAATTCATATCTGTATATTTTTTGCCGTATTTCTTTGCAACCTTCATTGCCATAGCTCTAGTATTCAAAGCATGACTAGTGCTAGTTCTAACTATATCCGGCATTCCTGATATACGAGCTATATCCTTCATTTCATCTACTCTAACAGAATCATATATATATGCTTCTACTCCAATAGAATTTGCTATTTCATAGGCTATTAGCGCTCCTAAATTTGAAGCATGCCCTACTACAGGATTATCTTTAAGTCTATCTACCATTACCGCGTTAACTCTATAAGCTCCTGATTTTACTGATGGAAGCATTCCACCTCTTCCTACAACAGCAGCTAATTCATGTACTTCATACCCATTTTCCTTTAAAAAAGAAAGAACAACTTCTTTTCTCATATCAAATTGGTCTACAACACTATTATATTTTTCAATTTCTTCAACTGGATGATCTAGGGTTTTACAAAACACTTCTTTTTCATTTTCGTATAGGGCTATCTTTGTAGAAGTAGATCCGGGATTAATTGCTAATATTTTATAGCTCATTTCTTTTACCTGGTTACAAAAATCATATTGAATTGTAACCATACTCCTTTCTTAATTTTAAATTGCTACTTGTACTGGCTTTGATTTTTTTGCAAGTGCTAATAAAAGACCTAGCGCTATAGATAAAAAAGCAGAAGCAAGAACTCTATATTGGCTTGGCAACATAAACACTACTGTATGAGCAGGTATCCAGAAAAATGGGCATGTTTTAATCCAACTAAATTCTACTAATGAATGCCAATCATTTTTATCTATTAACTCACTAAATGTAACCTTGCCACCACTTTTCTCATACTTTGTATCTACATACATGTCTGTGAATCTATGAAATACCATCATCATAGGTCCAAAGGTGACATTCATAATAGTACTTCCAAAAAATGCTTGAGCAAACACTGACCCTTTAAATGGCAGCTTAGAAGCTGCTTGTGCGGCAGCTACTCCACCCATGAATACAGTAAATACAAGTGTAATCATAAGGCCTATGATTCCCCATATAGCAGCCTTATAGAAAACTCCTTTTGGAATAACAAAGTCCCCTCTTAAAACTCTTGCTCCTAGCAAATCACCCATTGTAGCCAATATTCCAAATTTAATAAATCCACCTATATATGGGTGTGCATCTGTGGCATTAATAAATGCCACCCTGGAAGCCGGAACTACTAAGATAATTATGAATATTAAAAGTATAAATGCCCATAAAAAATCGCCTTTTTTCAAAAAAATCACTCCTTCAAAAATTACACTAAGCCCATTCCAAGTTCAATAGCTTTTAAATTAATATCAACAAATTGTACCTTAACATTGTCTCTTATAATCTTCTCCCAATTTATTTTTCCAAGTCCCATTGCTTTAATAATAGTTCCAAGTAAAATAATATTCATAACCTTTTGGTTTCCGAGTTCTGCTGCAAGGTTTGCAGCATCTATAACAATTGTCTTAACTTTACTTTGCAATTCTTCTATTATTCCTTCTGGGTAATCTGCTCTTCCATTAAGAATAGGCATTGAATTTATTTGATAATCGTTAACAACTACTTTTCCTTCTGGCTTTAAGTATTTAAGCCATCTTAATGCTTCCATCTTTTCAAAAGAAACTAGAATGTCTGCTCCCCCAATTTCTATTACAGAGGATTGTACGTCTTCACCATATCTCACCTGCGAAGATACGGAACCCCCTCTTTGGGACATTCCATGTATTTCGCTCATTTTAACATCATATCCTGCTTCCATAAGTCCTGTAATTAAAAGTTTACTGGCAAGTATTGTTCCTTGTCCACCTACTCCAACTAACATTATACTTTTAATCATACTACTCTACCTCCTTTTCAATTGCACTTACTGGACAAACCTGTTTACATACTTCGCATCCAACGCATGGTGTAGGATCTATAGATGCCTTTTTAGTAGCCTTGTCATATGATATAGCTGGACATCCTACCTTTAGACACATTTTGCACCCAACACATTTTTCAGCATTAACTTTGCAATTGCTTTTAAATATTCCTTGGAATTCTTCCTTGTCTTCTTTTGACAATTTCTTAAGTACACAAGGCCATCTAGTAATAATTACTGATGCTTCATCTAATGCATATGCCCAATCTAATGTATCCTTTACTTCATGTAAATTATTTGGATCTATTACCCTTACATTCCTAACTCCACAGGCTTTTACAAGTGCTTCTATATCAATAAATTCTGTTTCTAAGCCTTGTAGCGTGTAACCTGAGCCTGGATTTTCTTGATGTCCTGTCATACCAGTAATTCTATTATCTAAAATTACATTTATAGAATTCCCTTTATTATAAACAACATCTAATAGTGAGTTAATTCCTGTATGGAAAAAAGTTGAATCTCCAAGAAATGACACTACTCTAGTTTTATTGTCTTTCTTCATATTAAATACTTGCTGCGCACCGTGACCCATACTAAGGCTAGCACCCATACATAGAGACCAGTCCATAGCATTATATGGCTCAGCAAATCCTAATGCATAACATCCTATATCCCCAGACATTACAGTATTTTTTCTCTTTCCAAGTTCATACATAAAGCCTCTGTGAGGACATCCAGCGCAGTATGATGGAGGTCTTGAAACAAGCTTACTCTCGTCATATGCAATAGTTTCATTAGTTTTTCCATATACTGACTTTCTAATAACATCAGGAGTCATTTCACCATGGAATGGGAATGTATTCTTACCATTACATTCTATTCCTAATGCCTTTAATTCATTTTCAATTATTGCATCATTTTCTTCTATTACATAGATTTTATCAACCTTTGAAGCAAATTCCACCATCATTGCTTTTGGAAGAGGATTTGTAAATCCGAGTTTTAAGTATGATACATTATTTCCAAAAACTTCTTTAGCAAATCTATAACAGCATCCTGATGTAACTACCCCTATTTTCGTATCTTGTGATACGCTGTCATTTAATTCAATGTAGTTTAGTGGTGTGTTATTAGAAAACTCTTCTAATTTATTTAATCTTTCTTCAACTCTTATTCTCATATCCCCTGTAAATGCAGGAACAGGAACATATTTCTTTACATTTTTTACATACTCTTTAATTGCAGCTTCAAATCTATCTCCACATTCAACTATAGATTTAGAATGACAAAGTCTAGTTGTAACCCTGAAAAGTACTGGAGTATCATACTTTTCACTAATTTCAAAAGCTTCTTTAATCATATCCTTTGCTTCTTGGCTATCTGATGGTTCAAACATTGGAACTTTTGCAAATCTTGCATAGTTTCTATTGTCTTGCTCATTCTGTGATGAATGCATTCCTGGTTCATCTGCTGTTATTAGAACAAGACCACCATTAACTCCAATATATGAATTTGTGAAAAATGGATCTGCGGCAACATTAAGCCCAACATGCTTCATAGCAGCTAAAGCTCTAGCTCCTGCGAAAGATGCTCCAATTACTGCTTCTAAAGCAACCTTTTCATTAGTTGCCCATTCGGCTAAAATATCTTCTTTGTATAATGCAATATTTTCCAATATTTCAGTACTAGGTGTTCCTGGATATGCAGATGCAAATCTAATACCTGCTTCCCATGCTCCACGAGCGATAGCTTCATTTCCTGTTAATAATTTTTTCATGATTTCACTCCTCTTTAATCTACGTATGTATAATTTTATTTACTACCTAACAGCAGCTGCTGACAATACTAAAGATAAATACTTCTCCTGCGCAGTTGAACCTCTTGAGGTTAAAACAATGGGAACCTTAGCTCCCACAATAAATCCTGCCATTTTAGCACCAGCAGAGTAAACTAAAGCTTTTCCTAAAATGTTCCCTGCTGTAATATTGGGAACAATTAGAATATCTGCATCACCAGTTACTGGACTTTCATAACCTTTTATTTCTGCTGATTCCTTACTCATAGTTAAATCATAAGAGATAGGTCCTTCTACCATGCAATTTTTGATTTCTCCTCTTTGATTCATTTCCTTTAATAACCCTGCATCAACAGATTCAGGCATCTTCGGATTAACAGTCTCTACTGCAGCAAGCACCGCTACCTTTGGCTGGTCATATCCCATAGCAATTAGCGTGCTAACAGCATTTTCAATGATTTGCTTTTTCTCCTCCACATTTGGATACATCATCATTCCACCATCTGTAACTGCTAATAGCTTATGGTATGTAGGTACTTCATGAATAACTAAATGGGACATAACACTTCCTGTTCTAAGTCCCTTTTCTTTATTAACCACAGCTCTTAATAAATCCGCTGTTTGAATTTTTCCCTTCATAATGAAATCTGCTTTATTTTCACGTATTAATTCTACAGCCCTTACTGCTGCTGCAGCGTCATCTTCTACATGGATAATAGCACCCTCATCTAAACTCTCATTTAATTTTTTTAGAATTTCCTTTATTTTTGGCTTGTCTCCTATTAAGATAGGTTCTACGATGTTATCTTTTCTAGCTCTAAATACAGCTTCTAAAGTATGTTCATCCTGTGCAGAAACAACCGCTACCTTTTTCTTTGCCTTCGCACCCTTAACATTTTTAATTAGTTCATCAAAACTTTTGAATACCATAGTTCTCCTCCTTCATAAAGTACGTATACTTATCACTACATTTGTTGTAAAAATCATAACTAACCTATTACCTTATTTATAACATAGCAATTAACGCGCCAAAAAAAGAATAGGCTTATAGCCCATTCTTCATACATAATTCTATTTTGATCACATGCTTACGTTTTCTTTTGTAAACATCATGTTCTCTTTTGTTTACACAAGATGTTAATTTAAAAAAACCTTTTCAAGTTTTCTCCTTCATCTTACATTAATTTAATAGTTATCTCTATATAGAGGTTTAATTTCTATCAAGCGTACTTCATGAGGCATTAATTCAGCAGTAATAGTTAAACTATTATCTTCGCTGCAAAGTATTTTTTTCTGAATCTTTGGAATAGATGCAGCTTTTAAATATTCAACATCCTTTGAGGTTTCTAAAGGTAACCCACCCAATTCAATCCACTTATCAAAAGAACTTCCATACTTTTGATTTATAATTGTCTCAGTTACTCTATAACTTTTTTCGAAAAGATTAGTAATTGGCAACACAACTTTTAATGTCTGTGGTTTAGAAAATGGGGTATATCTATTCTCAAAAGTCATATCAAACAATTGTCCCGATGCATATAATTTTGAATAATGTTGATAATTATATAGGATTATTTGAATTGAATCCTCCCTGGTTGTTATAAAAAAGCCCTCTCCCCTTCCCATTAATCTATCCCCCAGTTGACTAAACATTTGAAAAACGTAGTAGTGAGATTTCTTTATACCGTTATATGTAAATAGCCCACCACCACCATGATACAACTTATTTTCAAGCTTCACTTCTTCAATAAAATCTGATATTTGCCAATAACCAAAGCTCTCAAGATTATCATAATTATCTGATAAATTTTTTGCAATATATGCTGCTTTGTATGCAGTATCGTTTAACAATTCATTGTGTGAAATAGAAGAGTTCCAAGCAATTAGGTATAGTTTATTTACTTTCCAATTATTTTCTTTCATTCTTTTACGAATAGCGCAAAGGTTGTCTTTCAAAGCATCTTGCGACTCGTTATAAGCAAGATATTTTTTTTGGTTTAAATGCTTTTCCATTGAAATAGTTGGCGCATTTTGAAAGGATAAATTCATAGGATAAAAATGTGTATTGATAAAATCAGGCATACAATCATTTAATTTACAAAAATCAATGAATTTATCCATCCAATCATTTGCACCTGCTAAAGTAGTGTCAAAAACCGGAGGACTCCCAAACCGAATAGAAGAATTAATATCCTTTATCGTCCTATAGGTCTCTAAATAGAAGGTAAAAAAATCATTGTAATTCTCAAAACCAAACATTTTTATTGCATCAGGTTCATTCCAAAGAAAAAATGGCCAAGATTCTACTTCTTTTTTACCATACCGCGTAATAAGATGTAGGGTTAACTGACGGATTGCATCAGTCCATTTTCTAATATCTTTAGGTAGACTAATAACCGAACCAATAAAAAACATTGTCCGCGAGCAGTCACTTGCTAGCCTGCTTGGCATAAAAGAAAGCTCCATAAAAGGTTTTAAATTAATGGAAAGAAGGTGATCAATTACTAAGTCAATATAAATAAAACTAAGTTTAGGTTCACCATTATCATTTTCTGAATAAAACATCATTTCATCATCAAGTAAACCATGAAAACGGATATAATCGAATCCAATATCTCGTTGAAGTTCACTAAGCATTCGTTGATTTTCAGAAATCAGTATATGTTTTGCTTTTCCTATACAAGTAAGCGTTTTAAATGTATGCCTTAAACGTAAGCCCTTCTGCATTGCATCTATAGGACTGATTTCATAAACCTTAGTAGCGCATTGTTTTGCTTGCGTAGCTTTATAATCATTATTAAGATAGTCTGCTAAGCGGTTAAAGGAATTGTTATGCCGCAAATCTAAATAATTTATGCCTTCAATTGTATTCTTTGAGGTATCATCATTATAATTGTTTAATTCTTTACGATATTTGGTAGGGACCATATTATATTTACTTCTAAATGCGGTAACAAAGGAACGCGTATTTGCAAAACCATTTTTTTCAGCAATATATTCAATTTTAAAATTCAGATTTGCTAAATCATTTACTGCATGAGAAAGTCGAACCTCCGTTAAATATTCACCGAAGCTACTGCCTATGAATTCTTTAAACACTTTTGATAAATATGATGTGGATAGATATAAGGTATCCCCCAAAATATTCAAAGATATTTTAGCTGCATAATTTTCACTTATGTAATGCAAAATGTTTTTTATTCGTTCCGAATTTTTAACAATGTCTTTGGAGTAGAAATTATCTTCTACTTTAAAGTAAGTAGTTAAGATATATAATAATTCATAAATATATGATTTATTCATAAGTTCTATACTTCCATCAGGATTAGCGTTTGATTTCACAATTGAAGCAAGCAAACGTTTTAACGGTGTGAATTTTGTTTTATCTGCTTCTGTAGACGAATTACAATCAAATCTATTTTGTGAAAATCGATATATTTGAGGGTCTAACGCTGAAATATCAATTTGCAAAGATATCACTTCACACCTTACAGCAGCTAAAGAATGAACGTCGAACATGTTTATAAGGATGATATCATCCTCATGTAAATTATATTGCATGTTGTGAAATTTAATTTGGGCACTGCCCGATAGTATATATAGTAGTTCTATACTTTGATGCCAATGCCTTTTTATGTTTCCAATTTCATGAATAGAAAAACTCATAGGCGAAGAGGCGCCAAGATCAATAACATCTCCATTTATATTCATAGAATTCCTCATTTCCTTAATTTAATTGTACATATAAAAGGATTATAGCACATTAAAAAATAGTTTTATTATTACAAATGCTAATTTATCGTTTTTTTACTGTAAATATTCATTATATTTTTTTCTAAAAATCACTTGCGTAAAAAAACAAATATAAAATTGTGGTAAACACAATATGAAAATGGATTTATTGTGAGCCTAGAACTGTTAAAATAATATCATGGAAAACGTTTTAATATAAATAGTGCAATTAACTTTGCCCTAAATATAAATATTTGGAGGTAGAAAAATGAGAATTTTAGGCATTTCTGGTGGAACAAAAAATGGTAATAATGATGCTATGTGTAAAGAAGCACTTATGGGTGCAAAAGAAATTGGTGCAGAGGTTGAATTTATACGCCTTATGGACTTAGACATAAACCATTGTACTGGATGTTTAGCTTGTGTTGGTGCACTTTTTTCAGGAAAAGGAAATATGTGTGTTTTAAAGGATGATTTTGATTGGTTGTTGGACAAGATGCTTGATGCAGATGGAATAGTTGTTGCACTCCCAATTTTTGAAAAAGGCGTACCTGGAATCTTCCAAACAATCACAGACCGCTTTGGACCAAGAATGGATAGAGGAAACAATGTAATCGCCACTAAGAATGCACAAGAACATGGTGGAAGGGTTCCAGATCCAAGAATCTTAAAAGATAAAGTTATTTCCTACATGGGAATTGGTGGTTCTGACTGGACAACAAAGTTCCAATGTGGCGCAGCAATGCAAGCTTTAACTCCTGGCTGGAAGGTTATAAACAACGAAGTATTCCAGTGGTCTTCTGATATCATTGTAGATGACACCAGAGTTTCTGTAGCACATCAGATAGGTGTAAACATTGCAAATGCTGCAAAAGATATTGAAAAGGCTTCCTATAAGGGAGAAGAAGGAGTCTGTCCACACTGTAACTGCAGAAACTTTTACCTAGATAGTAACTCCACACAGGCTATTTGCGAGTTATGTGGTATTGAAGGTGACATTAAAGTTGTAGATGGTAAAATTAAATTTGAATTTCCAGAAGAACAGTTGGGACACGCTCATGATACTTTGCCAGGAAAATTCATCCATGTAGAAGATATAGGAAAGACTATATCTACACTTATGGGCATGAAAAACACTGATAAATATAAAGAACGTTTAGAAAATTACAAGAACTTTATTACAGCAACTACACCTGAAAAATAAAAATATGAAGAAGAGCTCTTGTGCTTAATGTACACAAGGGCCCTTCTTCATATCTCTAGCCTAATGCCTACTGTTTATCAATTTCAATTGTAGGAAAGTTTATGTCCTTATATTTTACAAATTTCTCTTTAACTGTAGCCATATTTTCTGGTGTGTAAAAACCACCTTGTGTATGCATAATTTCTTTTAAATGCTCTTCTCTACCTTCAACTGTAGTACGGTCGCGGCATAATCCGTTTTCAGCAATGACAAATTTAAATTTACCATCTTTCATTTTTTCTAAATCTCCGCCTGCACCACAAACTTGACATTCAATTGGGAAAAACAATCCATCCCATTGAACTTCTCCTAAAGATAAAGAATTAGAATGACAATTTGGGCACCATCCCATACCTTCATCACCTAACCATTTCCTTTCTTCCACTGGAGTATTTAATGATTTCATAATGTTATTTCCAATTTCGTGTGCACGAACAATCATATCATCATGCAGTAAACATTGTTTTGCTGCAGGTACACGAGTAGCTAAAAGCATATCAACAATTTTAAAATCATTTGTAAAACATGTTGCTTGCATACATTCTAGTGCCATAGACTGCCATGACCGAGTAGAACCACCTACAGCAATTAAGGCCCCAACTCTATTTCTACGTTCAATTGCACCAATTGCTTCTAAGAATGCAGATTCGTAACTTAAATTTCTGTGCATAAATTTAAGGAATGTTGCAGTAGGCATTAAATCATAAGTAGGTGCTGCAAAAATAACAGCATCCTGATTTAACATAACCTCCATAATTGCCTTCTTATCATCTTTTTCATCTAAGGTACAGCCAACATATTTACCTTGAGACATACCGTGTGTGCAGGCTGTGCATCCTGTACAATCTAATATGTTATAATCCCTAAGATTAATCATTATTATTTCTGCTCCTTGCCCCTGACACGCTAATAGCGATTCCTTTAGCAAAATATCTGAATTTGAATCCTTTCTTCCTGATGTAACTCCCATTATTTTATAAGTCATAATAACATCTCCTCGTATAATTTATATTTTTAAAATATTTTTTTTGTATAGCTCTCTTTTATATTAACGCTTGCAAGGTATAGGCTTTTGCGGACATCTAGGTTTAATAGATCCTGCCTTTACAATAGCTTGTTCATCGCAAGCAGCAACGCAAGCTCCACATTGAGTACATTCCCCTTGATCAATTACATGGATAAATTTTTTCTTTCCCAGTATTGCCTCTTCCCCGCAAACATCCTGACAATCCTTACATCCAGTACATTTATCTGCTAGAATATGATAAGTAAAGAACTTGCTACATACTGATGCCTTACATGCCTTTTTAGTTATGTGTTCATCGATTTCTTGTTTAAAATTGCTTATAGCACCTATAACTGTTGTAGCTATTGTTGCACCAATTCCACAAAGCACTTGATTTTCCATTTCCCCACATAAATCTAACAGTAATGCTATATCGCTAGATTTTCCTTTTTTCTGTGAAATGTCAGATAAAATCATATTAATTTGAGTTACTCCCTCATGTCCAAAGACGCACCTTCCACAAGTTTCCCTTGTGTAAGCTTCCGCAATATTTTTCAGCTGATCTAAAATACAATCTGTTTCATGGAAGATACGAATATAGTCAGTGTTTAAATTAATTTTATTATCTAAATCGCCTTCTCCAATCATAACTCCCATAGGATAACCTAGATACATCCCCTTAAATATTCCATTTACACCACATGTCTCTAATATATCCCTTGGAGTTACGTCTTTTGAAAAAGAATGTCTTGCCTTTTTATTTGAACTTCCCTCAACATATACATTTTTAGATTCGAAATCTAATAGCATTTCCACTGTGTATACTGCATGATTTTCTTTTGCAGATGAAGGAATTGGCTTTTCTCCCTCTATAAGCTTTAAAAGAGCACTTGGATTTGTATATACAAATCCAAAGCTTCCATGAGCAAATATAATATCTAAATTCATATCCGGATAATTTTTAGCTTCAGCCTCTATTTTTAGTTTAACATCTTTTTCCTTTACAGCTAAAATAATATAGTTTTTTTCTGCCCTTTTCGAATAAATAGCTTCTAAAACCTGAGAGGTACTATTCTTTAAAATATCAATTGAAACAGGTGCCTCCCTGTACGCAGGCACTGCGTTACATATTAAATATTCGCTCATATTATTTCCCCCTCCTAGTATTCATTCCACAGTTTAGGCTGTGTTAGATTTAATCTTAAATCACATTGTAGGCAGCGGCTTGCTTCACATTTTGCCGCTTGCTCTGTAAATGGTTCTTCTACAACATCAAAACTACATTTTCTTAATTTAGCGTCCTTAAGTTTTGGCATAGTTCTCTTAAGTTTCGAGAATTCAAGACATTTCCCGATATATGGATTAGGTGTTTCACGTTCAAATAACTTCTCACTTATGTCACCATCTCCACCTAAATACTTATCAATAACTTCTGCACTTTTACGTCCGCCAGTAATAGCAGTTACTACAGATTTTGTACCTGTAACAACATCTCCAGTTGCAAATATTCCTTTTACGCTGGTTTCTAATTCTTCACTGGTCTTGATGTAAGGTCCATGAGTTAGCTCAAGCTGCATGTCTTCTGTTCCATTTGGTCTTTGCCCTACTGCAAAAATAACGCTGTCTACAGCCACTATTTCATTAGATCCTTCAACTAGTTCAATAACTGCTTTTCTATCACTATCAAAATAGAATTTATCTACTTTCTGAAGTTCTACCCCTTCTACTTTTTCACTTCCTGTTATTCTTAGGAAAGAATGTGCTGAGTGTAGAATAATACCTTCTTCTTTTCCCTCTTCAATCTCATCCTTTGTAGCAGTCATTTGCTGAAGATTTTCAAGGCATGCTATATGAACTTCCTTTGCTCCCATTCGCAAGGCTGTCCTAGCACAATCATAAGCAACATTTCCGCCGCCTAGAACTACTACTCTTTCTTTTATATCAACTATCACACCTTGGCGAGCCTTCTTTAGGAAATCTGAATTTATATATACACCTTGCAAATCATTCCCTTTTAGTGGTAGCACTGTACCTTTATGTGTTCCAACAGATACAAGAACTGCATCATAACCTTTGCTTAATAATTCTTTTGGCGCAGTTACTTTAGTATTATTTAAAAGTTCTACACCCTCTGCCAATATGTCAGCAATTTCTCTGTCTAATACTTCATCAGCTAAACGATATGCTGGAATTCCATAACGACATTGTCCCCCAGCTTTTTCGTTTTCTTCAAATACCGTAACCGAATGTCCTTTTTTTGCAAGGTAGTATGCTGATGTTAATCCAGCAGGTCCTGCACCTACTATTGCTACTTTTTTACCAGTTGGCTCTGAATGCCTAGCATTTCTCTTCCAAGAACCATCATCATTTACTGCTGCAGCTCTTTTTAACTTACAAACTGATATTGGATTTTCCATTTCATTTCGCTTGCAGTGATCTTCGCATACATGACTACAGATGTTCCCAAGGGTTTCAGGGAATGGGACCCTCTCACGAATTACCGCTGTGGCCTTTGCAAAATCCCCTTCTTTAATGTATCTTATGTACCTTGGTATATCTGTATGTGCTGGACAAGCACTTTTGCATGGAACAATAGAATCGCTATAGGAAACATTTTCTTTTATCATTCCTAATGTATCCATAATAGACCCTGTAGGGCATACTTCAATACAAGCTCCACAGAATTTGCAACCTGCTGCTTCTAATGATAATCCACCGTCAATTCCTACACGAATACCATCTTTTGTTCTTTGGAAATCTAAAACCTTAACACCTCTCAACTCTCTGCAGGCTCTAACACAACGTCCACAACGAACACATCTAGTAGATAAGTGCGAAATTAATGGATTACTATCATCATTTGGAACCGTTCTTGATTTCTTTTTCCATTTTTCTGGTCCCACACCCATGTATTGATACATTGACTGTAGTTCACATTTACCGTACTTTGGGCAGCCTGTGCAATCTGCAGGATGACTTGCCAGAATTAACTCCATAGCCATTTTTCGAGTTTTATCTGCTTTCTGGGAATTTATCTTAACTACCATACCTTCTTGTACTATGGTTTTGCAAGAGGGCACCGCATGATCTATTCCATCTATCTCAACCGAGCATAAGCGGCAACCTCCAGCAGCTTCTAAATCAGGATGGTTACACAAATGCGGAATATAAATTCCAGCTTCAAGAGCAGTATCTAATACAGACATTCCTTCTCTTGCCTCAATTTCTTTTCCTTCCAATATAATTTTCATTAGTTATCCTCCACATAAATCAGGCAGGCAATATTATAAATGTTGCCTGCCTAGTTTTTTCTATTAACTAAAAATCATTTAGCTTTGCAGCTGCATTTTCACCTGCAATACGACCACTGTTTAAACAGAATCCCATTGTATTTCCTGATAAAATAAATGGATAGCTGTCTCCAAAAATGTTACATGCATCTGTACCAACAGCATATAGACCAGGGATTACCTTGTACTCTTGTGTCATAGCTTCTGTCTTATGGTTAATAAGAACTCCACCTACAGAACCATAAGCGCCAACATTTTGACGGCAGATGTAGAAAGGTCCTTTTTCAATTGGTTGCATATACATTCTGTCTTTTTCAAATAATTCATCGTATCCTTTTGCACACATATCGTTGTATTCTTCTACCTGAGCTACGAGTCCAGCAACATCAACGCCTAATTTTTCAGCTAATTCCTCAATAGTATCAGCCTGTGCTATTGGTTCATATCCAGCTTCAAGATCTTTTTCCCACTGCTCATCAAAATGATCATATAAATCATGTGGATGTACATGAGACACCATATCTGGTCCTTTTTTCTTATATTTCTTAAGCATCTTGTTATCGAAGATAGCGTACGCTACACTACCAGGTTGAGCTGTGATTGCATTTCCTGTAAATGTTGTATTTGCAATTTGATCTTCAGGCATAAATCTTTGTCCTAGTCTATTTACCCATAAGCATGGTTGACGGAATGCTCCATCAAGTATGAAATGGTTCATGTTATCTGGCAATTGATACATTAATTCCATAGAGCATGATGTATGTCCTGCTCCTGCTTCCCAAGCCATTTTGATACCTTCACCCTTCATACCAGGAATTGCAAAGTTAAATATTGTTTTACCAAATTCATAACCTGTTTGCTCTTTTATCATTTGAGGATTATCCCCAAATCCACCTGTTGCAAGAATAACAGATGTTCCTCTTGCTTCTATTTCTTCTCCTGCTTTATCCTTTGCAACTACACCAACTGCTTTTCCATCTTCCATAATAACCTTGCGTACAGGCGTTTCATACATAAATTCAACACCTAGTTCTACTGCCTTTTCTGTCATTTTCTTTATCATTGAAGTAGCTGCACGAGGACCAGGTGCTCCGCCGCCCTCTGGTTTTACAACATGCCATGTGAACTCACCATCAGAATAAGCCCTTGTATTTTCTGGTGCACAAAATGCTCTTTGAACTCCTAAGAACTCAACTCCCATATCTATTAGCCAATCTATAGTATCTCCTGACTTGAAATAATAGTCACGCACCATACGTGCATCTACACGATAGTGTGTGAAATACATATGTTTTCTAAAAGCTTCTCCTGGAGTAAGTGAAATCATTTGATTTTTTTGGATTGATGAACCTATTCCAAGTGGCCCCATACCCATATTAGCTGCGCCGCCAGTTGTACTAGACTTTTCAAACACCATTACTCTTGATCCATTTTCTGCTGCTGAAATAGCTGATGCGAGTCCTGAAAGACCACCTGCAACAACGACTACATCTGTTTCCAATTTTTTCATTTCAAAACCTCCATATTTATATTTTGTTAAAATTATTAATGTTTCTTTTTATATTGACTTATTTATCCTTTGGAACAAGAACAGCTACGGTGTTTTCTTTACCAAATATTAAACTACATAAAATAAAGCCGCCTGCTGCCAAGACAACTGCAAGAAGAATCCCCCTTAATATTTTCTTATATACCATTTTTAAATTAAATCAAAATATTAAATGCAATTACTCTATCTTGCCACCCATTTCATTATACAAATCAGGTAAGATCGCTGCTAAATTACTATATTCTTCAACGTTATGGAATGCTAGTCCCATAGGTGCTTGTACAGGAATTTTTATTCCATCTGGCAGTAACTTGCAAGGTTTTTTGTCAATCATATGATAACCCATCCAAAATCTAGAGCGTGATTCCACTCCTCCAGGTACTTCTCTGAAATAGTGTATCATTATAGCAGGAGCTTTTGGGCCACCTTTTCTTGACTGAGAAACTCCATTTCCTCCTACTACTGTAGCGGCCTTAGAGTTCAATTCTTCCATGTCAAAACTTAATTCTTCAGGCTTTAAAAAAGAAATCTGAATATCCTCCGGACCATTTCCAGTATCCTCAATTACAAAATGGGTACGACCTTGAAATTTTTCTAGCATAGCTGTAGCTGGATCAAGTATTTTTGCTCTATCTTCATCACTAATATCTATACCATAATGCCCTTTTCTAAACCATAACATGTACCTTAAATCTTCAAGACCATGCCATGCAAACCACCAATTAATCATTTCTAAGGTTACTCCTGGAAATTTGTTATTCACAGCAACATAGGCTGTTCCATTCGGAAGCACACAGTACCCTGTCTCCTCTTCACTATATCCTTCTTTAAGTAATTCGTTTACATTCTCTGGCATCAAAGCTTTACTAGGATCCATTGGTCCCTTTTGAAGAATTTGCATTAATTCTAGATTTGGACTCACTATACTTTGATTAAAATATTTAGCATACCCCTTTTGCTTTTCTAGTGCAGTTAGTTCTGTTCTAATATCTTTCATCCTAAATCTCCCCCTAACATTTTTTATGTTTTAGCAGTAGGCTACAGCCCACCATTTATTTTATAGTTTCTCTTTGTTTATATTTTATCAATGTTTAAGGTAATACTGAAATACCCATTTGGCATTAGTCTTATGCTTTTAAGCTATTAATCATTATCTCTATTTCAAATGTTGTTAAATAAAACATGAAAAGCCCTTCAGGAAGTTTTTCCTGAAGGACTTTTCTTTTGGATTTAATGTAAAATAAAATTTTAATTGCACCATATTTGTTTGAGATAATATTGCATCTCTTTATATTTTTTTACAAATCAATTTGTTCCAAAACGCAATTTGTAAACAATGGAATTCCAGGATTCATATTTTCTTTTTTCCAAGCCATAATAATATTTACATAGTCATCTTCTACCTTAAAAACTTTAATATTATCCATATTTGATATGCTAACTTTAGAATCAAATAAAGCTACACCTATTCCCATTTCCACGCAGAGCAGTACAGATTCTACATTTGGTAGTTGCTTTACTATTTTCGGTGTAAACCCATTTTTCCTACAAATGCTTACAATACCGTCAAACCCCTTAGGTGATTCATCCCTTAAAATAATAACAAAAGCTTCATCTTTTAGGTCCGCAATGGTAACATTTTCTCGACTAGCCAAAGGATTGGCGGCGTCCATTACAATATATGAATTTCCCTTATGTACAGTATTAAAAAGTATTCCAAGTGAATCATCATTTTCAAATGAAAGAGTAAATATGATATCTAGGGTTTCACTTACAAGTTTTTCTCTTAATGCCTTAAAAGTATGTCTTTCAAAAACCATATTTACGCTGGGATATTTTCCTTTAAATTTTTTTATAATTACAGGTAAGAAACTACTGATATTCATAGTTTCCAAACAACCGATATTTATAGTACTATTTTCCCCTAAATCAGGTTGTCTTGCTTTTTCTATGGCGCCTTCAATATGTTCCATTACTCCACCAAGTTCATTAAGCAGAACCACTCCTGCTGGTGTAAGCCGAACATCTCTCTTCGTTCTAAAAAAAAGCTTCACACCTATTTCATTTTCCAGTATTGCAATTTGCTTGCTTAGAGACGGTTGTGAAATATATAAATTTTTTGCAGCCTCGGTAAAACTTAAATATCTGGCCACGGCAAAGAAATATTCAATCTGAAGTAATGTAATTCCTTTATAATTCATTAATTCTACCCCTCTTTATATGCTTAAATTTCCCTTTATATCACCACATTTTTTTCCATACTTATTACATAACATCATAATAAGAACATATTACTGCATCACAGATGATTATTAATCCATTCTAGCTAAATTATTTAGAGCCTCAGCACTCATAAGAATTTCTTCTAATCCATCTGTAACCTCCTTAATTGCAGATTGTTGCACCTGCGCAACTGATTGTATCTGTTGCACCATTTTTATAGCTTCACTAATGGAATCATCCATTTCTACTAGTGTTTTAGAAACCTCTTTAGAAGAATTACCACTTAATAATGCTAACTTTTTCATCTCACCTGCCACTACTGCAAATCCTTGTCCATCTTTTCCAGCTCTTGCCGCTTCAATGGATGCATTTAATCCTAATAATCTTATTTTAGATGCAATTCCCTGTATTAAATCAAGTATTTCATGACTCTTTGAAATCTGTTTTTCTGTGCTTTTTATAATTCCTACCATACTTCCTATCTGAGTAAATATATTTTGAGAATCCACATGGATTCCTTCAATATTGGCATTTGTCTGCTGTAGAGAAGCAAATAAGCTCTCAGAGGATTCTTCTACTTCTGATTGTTTTTTCAAACTCTTTGATAACCCAATAGCACCGATAACAATTCCATTATCATCTCTAATAGGATAAGTAATAGCTTTAAATGGTACTCCATAAATTTCTTTTGCTACTATGGAAGTATAACCCTTACAATTCTTAATGGTCTTATACAGTGGTTCCTCTTTGCTTAACTCACTGCCTATTTTAGTATTTAAATTAATAGTATCCCCTGGGTGATACGCTAGAAATGTAGTAGTATCTGCTACCACTACACCTATATCCTCCTGTAATATGTCCTTTAGGACACTCATTACCTGCATAAATGATTGAAGTCGTTCATTTTGCATATTTATCCTCCCTACTCTATATTAACAGCTTTATGGCTGCTACCCCTGTCATACCTATAATAATATATCTAAAACTTTTCTCTTTTATTTTTTTAATCATAAGCATCCCCAGGAATGCTCCTATAGCAATTGATGGTACCATACCCACCGTAATCAAAAGTGTTTTAAAGGACATATTATGCCAAAATAAAATTTGCAATGGAACCTTTGTTACATTGATAAGAAAGAAAAACCAAGCTGTAGTACCCATAAAATCATTTTTTTTGAAATTCATACTAAGCAAATACACACTAAATATAGGGCCTGCAGCATTGCCAATCATAGATGTAAATCCAGTAAGAATACCTGCAAAAGCATAAAACCATTTATTTTTTGGGATTTTAAGGTTTTCTCCCTTTTTTTCACTGTATATTAAGGTAATCAAACAAAGTAAAACTGAAATTGAGATAACTGCTTTAAATTGTTTGTCGTTAATATAGTTTCCAACTATTACACCAAATAACAATCCTAGTAATGTCCAAGGTAATAGTTTTTTTATATTATCCCATTTTGCATGCCTATTATAATAGTATAGCGCAAAAACATCTCCCATTATTAAAAGTGGAAGAATAACCCCGGTAGATTCTTTTCCCCCAAACACACTAGCAATTATAGGTATAGCAGGCATCATAAAAGCACTTATTCCAGTTTTTGAAATTCCAATTAAAAAGGATGATATTATTACCCATACCCATTGCCACATTGATAAATGAAACATATTAATGATTTGCATTTTTCAACTCCTTTAATTATAATTTATTGCTATATGTTCGTGAGCAGTAAAACCCTATATTCACATAATACTTTTCTCTTAAAAAATCAAAAGACCTGACACTTGCAAAATACAAATGCCAGGAAAATTGACCTAATAGGTTTTTAATTAAGCTTCCAAAGTATTCTGAGTCTCGACTTTATGAAAGTCTTTATTGAATTTATGTTCATTAACTCTTGTAATTAGGAATAAGTTGACCCCTATTATGCAAATAAATACCACATATGCTCCCCTTAAACTTCCTGTAAGGGCAATAGATATTCCACTCAATAAGAAGTTCATAGATGTTATTATTCCTTGAATTGGGAAAATAACACTATTAACCTTTTCAAAACCATGTCTACCAAATACCGCTGCTGGTAGTGAAGTTGTAAAGTTTGCAGATCCTCCTATAGACATTCCTATCATAAAAACAGAAATATATATACTGTATTTCATTTCTAAAACGTTAAAGAATAATGCCACCATATACCATAATCCAAAAATTATCATAGTTGGTTTTGTACCATATTTATCATCTAATATTCCAAATAACCATGATCCACCAACCCCTATTGCTGCTAAAAATGTCATGATTGTAATGGCTTGAACTTGTGTAAAACCAAGTTGCATATTTCTTACAACTAATTGTGTCATTACCCCCACCGTTACTAGTTGATATATTCCTGTTGTAACTGCTGTAAGCCAAAGTTCTTTTTCACCTAGCAATTTTTTAGTAGTCCATCCACCCGTATGATCTTCATCCTTATCAACAAAATATTCTGCTTCATAAACTTCTTTAGTAACATTATCTGGATACATATTTGCTTCTTGTGGTGTATTCTTAACCATCAATAAACCAATTATACCTAAAATCATAACTAAAACACTAGGTACCATGACACCTTTTTGAAGTCCCATTGTATTAACAAGAAAAGCAATCATAGGAACATAAAATGCAGATGCCAAGTTATGACCCATGGTTGTATATCCCATAACCATACCTTTTCTCTTAGGGAACCATTTTGCTACAAGAACTCCACCAGAAATATATCCTCCCGACATTACTGAACCAGTTACCACACATAAACAGATAGCATACATTATAAGACTATTAGACATACCAAGTCCCATATAAAAAGTTCCTGCTAAAAGCATACAGATAGCTGATGTTTTTTTCGCACCTAATTTAATATTAATTTGTCCAAATAGTATGAAAAATAAAAATCCAACGATTCCAGCTATAGTTCCCATACTTAATATAACTGAATAATCTATTCCAGTTTTTGCAGCAAATGCTGGTGCCGTGATATTAGATCCATCATTAACCATCCCTACATAAAACCAAAACATTGCAGCACAATAAATAATAATTCCCCATCCATCACGTCCGAACCCACCAATTACACTCTTCTCTTTTTTTACTTTTTCCATGATCAAAATCCCCCTTTAGATGTTTTGTTTGTACCTACTACATTTAAATTAACTTAATTATAATAGTAAATATCTTAACAATTATATTCAAATAATTGTTAAGTTTTTAACTACCTTATGTAAAATAAAATATTAAATCAACATTTGCGAAGTTGCAATATCAATGATTTCTGAAATTCGGGTAAAAATATAGGGAAGCAAGTTAAAACTTTATATTTATAAAGCACTATTTTGCTTCCCTAAAAACTTTAACATCTAGTTATACTATTTTTTACTATATACATCCACCGTAATTGTAAGTTCTTTCTGGAACATCATTCACATCATCTTCATCTATTTCTGCAACGCAGCGAACCATGGATCCATCTCCCATATACCATCTAATTGGCATACATAAGAATCTAAAGCGTTTTCCGGATACTTTATCTAAATTTCCACCAAGATTTTCAACACCAACGATACCATGTCCTAATAATTGTTTATGACAAGGTTCCCATGTTCCCCAGCATCCGATTGCTTCTAAATCACCGAATTTAGCATCATATGCTTCTTGACCATGAATTCTGATATATTCGTCTTTATCAAATTCAGCAAATGCTTCTTCACCAAACTTCTCTTTATATTCTTCTGTAATTGGTCTTCCTGAAGCACCCATTAAATTCAAACGTGTAGCACCGTTGTTACCCATAGCTGTATGTAGTGGGTGATCAAGAGCCTGCATGTCCATAGCTACACATTTAACTTTGTGTTTTACAAACCATTTTCCTGCTTCAACGCCTGTACCGCATGAGTAATGATAGTAGTCTTTTGAATCATCAAATTTACGATGCATTCCTGTATTTAAGCAAACAACCATTCCTTCTAATTCTTCAGGTTTAATATTTGCACGCTTGCAAGCATCTTCAAGATGTACTCCTGTAATTAATCCCCAACGCTCAATTTCAATTTCCAGGCAAACTGCATCACCCATGTATGCATCAACTGGCATTTCATGAGTATAACGAGCTCTTCTTCCATCAAATTCAATTTCCATAACGTGACGCGGTGCATCACAATGTGTACCAGTGTGTTGAACACAATCAATTCTCTGTGTAAGAACACCACCTTTTGCCAAGGTATGCATAGAATCTACTATTGGCTTTGCAAAATAAGGCCAACGTGGTATATCAGCACTAAATGGATGAGTTAAATCTACAAATATTTTCTTTCCCATTATTTTTCCTCCTAAGCTTAAAAAGCTATCTATTTTATATTTCTATTTAAAGTTCTTATGTTTAACATACTTACTACTTTAATTTCTATTATTAATTAGTTAGCCCAGTATCCACCTTCAGTGGCAACATTGGCTCCAGTCATAAAATCACTAGCACTTGAAGCAAGGAAAATACATGGTCCTATAAAGTCGTTTGGCTCACCAAGGCGACCAACTGGAAGACGTTTTAAGAAGTTATTGTAAATGGCACTTTCTGGATCAAACATCCATTCAGTTAAATCTGAACGGAACACAGTTGGATTAATTGTGTTAACATTAATCTTATATTTAGCTGTCCATTCACAGGCAAGACTTTGAGCCATAAGGTCGATACCAGCTTTCGCAGTGCAGTAACCTGTGTAATTTGCCATACCCATTTTTGAACGAGCAGAAGATACCATGATAACTTTTCCGCCTTTACCTTGATCAATCATCTGTTTTCCAACATATTTACAATATAGCCATGTGCCTTGAACATCAGAATCCATAATTTTTTTCCACTCAGATAATTCTTGTTCTATAATTGGTTGTGGGTGATTGTATCCTGCTGCAGTTACTAATACATTTATTTCTCCAAATTTAGCAGTTGCGTCTTTAACAACCTTTATTACATCTGCTTCCACTGCAGGGTCTCCTGTAGAGTAGCCACATTCTATTCCTTTTGCTGTAAGTTCAGTACAAACTGCACTACACTTTTCCTCGCTACGTCCTGTAACAAAAACCTTCATCCCTGCAAATCCATATCCAAAAGAAAGCGCTAGTCCCAGTGCTCCAGTAGCTCCTGTTATAAGTACAACTTTTCCTTCAACATCAAATAAATTCTTTACAAATTGCTTTTCTACCATATTATCTCCCCCTGAATATTTAGTTTTTTATAAACAATTTATTAATAGTTTATAACTACTAATACTGTGGCCACTTGGTTTGTCTCGTTAATCATTTCTCTTCCTTCATTTGCTCCAATAAATATTGAATCATTCTTTTTAAGTACGAAGGTTTCAGTCTTTGACTTTATAGTTATTTCTCCATCTAGCACATAGTATATTTTTTCAGTTGGAGAATCTTCATAAGCATACTCAGCGCCACCACCTGGTAGGAAGTATGACATTCCCATCCAAAATTTTGTTGCGCCTGTTTCCTCTGTTCCATGTAATTTCATTGATTTCATATCAAAGTGTTTTGGTGCTAGATATGCAGATACGTCACTTAATTGAACTTTTTTCATTTTCGTTGCCTCCCAGCTAATTTTATTTTATATACGACTTAGTTCCCATAAATTTCATTTTTAGTGAAATATATATCTACTATATCGTTTTCAAGTTAATATTTATCCTAGATGTAATAAACTCTATTCTCATACATCTTCACTTAGTTTATAGCAATACTCGTGCCAACCTATGAAAACATAACTTTAATTATATATAAACCATCTTCAAACTTCGAAAATGCCTATTTAAATTAATTGTTAAAACTATAACACTACACACTTTGATTTTCATAGTAAAAATCCTTTTAATACAAATTTGTATTAGCTTTTCTCCTTAATAAGAGAAGTTCTATCGTACTGCTAGGCTCCTGTATTAATACAAAAATGCATCACTTTGATGTATTTTTGTATTAATAGTTTTTCTAGAAAACCTTTTACTTCTTTTGAGGGCAACAAAAAAAAAGCCATTAAAAATAAATGACCTTTTTAATTCACATGCTACTTTCTAATGCTTAATGTGAAAGACTTTTAAATATTATTTAATGGTACTCCTAAGGCTTTTGCCTTTCTGAAAACTGTAGGTTGGGTAACCCCTAATACCTTTGCCGCTTTGTATGTGCTACCATAATTTTTTAATGCCACTTCTATCATTTGTTTTTCTAATAAATCCACTGCTTCTCTTAATGTTAAAGTATGGTCTGTAAAATGTACAGCCCTTTTATTTTTACCAATTATATTTGTTATATTTGTATAGGTTATATGCATATCATCATCAACCACTAGCAATCTTTCAATAACATTCTGCAATTCTCTAACATTTCCTGGCCAATCATATTGTTCGAAGGCACTTATTGCCATGCTGTCAAAGCTTTTTTCTTTACCGTATTTAAGATTAAACCTTTCCAAAAATGTATATGCTAAAATGGAAATATCATCTTTTCTTTCTCTAAGGGGCGGAATTTTTATTGGTACAACATTTAAACGATAAAACAGATCTTCTCTAAATTTACCACTTTTTATCAATTCACTTAATATCTGGTTTGTAGATGCAATTACTCTTACATCAAGTTTTATACTTCTTACTCCGCCTACTCTCATAACTTCCTTTTCTTGAAGAACTCTAAGCAGTTTTGATTGTAGCGTTAAAGGCATCTCTCCAATTTCATCTAAAAGTATAGTACCGCCATTTGCTAGTTCAAACATACCTAACTTTTCTTTGTTTTGAGCACCTGTAAAAGCTCCTTTTTCATATCCAAATAATTCAGATTCAATTAATGAATCCGGTATAGCCGCACAATTCACCTTTATATAGGGCTTATTTTTTCTGTTACTTCTATCGTGAATTTCTTTTGAAACCACTTCTTTCCCACAACCTGTTTCACCGGTTATTAAAATGGTGGCCTCAGTTTTTGCAACGTAGCTTACCAATTCTTTCAACTGTTTCATCTTTAGACTTTCCCCAATTAGGTTAACACGAGCTCTTTGTTTGTTTCTTAAATAATTTAATTCATTTAAATATTTTTCACTCTTTTTCTCTATATCTTCTAATTTGTCTTTTAACTTTAGCAATTCTGTTAGATCTCTCATCACTGTTAGAACTTGAGTCACTTCTCCAGTTTCATTAAAAAAAGGATTTCCGGTTATTAATACTTTTTTATTGTTCTTATTGATTGTAGATAGGGACGAAATTTTCTTTTTTTGCTCAATAACCATTAGCGATACAGCACTATTAAAACATTCATTATCTAATAATTCCTGAATATTTTTCCCTAATATTTCTTTTTCTTCTATTCCAGTAATATCTGTATAGCCTTTATTTATTGCCATAACAATTCCATTGCTATCAACCAAACATATCCCATCTGATACTGCATCCCCTATGGTAAATGCATCTATTCTTAACTCCTTATACTGATTAAGTTTTATTAACTCCTGTTCTTGCCTTGCAATAATACTTTTATAAGCATTTAATATTTTGAAAGACATGGGGTCTACTTCTATTTCTTTTATGTTTTTTAGTTCTTTAAGTTCTTGCTTAATTACATTGTCTATTTCATAAAATCTCTTTTCCATATTCTGCCTCCTAAAACTACCAGATTCCATATCATATATTAACACATTAATCACTTTATATCTAATTATACTCTATTCATTAAATTATTAAAGTAGATAGCCTCCTGAAATTCTAACATTAGAATCTTAAACAAAAATAAAAGCCTTGAAATATCAAGGCTTTTATTTTTGTTTAAGATTCTATTTAATATATTTATATTTAAGTTCTTTCCCTTTTCCTTCAACAGTAAGATCTGAATATGGATTGTACTCAGTGTTAGTAACAACCTTAAACAAATTATACATTTGCGGTAAGAATACTCCCCAATTTCCAACCTCTTCTCCACAATGTTTTGACCATACTATCCCCTGTTCTGGAGTTTCTTTCTTTTTCATACCAATTCCTGATGATTTACCAACCACGCCATAATCAGTTTTTTGCCATTGGTGTATACGGTATCCCATAGGCTCTTCTACGTTCAAACTTTCTGGTCCGAATCCCAGTCCTGCTACAACTACACAGTGTTCATAAATAATATATTTTTTTACTTCTTCAGGAATTGTTGCAGGATTTTCAAATCTAATATATAGATTTTGACGTGTTCCATCTGTCCAAGTTTGTGGTGCTAAATGTACCGATCCTATTGGATTACCATGTTTAGGTGGTATTACCCAGGTTAGTGGTTCATGCTCAGCTGGATGCCACAAAAGAAATGACTTTTCCATATTACTCCAAAACCAATCAATCATCACCGGTGTAACACCATCGTGCTTCCAATCTAAATGTGTTCCCATTGGATCTTGTGTTACTTTCATTTCCATACTATTTTCCTTCCTCTCTATATTATAAATTACTCTCGATATCTCACTCATTCTTAGAATTCC
>CAYXOL010000035.1:0-51098 GCA_964467165.1 uncultured Clostridium sp.
ATGTTTTATTTTCCATTTTGTGTATTCTTAGCTTGATGACATTGCCCACGTGGCAAGTGGCATCTTAGCAAACCTCATATTATTTAAACTATGAATTTTCCAATATTAAATTATAAGATATATGTAGAGGGACGGGTTAACAATTTTCTTAATTGTTATTGCCGTCCCTCTTTCTACTTGAAAATATTATATAACAAAATTAACATTTATTAGACTTATTAGTTGATGGCTATAGGACCCGTTCCACAGATTAGAAGTGAAAGGAAAAGTATCTGGTTGACACTATTTAAATTCTTATTATTTACATTTGAACCTTAATATAATAATATATATGTATAATAAATAATTTAATGGTAATTGAGGACTATCATTCCATAAATGTAGAGAAAGTACAGTTGAGAGGGTGAAAAAGGAGGTTATTATGCCAGAACTTTTAAAAAATGCTTTTACAGGGATAAATATTATACCCACTGTATTGTTAATGTTGGTAGTGCTGTATTGGATTATTGTTATTATTGGTGTCTTAGACTTTGATTTTTTAGATTTAGATTTAGATTTAGATGCTGGTGATACTTCAGGCCCACTCATTGCACTATTAGGATTTCTGAATGCAGCGGAATTACCATTTATGTTTGTTTTCAGTATATTAATATTGAATTTTTGGATTATATCTATGCTAATGTATTACTTACCCATAACTACTGGAGGGTTAGTGAATACAGTATTATTAATACCAGCCATGATGATTAGTATGGTTATTACTAAGGTTGTGTCATTTCCTATAAAAGTTATTTTGCAGTATAGCAGTATGCAAGATAACAGAGGTGATGAACTAATTGGGCAATTATGCATACTTAAGTGCCAGGTTAAAAATGGACGACTAGGTCAGGCAGAAATAAAAAGGGATGGAGCTTCTGTGGTGATAAATGTAAAATCACAATATGATTTAGAGTCATTTAATAAAGATCAGGTTGCATTTGTTTTGAGAAAAGACATTGATAAAAATGTGTATTATATTGTTAAAAATGAAGGAGTGATAAAATGAGTTATTCGGTTCAGGTTATGTTAGTTAGTATAGGTGTAGTTGTAATAGTAATCGTTGGTTTATTAGCATTGTTTTCTAGGTTCTACCATAAGGTGGATCAAAGCAAGGTTATAATAAGAAATGGAATTGGTGGCAATAGAGTGTGCTTTGGCGGTATTTTTGTAGTACCTATAATACATAAACGTGAAATCATGGATATTTCAGTTAAAAAAGTAGAGATTGCTAGAGAAGGTAAAGATGGTCTTATTTGTAAAGATAATCTAAGAGCTGATATTAGGGTTGTATTTTTTGTTAGAGTAAATCAAACAAGAGAAGATGTACTAAAAGTGGCTCAGTTATTAGGGTGTCAGAAGGCATCTGATCCAAAAACACTGATGGAATTTTTTGATTCTAAGTTCTCAGAAGCTTTAAAAACTGTTGGTAAGAAATTTGATTTTATTCAGCTATATACTGAAAGAGAGACTTTTAAAGATGAAATCCTTCAAATTATTGGAACGGATTTAAATGGTTATGTTATGGATGATGCTGCTATTGATTATCTTGAACAAACTGATGTTAACTTATTGAATTGTAATAATATCTTAGATTCAGAGGGTATTAAGAAAATAACTGAGCTTACGGCTAGACAGTTAATATTAGCTAATCAGATACAGAGAGAAAAAGAGAAAACTATAAAGCAACAGGATGTATCTGCAAGAGAGGCAATATTAGAACTTGAAAAGCAAAATGCAGAAGCAGAAGCAAAGCAGAAACGAGAAATCGCTATTATTAATTCTAGAGAAACGGCAGAAGCGGAAAAAGTAGGACAAGAAGAGAGATTAAAGTCTGAGCTTGCAAGAGTTAAATCTGATGAAGAAATTGAAATTGCAGAGCAAAATAAAGAGAGACAAGTTATTGTTGCACTGAAAGCAAAAGAAAGCACAGACGCAATTGAAACTGAAAGAGTTGATAAAAAAAGATTGCTTGAAAGAACGGAGAAAGAAAAATTAGTTGAACTAGCCGTTATTGAAAAGGAGAAAGCAGTAGAAGTTGAAAAGAAAAATATTCAGATAGTTATAAGAGAGAGAGTAGCAGTTGAGAAAGATACTGCTGTTGAAGAAGAGAAGATTAAGGATACCCGTGTAATTGCAGAAGCTGAGCGTATTAAAATTGTAGCTATTAAAAAAGCGGAACAGCAAGCAGAAACAGATGGTATTATTAAGGTTAGGACCGCAGAGGCTTCCAAAAAAGCAGCTGAAAGTATAGCTGAGAAAACCATTATTGATGCTGATGCTAAACTTAAGGCCGCGCAAAAGGAAGCTGACTCAATTAAGATTATTGTTGATGCTAAAATTCTTGAAGAATCAACTAGTGGTATAGCGCAGTCTAGAGTTATAGAAGCAAAAGCTTTAGCACAGGCTAAAGGTGATACTGCTATGATTGATGTAAAAGAGAAAGAAGGCACTGTTGAAGCTGATATCTTAAAGAAAAAATACCTAGCAGAGGCAGAAGGAATTAAAGAAAAGGCTAATAGTATGAAGGCATTAGATGAAGCTGGTAGAGGGCATGAGGAATTTAAACTTAAACTTGAAAAAGAGAAAGAGATTGAACTTGCCAGTATCAATATTCAAAAGGATATTGCACAGGCACAAGCGTCCGTTATTAATGAAGCACTTAAATCAGCAAAAATTGATATCGTGGGAGGAGAAACAATGTTCTTTGATAAGATTATTGGATCAATTACCCAAGGTAAATCCTATGACCGTTTAGTAAATAATAGTGAAGTACTTACTGATATTAAAGAGACATTTATTACAGGTGATGCGGAGTACTTTAAGAAGCAATTACAAGAGTTAACTGGTAGATTTAACATAACATCAGAAGATTTGAAAAACCTATCAATAGCTGGTGCTGTTAATAGGATGATGAAGGATGCCAGTAGCTCTGATAAGACAATGCTAGGAAAGCTTCTAGATACTGTAAATAAGGCTGGGGTAGGTAATTTGCCAGCAAATATTATACAGGGCAAGTAAAAGAAAATAGGTCTAAACTACACGTGAATGAGGTAGATAAATTTGGATGATAGAGAGATAAATATTAAAAACAAAGATATGGATAGTAGCACATATGAGGTTATTAAAAATCGTCTTACCAAACAAGGCAATGACTTAAAACAGCGTGTTGAAAGCCTTAATACTACGAGAAAAGAAGTTTTTGGTTCTATTGAAACAAAGCTTCTTAGCAGTGAGAGAATTATAACGGAGAATAATTGCATACCTAGAGATATGGCACCAGTAGATGATTGCTTTATCTTTGGATACAATGTTAATATAGGTCTTAAATCTAAGGTGGAACTCAGTGATGTATTTTCAATTTATAAATATAAAGAATGTACATTTCAAAAGCAGACACTTGACTTAGTTAGTGACCAGCAGTTTTTGAAAGATTTTGATGATCTGTATAAATATTATAAGAATACGTTTTTTGCTAAGTTTACTATAATAGAACCATATTTCTATATGATTTTTCAAACGGGAAAAAATGCAACTGATGTTAAAACTTTCAAATGGCTAATTGAAGGTGACACCCTAATATATGTAGATTGTAGAAGTGAACATGAAGTTAAGTTTGTCAGTGACAATGAATTTAATTTTGTTAAAGCATCGCGTGATGACCAACGCACGGGTGCTCATCCTCATGTTTCAATTCAGGATAAGGTATTTGTGGAAACTCTTGCTGGAGATTTAACAATCAAAGTTGAGAATAATACGCAGACAGGTAAGGGGATTTATTCTGAACCTGTGGAGGATAAGGACCAGAACCTTGATGATGCTGAAATATTCTATGCTGATTTAGGTGAAATAGTAATACTTAAAATTAGGCCCTATAAGGAAAATGATTATAGGTACTTTGTATTTAACAACAAATTAAAGAATATTATAAGAATTGATTCAATTAAAGATACTTGTATGCTTTTACCTGGGAATCATGGACTCATTTTCCCAAAAGGTTATTATCTACAAAGTGGAGAATATAAATTATTTGATGTCCCAGTAGAGCATTCAGTATTTGATCAGATGATTAGCTCATCTAATGGAGAAGACTATCAGTATATTTTTTATAATATGGAAAGTGGCATATATTTAGTTTATTCATATAACATAATTGAGCAAATAATTGAAACACCAATTGTTTGTAGCGGATACTCTCATTTCAATAATGGTGAAATGATTGTATTTAAACATGAAAATGAACCAAGAAAGAATCATATGATACAGATATGGCAAACCCCTTATGTGGGCAAAAACTATGTGAGTGAAGGTAACACTGATTCCATTCTTTTTAATATCGGTAATAAGGATATTGTTAAGTGTATGGCTGATTGTACCACTGTATTTAAACTCATTCAAAAGGGTGAGGGTTATCAGAGTATTTATTTTGATATTGTAAAAGAATCGCAGCAAATAATTGATACGTATTTTTGGGTGGATAAAGAAGAAGCATATAATTTGAAAGAAGTGCTTTTATGTATAAAAGAGACATCAACTTTTGCAATAGGTGAGTTTGAAAAAGTAGTAAGAATAAAGAACTCAACCAAAAAGCAGATAAGTGATGTGAAAAATGAATCAGAGGAGCTTTTAAATAAACTACAATATGGAACATTTGATTGTGTTGATGAATATGTAAGAGTACTTTCAGATATACGAAATCTTAGAGGGGAGATTGTTTCACTAAGGGAATTAAGATACACGGACCTTTCCATTGTTGATGCACTTGATACTGAAGCTCGAGAAAAAAATGAGGAATTTTCAAAGAAATGTGTTGAGTTCTTAATACAGCCTGAAGGACTTAAGATTTACGCAGAAAAAGTAGAAAAATTACAAGATGCCATTGACAAGGTTAATAAATCAAAAGAAGGAAAAGAGCTTACAGAAAAGATGGATGAAACCTCTAGGGACTTAGAAATCCTTATAGATATTGTAGGCAACTTTAAGATTGAAGATCCTACCATGACAACAGAGATAATTGAGAAGATTTCCTCATTATTTTCTCTTTTAAATAATGCAAAGGCAAGGGTAAAGTCTAGGGTAGAGGAATTTTCTAAGAGGGAAATGACACTGCAGTTTAACTCCCAAATGAAACTGCTTAGTCAAGCTGTAGTAAATTATTTAGATATTTCAGATACGGTAGATAAATGTGAGCAGTATCTTAATAAGGTTATGGTTCAAATACAGGAACTCGAAGGGAAGTTTGCTGAATTTGATGATTATGTAATAAAACTTAGTGAAAAAAGAGAAGAGTTATATAATGCTTTTGAAAGTAAGAAACAATCACTTTTAGATAAGTTAAATAAACGACTAGTTGGATTATTTAACTCGTCTGAGCGTATTATCAGTGGAATAGCTAATAGGTTAAAGGGTTTCAATTCTATTGAAGAGATAAATGGATATCTTGCCACAGACATAATGGCAGAGAAGACCCGGGATATTATATCAATGCTGAGAGAGCTGGGAGATAGTGTTAAGGCTGATGAGATTAGTTCAATATTAAAGACCCTAAAAGAGGATACTATCCGCAACTTGAAGGATAAGCAAGAGCTATATGTAGATGGAGACAGCGTGATAAAATTGGGCAAACATCACTTCTCAGTAAATACGAAAGCTATAGATCTTTCCATAGTACAAAAGGATGATGAATTGTATTACCACATAGCAGGAACAGATTTTTTGGATAAGGTAGTACACCCGGAAATTAACAAGTATCAGCATGTATTTGGCCAAAGTATCCTATCAGAGAATGTGGATGTTTATAGGGCAGAATACCTTGCTTATTCGGTTTTTGAAGCAGCAAGAAAGATGGAATTTGAGAGATTAGATATTTTGTACTCAAAGACGGAGACACAACTAGTTGAAATTGTTCAAAAGTTTATGGAGCCTAGATATCAAGAGGGTTACACTAAAGGGATACATGATAGTGATGGAGCAAAGATACTAAAAATACTACTTGAACTTCATTACAATATTGATTTATTAATATATAAAAGCCCAGTTAGAGCTTTAGCTAGATTGTTTTGGAATCGTTTAGTTGATGATGAAGCTAAAAAGCTGCTGACAGTTCGTTTAAAAGAATTAGCTAAGGTTCAGTTATATTTCAAATCATTACCTAATTTGCAGAACTATGTTCCATATATAATTGAAAAACTGAGTAACATCTATAAGGACATAACCTTCTTTGATAACAAATATATCCCTGATGCGGCAGAATATCTTTGCATGGAGATTATGCAAGGTGAAGATTTTGTAGTTAGTAAGGAAGCTAAAAAAATATATGATGGATTTATGAACTATTTACGAGATAAGAATGCTTTTGATGAATTCTCAATATCAGTTAAAAATAGTACAAAAGATATAGAAGGAGTTTTCTATCTTATTAAAGAATGGGTTAATGCTTATCGATTGGATGTAATAGACAATAGCAGTATATTTAAAGCTTTGGACGAGGAAGAATTATCAGGGGCGCTTGATGAAGTTATTGTTATGCTAATTGAGAATAATGCTAGTTTAGGTAGAGTTATCAATGTAGAGACTCAAACAGATATAAAGGGACTGGTTGGAACTCACGGAGTAATTAATGGAGGCATATATACAATATCTTATACAAAATTTATGCATAAGTTAAAATATTATAGTGAGGTAGTGGTTAATGATTATCTAAAGTTCCAGAATATTAAAAAGGAACTAGTAGAGCAGTTTAAAGATGTGCTCCATTTAGATGATTTTAAACCAAAAGTACTTTCATCATTTGTTAGAAATAAGCTAATAGATAAAGTTTATTTACCGTTAATAGGGAATAATCTAGCTAAACAAATTGGCGTTGTAGGAGAAAATAAGCGAACAGATTTAATGGGATTGTTACTTTTAGTTTCTCCACCGGGTTATGGTAAAACTACTTTGATGGAGTATATAGCTAGTAAACTTGGTATTATTCTTGTTAAAATTAATGGGCCCGCGCTAGGAAACCAAGTGACATCTTTAGATCCTGCCATGGCGAGTAATATTAGTGCTAGGGATGAACTAAGAAAGCTCAACCTTGCATTAAAGATGGGAAACAATGTAATGATATATGTTGATGATATTCAGCACTGTAATCCAGAGTTCTTACAGAAATTCATATCCTTATGTGATGGTCAACGAAAGATTGAAGGGGTATACAATGGTACACCACAAACTTATGATTTAAGAGGTAAAAAGGTAGCTATCGTTATGGCGGGTAACCCTTATACAGAAAGTGGTGAAAAATTCAAAGTGCCAGATATGCTCTCCAATAGAGCAGATGTATACAATCTTGGAGATATGCTTCGTGAGAATGAGGAAGCATTTAAGCTTAGTTATATTGAGAATAGCTTAACTTCCAGTCCTGTACTTAGTAAGCTTTCCAATAGAAGCCGGAAGGATTTATATGGTCTTATTGAAATGGCCAGTGGAGTAGAAAGAGAAAAAGTTAATTTTGAGGGTACTTATTCAATAGATGAGCTTAATGAATATATTGGCGTTATACAAAAGTTGTTTAAAGCACGGGATATAGTGTTAAAAGTAAACATGGAATATATATATTCAGCATCTCAAGCTGATGAGTATAGGAATGAACCACCGTTTAAACTTCAAGGTTCTTATAGAAATATGAATAAGATTGCAGAGAATGTTGTTTCAGTTATGAATGATGAAGAATTGTTTGAGAAAATACTTGGAAGCTATGAGAATGACTCTCAAACATTAACAACTGGAGCAGAGGCCAATATGCTTAAGTGGAAAGAGCTTGCTTGCTGTTTAAATAGTGAAGAAGAAATACGCTTAGATGAAATTAAAAAGATATTTGTTAAAAACAAGCTTATAAAAGGTGATGACAAGATAGGTCAGGCGGTATTGGTTCTAAGTAATCTTACTGATAATTTAGAAATGATTAAGGATATAATGGCTAAAAGTAATAAGGGGAACTGAGTAAAAAATAGGAAAACTCAATCTACATAAATTAAAACAGTAAATAAAAGGGGTACTGGTTAAAATCACCAGTATCCCTTTTATTTACTGTTTCATTAGTAGAAGAAATGTAATAATTCTTCTTACATTTCTTCTACTAAATTGCAACTACTATCAATCTTTATTTCCACCTCTAAATCTCGAATTTTTTCTCGATATACTTTAATTAAAAAGTACCCCGAAATTATAAAAGAAACCCCTTCTGCTATTGGAAACGCTATCCATATTCCGGTTAATCCAATTAAATTGCTTAAGATAAATGCCAATGGTAATAAAATAATAATTTGTCTTGTAAAAGATATAACAAGGCTTGCTTGTGCTTTGCCAAGGGCTTGAAATACGGTGGAAAGAACTATTACAATTCCAGAAAATACAAAACCTATACTGATAATTCTCAAACACTGAATCCCAATTGCATCCATTTGTGCTGTACTGCTAAATAACATAAGCAGAGGCCTGGGAAAAATCATAAATACAGTAGTACCAACCAGCATTATTGCGCATGCAAATATGCAACCATACTTGATGGTTTCCACTACCCGATGCTTATTTTCCGCTCCATAATTATACCCAATTATAGGCATAATACCCTGTGTCAAACCGAATACAGGCATATATATAAAAGATTGTAATTTATAGTATGCGCCAAATACTGCAACAGCAGTTCCAGAAAATCCTGCTAAAATCAAATTGATACCAGACACCATTATAGATCCCAACATCTGCATAAACATAGCAGGGATTCCAACTTTGAATATTTCACCTGTGATGCTGCTGCTATAATGAAATTTCTTTAAATTTAGTTGTAGACCGCTTTTATTTCTAAGTACCAATTTAAGTGCATATAGCATAGCACATATTTGACCAATCACCGTGGCTATTGCTGCCCCCTGTACACCTAATTCTGGGAAAAATAACAATCCGAAAATAAGAATTGGATCAAGAACAATGTTGGTTATTGCACCTAATAATTGTATTTTCATAGAACTTAACATATCACCACTAGATCTTAAAATATTCATACACACTTCTGATATAATGCTACCAAATGAAAACAGCATTATAATCCTAGTATATTGTACTGCATATTTAATAACAACAGGGTCATCAGTAAACAGCTTAGAAAACATTTTGGGTACAAATGCTGAGCAAATGGCAAGTATAACCCACAAGCCAATACCTATTGCAAATCCATGTTCCGCCGTATTTATGGCAGCATCTTTGTTTCCAGCGCCAAGATTTCTTGACATAAATGAGTTAATCCCTACTCCAAGCCCTACAAATATTGATACTATTATAAGTTGTATTGGAAAAGCTATGGATAATGCCGTAAGTGCTTGCTCTGATATTTTTGCTACAAATGCGCTGTCTACAATATTATATAGCGCTTGTACAATCATAGACAGCATTGCTGGCAATGACATTTTTATAATCAGCTTCTTTATATCCATATTCCCTAGTTTAAACATATTGTCTTTCATTGTTAATTCTCCTTTAATGTGGTTAGATTATCTACCATTTTGGCTAGTATACTTTTTGTTGTTTCAATATCAACGCTGGGAATGTGATCAATTAGAATATCATTCCATGCTTTTAAGATTTTTGTAATACTAGCAAACATATTTATTCCTTTATCGGTTAAATATATGCCCTTTTCTCGTCTATCACTTTCACTAACTACTCTGTTAACATAATTATATTTTTCAAGATGGGTGATTATTTTTGTTATAGTGGCCTTATTAAATAAAAATAATTCATTTATTTCGGTTATGTTAGCCCCATTATTATCCCTTAAAAATAACAATACTTCAGCTTGAACTTTATTTAGATTGTGATTTTTTAGCCTGGCATCTACAAAATTATTTTCATTCCTATATAATATTGAAATATTTCTTCCTATTATTTCACGCATATTTTTCTCCTCTCAAAATAGTTGCCTAAGAAACTATTATACACCAAAATAGTTTCTTAGGCAACTATTTAATCTATATTAGGGTGCTTCTATTAGATTATAATACTATAAATATGATGAATAGCATAAATATCACCTAATTTTTTTAGGTGAATCAAGTTCCATAAGCACGAAATCTTTATTTAATAATCAAAAATTGATTATTTCTTAATTAATTATGAATATATTGATAATATGTTTAATTTATTTATTTGTGTGTTATAATTTATATTGTAATCATGTAAACGATTTTATTTATTCATTAGCCGAAATTTTTAGGAGGAATAACATGGAGACAAAAGCTTATATTCAACAAGTATTAGAAAATGTGAAAAAGAGGAATTCTAATGAACCTGAATTTTTACAAACAGTAGAAGAGGTATTAGGGTCACTTGGACCAGTTTTAGAAAAACACCCAGAGTACATTGAAGCAAATCTTTTAGAAAGATTCTGTGAGCCAGAAAGACAAATTATGTTTAGAGTGCCATGGATAGATGATGCAGGAGTTAATCAAGTTAATCGTGGATTTAGAGTGCAATTTAACGGATGTATTGGACCTTTTAAAGGTGGTTTAAGATTTCATCCTTCAGTTTACATAGGAATAGTTAAATTTTTAGGATTTGAACAAATCTTAAAGAATTCATTAACTGGACTTCCAATAGGTGGAGGTAAAGGGGGTTCCGATTTCGATCCAAAAGGAAAATCAGATAATGAAATAATGAGATTCTGCCAAAGTTTTATGACTGAGCTATATAGACATATAGGACCAGATGTAGACGTTCCAGCTGGAGATATTGGTGTTGGTGGACGTGAAATTGGTTACTTATATGGTCAATATAGAAGAATCAAAGGAACTTTTGAAAATGGAGTTCTTACAGGAAAAGGTTTGGCATATGGTGGAAGTTTAATAAGACCAGAAGCTACTGGATTCGGTATAACTTATTTTTGCCAAGAAATGCTTAAACATGAAGGAATAGATTTCAAGGGTAAAACAGTAGCTGCTTCAGGCTTTGGTAACGTTTCTTGGGGTGTTTGTAAAAAAGTTGCAGAGCTTGGCGGTAAGGTAGTAACACTATCTGGACCAGACGGATACATATATGATCCAGCTGGAGTTACAGGTGAAAAAATCGATTATTTAGTTGAAATGTTAAACGTTAATAAGGGCGCAAGAGTTAAAGACTATGCTGACAAGTATGGTTGTGAATTCCACGCTGGAGAAAAACCATGGAACGTTAAAGTTGATATAGTAATACCATGTGCAACACAAAATGATATTAGAATTGAACACGCTAAACAAATAGTTGCAAATGGAATAAAAATTGTTTGTGAAGGTGCTAATATGCCATGTACTAATGAAGCGGTTGATTACTTCTTAGAAATGGGAGTTAAAGTAGGTCCATCTAAAGCTGCAAATGCAGGTGGAGTTGCTACATCAGCACTTGAAATGAGTCAAAACAGCATGAGATTATCATGGACTGCAGAGGAAGTGGATGCAAAATTACATGCAATTATGATCAATATATATAATAATTGCAAAAATTCTGCTGAGGAATTTGGATTTGGTTATAATCTAGTTGCAGGAGCTAATATTGCAGGATTTGTTAAAGTAGCACAAGCAATGCATGCACAAGGAAATTATTAAAATTTCAATTAAAGCCTAATATAGAAATTTATTTTAAAATTAAAGTATCTTTTAGACATTTAGTAAATTATAATGCATAAAAAGGCACCCTAAGTTAGGGTGCCTTTTTATGCAGAAAACAAAGTATACCTATTACGTGGTTTTAGATTCATTCCATTCTTTTGCATAGTCTTCCATAACTTTATGCAGAACTTTCCCAATTTTAGAATAAGATTCATCGTTAAGATTTGCAAGGGATATTCTGATTGCCCACTCTGGACCATGGAATCCACTACTACCTAATAATACGATAGAAGATTGCTCTGCTAGGCGTATAAGAATGTCTACAGGTTTAAAACTAGCTTGTAAATATTGCACAAATTCCTCATTATAATTTCGACCTGCCCACTCTAGTAAATCAAATTGAGTATAGTAAGATGCATCGAAAGGATTTACCTGTAAATCTAATCCTAAGCCTTCAAACAGAAGTTTCTTACGGCGACGGCAAATAGTTTTTGTTAATTTTTTATATCTATTTTCTTTATCAACTATAGCAAATAATGAGAAAAATGCCATTTGTACTTGCTGAGGTGTGGATAAACCTGCAGTATGATTAAGAGCAACTTGCCTGCTATCTGCCACAATTCTATCAATAAAAAGAATGTTATCAGGATCAGTAGAAATTCCACCGTATCGTCTTCTTGCTCTTTCTTTTTTATCTTCATCTTGCTCTCTTAATAATTTATTAAAGACATTGTCTTCATAAAGTGAAATAGTTCCAAGACGCCAGCCTGTTACTCCAAAATATTTTGAATAGGAATATACTCCGATGGTATTGTATGGCAAATCAGCCATTAATGAACGAAATTCATCTACAAAAGTACTATAAACATCATCTGAAATGATCATTAAATCCGGATTATCATTGTCTACAATATTTTTTAACTGTTTAACAGTTTCTGCTTTCATTGCAACGGAAGCTGGATTGCTTGGATTAACTATAAACAATGCCTTTATACTTGAATCTCTTATTTTCTCAATTTCATTTTCAGAATATTGCCATGTGCGTATACCATCTTCATTTGTTTCATCAGCTGAAACTTCAACAACTTCAAAATTGTAGCGTGGTAAATGTGGTATTTCAAGATATGGAGTAAAAATTGGTGCCATAAGTGCGATTTTATCTCCCTTTGACAATATATTGTTTGCAATTAATGTATCAAAAATATAGCACATTGCAGCTGTTGCACCTTCAACTGCAAAGGTCTTGAATTTTCCTTCAAGTGGCTCATTATAGCATAGTTCCTGAATAAGATAGTCATTAACTACTCTTTCAACATGACTTAACATTCTATCTGGTTGCGGATAATTATCACCAATAATTCCATCTACTAATTCATAAATCCAATCATCAGAATTAAATCCTTTCACTGTTACACCATAATTAATCATTTTACAAAGAAGTTCAATTCCTGGTGCATCTTGATGTTTTTTTGTGTAAGCTATAAAACGTCCTGCAATTCCTTCCTTACTTGGCATCCCTGCTAAATCGTACTCACTCCAGACACTTCGACTTTCTTCAACTGCAAATTGACCAAAAGTAAAAAAAGCTTCTCTTGGGGACGCTGCAATCCAATTAGGATTTCCTCTACCTGCATCCAGTAGTGAGTGTGTACCACTTTTCTTTGATTCCTCAGCAAGATCAATTAATTTATCCTTAAGTTCAAAGGGGCTTATTTTACCATAAACTTCTTCTATTTCTTTACGCTGGAGATTTAACTTATTCATATCCATATTATTCTCCTCCTATTTTATTAAATATTTTTCTCGTGATTTAGTATATGTTCTTTTTCTACTGAAGAAAGTATTATAAATGTTTCAGTATTTCCAAACATTTGTATCTTACCAACAAGTTTTTCTAGACTTTCAATATCCTCAAGCCTAGCCTTCAAAATCTTACAGTATGGTCCGGTAACATGATAGCACTCTATTATAGAATCCTCACTACTTACAAATTCCATAAACTTTCCTGTTCTCTGAACATTTACACCTACGTTTATAAGCACATTAATTTTTTTCCCCAGTTTAGCATAATTTATTTCCGCTTTATATCCCGTTATGATGTTTTCTTCCTCAAGTCTCTTTACTCTCTCCGCAACAGCAGGAGCACTTAAGGATACCATTTTTGCTAGTTCCTTCATAGGTATTCTTCCATCTTCTAAAAGTATCTGAATAATTTTGTAATCTGTAGTGTCCACAAATTTTCCTCCTACAATGATGCATTACTTTTATAATTAATAATAATTTTCTTCAAAGATTTTCTTGATTTCAGATAAATTATTTGTATATCCTAGGGCCACCATTAACTTGATTCTAGCCTTTTGTCCAGAAAGATTACCTCCAAGAATTACCCCTTTTTCAGTAAGTTCCCTACCAGCCCCTTCGTAGCCGTAATCATCAAGAACTCTACCCATGAAGCATCTTGAAACTAAAATAACGGGTATGTTTTTACTTAAAGCATACTCAACTCCAGAGACCATTTTAGGGGGGATATTACCTCTTCCCATTGCTTCCATTACTATTCCATGTGTTCCATAATCCACACATAATCTTAAAAGATGATCGTCCATGCCACATCCACATTTAATAATATCTATATTACTATCGATTTTTTCTGTAGGTATACACTGCTTTTTAGTGTAATTATAGTAAAAATGTACGTTATTGTTTTCTACAAAACCAATAGGGCCGCAATCCATACTTTTAAATGTATCTAGTGTATGAGTATTTGTCTTAGTTACTTGGGAAGCAGCGTGAATCTCTTCACTCATTACCACCATAACACCTCTATCGTTTGCTTTATCAGATATTGCTGTATGTACCGCACTTATTAGATTAGAAGGTCCATCCCATCCTGTTTCGGAACTGTTTTTCATTGAACCTACAAAGATTACAGGTTTAAAGCCATTATAAGTCAAATCTACGAAATATGCAGTTTCCTCCAGTGAATCTGTGCCATGAGTAACTATTGCGCCATCATAACCCTCATTTTCTAATTTCCCATTTATTAACGTTGATAATTCTTGCATATTCTCTGGAGTAATATGCGGGCCAGGCATCATACCAAAATCTAAAAACTGAATATCCGCCATACTCTCCATACCTGGAGTCAACTTTAATATATCTTGGCCACTCATAGCAGGTATAGCTGCATTGCTTTTTTTATCTTTTTTCATAGATATTGTTCCACCAGTAAAAATTATTATTATTTTTTTCATAACGGGACTCCTTTTTCTAATTATAATTATTATATAAAAACAAATTTAATTAATAGTTTCAAAATATACTTAAGCCATATTTAATTGAAAATCATGAATTCACCATTTAAGGTAGTTTTATTTTAACATATTAAATTTACAGTTTACATACATTAAATAAGGCAATACATGAAAAATTGGTTACTAAATATTTGTTTTTCTATAAAAGCTTAATTAAAAAAATATTGATAATTTGCATTGTAAGAATATAATTTATTTTGCTATTTAACTAACCACAAAGCAGTTTTTTCCTTGTTTTTTAGCTTTGTATAGTAAACTATCCACAATATTTATGCAATCATCAACAGTTTCAACTTGATTTTCATATACACCTATACTCAAAGATATACAAAAATCGTTAGCATAATACTCATTTAATCTTTTTACGCTAATACTTATCAAATTTGATATATTAACTGCATCCTGTTTTGAAAGTTTTGGCAGTACAATTAGAAATTCATCTCCACCATATCTACTTACGTAACCTTGATTGCCTACTATGGTTTCTAATTTTCCAGCCACCTCCGTAATAACCTTATCTCCAAACAGATGTCCATAATTATCATTTATTTTTTTGAAATCGTCAATATCAATCATAATTAAAGAAAAGATAGCAGTACTACTTATTTCTTTAGCTAAAACATCCTTTATGTATTCATTATTATATAGACCTGTCATGCCATCCTTATACAATTTATCTAACTTCTTATGTTCCTGGGAATTATCCTTCATTATTAATATAAATTCTATTGCTACAAATAATAACATTCCATATTCAATTAAATAAGAACTGTTTAAAATTGAGGTATATACCAAAATATCATTTATTGTGGCTATAGCAAGTATTGTAAATGAAAGCAAATTAGATTGAGCTTTCTCATTTTTATTATAGGATTCTTTAATAAGAAAATATAATATATATATAATAATTATAATGCAACTAACTTGCCCCAAAGTGCCAAGTCTATCATAAACGGTATTATTAGTGAATAAACAAATTGCAGTAAACATTGTCCCAAATATAATAGAGGCTTTTTTTAATTTTATCTTATTATCGAATACATCATTTAAAAACAAAACATAAAAGGTTATAAAAAGGTAAAAGGTAAGAGCTGCAATTTTACTGAGAAGTTCATAGGGGGTATTTGGGAATATTTGTACAAATATTCTGCTGTTTATAAAAAGTCCTCTTAAAAACATAAGTAAGCATATAATTGCAAAATATAGATTTTCTTTTTTCCTATTAACCGTAAAATATGAACCACTAAAAAATATAAACATAAATAAAAGTATTGTATTTGTAGTTATGTCTAATAGAAGACTTTTATAAAGGTTGTCCATTATTTGATCTTTCGTACCGAAGAGGGGAGAGAGTAAATTAGGCTCAATATCTCTAAAAGTACTTGTATTAATAACAATATCTATTGCTTCATTGTTAGAATTAAAAAATAAATATTGTGGTCTATATATAGCTTTTTCATCTGAAAAATTCTTACCGACCTTGCCATGACCACCATAATAAACCCCGTTTATCCATATGTCTGAAGCTGTAAACATACTGTCTATTTTAATTCCATAGACATCATCTTTTGGAACATCAATTTTTAAATGTAAGGTCATATATCCTGATGTTAACTTGCCTAACCCCTGATTATTAAGGCGGCCTGGAATAGTATAATAGTTTACAACTTTTGTATTTTGAACTTCCTTTGGGGTTAGAAGTTTACCATAATATAACTCCCATTGTCCTGTGATTTTAATTGATTTGTTTGAGTTGTAATTTGTTTTTTTTAAGTTTAAAATACCTTTAGTAGCTGTTAAAACATCAGTTTTTTTATTAAATGCAAAAAATGTTACTGAAATGAATATTATATAAGTTATAATGATTAATTTTTCGAATTTATGCATTTTACCCAACCATCCTCTATTTCTATATAAAATTTGTATTTTTATAGTTTAATATACATGTTACAATGTCATAAAATGTATAAATAACAAATTAATTATACCATAAATACCAGTTATTTATTCAAAAAGGAAGGTACATAGATTTGATATACACAAATCTATGTACGTTAGCAAGAAAAAACTGTTTCCAGTTTTTTTCTATGGGGTCAGGTTCAAAGCAAATAATTGTAAATTTAATAAGTGTTATCAGATGATTTTATTTTAAATCAAATTATCTATACCATTAACTGTAGTTTGTTCATTGTCATTAATAGGAATAACTAGACACTTTTGGCCATTAATTATTTGAGATTTTATTTGAGATACTTTTTCGGGTTTTACTTGGACTATAACATCATACTGAGGGATGACATTACTATTTTCTAAAACCACATTATCATCACTAACTTCTGTAGACAGGGGAGGTTCAATAGCTATAGTATTCTCTTGATTAATTTCATCAAGTCTAGCTTGGAGTATTTCTACTTGCTTGTGAAGGCGTTCTTCCTTTTTTCTTTGTACATTTGCATTAAGAGCCTTAGCATCAATTAAATTTTTTGCTAAGGGGATATCATCACCAAAGTTTTCTACATAGGAGTTTTCGATAATAGTAGTAATTTCGCCTGGAACTTCACTTTCTATTAAAAGGTTTTGTATATCCTTCTTTGTTAAGCTTATAGGTTCACAATCTTTATCAGTATTTAGAGAATGATATTCTTCTATCATAGTGCTTAGGTTTTCTTGTACGTCCATAAAAATTTTATCAGCTTTATTCTCATCGAAGCTAAAAGAATCTTTAATAATTGATTGAAAGGTTTCTTTTTGCACCGTAGCAGTTTGTTTTGGGAGGCACCCTAAAACATGCTCCATTAATTCAGTATGTGTATCCTTTGCATTTTTTGTGTAATACATAATAGAATTAACGTCTGAGCTACGATCAATGAAAGCAGGAAACACAAAGCCATTAGTTGGGGCCTCAACTACCCAATCTCGCGATCGTGATCTTATTTCATTTTTCTGCTCAAAGTATCTAAGACCTGGCTCTGAAAGTGAAACTGGACATATTGCACATAACACATATTCATATACTTCTTCAGATTCATCTATCTTTAAATTATCTTTGGTTTTGGCGATAACATCATAAGCATCATGAAAAAACAGTATTAAAAAATTACCAGTATAATCATAATTAGCTATAATTAAATCATAAAAATTATCGAGAATAGCGTCATCTTTTAATTGACTGTTTTTAAGCTGCATAAGAGAAATTTGTCGCTCATTTGTAAAATCTTCATTAGTTTCAAAGTTAAGTTCTAAAATATTATTCCCAATAGTTCCAGAAAGTATTTTTTTAGCAATTTCTAAGTATTTAAAGTACTCCTCCTCATCTAAATTTAGAAAGCTTTCTCTAAATTTTAAAATAGTATGTTTTTCTCCATTAACATAGCAGCCACACATTTTAGTGAAGGTGCATTGTTCTTTTTTAAAACGGCGTTTTAACTCTAGTATATCTTTTTTTCGCATGCATAAACTCCTTATTTATAGACAAACCTTACGTGAATTTATAGTTGAAGTGGTTTGCTTTTAGTATTATTTATTTTTTGCTATAGTTAATATATTTTTCTTATTAATTATAGTATTTTTTTTATATTAAATAAAGGGTTTATAATTTTAAAAGGGAAAAGTGGGTTGTTGTTGAATTATGTTAGTAGAATGTTTTACAACAAGGGGGGCATAAGTATGAATTCTAATAAGAAATACATGGTTTTGGGGTGGGTAATTTTAACTCTGTGCTGGATTTTAATATAACCTTTGGAGGTAGTAATATGAAAATAGTTATAGCACCGGATTCTTTTAAGGGAAGTCTCTCCGCCCTTGAGGTATGTGAAAGTATTGAAAAAGGAATAAGAAAGGTATTAGGCATGGTGGAAATAGTTAAGGTACCTATGGCCGATGGTGGAGAGGGTACGGTTCAATCACTTGTAGATGCTACTGGTGGAAAACTAATACATTTAAAAGTAAAAGATCCACTTATGAGGACCGTTGAAGCCTTTTATGGCATACTTGGGGATGGAACTACTGCAGTAATTGAAATGGCTGCGGCATCTGGAATAACATTAGTATCTAAAGAAGAAAGAAATCCAATGAAAGCAACAACCTATGGAACTGGGCAAATAATAGTGCATGCACTGGATAGGGGCTGTAGAAATTTTATAATTGGCATAGGTGGTAGTGCAACTAATGATGGAGGTGCTGGCATGCTAAGTGCATTGGGTGTAAAGCTTCTAGAGGAAAATGGTTGCGAAATAGGCTTTGGTGGTGGGAATTTAAATAAACTTAAGTCCATAGATTTATCATTAATTGATAGTAGATTAAAGCTATGTAATATTGTTGCCGCCTGTGATGTGGACAATCCACTTTGCGGAGAGAAAGGTGCGTCTTATATTTTCGGTGCTCAAAAGGGTGCTGATGAAGATATGATTATTACCTTAGATAATAATTTATCTCACTATGCTGCTGTGGTAGAAAAGTGTTTAGGTATTTCAATTAAAGAATATCCAGGCACTGGAGCTGCTGGCGGACTTGGAGGAGGGCTTCTTGCATTTTTGAATGCGAAACTTAAAAGGGGAATAGATATTGTAATTGAGACTACAAACCTAGAGCACAGTATAAAAGATGCAGATCTAGTCTTTACAGGAGAGGGTATGATAGATTATCAAACTGCTTTTGGAAAAACACCTTTCGGTGTAGCCAAAATAGCTAAAAAATATAATATACCAGTGATTGCCATAGCGGGAGGCATAGGAAAGGGTGCAGAGACACTTTATGACCAGGGCTTTACTAGTATTTTTTCTATTGTAGATAAACCTATGAAGCTTGAAGAGTCTATAGAGAATTGCGATATTTTATTAGAAAATGCTTCGGAAAGAATTATGAGGGTTTTAAAAATACAACTACTAATGAGAAGAATGGAAAAATCAACAAGAAAAATTAATTTCTGATTTTTCAAAGGTGACTAGTACCTTATATTTATATAATGTATAATTGATTAAAGACACAATTGTGATTATTATATGGATATAAATATTTGTTTTTTTTTTATGGCATCATGGCCTTTATTACCCAATATGCTATGAAAAATGATGTTAAAATTTCACTGGTTATACAGTAGGAGTTTTTACTTTAAAATTTGATAAGAAAGGACGTAATTTATATGGGTTTTTATGATTTTTCAGCAGAAAAGGATAATGGTGAAGAAATAAAAATGGAGGAATACAAAAGTAAAGTGGTTTTAGTTGTAAATACTGCAATTAGATGTGGATTAACACCTCAGCTTGAAGATTTAGAAGAATTAGGCAGGGAATACAAACAAGCAGGTTTAGAGATATTAGGATTTCCGTGTACTCAATTCTCAAAGCAATTTTCAGGAAGTAGTGCAGAGATGCAAGAGTTTTGTCAAACGGATTATAGAGTCTCTTTTACTATGTTTGAAAAAATAGATGTGAATGGAGAAACAGAACATCCATTGTTTAAATTTTTAAAGAATGAGGCAAAAGGTCTTATAAGTAATGAAATAAAAGGGAACTTTACTAAGTTTTTAATTGATTCTCAGGGGAAGGTAATTAAGAGATATGCGCCTATAGTCTCTCTATCAAAAATAAAGACTGATATTGAGAATTTATTAAAAAGCTAGGGCATTCTATAGATAAGTTTGCAAATGTTGATATTTCATAAAAGATCGATTATCAACATAGAAATATTATGTTAATAAAAATATATAACACCTTGTAGCAGAGATAAATATGGTCCATGTGACAAGAACCAAAGAAGTAACCATTAAAGGTATTTCAAACGAAACCTACGAAATGCATGAAATGGTTATCAATATTTCCAATTGTAAAGACAATCACTATTGTATTTTCCAATAGTAATTGTCTATTTTTTTTTTTTTATGTACAATAAAAACGAAGTTATGATAATTTGGGGTTTATGAAAAAATAAAGGAACAAAGGAATAAATATGTTTTTTTTTTGTAAAAAGGTATAAAAGATTAATTATGGAGGTATTTTAATCTTCTTAAGGCTTTAAATGATGTAATTACGCAAGTTGGATTTTAGTGGAAGGTGGAATTATACTATGATTAATATTTTAGGTTTGCAGAAGTCTTATGGTAAGATTAATGTTTTAAATGGTATTAATATAAATATTGAAGATGGAGATATATATGGGCTTATAGGCAAAAGTGGTGCAGGCAAATCAACACTTTTAAGGTGTATAAATGGCCTTGAAACTTATGGTGAGGGTAGTTTAAAAGTTGATGGGTTTGAGGTGAAAGATCATAAAAAAAGTGAGATTAGAGAATTTAGAAAAAATATCGGAATGATATTTCAACATTTTTCTCTTTTGCAGAGAAAAACAGTTTATGAAAATATAGCTTTGCCTATGGAATGTTGGGGATATAAAAAAGAGATAATAGATAAAAGGGTAAAAGAGTTACTTGAAATAGTTGGGATAAAACATAAAATTAACGAAAGACCTAAATCCTTGAGCGGAGGTGAAAAGCAGAGGGTTGCCATAGCAAGAGCGCTTGCTCTAAATCCTAAAATATTACTTTGTGATGAAGCAACTTCAGCTCTTGATCCTAAAACTACAAAGTCTATTTTGTCACTATTAAGAGAAATAAATGAAAAATTTGGGATAACTATAATTGTTGTCACTCACCAAATGTCGGTTGTTAGACAAATATGCAATAAGGTTTCAGTATTAGAAAAAGGTGAAATGGCAGCTACAGGAAATGTTGAATATATATTTCTAAATCAACCACAATCACTAAAAAACCTTTTAGGAGAAGAAGATGATGAATATTTGCCAAATTCAGGAGCTAATATTAGAATGATTTATTCTAGAGGTGATGTAGATACAAGTATTGTATCTACTATGGCAAGAAAGCTAAATGTAGACTTTTCGATAGTATGGGGAAAGTTAGAGAAATATAGGGGTGATGTTTTGGGGTCTATGGTAGTAAATACCGATGAGGAAAATGAGAGCTTAATAACAAATTACCTCAGTGGCATCAATGTTCAGTGGGAGGTGATAAAAAATGGGTAATACTTCTTTAGAACTCTTAAGCAAAATTGTTATTCCAGAGTTAACTAGAACACTGTATATGGTAATTACCGCTACTATATTATCGTCATTGTTTGGTTTTATATTAGCAATAATTTTAATTTTAACAGATAAGGATGGATTAAGATCTAATAAATACATTTATCAATTTTTAGATACATGTATCAACATTGTTAGATCATTTCCTTTTATTATATTAATAGTAGCTATAATTCCTCTAACAAGGGCTATTGTTGGAACATCCATAGGGGAGAATGCTGCAATAGTGCCACTAACTATTGCAGGAGCACCTTTTATTGCAAGGCTTATAGAAGGTAGTCTAAAAGAAGTTGATAGGGGACTTATAGAAGCTGCTAAATCCTTTGGAGCCTCTGATTTACAGATTGTTTTTAAAATAATGATAAAAGAGTCTATTCCATCAATTATATCTTCAATTACACTTGGCATAGTATCTATCTTAGGGGCAACAGCAATGGCAGGGGCTGTTGGTGCAGGTGGATTAGGGGCAATAGCTCTTACATATGGGTATCAAAGTTTTAATGATTCTATAATGTATGGTACGGTATTTGTTTTAATACTTGTGGTACAAGCTATTCAAACCACAGGAAACCTTTTATATAAAAAATTAAAATAATAACTTTACAGTAAAACCAGCAAAATGTGATAAGGTTTTGGGAATTATGTATTTAAAAACATTCAATAAATTTACGGGGGAGATAATTATGAAATTTAAAAAAATTATGGCGGGGGTACTTATATCAATTATGAGTATATCTTTAATAGGTTGTGGAAGCAAATCAACAGCTAGTCAGGTAGAAACAAAAAATACAGCTGGTAAAAAGATAATAAAGGCAGGGACTTCAATATTATTTAAAGATGCATTACAGGCTGCAAAAGCAGATTTTGAAAAATTAAGTGGTGACACACTGGAAATAAAAGTATTTGATGATGCAATAGCAACAAATATTGCGTTAGCTGAAGGTAGCATAGATGTTAACTTTTACCAACATGAACCTTATTTAGATAGTTTTAATAAAGAGAAAGGTACGAAATTGGTAAGATACGGGAAAAAGGTTCTTGCAAGTGACCTTGGAATGTACTCTAATAAGGTTGGAAAATTGGAAGAGCTTAAAGATGGATTCAGGCTTGGTATATCTAATGATGCAAGTAATAGAGCTATAGCATTATTCTTCTTACAAGAAAAGGGATTAATAAAACTTAAGGAAGGCGTAGAATTCCCTATAAGTTTAGATGTTATTGAAAATAAGAAAAACATTAATTTTGTAGAGATGGATAGATTAAGTTTAGTTAAAACATTAGACGATATAGATGCAGCGGTTATACCTTCACTTTATGTGTTTTTAGCAGGGAAAGATCCTAAGAAGACTCTAATTTCTGGATATGATGCCAATAAACTTGCAATTATTATGGTTACGAGAGAAGATAACAAGAATGAAGAATGGGCAAAATATCTTCAAGAAGCTTTAACAAATGAAAATGAAAGAAAATTTATAAAGGATTTTTATAAAGGAGCAGTAGTTCCAATGTTTTAAAAAGTTACATAGATACCTGATTGCTATTTAATATTTTAGCTATCAGGTATTTGTGCAGTTAAAAATCTAAAGGAATATAAGAAGGATAAAAATGTAACATCTATTTGAAATACAATATTTGTATTAATTATATTTACAAAAAATAGAAGGAGGGGTTAGGTGTGAAAGAATTAATAGAGGAATTAGCTGAATCGGTACTAAATATGGAGGAGGAAGAGACTGTTAGACTTTCGAAAAAATGTTTGGATTATGGTATTTCTGCTTATGAAGCTATTGATAAGGGTTTGGCCAACGGAATGAATAGGGCTGGACAACTTTATGAAGAGGAGGAATACTATATTCCAGAGTTACTTATGTGTTCTGATGCTATGTATGCTGGTTTAGAAGTATTAAAACCTCATCTACAAAAAAATGAAGTAAGAAATAAACAAAAGGTAGTAATTGGCGTGGTACAAGGTGATACTCACGATATAGGCAAAAATTTGGTTAAAATAATGATGGAAACAGAAGGGTTTGAAGTTATAGATTTAGGTAGGGATATTCCTCCAAAAGATTTTGTAAATAAGGCAAAGGAGGTGGACGCTTCTATTATTGTACTTTCTACACTTATGACAACTACAATGGATGGTATGGCTGAGGTTATAAATATATTAAAAGAAGAAGGAATAAGAGAAAAGGTACAGGTAATGATAGGGGGAGGTCCAATATCTCAAGGCTTTGCAGATAAAATAGGCGCAGATTTGTATACCACCAATGCATCGCAAGCTGCTAAAAGTGCAAAAGTTTTGTTAAGTAAAATAGATAAACAAAGCAAAGATAATTATAGCACAATAAAGGAGGCATAAAGTAATGAAAGACCAAATGACACCTATACAAAGAGCGATAGCTTTAAGTAAAGGTGAAATTGTAGATAGATTACCGTGTAATCCTAATATAGCTAATGGAGTGGCAAGAATTTATGGCTGTAAGATTTCAGATTTTAATAAAAGTGGAAAAGCTATAGCAGAGGCACAAATAGCTGCCTATAGAAAATTTGGCATGGATGGTGTTAGGGTATTTACAGACCTTTATGCTTGGGCAGAAACTATGGGAACGAAAGTGGTTTTTCCAGAGGATAATACTGCAGAACTTTTAAAACCAGCCATAGATAATGTGAAGGATATAAATAAAATAAGGGTTGGCAATCCATATAAGGACGGAAGACTTCCAGTATATATAGAAGCTATGAAATATTTAATGGACTCTATTGGCAATGAAGTAACTTGTTCTGGAGGGCTTGTAGGACCGTTTTCTAATGCGTTTTTTTTAGTGGGAGTAGAAAAAATGACTAAGCTTTTCTTTACAAATCCAGAGGAAGTACATAAACTTTGTGAACTTTCATTGCAAACTTGTATGGAATATGCAAAAGTTGTAATTAGTTTAGGTTGTTCTATTACTATTTCTGAACCTTTGGCTTCTTGCACAATAGTGAGCCCTAGGTTTTATGAGAAATTTTGTCTTCCATATTTAAGGAGACTTGTTGAATTCATTCATTCTCAAGGAAAAATGTGTGTACTCCATATATGTGGAAAAACAGAAAAAATATGGCCTTATATAGCTGATATGTCAGAAATAGGTGTGGGCGGTTTTAGTATCGATAACGTGGAAAATTTAAGACTGTGCAAGGAAACTTTAGGAAGTAAGATGAAAATAATGGGTAATGTAGATCCATCTAATGTAATGTATGCAGGTACAGAAAAAGAAGTTAAAAATGCAGTTATAAACTGTGTATTACAGGGATATGACAGTCCCAAAGGGTATATAATTATGTCTGGATGTAGCTTACCTGTGGAGACTCCATTGAAAAATATACAAGTAATGATGGACACTGTACGCGAAATAGGCTATCCAGTAAAGCCAGACAAGCTAAAGAAAATACTCTTATAGCGATGTACATAGTGTATCAGCTAATCATTCATGGAATATGATTTTCCTATTAGTATAAAGAAAGGCTGTGAAGATATATACCTTCACAGCCTTTCTAATTAAAGTGAAGGGTGACTTTGCTTTAAATAATATCTTTAAAATATTGGTTTATTTTAGTACTATTTCCTGCATCCAATTTTAACTCTTTACCATTAATATAAATACTTATTTCTTGGGATAAAAAAATATTTACATCATATTTCAAATTTCTTTTGCTATACTCAAAGGCCATAAATTTATTTATAAAATTCTCAATTTCATTAAGTGATTCAATTTCTTTAAACTTCTTTTTTTCTGAAATGGATTTTTTTAAATGTGGCTTAACTTCCTTCATTATATTATAAAGATTTATTTGTTTCCATCTTGTTACCCTTGATTTTAAGTCAATAAAGAGATTATCTCCGTCTTTTCGTATAATAGGCACTCCATGAAGCTGAGTGGCAAGTTTTTTTACTGTGGAGTTATCACTATGGAATTTACTCATAATAAATAGAGAACCATAATCACATTCAGTTCTTATAATTCTTCCGTAAATCTGCTTTAAATCAATTGATACAATGGGGAAATTCACCTGGGCATAGGACTGCCAATAAGTTTTGCCCCTTTCAATCATATTATCTATTAGTGACTTATAAAAGGGTTCACTACCATTAATATTAGGAACTTTATCTAAAATGACTGTAGTCATAGTATCCCCCGGAATATCTATACCTTCAAAATATCCCTTTGATCCAAGCAAAATATATCTTTCTTCTCTGGATTTTAATTTTTCAATGTCTTTTTTTCCATCTACAACTCTTACTTTAAGGGACAATAAATCTTCTGTAGCAGCTTTCTTAAAGGCCATAAGTCTTTTTCTGCTTGTAAAAAGCATAATAATATTACCTTCAACATTATCCAAAAGTTCTAAAACAAAAGTTTTTAGTTTTTCTGAAAAAACTTCTATATTATTAGGATCAATATTTTCTATAGAATAAATGGCACTTTTGCCACTATAATTAAAGATAGGTTTTATAGGAGGAACCTCCACTATTTCTTTGTTTTGGGACCTAGCAATATTAATTCCCAAAGTGTTTTTAAAACTATTGTAGCTACTGTCCGTACTTAAAGTTGCAGATACAAAAAGGCAACTTTTAGCGCAACTTAGCACTTTTTCATAAAAAGCACCTGATACATCTAAGGGTATACTGGATATCTTCCACCAATTAAAGGATTTGTCTACTTCAAAGTAAAAGCAATAATTTTCTTTGCTTTGAATAATCATATCCTCTAGTAAGTTAATATAGCTATTTATAACTTCAACTTTTTCAACTAATATTTTAAACCGTTTATCTTTTTCAATAGTAGATATATCTTTTAAAATTGAAACAGATTTATCTAAATTTATATTTAAGCTAGTCATACCATCTTTAAGATGATCTAAATATTCTATTACCACTGACAAGTTAGGATTGTTTTTATTAACATGCTCTTTAATATTGTACTCCCTACTTATTCCGTTTGTAACTATATAGTCTTCAAAGGCAGCCTTAATATTATTGATACTACTGTTACACTGCTGCATATTTAAGGCTACTTCGCTTAAGGGTAAAGCATTCTTTTTAGTTCTTATAGATAAAAAATATAGGTATCCACTCTTTTCCGTGCTGTCATATATATCCTTTAGAAATCTTGTAAATTCATAAGAAATCAAAGTGCTTTCAAAGGCGTCATATACTTCATCAGTGAGATTATGAGCCTCATCTACCACAATATTTTCAAGAGGGGCCACACTTTTATAGGGCCACTTTAATAATAAGGAATGATTTATCACAATAATCTGTGCTTCCTTTAGTGATTCAACCTTAAAAGCATAATAACATTGCTCCTTATACTTGCAGCTACTCACATCACAAAGTTCTGAGTCGCAGCAGCATTGTTCTATTAGGGATTTTAAATTAAACTTATCTTTTAGGTCAGGGTTTATTCCTTCTACCTCTCCAATGCCTTTTTCTGTTATCAATCTTTTTAAATAAACATATCCCATAAGAGTTTTCATGTCCTTAGGATATTCTATATCTTTAAATCTATCAAAACACAGATAATTGCTTTTTCCTTTTATTAAGGTATAGTTTATATCTCTTTTTAGATTTAAGGCCTCTAGAAGACTGGGAATATCTTTATCCACCAGTTGATTTTGTAATCCTTTTGTGTTAGTAGATATAATAATTTTTTCTTCTTTGAGATAAGTATATATAGAAGCCGGAAGCAAATAAGCCAAGCTTTTTCCAAGGCCTGTAGGTGCTTCCATTATTGTGATTTTACCATCCTCTAGTCCTTCTCGTACAAACTTTGCTGCATCCCTTTGCTGTGGTCTTAAGGTATAACTCCTGCCATTTCTTCTCCAAAGGTCTTTATGATCAAAAAGTTTTTCATAGTCCTTAAGGGCAAAAATAGGATAAGGTTCATCAACATTATTTTTAAATGCAATAGGTTTATTTTCTAAGAAATCTTTTGCATCCTCCATATTTACATTTGTAAGATATTTGTACCAGTTCCAAGATTCCAGCTCTGTAATGCTCATTGGAAGAGTATAACCATTTTCACTATAAAATTCACTGATTGCATAATTAAGTAATTGTATTGCATTTTCTGCATTACTAAAGCCTGTATGGTTTTCTTCTTTATAATTAGGAATAAATTTATTTGATAAATATTGAAGATTAAATTCTGTAAGTTCCGGAAAAAGTATAGCAAAGAGATCAAATAAATCTAAAAACACATTGCCTACATTAAGAGAACTTTCATCAAAAGTCGCATTAAGGGAGACTAAAGGTAGGTCTTCAAAAAAAACTAATAGTTCCTTCATAACCTCACTAATCTGTGGGGAGCTAGCTAGGGCATCTTGAGTAATTTCTCTACCCAGAACAAATATACCTATTGGAATTAATTTATTTGGATTGACTAGGGTGTTAAATTTAGTAAATAACTTATCTTTTATTTTAACAGCACTGATTGCTATAATTTTATCATTTTCACTATCAATTCCAGTGGTTTCTATATCTAAAAATATTAAATTATCTAATATACTGTAGGGTTTCATAAATTCTCCTTGGGAAGTCCTTGATTATTAAATTATTTTCATTTAATTATATCATAACTACATATAAAATAATAAAGTGGAAATTCTCAATATATTTCAATTGTGAATTGCTCATATAAATAATTCATATATTCCAAGCAAAATAATTATACAAGCAGAGATAAGCTCTGAATAATTGGCCAGATTACCGTAGGAAACTATACTACCGAAATAACATCCCAATTTAATAAATAAAATACTGAAAAATAACGAAGATAATGATGTTATATAAATATTTAGTCCTGATATACTAGCACCGATGCCTAGCCCAACATTATTTATGCAGAGAATAAATCCAAGTATGATAGCTTCCTTGAATTCAATTGTTTTTGAGTTGTTTTTGTCAACTGCTTCAGGATGTTTAATCACGTTATTATAATGTTGTACTTTTGACGCGTTACCAAAGACTAATTCTTTATTACTATTTGATTTTTTTTTGTAAGTATTGATTAACATAAATATTCCAAAGAAAATTAGAATTAAACTTCCGAATATATTTGTATATTGCGGGGAAATAATCTTAATGAATATTTTACCAAATAATTGATAATGTGTGCATTGAAATCCTCCATTTTAACTATTACTGAATTATAATATGAAATGGAAAGAGGATTGCCACAGTTACATTAGTGATTGACGTAAATGTTGCTATATATAGAGGAAGTTGGGAATTAATGTAGAATTATAGTATGTGGAAACTTAAATAATAAATGAGTATATTAAAGGATTAAGTAGAGTAGATTTGTATTAGGGATAGATAGATGGAATGATACAAGTAGTATGAAATCAATGAAATCATGGGGGGGAGGAAGTTACATGTATTTTAACGAATATATATTGCCACTTTGGTACTTTTTAATTTCAATAATATTTTTACTTGCTAGTATTTATTATTTCGTTTATAGGCTACTTGCTGCAAGAAAATTTAAAGTTAAAAAAAGAATGGAAAAAAGAAATTTCAAATATGTGTTTGTATTTAGTACAGCATTAATACTCTTAATGATATCACTAGGAGCTAATAATAATCTTAATGTTTTTTTCGGAATAATATCAATAGGACAAGGATTTTGGGTATACGATTATAATTTTATTCTAGATGAGGGTTTACTAGTAAAAGGTAGATTTATTTCATGGAGTAAAATTAGTAATCTGGATTATAAAGAAGATAAAGCTGTGGAGCTTAGTTATTATAAGAATAACCAACATAGTAAAATATCTAAAATGACTTTTAAAATAGTAGATGATGCAAGAGTAGTGTTAGAAAATACGTTAAAGAGTAAGCATGATATTATAAATATAGGAGATTGGGAAAGTGAAGATATAATGTATTCTCTTAATAGATTAAAAAGAGCAATAGCTATAGCATTAATTTTTGTGACAATAATTTTCACTTATGGTGTTTATAATTTATTGCAACCTAAATACTTGGAAGTTGTTTTAGAAAAATCTTTCAATCAGGATAAAACTTCAAGTGTAGTTGTTCGTTATCCAAGTGAAGTTAAAGATGAGAATATGCCTATAGTTAATATGTCTACAACATCAAAAGAAGAAGAGATAAATGAATTAAATAAGTATCTTAATTCATTTTCTATTAGGAAGATTCAACTTAAGGAGATCCAATATAGCTATATTGATCAAGAGGTTTATGAAATTACACTTTATGAATTAGATGGAGATAAAGTAGAAATTTATATTTCTAAGAAAGAACCTGTTATTGAGATTATCAGTGAAAATAAGAAAAAAAGTTACTATATAGAGAAAGGGTATAAGGATTTAGATTTTATAAATAAGTTTGGGAAAAGCATAAACTAATTTTCATGTACAATATTTGAAAGAAGGAGGCAATTTATTTGTTAGGAAATAAGCAATGCAAAGACTATTACTTTCCAAAATTGCTGAAGGGGCAGCTTGCACAGATATTAAACTACCCATTGACTTTGGTGGAAGCGCCTTCTGGATTTGGAAAAACCACCGCGGTGAAGGAATACCTAGAACAAGCGATATTTCAAACAACAAATGTTTACTGGTACACGTGTCTTGGTGAGCCTGCATATAAGGCATGGGATGGAATTTGTAATATTATTGCATCAATTGATAAAGATATAATTAATAAAATGAAAAAGTTAGGTATACCAGGTAAAGATACCATTTATGATATGATTGAGCTACTTAGGGGAATTCTCTTTGAGGAAGAAACGGTGTTGGTAATCGATAATTATCAGTTGATTCAAAATGAGTTTTTGGATACACTTAATAATGTTTTATCTAACGATTTTAATAGTAATTTTCACATTGTGATTATAACTCAACCACCCAAAAAGAGAAGTACATTTACTACTGTATACAATCCTTCAAAACTATTGATTGACCGTTCTTATTTTTTATTTTCAAAAGAGGATACAAATTTCTTTTTCAAGCAATCTGGTATTCGACTTTCGGGTGAGGAGTTGGATTGTATTTGGCAGAGTACCGAAGGATGGGCAGCGGCACTTTCTCTGCAAAAAAAGAACTATCTAGAAAAAGGTTCATTTGGAAATGCTATCGGTATAGAAGGGTTATTGGAAACCGCCATTTGGAATAGAATGAGTAGGCAGGAACAGGATTTTTTGCTATCACTCTCGCTATTTGACAGTTTTACACTTAGACAGGCTATGATTATGCTTAATACCAGTACGTTACCTGAATATGCAAACGATTTACTGATATGTAACGATTTTATTCATTACGATGACAACTCTCATTCGTATTTTTTTCACAGTTTATTACATGACTATCTAATAAAACGTATGGAGCAGAAAAGATCAACAGAATACGGAAGATTAGTTTATCTAAGGGCGGGAGCGGCTTATGCAGCAGTTTCAGAAAACTATAAGGCGGCTCAGTGCTATTATGAGATTGATGATTTTGGTAAACTACTTTCGTTACCTTTTAAATGCAATGAATTGGATGAATGGGTTGGTATGGGCAGTGATATATTTATTTCAAACATAATGGAAAAATGCCCTCAAGAAGTGTTGGTAAGTTATCCTAGGAATCTGATTGTATTTGCATTTGAAATGTTTTTGCAGGGCAAATATGAGTTGTTTGGAAAGCTTTGTTATATCATTACACAAATACTTACAAAAGACAATAACAACCTAAGTGAAGGGGAATTTCAGTGGCTATCGGGTGAATTTGCACTCATGATATCTTTATCAAAATTTAACAATATAGAGTTGATGAGTGAAGAACAAAAGAAGGCTTATGACCTGTTAGGTGGCGCATCAAAGCTATTAACCTTCGTGGATGGGTGGACAATGGATGCTCCCTCTGTACTTTATCTTTTTTGGCGGGAAAGTGGTGAATTGCAGCAGGAGTTACAAAGCATGGATAAATGTATGCCATATTATTATAAGGTTACAAATTGCCATGGCATGGGTGCAGAGATTGTAATGCGAGCTGAATCACTGCTATTTGCCGGTGACGATATGGGAGCAGAAGCGCTTTGTCACAAAGCTTTATATCTTGCAGATATGAAAGCTCAAGGGAGTATATCTTATTGTGCAGAACTGTGTTTGATAAGGATTTCCATTCTTCGAGGTGATATAGACTTATTTAAAATTATTATGGAAAATATAGAGAAACGAACCTTGACTGGTTGTGAATTTCGTTCCAAATATACACAGGATTTAATTAGAGGCTTTTTATTTGTTCAGTTTGGCAATACAGATGCCATTCAAAATTGGATATTAGAACCAGTGGAACTTGAAAGAATATTGTACAGTGTGGCAGTACCGTTTGGACAGATTGTTTATGCGGGATATTTAATAGCGAGTAGACAATATAATAAACTTATTGGTATTTCTGAATTGTTAATAGGAAGGTCAGAGACACAGGGCTTCTTGATGGCAAAGATTTATCAGCTTATATATTTATCCATCGCCTATCTGAATATCAATCAAAAGGAAAAGGGGATAGAACAATTAAAAATTGCATTTGAGCTTGCAATACCCGATGAGGTCTATCTACCATTTGCTGAAAATGCTAACCGATTGGGTAATTTATTGGACTCTATGTTAGTAACAAAATATCATGAAAGTATCGAGCGAATACATAAAATGGCTTACAGGCAAAACATTGGTGTAGAAAAAATCAAAAAAACTTTGACAAGGAAAAATTTTGGATTAACACCACGGGAAAAAGAGGTTGCCATACTTGCTGAAAAGGGGAAAACAAATAAGCAAATTGGCGTACTCTTATTTATATCTTCAGAAACAGTTAAAATGACACTAAAAAAGGTATTTATAAAGCTAGGTATCTGCTCTAGAGTACAGCTTAAAGGTGTAAAACTGAAATAAATACCCAATGGGGAATAAGATTGTAAAAAGCGATACCATATACTGTAGATGGTATCGCTTAACATTTGTTATCATATTACAATGAAATTTAAAAAAGGAGGTTGAATTAAATGAAAAAAATAATAAGTAAATTTTTAGTATTATTGCTTATATTTATTAGTGTAAGCTGCGTATTTACAGTTCCAGCATCGGCTGATCAAGCAATCATCTTTGACAAGTTATACATGAAGGACGGAATTACTTATATGCCTGTAATGTATAATGGTGGAAGTGATGGGACTTTTTCTGCGACCTTAACAGATTCAAATAATAAGGTAATTACTACTTTTAAAACTATGAGGGTCGTTAACAAGACTAAGATTACCTATAACATGGCATTTTCTAAAGTTAAATCAGGCACATATTATTTAAATATAAAATTCGTTTATAATCCTTATTATGGGAAGCAAAACCCGATTTCAAGTAGGCTTAAAATAACTTATAAACAGCCTACACCAACAGTGATGTTTTCAAAGACATACCAAAAATATACAGATACCGGAGATGTAAACCAAATTTTTGTATTTGGCTATGCTGGTACTATTGGTAAAAAAATAAATTTTGAAATCTATGATGAGGATGGTAATCCCGTACTAAAAAAAGGGGTAACTTTAAACAGTTATAGTGGAGGTTATACTTTGAAGTGGGACTATTATCCAACTAAGGGTCTTAGGGTAAGCAATGGCACATATATCATGAAATATTGGGTCGATGGTCAAACTCCTAAGCAAGTTGAATTTGAAGTAAACTTATCGGAGGGATAAAATATGAGCATATTAAAAAAAGCAGTTATTTCATATATAGTTACGTGTATGTTGCTTATATTGAGTATGCCAGTTTTTGCCGCAACACCAGCTGACTGGTATGAAGTGAAAGGAACCTATGCTAAAGATGATAATAGTCAGTATAATAATGGCGTTTTATCATTAATGTACCTAGATAATGATGTGGTTATGTTTGAGTTCTTTATGATGGAAGGCAGTGAGAGTAAGGATACCTCAAAGGATTTTTGTCTTGCAGGGGCATTTAGTTTAGATGATAATGGAATTGGATTATATGAACACCCAAAAACAGGAGATGTTAAAATAAGTTTCACTTTAACTGAGGGTGGAGTATCTGTTAAACAAATAGGTAAATTACCCATTGACGTAAGTGGGGAATACAGATTTGGCGAAGCTAATATAAAGGTAACAGAGGATGCAGCTGTAGAAATATTAGAACAGTTACCTACTGCTACCACAAGCCTAAATCACAACAATGGAGAATATAAGCTTGTGATGTCTGAGGAAATGGTAAATGGGTGGTTTTATGATGTTAAGGCGAACTTTGTTGACAGCAATGCATTGATTGCAGAATTTTATATTGCAAGTGATATGAGTGCAGTATATCGAGTTGATACAAATACGCCAATCCTTATCTGGGGTTCAGCAAGACCTATGCTTGATGCAACCTATTTGGCTTATAGTAAGTCGATGTTTGGTACAATAGCAGATGAAAACAATATAAATGCTAATGATGCAAATGAAGATGATAATTATGTTAAATCCAATTATGTATCTATTTCCAGCAAAAAAGATGGGATTAAAATTGGTGATAGTACATCAATGATTGTTACTGTTCCTGGTATGCTTAAATACACCTTAATATGCAAATCATCTAACCCTAAAATTGCAAAGATTGATGAGAAAGGTGTGATTACGGCTGTTGCTGAGGGGGAAGCCATCATTACTGGTATGATTACCATTGATGGTGAAGAAAAGCCATTTAAATTTACAGTATTTTCATTTGATGAAAAGGCAGCTATGGCAAATTCTCAAGTACCTAGTAGTATAGAAAACTTCCTGCGATATTTCGTTGAATTATTTCCAGTTACCGCACCTTAAAACCACTATTTGTTATTTATACCAAAGTGGATATAAATGAAATAAGAGAGGCCTTTTGGCTTCTCTTATTTCATTTTTTTATCAAATCTGTCCATATTTTATTAGAGGCTTTAATATTATTCCCCAAAGTTCTATAAGATATTTCAAATTCTATATTTTCTGCCATTGGATTAGTAATAATACCTAAAGAGTCCTTAGTAAAATAGAATTTTGAGTTTTCGCTTTTTAACATTTCTATCAATTCTTCAGTGGAGGAATCAAGAATGTAATCAACTTCTGCCTTCATTTTTATGTCTGCAGAGGATAATCTAATTATATTTCCCTTTTTATATTTTTCAACTAAATTTTCGTTGATAGTTACAACATCTCCTAAAGATAAACAAACTTCTTTGTTTATATCAATATTTGTACCATAGATCAGTATGAAATGCTTTGACATTCCATTAACATCACCAAAGCCGTGGTATTTGATACTTAATAAATTAGAGTCCTTATAGGTTATATCGTAATCTAGCTCTAAATTAGTAAATACTTCATTAACTAAAGGAGAATCATCTAATACCTTTAAACTCTCTGCCTTTATTAAGTTGTTTATTTTTGTCATCTTAGCGCTATCACTAAGCTTACTTATTTGAGGATAAAATATTTTCATATTGTCTTTAGTGTAGCTTAGTTTTATAATTTCATAAGTTTTTACATCGGTAGTAGTAACTGTATTTGTAGTAGTGTTATCTTTTGATTTTGAATCCACACCCGCATTTTTTGCACAACCTACTAATGTTGATACAATTAAAACCACGAATAATAAGCTGGCTTTCTTTAGCTTTTTTCTTCTTAATTTAATATTAATACTAAAAACCTCCTTTAAAAAATATATTATAATTATATAGTGATTTTTTCTTGGTTTATACTACCCACTGGGTAATATAAACCAAAAGAAATTCACTGTACAATTACGGCATAGAGGGTTAACTGCAAAGTATAATCTTATTATTATAAAAGGAGTTTGATAAAGTGAAAGATTTTTTTGTTATTTTCGGTATTGGATTTTCAACATTCTTATTAGGAATACTATTACTTAAGAGAGAAATAAGGTTATTCAAAGTATCTATTAAGACTGAAGCAACGGTTGTTGAATATCATAAGTATATTAATGAGGATGGATTTAACATGTATACTATGGCTGTTGAGTATAAGTTAAGTGATGGAACTACCATACATGCCTTAGAACAGAAAGCTTCCGCCAGTCAAAGCTATCCAATAGGAACTAAAATTGAAATTGGTTATAGCGAAGAAAAACCGGAAATGTTTAACGTGAAAAGTGATAATTCAAGAAAAATTATTATGGTAGGGATGATATTAGTAGGTTTTGCAATGTGTGTAATTTCTATATTATTTGCACTTGGTTATTTGGTTCGACCATAATAACCAAGAAAAATTTATTTATATTCAATCAAAATGTAGCGCTCTTTTCCACTTTCATTGACTTTTTCTATTGTTGCGGTGACTTTAGTAACTAGCTTAGGAGTTTCTTCAGTGTTACTTATCTTCGAACTGGACTTATTCTCAACAGTAATATTTCCAGATGAAGAGGTCGGTTGTACTGGTTCAACTTTTTTTCCACAGCCTACTAGTAAAACTAATGCTATAGCACTAATAACTGCTTTAGTAAAATAATTTAATTTACTCATTTTAAAAGCCTCCTTATAATATTCGATTCTATTGCCTCATAAAGAAATAAATCCATCATACATTAATTGTACAATGGATTCTTTTAAATTCATATCACCCATTGGGTGATTTTTTGTATATTACAATTATGGATTTTGAATAGAAAAAGTTATGATGAAGTGTTGTTTTTGATGATTTATCGCGATTTAATATTATTAAACCATTCAATTGTTGCATTTGCATGCTCTTTAGGAATCTTATTACTAACCTGTTCATGTAGCCATCCTAAGGTCTTATTATTCAAATATTGCCTCATCTGATCTTCTGCTTCTAACATTACCACTTTTATTAAGCAAGGACATTTTGTATATGTATCTGGCAAATTATTTTTATCTAACAATATCTCATTTTGTCTAATCTCTGCACACTTAAATAAGGGTTCCGTACCTTCTACGGCCTCAACTATATTCCAAAAGGTTATATTTTCAGGGGAATGAGCCAACTCATAGCCACCATTAACACCTGGAACTGACTTCACAATACCTGATTTTCTTAGTTTTGTATATACTTTCGATAAATAGGTTTCAGAAACTCCTTGATATGACGCTAAATCTTTGATACCAACAGTTGTACCTGAGGGAATGTCTACCATATATAACAAACAATGCAATGCGTACTCTACTCCTACTGAAAATTGCAACGCTATCTACCTCCTAAATAACAAGATAATCTTCCCACATAATACTTCATTATTTTTTATTAGTCAATATATACACTTGAATTAAAGATAATATTACACTTGAATTAAAGATAATATTTATCTTTAATATACATTGACTTTTTTAAAAAGCTAGTGTATATTAAATATAGACAGTACTTATCGACGATATATATTATCTGTATTGTTTTGTGTAGTGTTTAATATGATTTTTAGGAGGAAGTATATAATGCTTACAGAAAAGTTTTTTGATGTATTAAAAAATGAAGGTGTAGTTTCAATAGTATCATGGGGGATAGATGAACCACATGTGGTTAACACTTGGAACTCTTATTTAGTGGTAACATCTGATGAAAGAATTTTAATTCCTGCATATGCAATGCGTAGAACAGAAAAAAATGTAAATCAAAATAATAAAGTAAAGATTACTTTAGGTAGTAAAGAAGTTTTGGGTTATAAGGATTACCAGGGAACAGGTTTCGTGATTGAAGGTACTGCAAAATATCTTGAATTAGGTTCAGAATTTGATATGATGAAAGAAAAGTTCTCTTTCTTAACTAGAGTATTAGAGATAACAGTTACCTCTGCAAAGCAAATGCTCTAAAGGTTGAACAAAAAGAAAAACCATCTGAGGCCAGGTGGTTTTTGAAAATTGTATATATGGAGTTGTACTAGGTATGTCACATTGGAAAATTTTTCATATTAGTGATATTAACCGAGAAACTTCTGTTATAAAAATTCTTTCTATTGTGTTTATTTGTATGTTATTGGTATAATATAATGGATTTAAAAAACACAAATTATATTGTATTTGAAAAATGCGTTTGGTGACAGCTATCATATATTTTTCATAAAAACAGAAGGGATGAAATTATGGACATTTTTAAAAAATTTATTAGTTATTATAGGCCTTACAAGCTTCTTTTTTTTGCCGATATGTTTTGTGCATTAGTAGTTTCCGCCATAGATATATCTTTCCCAGTGATTCTTAGTTATCTTTCAAAATATTTTTTTATAAAGGATAAACAATTTATTCTTAATACTATAGGTTATATTGGTATTGCGCTGGTGTTAATGTATATAATAAAATACTTTTGTCAATATTTTATAGCTACTTGGGGACATATTATGGGTGCTAGAATGGAAAATAATATGAGAAGAGATTTATTTAGTCATCTTCAAAGTTTGCCATTTTCATATTATGATGAAAATAATACTGGAGAAATGATGTCCAAGCTAATATCAGATTTATTTGATATTTCAGAACTTGCTCATCATGGACCGGAGAATGTACTAATCTCAGCTTTAAAAATCCTAGGATCTTTTACAATACTATTATTTATAAATGTGAAAATGACAATGATTTTACTTGGAGTTACCATGATTATGGTAGTTTTTTCAACCTATCAAAACTTAAAAATGCGCAAAATATTTTTAGATAATAGGAAAAAAACAGCAAGTATAAATGCCACCGTACAGGATAGTTTATCGGGAATTAGAGTTGTAAAATCATTTGCAAATGAGGAAGTAGAAAAGAAAAAGTTTAATAAAAGAAATAGTGAGTATTTAAATTCGAAAGTGCAAAGCTATACAGCAATGGGTAAATTTGTTGCTGGGAATACTTTTTTCGAAGGGATTTTATATGTGGTAATAGTAGTAGTTGGATCAATATTTATTACTCAAGGTTCTTTAAAAGTAGCAGACCTTGTAATCTATGCTCTTTATATAAATATATTTATAAACCCTATAGATATATTAATTAATTTTACAGAGCTATTCCAAAAGGGATATGCAGGCTTTCAAAGGTTTAGGGAAGTTATAGAAACAGTGCCTGTTATAGTAGATAAACAAGGGGCTATGGAGCTTACGGATGTGAAGGGGAATATAGAATATAAAAATGTAGTATTTAGTTACGGTGATGAACATAATGTATTAAATGATATAAGCATAAACATAAAAGCTGGGAGAAACATAGCACTTGTTGGTCCCTCTGGTGGTGGGAAAACTACTCTATGCTCACTTCTTCCAAGATTCTATGACATAACGTCTGGAAGCATTACAATAGATGGAGTGGATATACGGGAGCTTACTCTTGAATCCCTTAGAAACTCTATCGGTGTTGTACAACAAGATGTATACATGTTTGCTGGTAGCATAAAAGAAAATATTGGATATGGTAAGCTTGGTTCCTCAGATGAAGAAATTATGGAAGCAGCTAAAAATGCTAATATTCATGATTATATAATGAGCCTTGCGGAAGGTTATGATACCTATGTTGGTGAGCGTGGAGTGAAACTTTCTGGTGGACAGAAACAGAGGCTTTCCATTGCAAGAGTATTTTTAAAAGATCCTCGAATCTTAATCTTAGATGAGGCCACTTCAGCATTAGATAATGAAAGTGAAAGACATATACAAAATTCCCTTGAGAAACTTTCAACGGACAGAACTACAATAGTTATAGCTCATAGGTTAAGTACAGTAAAAAAATCAGATGAGATAATAGTTATTAATGAAGAGGGCATAAAAGAAAGAGGCACTCATAACGAGCTTCTTAAAAAGGATGGCATGTATGCATATTATTATAATATGCAATTTGAAGGTTTGGACTCTATTAGTAAAATTTTTTAGAAATGCTTATTATATTTATATAATAAAAAACAACCATTTAAAAGGAAATAACTCTTAAATGCAGAATAGGTATTTATGAAAGACTATTTAAAGGAGGCCAAATAAATGACAAAATTTGAAATTCCAAAAGATAAAGAAGAAATAAAACGAAAAATTAAAGACCTGCAGAGCCAATTACCCATAGATGATAAGAAAAGTGATAGGAAAAGCAAGCAAATGCACCAGGATGAAATTAAAGCTCTTAAAAAAGCTTTAGGCGGCAAATAAGGAATATCAACTATTCATATAAGTACACAGATAACCATAAATGAAAAGAAAAGGATTAAGGCACAAAATGCAGTAATCCTTTTTCTAAACATATTCTAATTGTCTCTATAGATTGAGCACCTGCTACAGTAAATTTTTTATTAATAAGGAAATAAGGAACTACATCTACTCCAATGTCTTGAGATTCTTTTTCATCTTGCCGAACTATATCAGTATACTTATCACTATTTAGGATTTCACGAACCATTTCTTCTTCTAGTCCAGCTTCCTTAGAAATTTCAACTAAGGTATCTATATCTGAAATATTTTTGTTATCAGTAAAATGTGCTTTGAATATTATGCCTGCCACCTCAGTATCTTTACCAATTTCTTTTGAGTATTGCAGCAACTTATGTGCATTAAGTGAATTTACCGGTACAATTTTTTCAAGGTTATATACAAGTCCAAGTCCCTTAGCCTCCGCAGTTAATCTTTCATTATTTTCTAGGACTTCTTCCATAGTTGTTCCATATTCATTTGAAAGATATTCGCTCAAAGTCCCGGGGTATATGTTACTAGCATCGGGATTTAATTCAAAACTTTTATATATTATTTCCACGTTTGCTTTATCAGAAAAACTTTCAAGTGCTTTTTCAAACTTGGATTTTCCTAAACAGCAGTATGGGCATACAAAATCCATCCACATTTCAACTTTAATGATAGATCACTCCTCTTATTTCAAATTTCAGTAACTAGATTATTTCACTTTGGATACATATTGTCAAGTACTAATGATTATACGCAACCTTAGTTATAGTATTTTGTAAAGGGAAGATAGTGAGGGGTTTGGAACTGAGTACATTTCATAGATATGATTTTTTCCAAGAACTCCGAGGTCATAATATAAATTTTGTGCTATAATCTAGAGTGAATAACAAGATGAAATTTTTTGCAATCACCTTAACCATTATAAAGGAGAATAATATTATGAAAATTAAATCGTTTTTATCAAAACTACTCATTGCAACATTAGCATTAGGTGTTATTTTTACATCATATCCTGGTGTATCAGTATTTGCAGATTCATTTAAGTCTGTTACTCTAGGTGCTGACTTAAGCGAAAATCAAAAAAATGAAATGTTAAAATACTTTGAAGTAACTAAAAATGATGCCAATATATTAGAAATTACTTCAAAAGAAGAGCATACATACTTAGAAAAAATTGCATCAGAAGCTCAACTTGGTAATAAATCAATATCATGTTCGTATATTGAGCCAACAGAAAAAGGTGGATTAAAGGTAGTTACTAATAATCTTACTTGGGTTAATGATGGAATGATAAAAAATGCATTAATTACAGCTGGTATTGAAAATGCTAATGTTAAAGCATCTGCACCATTCAAAGTATCAGGAACTGCTGCGCTTACTGGAATATTAAAGGGATTTGAAAGCAGTAGCGCAGGAAAAAAGATTGATGAAAATAAAAAAGAAGCTGCCAATAAAGAATTAGTTACTACTGGAGATATTGCTGAAAAAATAGGACAAAATGATGCTTCAAACTTAATGAATGATATAAAAAAAGATGTAATAAAAGAAAAACCTAAAACAGACCAAGAAATAAACAAAATAGTAGATAAGGCTATTAAAGAATATAGTGGTAAATTAACAGATCAAGATGTAGCTAACATAAAAGATGTAATGAGCAAAATAAATTCCTTAGACCTTAACTACAATAACTTAAAAGACCAATTAAATGATGTAACTAGTCAATTACAAGATAAATTAAGTAGCACGGAGGCTAAAGGTTTCTTATCTAAATTATCAGAAATGTTTTCTAATTTATTGGATTCAATAAAAAGTCTATTCTCAAAATAGTAAAAAAAATTGTACAATTATCATCCTAGTAACTTAGGGTGATTTTATTTTATAAATTTAATAATAATAGTTGGTGAATATATATGATATATAATATAATGTAATATATTAATAAACAATTATTATCAGGGTTACATAACAAAAGCTTATTAACTAATGGACAAGTAATCTATGGTATAGAAGGCAAGTAAAAGATACCATTGAGAAACTTGAGAAATTTATTGAAATACTTAAATGTAACATTGGACATATGCAAAAAGCACAGTTGTAAAAAATAACAACTGTGCTTAATTTAAATATTCTACTATTTTTAAATATAGTTGAAAGAATAATCTAGTACAGCTTTAAAATATTTTTAAACAAGTGGAGGTACGATATATGGAAGAACAAAATATAAACTTTGGTTGCTCACTGGATTGTTTTGGAAATTGTTCTATGGTAGCAACAGTAAAAAATGGAATAATCGTAAAGGTGGAAGGAAATAAGCATCATCCTTTAACCAAAGGAGTAATTTGTGTGAAGGGGAGAAAACATCTGGAGAGAGTATATCATCCTGATAGAATATTAAGCCCTAAGAGGAAAATTAATGGCAAATGGGTAGACATAAGTTATGAGGAAGCTTTAGATGAAATTTCCAGTAGACTCCTTTCTTATAAAAAAGAATATGGTACTGAGTCTGTACTCTTGTTCTCTAGTGCTGCTTATACTGGGATTAGTAAGTCTGTAGATGAAATGTTCTTTAATTACTATGGTGGAGTATCAAAAGCTATAGGTAGTATATGTTTGGGTGCTGGCAGAGAAGCACAAAAAATCGACTTTGGCGCAAATAAGGAGCATGCTCCTAAAGATATACTAAATTCTAAGACTATTTTTATATGGGGTAGAAATCCAGCAGATACAAATATTCACCTAATGAAATATTTGAAAGAGGCAAAGGAAAGAGGCGTAGATATTTATGTTATTGATCCAATAAAAACAAATACCGCCAAGGTAGCTTCAAAATATATTAGATTGAATCCAGGGACTGATGGTGCATTAGCTTTTGGTATAGCAAATTACCTAATTGAGAATAACCTCATTGATAAGGACTTCATAGTGAAGAATGTTAAAGGATACGCAGACTATAAGGAATATGTAAAGCAATTTAACTTAGATTATACGGAGGAGATTACAGGAGTAGCTAAAGAAGATATTATTAAACTAGCAAAGGGTTATGGAGAAAATAAACCTTCTTCAATTTATATTGGATATGGACTGCAAAGATATAGAAATGGTGGAAATAATGTGAGAGCAATAGATTCATTAGGTGCTATCACAGGCAATATAGGAAAAAGTGGCGGGGGAGTTAATTACTATCATAAAACCATTAGTAAATATGTAGTTAGCCACGTTGATAAAAGTGAAGAGCTTCCAATGAAAAAGAGAAATTATATTATAGGAAAGTTTGCTGATTTTGTATTAAGCACTAATAATCCGCCAGTGAAGTGTATGTTTATAAACAAAGGAAATCCACTGGTTCAAGTAGGGGATATAAATAAAACTCTTGAAGCTTTTAAGAAAATTGAATTTATTGTAGCTATAGACTTGTTCATGACTGATTCAGCTATGGCTGCAGACCTAGTGCTACCAGCAACTAGTATTCTAGAGGAAGAGGATTTTATTTATACAGGAATGTATTCTCCTTATCTTAGCTATTCGCAGCAGGTTATAAAGCCTGCGTGCAACATCCTGGGTGAATATGAACTTTTTAGAAGGCTTGCTAAAAAAATGGAGCTAAAGAATTACCCAGATATGGAGAAGGAAGATTTTTTTAGAAACGCCTTAAAGCCTCTTATGGAGAAGGCTAACGTGAGCTATGAATACTTAAAAGAAAATTACTTTGCCCTAGAAGGGGAAGAAATACCTTGGCAAGACGGAAAGTTTGATACACCGTCTCAGAAATATGAACTTTACTCTGAAATTGCTAAAAACCAAGGGTTAAGTCCGTTGCCAGAATATATACCTATAAAGGATTTGGATGAAAACCATTTACTAAGGTTATTGACACCTCATCCGAAAAATTCACTTCATTCCCAGCATTTTGTCTTTGAGGATAAAAAACCAATAGCTTATATAAGCGAAAAAACATTAAAGCAGCAGGGCTTTGAAGATAACCAATTAGTAAAAGTAAAGTCAAAGCAGGGTGAAATCGAAGCATATCTACGTACATGCGACATTGTAGGGGAAAATATAATTATGATCTATGAAGGTATGTGGCATAAAAGTGGCTCAGTAAATATGCTAACAAGTGATGAAGTAAGTGATATAGGGGATCAGGCTGCATACTATGAGAGTTTTTGTAGATTAGAAAGTCTAAAATTGAGAAAAAATTAAGTTAATAAGGAGCAGTAGAGTTATGAAAAAGCAGGTTTTATTGTTATGTATTTTAGTTGTGGTTTTATTTTTTGGAGTAAATAAAGAATTTAATGTAAAGAAAGATCCTTTGAATCCAGCAAAGCCTATAACTGTAACTATTTGGCATTATTACAATGGTAATATTAAAGATAAGTTTGATGCTATTGTAGAGAAATTTAATGAAACTATTGGTGTAGAAAGGGGAGTTGTTATTGATTCAAAGAGTCACGGCGATGTTCAGCAGCTATCAAATGCTGTTTATGATGCAACAAATAGAACTATAGGTTCACAAGCAATGCCGGACATTTTTGCTGCATACCCTGATAATGCTTATAGAGTTAATAAAATTTCTGAACTGGTAGATTTGGAACAATATTTTTCACAAGAGGAGCTAAAGAAATTTCGTCAAGAATTTTTAGCGGAAGGCACATTCGGCATAGACCCCAAATTAAGGATAGTTCCTATAGCTAAGTCAACTGAAGTTTTATATTTGAATAAAACATATTGGGATTACTTTGAGAAAGCAACTGGTGCCAAACTTCAAGATCTTAATACTTGGGAAGGCATTGTTAGAACCTCTGAAAAATATAAGAATTATAGTGGGAAAGCTTTTTTTAGTATTGATGCCAATGCTAACTATATGCTAATAGCGTCTATGCAATTAGGAAAAGAAATGTATACTTATGATGGAAATAGAGCAAAATTAAATTTCCAAAAGGATGTAGCTTATAAAATATGGGAGAATTATTACATACCTTATTTAAATGGATATTTTGTGAAAACTGGTCGATTTAGCTCAGACGATGCAAAAACCGGAACTGTTTTAGCTTATACAGGTTCTACAGCAGGCGCAGTATATGTCCCAAAACAAGTAGCTTTTAGTCAAAAACAGGTATACCCAATTGATATAATTGTCTTGCCATATCCATATTTTGAAAATGGAAAACAATATGCGGCGCAGCAAGGGGCTGGAATGTGCATTACTAAAAGTGATAAAAGCCACGAATATGCTGCAGCATTATTTTTGAAATGGTTTACAGATATAGAGCAAAATATTGATTTTGCAGTTTCTACTGCATATTTTCCAGTAAAAAGTGAAGCACTTACTGAAAATAAAATTTTGACTTCATTGGATAAAGTAGATGTTACAAACGAAGCTATTAGAAAATCTATAAGGACTACGTTAAAGATGTTTGATAGCTATACTTTATATGGAAATAAGCCCTTTGAAGGAAGTTATGATATGCGTGTTTTATTGGAAAATAACTTATCTAATTTTGTGCAAAAGGACTTAGAATTCTTAGAAAAAAGAAAAATTGAGGGGGAAGAACCATCAAAGATTATAGAATCTTTGAGTTCCAAGGAAAATTTTGATAAATGGTACAAATCCTTTACTCAGGAAGCAGAAAATATTATGTCTAAATAGAGAAAGGCTGAAGCACAATGAATTTTATGAGGGTTGATAAGAAATCAATAATATATAAATTAACCTCTTTTGTTATTGTAATAATTATATTTCAGGCGCTATTATTAGTTGCGACCATGGTTGTTGGGGGAGTATTAAGCCAAGGCAAAGGTACAGCATATAGCTCCTTATACGATAAAGTAAGTAATAGAAAAGATTATGTTCAGCGAGAGATGAGCAATAGATGGACAAACATGGATCCTTATGTAACTAAGATATCCAAGGATATCTCTAAAAACAATAGTAAGGACTTATTTTTTAATGAAGCGGTTAAAGATTTGATTTCCATGTTGAGGACAACACAAACTACAGGTGTATTTCTTATTTTAAATGATGGTAATAATCAAGGGGATTACTCTTCTCTTTATTTAAGAGACTATGATCCGTTACTTAATGATTATAACAACAAAGATCTATATTTTGTCATTGGGTCTCCGGAATTGGCAAAGAATAATAATATACCCTTAGATGAAGAATGGCAATATGCAATGAAATTCACTGATTATAACAGAAATTTTTATGTGAAGCCCTATGAAAAAGCCTCTCTTTCAACTGACCCCAAATTGTTGAGCTATTGGAGTACACCATTTAGGTTATCTGAAAAGGATATAGAAATTATCACTTACTCTATGCCTCTTTTTGATCAAGATGGCAATTTAAGAGGTGTTATAGGTGTGGAAATCTCATTGAATTATTTTGTTCAGTCTTTACCCGCAACAGATTTACAAGAAAGAGATTCCTTAGGATATCTAATTGGTTATCAAAGAAACAATGGTGAGGAGATACGACCACTCATAATGACTGGCGCACTTCAAAAACGAATGATTAGTCCAGATAAAGGATTTACTTTAAAACAGATAAATCCAGAGAAAAATATTTATCTCATTGAAAATGACAATTCTAAAGAGAATATTTATGGGTGTATAGAGAAAATTGGCTTGTATAAGAATAATACTCCATTTGTGGGAGAACAGTGGTATATTATTGGGATGATGACAGAAAGTTATTTGTTCAGGTATGTTTTAAAAATCAAAAACATACTATGGATATCTTTATTCTTTTCTATTTTAATTGGTATAATAGGTGGTTATATAATTAGTTATAGATTTACAAAGCCAATTATGAAATTAGCAAAGCAGGTGCGGGAAAGCGATAAAAGTAAACTTATTAAGCTGGAACCTACTGGATTATCTGAAGTTGATGAGTTATCTAACACAATACAGTTTGCTAACAATGCACTTTTGGAGTCAACGGTAAAAATGTCTCAAATAATTGATTTGGTAGAGGTTCCTATAGGTGCTTATGAATATAGGGAAGAAGCTGAACAGGTCTTTGTTACGGATCAATTAAAAGTCATACTGTCTATTGATGATGAAGAGATGAAAAGTATAGTTTGTAACAAAGCTCTGTTTATAGAGAAGATAAATAAAATCTTAGACAAACCACAGGAAGACGAGGAAGACGTTTATATAGTAACTCATAAGCCATATAAGTATGTGAAAATTAAAACGGTTATAAATTGTAACAATACTCTAGGTATTGCAATAGATGTTACAGAAGAAATTGTGGAAAAAAACACAATTAAAGAAGAAAGGGATTATGACCACCTTACAAAAATTTATAATAGAAAAGCTCTCCAAAGGCATATTGAAGAAATACTGGTTACTAATGAAGGGCTGGGTGTTTCTGCACTTTTAATGTTTGATTTGGACAATCTAAAAACTATTAACGATACATATGGTCATAAATGGGGAGATATTTATATTAAGGCTGCTGTAGAACATTTAAAGACAATTGGGATAGATAAAAAAGTGCTGGGAAGAAGATCTGGTGATGAGTTTGTTTTATTCCTATATGGGTTTTTAAATAAAGAGGAGTTAAAGATTTACATTGATGATTTTTATGAAAATCTAAAAAAGCATCCTTTGATGATGCCAGATGGAAAAGAAAAACTTGTTACTATCTCATCGGGATTAATGTGGGTTGAAGGTGATGATTTAACTTATGATGAATTGTTGCAATATGCAGATGAAGCTCTTTATAAAGCAAAAAAACTCTATAAAGGTACTTGTTGTGAGAGTGAATTTGACTATGGGGAGGGTACACATAGGGTGAATAGATTTTTAGAATAAAGAAAAGGCCGTGAAGGTATATCTTCACGGCCTTTATTATTAAAGTAAAGGGGGACTCTGCTTTAATTAGTTTCGTAATCTATTAATCTAATAACTTACTAACCTATAATTACATGATAACATGATATTATGTCGAAACAATGAAAAAAATGTAAATTATTTATAAATATTATAAAAAAACATGTATACCATACAAAGTACGAAAAAGGTATAAGAGTTAAACAACTCTTTCTTATAGTACCCAAGAATACATGGATTTTTAATGAAGTAGAATATAATTTAAGAGAAGGCAAAATACCTCCCCTTAAATTATTTATACTACACATGGGTTCTTTTACAGGCCTTAGCTAAGCTTGATCTATTTCTTATTACCGTTGTCGCAAGCATGAGCTGGAGGAATACTCTGTACAAAATTGAAAACATTATTTGGGTCATATTTCGCTTTAATTTCCCGAAGTCGGTCAAAATTATCACCATAATATTCCTGACCGTAATTTTTTATATTTAAATCAGGCACATTGACATATGAACCAGTTACATAGGGTTGTAGTTGTATGCGAGTTTGTTCAACAAGCATAATATTCTTTTGTGTTTCACATTCCAGCGTCCATGATGCGTCCCATTCTATATAATATTTAGTATTGCGCCAAAAAAATGCTGTATCTTTGGGAGAGACTCGGTTCATTTGTCCTCCAGAGTTAAGGAAAAAGAAATTAGATTCACTTCCTGTTGCTTTTTCCAGAAAATATCTGATTGCTTTAATTCCTTCTGTGGGTATGATTTGTTCCACCCAGGCCGATGACCACGTAGTATTTTGTGTATCGAAAAGTGGTTCATTGGGAGCCCAGAATTCTATTGCCTCCGGTAGTGTAACTTCCTCAATAAATACCTTTAAAGGAGACCCAACATCTGACAAAGGTAATATATATTTTTCCAGTTCTGCTTTGGAACCAAGGAATATTCCCTGGGAGCGAAGCATACCATTTCCTTTCGTACCTATCTCCAATATTGTACCCAGTCTTTCATCAACGGCTGGAGACCATCTTTGCCATACGTCTATAACTTCATCCAATTGATCCCACGGCCAGATTATTTCAAATATTCCAACTTGAAAAGGAGCAGGACGTACTTTAAAGGTATATGAGGTTATGATACCGAAGTTACCTCCTCCGCCTCCACGAATGGCCCATAACAAGTCCGAATTTTCGTTTTCACTGACACATAAAATCTCACCATTAGCATCCACTATGGTGGCAGAGATAATATTGTCGGAAATAACTCCGGTTGTACGCTGGACAACAGTAATTCCTCCGCCAGTACTTATTCCGCCTATGCCAACTGTAGAACTGTCTCCGAAAGGAGCCAGTATGCCTTCCTGAGCAAGCATCTTCACAAGAGGACCTACACGCATTCCTGCTTGAACTGTGGCAATTCCCTGTGCCTTATTCAAGGTGACATTTCTCATTTGACTTGTATCTATTACGATGCCACCATTTGTCTGGGAAAAATCTTTTGCCAGAGCATGCCTGCCACTTCGTATCCTAATGGGTACATTATTTTCGTTAGCCCACTTGACGGCATTTGCCACATCTTCTTCCTGCTGCGCAAAAACAAATACGATGGGAAATGTGTTGGTGAATGGGTTCCAGTTCATACGTGCCTGATTGTATTCTAGATCATTGGGATATATTACAGTTCCGGTTAATTCTACTTTTTGTTTCATTCAATCACCCTCTATTATTCAATTAGTTTTACATAAAGGTTTATAGCTCATATTATAAAGCTCGATACATAATATGATACCTTATTGAATTAGTGTGTATTTTTTACCATAGGTATAACTCAGCAGATTTTAAAGGAGGAAGAATGATGAAAGATAATCACAATATCACGGAACATGAGTTGGATAATGAGCTGCATGGTTTGATTGATGATATGCCGGAAAATATGGATTTAGCGTCTGGTATTGAAAAAATTATCAACAAGAAGATAAGAAAAATAGTTTTTCATTTTGAGGTTATGTATCCATATAATGAGGTGGCTAGCCTTCAGATAGAAAAGGTCGGGTTCTCTAGATATATATTGGATATGCAGATAATAGATCATAGGGGACCTGTCATGATAGGCAAGCCAAATGTGAAAATTGAGATATTCCAAGGAAAGTGTAAGGTAAAAGAAGATATAAATAGTATAATGATGCAAAGAAAATTTCTATGCTTACTGCAAAAAATTATTGTGTTTCAGGATCTAAAGACCAGATTATTAAATATTTAAAAAATACTAATATTAAATCTATTTATATTGATAAAATTCGGTTAAGTAGTCTTAATTAGATTTATTACAGTTAATTCAACATTTTATAGATGATAACAAGGTTTTTTAGGAGAAACCTAAGTTTTATTATAAACAGTAACCTAGGATACGGATTTTTAACGATAATTGAGATATACTATAGTTAATAAAGATTTAAGGAGGAAACAATTATGAAAACTTTAATTAAAAATATAGAATTCTCAAAAACAATTAATTTAATGGGTTTAATATCTTATCAAGAGGGTCAAGTTATAAGCAGAACTATTGCTCAGACACCATCTGTAAGTATTTCATTATTCTCGCTAGATAAAGGAGAAGGGATCAGCACCCACGTAACTCCTGGAGATGCTATGGTTCAAGTATTAGATGGCGAAGCGGAGATTACTATAGGCGATAATGTTTTTAATGTTAAAGCAGGTGAAACAATAATAATGCCGTCAAATGTTCCTCATGGGCTCGAAGCCCGCGTACGATTCCAAATGCTCTTAACGGTGGTAAAAAACTAAGTAATTCAGTTAGGTCAACTGCCAACTACTTTAAGGGGATAGTGGATTTCTACTTAATTCATGTAAAGCATGATTTTGAATAGAGTCAATATAGCACTATAAATTTTATGTTCGCAGAGCAGAGATGGAGCCACCAGATATATTTATCTGGTGGCTCCATCTCTTTAGGTTTATAAAAAAATTATATTTACTTAAAGGGGGGCTCTAATTAAAAAAATCAATCACTTT
>CAYXOL010000036.1:0-50586 GCA_964467165.1 uncultured Clostridium sp.
TTACTTCTTTATCTAAAGTAATTAACTGGTCAAACGAAATAAATTTCGCTTTTTACCTATTTCTCTGTTTAATTTTCAAAGACCAATTTAAATTATTTATCCGCCACTAAGTGACTACTCTTTGTATTCTATCAGTTAACCTAGGCCATGTCAACTTTTTTATTGTAAAAAAGAAAGCCAAATAGACATTTAGACTATCTATTTGGCTTTTTTTACATTATATTTAAAGTATTCACTCTTTATACCATCTATTGATTTTATAGTTTTAACAGTGCTATCACTTTCTCTTTATCAAAACCAACCATTTCTTCCCCATTTATATCTATTACTGGCACGCCTCTATATCCTTTTTTTATAAGTGCTTTTTTAGCTTCTGGGTCCTCAGAAATATTATGTTCTATATATTCAACATTGTTTTCGCTAAAAAACTCCTTAGCCATATGGCAATATCCACAAGAATTACTTGTATAAATCTCAACTTTATTCATAAAACACTCTCCTTTATTTTTATTACATATACTTTAATCGTAAGCAATTAAAGTATATTTTCATAGTAGCATTTTCCTCTTATTAAGTCAATGTTATTAGATAACAACCTTTAGCATTAATAATATTTATTATTATAATTATCAATTCATCATTTATTATAATAATTTTTTAGATTTTATCTTTACATATATTTTTAATAATATTATGATAGTCTTAACACTATAGTTTAAAGAAAATAAGAGTTTGCAATTTTTATTTTCCTATGAAAAATATTAGGGGGTTCCAGATAATAATGAACTTATTAGAAATTATAAATAAAGCAAAAACACAGCATATATTGAACAAACAGGAGATCATCTCCATTCTAATGAGCAGTGATGTAGACCAAGATTTATTTAACGCAGCTGATGAAGTTAGAACAAAATATCTAGGTGATGAAGTTCACCTTAGAGGTCTGATTGAGTTTACCAATATATGCAAAAGAAACTGCCTTTACTGCGGACTTCGTCGCGATAATAAAAAAATAGATAGATATAGATTAACAGAAGAGCAAATTCTAGACTTTGCCACAAAGGCTAAGTCCTTCGGCTATAAAACTATAGTCCTTCAAGGTGGTGAGGATGATTATTTTACCAGTGATAGAATTGTAAGAATAATAAAGGGAATAAAAGCTTTAGATTTAGCCTTAACTTTAAGTATAGGCGAAAAAACTTATGATGAGTATAAAGCTTTTAAAGATGCTGGCGCTGATAGATATCTTCTAAGGATTGAAACAACAGACAAAAAACTATACGAAGAACTAGATCCAGGAATGAGTCATGAAAACAGACTAGCTTGCTTAAAAATGTTAAATGAATTAGGATTTGAAGTTGGAACAGGTGTTATGGTTGGACTTCCAAATCAAACAATAGAATCCTATGCAGATGACATATTATTTTTCAAAGAAATTAATGCTGACATGTTAGGCATAGGACCGTTTATTCCAAATGAAGACACGCCACTTGCAGATGCTAAGGGAAAAGAGTTAATTATGGCGCTTAAAGTTATGGCTATAACACGGTTACTCCTACCAGACATTAATATACCTGCAACAACGGCTATGGAGTCATTAAATAAAAATGGAAGACTTATGGCCTTGCAGAGTGGTGCCAATGTTGTTATGCCTAATGTTACAGAAGGCGAATATAGAAAACAATATGCACTATATCCAGGTAAAATATGTACTGGGGACACTCCCGCTCATTGCCGTGGTTGTATAACGGGTAAGATTACCAGTATTGGAAGGAAAGTTTCTACTAGTTATGGGTTTAGAGGAAATAAGTCTACTAATGCACATGATAATAAGTGATTTTACAATAAAAAAAGAGCCTGAGCTCTTTTTTTTATTTAAATGTTTTTTTTGCATCTTTTATTGGCTTATTATTAACCGGTTCAGTTTGAGCATCCACGATCCCAGGCTTATTATGTCTCTTATTTAAATCATGTTGAATATTCATTTTGGTAGCTTTATTTGGCATTAAAAACTCCCCTTTCTAAGAGTATGTTAACCAGAAAGGACAGTTTTTATTCTGAATTTTTGTTATTTGATATTTTTACATATTAAAAGCATACCTTTGCACTGTAAATTTTAGTTGATTTTATTTATTATTATTAAACACTAATCGAAAGCGATATTAATTTCAATTGGGATATTGTCCACAAGAAGACTAACACATAAAACTTTATCAGTGTTCATCTTTGCTTCAAAATCGCTTCCATGCATTAATGTTGGGGTTGAAATGTTAATAGTTGTACCCTTGCCCTCAAAATTGGTACTTGCGTTTGCAGTAAGCATATTTGATAACTCTGACAAAGCACTTTGTGCCATATCATCTAGTTCAGTAACAGGCATGCCCATCATCATTATAGATGCAATTTGTTTTGCGCTTTCATTCGTTAGTGAATAAACAACATTTCCTTTAATATCTCCCACTATACCTACCATAATCATTACGCCTAAACTCCTAATGTTTTTCCCCTTAACACTAATTCCTTGTTTTTTAATTTCTTTAAATCCAAGTTCAGGCATTACACTTAAAAATGAATCTATAAATGGATTTACAAGATTTACATCCATTCGTTAGCCCTCCTATTAAAGCCTACATTTAAATACATTTCTCCGAAAATTGTTTGTGCTGTTATGGATTTAGCATTAACTAATGTTCTAGATACTTTCAGAGAATTTCCATGAAATATAGTTGGCGGAGCTACTCTAAAGCCAAAAACTTTATTATTACGATTTAATAAAGAGCAAGCATTCCCTGAAATAATATTAGCGAATTCACCTAACATAGCTAAGGATTCTTCTGTATTCTTGATTTCTCTTTTTAATGAATGTTTAGTCATAGCCTCTGCGGTTTCATAAGATACATCTAGGATCATGCTTCCACAATATTTACCTATGATTCCCACAACAATAGAAACACCTCTTGACAATTGTGTTCCATTTGCTATAACTTCTTTTTCAAAAGAGGGAGCTGTTTTCATTATTCTATTCATGTTATCAGAAAACACTTCTTTAAATACATTAAAATATATTTCTTCTAAATCATCAAATAGAGTTTCGTCTGCCATTGCCCTTTGTATAGCTGTTGCAATTTCATCCGGTTGTACAGGTTTTTGAATATATCCTGCCACACCAGTTTCTCTGGCTTCCCTTACAATTTCATCATCCATCATCGAGCTAACAATAATTACTTTTATATTAGGATCTATTTTATGAATTGCTCTAGTACATTCTAATCCGTCAGTTCCTGGCATGGTCATATCCATAGTTACTAAATCTGGTCTTTTATCTTCAATCACTTCTATTGTTTCTTGTAGTGAACTAGCATTTCCAATTACCTCAAAACCCTTTTCTGTTAAAATTTCTGTGAGTATACTTATTGAAAAAGGTGAATCATCAACAATTACGATTTTGGTTTTTTTCATTTTTACACCAACCTTTGTTTTATTGTAAATTTTATAATTAAATAAACATATATTGCATTTTCAATACAACCTATCTTATAATTATATTATACACGAAAAACCGCAAATATTCATCAGCATTTTACCGAATATTCTAAATCAATCTAAAATCTTTACAGGATTTTAAAGTGGAGTGTGAAGTGGATTCTTAATTCAATGAAGCAATGCAAAAATGGGCTGATGATGTGAAAAATTCAAGAAATGGTGCTGGACACCTTAAAACAATAATTGTTGCATTTATTGAGATGTTATAAGTTATACACCTACTTAAATAAAATGGACAAGAACTGCTGAGTCTTGGCAGTTCTTGTCCATTCTAAAAAATATATAGCCAGTTACGTGTTTAATCAGCATAGAATATATTAGCGAATAAAATTCATGAATATTTTATCTTCTTTTTCCGGTGCTTTAACATTTTCTTTTCCATATTCAACCAACTTCATAAGCCATGCCATGTTCTTACCAAGCACCCTCATGATTTGTGAACCCTCTTCATCTTGCAGTGCATCTCCAGGTTTTGTTCCATAAATGACATTCCAATAATTCGAAGTTGGCATTAACATTTCTGAATAATTGATAAAATTATTCAGCTGATTAAAAGTTGGAATCCCGCCTGCACGCCTTACAGCAACAACGGACGCACCAACCTTATGTCTTAGCATTCCATCATTATTACCTGCAACATAAAAAGCTCTATCTAAAAATGATTTCATTGTTCCTCCCATGGATGAGTAATGAACAGGAGAACCTAAAATTATTCCATCTGCGCTCTTCAAATTTTGAATCCACTCGTTAACTTCATCACCTGGAAGCACACATTTCTCATTTTTATTTTTCGCACATTGATTACAAGCAATACAGCCTCTAATTGCCTTATTACCTACATGAATAATTTCAGTTTGTATTCCTTCTTTTTCAAGTTCATTTAAAACCATTTTTATTGCATGAAATGTATTTCCTTCTTTATTTGGGCTTCCGTTAAATGCTACAACTTTCATCTATTTACCCTCCTAATTATATCCTTTTGTATAAATTAATTTCTGTTTGACTTTCTCTTAGTTCTCCAAATTCCGGTACAATACTAGTGAAATGTTCTGAGCTATTATGAGCCTTAATGGCTTCAGTATTTTCCCATTCCTCTATGAAGGTTAATATATTGCAATTACTAGAATCCTCATATAAGTTATAGGATATGCATCCGGTTTCTTTTCTACTTTCATTTATAAGTCTTTCTGCTAAAATTTTAAATTCTTCTGTTTTGCCATGTTTTATTAAACTTTTTGCAACTATAGTTATCATTTAAATTCACTCCTCACAATTTTGTAAATTAAACACATTTGTATTTTAAAGTATACAGTATGAATAAATATAGAACAAGTACGCACTTTTTTGTAAGGTAACTTACCAAAAGGTATGACTTGTTGCATTTTCAATGATTCAGTGCGATTTTTTTCTAAGAAAATTGATACTGTTGTCTAAATGGTATATAATTTATGTATATGACGTTTTTATTTAATAATTCGTAGGTAGGTGTATATATGATCATTCATAATGGTAAAAAATACGTTTGTAATATAGATCTTGGAATGGAATTAATTCGTGGCAAGTGGAAAGCAGTTATATTATGTCACTTAAATGATGGTCCAAAGAGATTTTTAGAACTTCAAAGAATAACTTGCGGTGTTAGTCAGAAGGTTCTAAATGAGAAATTACAAGAGCTCCAAAGAGATGGTTTAATTTCAAAAATAGTTTACCCTGAAGTTCCCCCTAAAGTAGAGTTTTTACTAACCGAAATTGGTAAAGACCTTTTCCCAGCATTGGAAATGATGCAAAATTGGTCCATCAAGCACTTCTCTAATACAGATGAATTATTATAATAAGATAGACTCCCCATTGCTTGGAAAGACTATCTTTCATTCAATCCACCTTCTACAAAGTAGCTAGTACATTATATACTCCATCATCATTATTGCTTTCAGCAACAAAATTAGCATGTTTTTTCACATCTTCTGGAGCATTGCCCATAGCATAACTATGGTGAGCTGTTTTAAACATAGTTAAATCATTATAATAATCTCCAAAAACCATGGTTTCCTTTTGATTTATATTGAATTTTTCTTGAAGTATTTTTATAGCATTTCCCTTACTTATTCCCTTATTCATTATATCTATCCACTTATCCCCAGAAACAACAAACTCAAGCTTATCATTTAAATTTTTCTTTAAATATTCAACAATAGCTGGATTTATACCATCAGCCATAAAATAAGTAATCTTGTATATGGTCTTTTTTATTTCACATAAAGATTTTACTATTACTACTGGCACATTAGAGAAGGCAAATTGATTTAGTATTTCTTCTGATGGATTTAAAACATATGCATCATTTTCTGCGGCTAAAAATAATTCTTCTCCAAGCTTTGGATTTAAGTTAATTACCTCATCTATTTGTTTTTTATCAATACTGTTTGAATACAGTGTTGCCCCCTTGTTGTTATACTTAACAAGAGCTCCATTATGAGCAATGAATATCATATCTGTAGTAACCTTTTCAAAATTTTTTTTTAGTTGAGAGTAAAATCTTCCACTGGCAGCAGCAAATTTTATATCCCTTTCATTAAGAGTATGTATTAAATCAAATATTTTTTCATTAATATATCCACTATCATTTAATAAGGTTCCATCCATATCAGTTGCAATTAGTTTAACCATATTCGTTTCCTCCTTTTGTAACTTTATCTTATCATAAGGGTACTTACAAACAAAATTTGTAAAGTTAACCACATTGATTTGTATTTTGTTTGTCCTCATACATTTTTTGATCTGCAATTTTTATTAGGTCTTCAAATGTAACCCCATCCGCAGGAAATAATGAATAACCAATGCTTATACCACTATTTTTTTTAGGTAATATTTCATATATTGCTTGTTTTATTTCTAGCATGATTAGTTGTAGCTCTTGAATATCTATATGTTCTAAAAGTATAACAAACTCATCTCCACCAATTCTAGCAATATTACCCTTTAATTTTATTATATTTGTCATGATTTTAGTACTACTAGTAATATACTTGTCTCCAGCTAAATGACCCAAGCTATCATTAATTTTTTTTGTTCCATCAAGATCACAAACAATAACATAAAAGGAACTCCTTGTATTAATAAGCATATTAAAAATTTTCTCTATTCCATTTCTATTTACTAACCCAGTCATACAATCAGTTAATGCAGTTTTTTCAAATTGGTTAATCATTTTCTGAGTGTAATTACTCCATAATATTACACCTGATACGTAAATAAGCGCCCCCAGAGTAAAAAAAACTTTTATTATTATGTACATAAATTTATAATTTCCCATATAAACAATCATGTCTAAAAAAGTTGCAATAGTAAGTAAGGTAAGACCGCCAATTAATACAACAAATGTATGTGTTCTAAATTTCCAACTTCTTTTTGTAAAAATAAATAATTTTATCATATAAAAAAGAAGTACTAAAGCAAATATAAAAACAATTATTTTCTGAAATTCTACCATAAAATAGCCTCCATCATCTTCATTTGTAAAAAAACACTGAAAGTTAATGTTATAATCAATAGTATTATTCTATTACAAATTAATAAAATATACAATTCATTCCTTATTGGTGAAGAATTTATGATAACAAAAATGAGCTATAAATGTCTATTTATAGCTCATAATAGGATTTAATCATTATTAAAAATTTCGTTGGATTATATCATTACTTTGCATATATTGTTTGTAAATTCTACGGGATCACTAATTGGTAGTCCTTCGATAAGTAGTGCTTGATTATATAAAATATTGGTATATAGATCAAACTTATCTTTATCTTTTTCAAAAGACTCTTTAAGAGATTTAAACATATCATGGTTTATATTTATTTCTAAAACCTTGTCTGCTTTTATATTTTCGCTGTTAGGCATAGCATTTAATACTTTTTCCATTTCTATTGTAAGGTCACCATCATTTGATAAACATACTGGATAGTTTTTAAGTCGTTTCGATGCTCTAACATCCTTAACCTTACCTGATAAAAGATTTTTCATATTTTCAAATAATTCTTTACTTTCTTTGTCATCAATTTTAGTATCGTCTTCTTTTTCTTCTACTTCTATACCTAAGTCACCACTTGAAACAGATTTAAACTCTTTTTCTTTATATGCCATTATCATTCTTATAGCAAATTCATCTACATCATCTGTAAAGTATAGAATTTCAAATCCCTTATCTGATACCATTTCAATTTGTGGTAATTTTTCTATTCGCTCGTTAGATTCTCCTGCTGCATAATAAATGTACTTTTGACCTTCTGGCATTCTAGAAACATACTCATCTAAAGAGACCATTTTCTTCTCTTTTGATGAATAAAATAGTAATAGGTCTTGTAAGACTTCTTTATTACTACCAAAATCGCTATAAATACCATACTTTAATTGTCTTCCAAAGGATTTATAGAATTCATCATATTTTTCTCTTTCATTTTTTAATAAATTATCCAACTCATTTTTAATTTTAGTTTTAATATTTTTAGCTATAAGTTTTAACTGCCTATCATGTTGTAATACTTCTCTTGAAATATTAAGTGATAGGTCCTCTGAATCAACTATTCCTTTTACAAAACTAAAATAGTCAGGTAATAAATCTGCACATTTATTCATAATTAATACGCCACTTGAATAAAGCTCTAAGCCTTTTTCATATTCTTTTGTGTAAAAATCATAAGGCATTTTTTCTGGAATATATAAAATTGCGTTATAGCTTATAGCTCCATCAACACTGATGTGAATATGTTTTGTTGGTTTATCAAAACCATAGTGCTTCTCAGAGTAGAAATTATTATAATCTTCATCCGTAAGTTCACTTTTATTTTTTCTCCATATAGGAACCATACTATTTACAGTCTTTTGCACAGTAAAGTCCTCATGTTCTGTTTCACTACCTTCTTTAAGTCTTGATTCGCTTACTTCCATTTTAATTGGATATCTGATAAAATCAGAATATTTCTTTATAATTGATTTTATTCCGTATTCCTCAAGGTATTCATCAAAGTTTTCATCTTCTGTATTTTCTTTTATCTTAAGTATAATCTCCGTACCCACAGAATCCTTTTCACAAGGTTCTATAGTATAACCCTCTGCTCCATCTGATTGCCACTTGTAAGCTTTGTCGCTACCTAGTACTTTACTGATAACTGTAATATTATCGGCTACCATAAACGCAGAATAGAATCCTACTCCAAATTGTCCAATTATATCATATCCATCTTTTATTTCATTATCTTTCTTAAATGCCAAAGATCCGCTCTTAGCTATAACTCCAAGGTTATCACTAAGCTCATCTTCTGACATTCCAATACCAGTATCCGAAATTTTTAATATCCTGTTTTCTTTATCATTAGCTATTGTAATATAATAATTTTCTTTATCAAAGGTTAATGACTCATCTGTTAATGTCTTATAATAGATTTTATCAATAGCATCACTAGCATTAGAGACAAGTTCTCTTAAAAAAATATCCCTATGAGTATATATTGAATTTACCATCATATCCAGAATTCTCTTAGACTCCGTTTTAAACTGTTTCTTTTCCAATTAAAAAATCCCCTTTCGTACAATTCATTATATTTTTGCATTGTTAGCACTCGTAGTTGTTGAGTGCTAAATCTATTACTAAAATACACCTTTTTTTATAATTTGTCAATGCACTATCATTCATTTCAAAAATATTTTTATACAATTTATTATATCTTATCATGTTTGCATATAATATTGCAAAAAAAACACAGGCATTCTTCAATTAGAATGCCTGTATCTCTTAGTGTATACCTACAATATCCTCTCTCTTTTGTTTTTTATTGCATATCTTTTTTCGTCTTGTTTCAAGTTCGGCAACAATATCTTCCACAGTTATATCTTGCGCTACCATAAGTACTAAGATGTGATAAGCTAAATCAGATATTTCTGAAATTGTTTCTTTCGAATCCTTATTTTTGCTACTAATTATTACTTCCGCACTCTCTTCTCCTATTTTTTTTAAAATTTTGTCTAAGCCTTCCTCAAAAAGATAACTTGTGTATGATCCTTCTGTAGGACTTTCCTTTCTTTCTCCAATAATTTTATAAAGTTCCTTTACTACGTTTATTTCACTCATTTTTCATTCTCCTTCTCTATTTTTTTTATTTATGATTTACTCTTCTAAAATTCCCTGTAAAAACAACTCTCATTCCCAGTATGACAGGCTACTCCCACCTGCTTTACTTTTATAAGAATCGTATCTCCGTCACAATCAATCCACATTTTTTTTACATATTGAAAATGTCCAGAGGTTTCTCCTTTGTTCCATAACTTATTTCTAGATCTACTATAAAACCAAGTTGTTCCAGTTTCAATAGTTTTTTTCATGGATGCTTCGTTCATGTAAGCCAGCATTAAAACTTTACCGCTTATATGATCCTGCACTATTGCAGGTACTAACCCATTATTAAATTGAATCTCCATTTTGCTCTCCATATTCTCACCACATTTCTCTATTTTTAAAATTCACATGAAATTAAATACCAAATTTATACTATATTTTTTTTGTGTACCTAGATTCTAATTTCTACGCCACTATTTTTAAGATACTCCTTTACTTCTTTTATGGATAGTTCTTTATAATGAAAAAGTGAAGCTGCGAGGGCTGCATCTGCTCCACTTTTTTCAAAAACCTCATAAAAATCCTCTATTTTCCCACAGCCACCTGAGGCAATAACCGGAATATTTACATTGCTTGTAATTGCATTTATGAACTCTATATCATACCCACCCTTTGTTCCATCTGCATCCATACTTGTTAAAAGTATTTCTCCAGCTCCAAGCGCTTCTACTTTTTTTGCCCAATTTACTGCATCAAGACCAGTATTTATCCTTCCACCATTTATAACCACATGCCACCCTGAATTATTTTCATTCTTTTTCCCATCTATAGCAACCACTACGCATTGGCTTCCAAATTTTGCTGCTGCATCTCTTATAAGCTGAGGATTTCGAATTGCAGCAGAATTAATAGAGATTTTATCTGCTCCTGCTCTAAGTGTTTCTTTAAAATCCTCAATGCTCTTAATTCCTCCACCTACTGTTAAGGGTATAAATACCTTTTCAGCAGTTCGTTTCACTACATCCAACATATTTTTTTTACCCTCATGAGTGGCTGTTATATCTAGAAATACTATTTCATCTGCGCCTTCACTGTTGTAAAACTCTGCTATTTCTACAGGGTCTCCTACATCCGTTAAGTTTATAAAATTAATTCCTTTCATAACCCTTCCCATAGTTACATCTAAACAGGGAATAATTCTCTTAGTAAGCATCCTTTGCACCTCTTCCCACTAAAATTGCTTCAGCCAAAGATATATTTCCACTGTAGAGGGCTTTACCTATAATAGCTCCATAAATGTTCATATTAACAAGTTTTTTTATATTCTCAATGCATTTCATACCACCAGAGGCAATAATATTACAAGACACCTTATCATTTATCTTTCTTGTTGCTTCAAAATTAGGTCCAGTTAAAGTTCCGTCTCTACTTATATCAGTAAATATGATAGTTTTCACTCCTATATGTTCCATCTGCTTTGCAAAATCTATATACTCTATTTTACTACTAGTTTTCCAACCTTCCACTGCCACATAGCCATCCCTTGCATCGATTCCAATTGCAATTTTATCTCCAAATTTTCTTATTGCTTCTTTTACTAGTGAGGGATTATTCAAAGCTGCAGTACCCAATATTACTCTATTAATGCCCTTTTTAAGTAACATTTCAATAGTTTCCATATTCCTTATTCCCCCACCTAATTGAATAGGAATATTTATATTTTTCAACACTTTATTTATGCTATTTTCATTTCCAATGGTTCCATTTAGAGCTCCATCTAAATCTACCATATGCATATATTCTGCTCCCTGGGCTACAAAGCTTAGGGCTGTTTGTAGGGGATCTTCACCTACTATATGAGATGTAGAAAATTCACCTTGATAAAGTCTAACACATTTTCCGTTTTTTATGTCCATAGCTGGGAATATCTTCATTATACTATCCCTCCAAAGTTTTTAAGTAATTTCATTCCAGCTTCTCCACTTTTTTCTGGATGGAACTGCAAACCGAATATATTGCCCTTGCTTACAATTGCAGGTATCTTTTTTTCGTACATACTATAGGCATTTACTATATTTTCTTCGTAAGCCTTCGCATAATAGGAATGAACGAAATATACATAACTATGTTCTGCTAAACCATCTAAAAGTGGTGTGGGAGTTTCAAAAAGTAAATCATTCCAGCCCATATGAGGTATTTTTATAGAACCTTTTAATTTCTTGATGCTTCCTTTTAAAAGCCCTAATCCCTGGCATCTTTCAATTTCTTCACTCTCTTCAAAGAAAAGTTGCATACCAAGACATATACCAAGTATTGGCTTTCCATTCTCTGCTGCCCTTTTAATTACCACATCTAATCCTGTGGCGCTTAAATTTTTCATTGCGTCAGGAAAGGCACCAACCCCTGGAACAATAATGCTTCTACTATTTGCTATCTCATCCTTATCTGAAGATATAATAGAAGGAATATTAAGGGTTTTAAGCGCATTTTGGACACTTTTTAAATTTCCAACGCCATAATCCACTATTGCTATCATTGCATTCACTCCTTATAAGCATCCTTTTGTAGAAAGTACGCCTTTTATTCGCTGATCATAAGTTAAGGCTTCACTCAATGCTTTTCCAAAGGCCTTAAATAGTGCTTCCACAATATGATGATTGTTTTTTCCATAAAGCACTCTTGCATGAAGTGTAATTCCAGCATTAAACGCCACTGCCCTGAAGAACTCCTCCACCATCTCAGTATCAAAACTTCCAAGTTTATCAACTGTAAACTCCCCTTGAAATACAAGGTAGGGTCTACCGCTCAAATCTAAGGATACAGTGGCCAAAGTTTCATCCATAGGTACAAAGCTTGTTCCATATCTTTTTATTCCTTCTTTGCCTTGCATTGCCTCTTTTATGACACAACCAAGTACTATGCCTACATCTTCAATTGTATGATGGGAATCTACATTTAAATCACCCTCTACCGCTACATATAAATCCAAAAGTCCATGCTTTGCAAAAAGACATAACATATGATTAAAGAAACCTATACCTGTATCACCTTCATATTTTCCAGAACCATCCAAGTTTACGCTGATATCAATCTTTGTTTCATTACTTTCTCTAAGAATTTTTGCTTGTCTTGAAATCATATACATCACTCCCTTAATATCTAAAAGCTTGCTAAATTACTTTATTTTCCTGGGAAATATTGTTTAATAAATATTCGTTTTCTTCCCTGCTTCCTATAGTTATTCTTAAACAATTTTTTAATGTATAGGACGTAAAACTTCGTACATTTATGCCACTATCTAAAAGTCTTTGTTTTATTATTTCTACATTTTCAACGCCGATTAATATAAAATTAGCATGTGCAGTATAGAGTTTTATACCAATAACTTTTTTGAGTTTTTCCCATAAGTATACTCTTTCTTCCAATATACCTTTGATATTATTGGGTATTATAGTTGAATCCTCCAATATAACAGAGGCAATACTCTGAGTAATTGCATTAACATTATAAGGTGGTTTTACTTTTTTAAGTTCTGCCATTAGAATAGGACCTGTCATCAAAAATCCAAGTCTGATTGCAGCAAGGCCAATTTTAGAACAAGTTCTTAGTACAATCAAATTTTCATAGGATTCAATTTTATCTACTATGCTTTCTCCATAAAACTCAAAGTAAGCCTCATCTATTACTACAATACAACTGCAACCTTCTATTATTTTTATAATGTCATCTCTTTTAAGTATCCCACCAGTAGGATTATTGGGATTTGATAAAAACACAATTTTAACATTTTCGCCCCTGACCATTGAAATAAAAGCATCTACATCTAATTTCAAATCTTCATCTAGTGGAAATTCAATGGGAATTCCTCCTGCAACTTTAGTATATAAGGAATACATTGAAAAATCAGGACTTTGTACTGCTACCTTATCTCCTGTATCTAAAAAAGTATTTGCAATGATTTGTATACATTCGTCTGAACCATTTCCTGCCATTACATTAATACTTTTCACCTTTGCATATTGTGCATAGAGATTACATACCTTAGAGGCAGCTGCATCAGGATATCTATTAAAAATAGAATCCTCTATTGCCCAGCCTATTTTTTCCCTTATGTCTTGAGGAAGATTACTAAAATACTCATTGGCATCTAATCTAACTTTAAAATCAGTTTTGCCCACTTCATATGCCTTAAAATCACTTAAATCACTTCTAAAATAATCCTGTATCATGATTCAAACCTCACTTTTATAGAATTTCCATGAGCAGTTAAGCCTTCAACCTGCGTAAGTTTTATTATCTTATCTGCAACCTCACTTAATGCTTCTTTTGTATAGTATATATAGCTTGATTTCTTGATGAAATCTTCAACAGATAATGGAGAAAAGAATCTTGCGCTGCCGCTTGTGGGAAGAACATGATTGGGACCCGCAATATAGTCACCCAAGGGTTCTGGTGAATACTGTCCTAAAAATATAGAACCTGCATTTTTTATATCTCCTAAAAAATCAAAGGGGTTGTTTAGCAGCAGTTCAAGATGTTCTGGTGCAATTTTATTTCCCAAATCTATGGCCTCTTTTATATTTTCAACAATTAAGATAAGTCCATATTTATCTAAAGATTCACTTATAATATCCTTCCTACTCATAGCTTTTATCTGAAGCTCTAGCTGCCATGCAACTTTTTCTGCAAGTTCCATTGAAGTGGTTATAAGCATTGCAGAGGCTAGTACATCATGCTCTGCTTGAGACATTAAATCCGCTGCAATAAACTTTTCGTCTGCTGTATCATCTGCAATAATTAAGATTTCACTAGGACCTGCAATCATATCTATATCTACATATCCAAATACACTTTTTTTCGCCATGGCAACAAAAATGTTTCCTGGTCCTACTATTTTATCAACTTTAGAAATACATTTCGTACCAAAGGCAAGTCCGGCGATTGCCTGGGCACCACCTACTTTATAAATCTTATTTACTCCTGCTATATCTGCCGCCACTAAAATATGAGGATTCACACTTCCATCAGCTGACGGTGGGGTTACCATCACTAGATTTTTAACCCCTGCCACCTTTGCCGGAATTGCATTCATAATAACTGTAGAAGGGTAGGCAGCTGTACCACCGGGTACATATATCCCTACACTTTCAAGGCCTCGTGCAGTCTGACCTAAGATAACACCCTTTTCTCTTGTCATCATAAAAGGGGTCTTCACTTGTTTTTCATGAAATTCCCTCACATTTTGCTTTGCTAGGGTTATTGCCTCTATAAAATCCTGGTCTACCAATTTATATGCATTTTTAATTTCTTGGTCAGTTACAATAAGATTTTCTAAAGTAACAAATTTACTATCAAATTGTTGTGTGTACTCTATTAAGGCATCATCACCTCTAGTTTTTACATCTGCTAAAATTTTATCCACTATAATATTTACATCCTTTTGAACTTCTTCTGCTCTCTTTTTTAGAAATTCTATATACTCTTTTCCTTCATTACTGTTTGCATCTGTGATTTTTATCATTATGACGTCACCTCACTGCTATCTACGTATTTCTGAACCTTGTCAATCAGATTACTGATTTTTTCCTTTTTCATCTTCATACTGGCTCTGTTTACTATCATTCTTGCACTTATATCACAAATTTTCTCTATAATAATTAATCCATTTTCTTTTAAAGTGTCCCCTGTTTCAACTAAATCTACAATGGCATCAGATAACCCTAAAATGGGAGCAAGTTCTACTGAACCATCAAGTTTAATAATTTCTACATCTTCGTTATTCCTTTTAAAATATTCCTTTGCTATAGTGGGGTATTTGGTAGCTATTTTTTTACGATTATATCCATCATAGCTTAGAAAATTTGGAAGGGCTGCCACAGCAAACATACATTTTCCAACCTTTAAATCTACTACTTCATAAAATTCTTTACTTTGCTCCATTAATGTATCTTTTCCGACAATTCCAATATCCGCTGCGCCATGTTCTACATAGGTTAAAACATCTGTTGATTTTACCAGCACAAATTCTATATTATTCTTCCTATCTTTAAGAATTAATTTTCTTCCTTTATTCCTCAGCTCAGTACAATCTATTCCAAGGTCTTCAAACATTTTAATAGCATACTTCTCTAGTCGTCCCTTTGTTAATGCTATTCTTATTGCTTTCATACTTACTCCTCCAAATTCTGAATAAATTCCTTCATATTTAAATTCCAGCTTTTTTTACTTTTAATATCTGTTATTTCAACTTTTTCATCTTCAAAGATGCAAATCATTTTATCTAGTTTCTTTTCCTTTCCATAGCTTAAAGTTTTTTCTTTTTCATCAAATAAGCATAATTCACAAACAAAGCCTTTTTCTCTAATTTGTGATGCAAAATTGCATGCATTTCCTATTTGTATATCCTTATAATGTATAATAAATTTTGACTTGCATTTTTCATTGTTGTTACCCTGCTTTTCAAGAACAGATAGAATGTTGTCCACATTCATTGCAAATCCAACTGCTGGCATAGTTTCACCAAATTTTGAGATTAAATTGTCATATCTGCCTCCACTTATAATTGTAGTTCCAACTTCACTACTGTAACCTCTAAAAGTGATGCCAGTATAATAATTAATATGCTGTACCATTCCTAAATCTATAGAAATATAATTACCAAGGCCTACGGTTTCTATCCTTTTATATATTTTTTCTATAGTATCTAATGCAGTTTGTGCTCTTTTATTTTTAGTAAGCTTTCTTGCCTTTTCAAGTATTTCAATGCCACCAAATAGTTCAGGTAATTTTTTTAAAGCTACTAGATTTTTGGGGTCAAATTTCCCTTCATTTTCGTCTAAAAACTCTCGAAGTGCTCCAAAGTTTTTATTTTCAACAAACCTTCTTAGTTTTTCCATTTCATCTTTTGTGAGGTTTATATCCTCAATAAGACCTTTGAAAAACTCAGCTTGTCCTATTTCAAGTTCGAATTTTTTTACACCTACAGAAAGGAGTGCTTGAATAGCAGTTATAACTACTTCTGCGTCTGCCTTTGGGCTTTCACTTCCAATTATTTCTATTCCTGATTGAGTGGTTTCACTAGCCTTTCCCTCCCAATTTTCATTGATTCTAAATATATTTCCGCTGTAACATATTCTCATTGGATATAATGATTCTTTAAGCTTTGTTGCAACAATTCTTGCTATTGGCATTGTCATATCTGGCCTTAACACCAATATCCTTCCTACATTGTCAAAAAGCTTATACATTTTCTCCTGTTCAATGGATATGTTTTCTCCTTGAAAAACGTCATAAAATTCAAGGGTAGGCGACATCACTTCGGTGAAAGCAGAACTTATATATAAATTCCTAAGTGCATTTATGATCTTTATTTTATTATTACAATCCTCAAAAAGTATATCTCTTGAACCTTCCGGTATATGTCTTTTCCAATTATTCAAAATTTCGCTCCTTCTCTTTAGTTTTATCACTGCATTACGTTACCTTACTAAACTATTAAGATAATATCATCTTTCTATTTGGAAGTCAACCCTTGTTTTTAGCTTGTAATAAAAAAATGAGAACCTCAATGTAGAGGCTCCCATTTATAATGTCTTAATATTTATTGGTGATGATGTTCACCATGATGATTGCAAATCACATCTTTATCTTCTAAGCTTCCATTAATATACTCTTCAATAACTTTTATATATTCTCCAGATGCTCCTTTTATTACTTTGAGGCCGTTTTGCTGTAAGCCACTAATTGCACCTCCACCAATTCCGCCAGTAATAACTACAGTTGCTCCATTTGCAGCAAGTAAGTCCGCTAGTCCTTGATGTTTATGTGCAAACTCCACTGAAGATATTTCTTGAATATTTACAATTTTTTTATCTTCTATAGTTGCAATTACAAAACTTTCACTCATTCCAAAATGTTGATTTACCATATTGCCCTTATTAGGTAGTGCTATTTTCATATTTTTTACCTCCATTTTTATTTTTTTAATTTATTAATGATTTTGTCAATGATACTTTCAGTTAGTTCACTTAGTTCAGGGTTTAACTTATAAATTCCTTGGTTAGAAATATTGACAATTTCTTTACACATTGGAATTTCTCCAAGCAAGTCCAAATCATTATTATTTAAAAATTCATCTATACTATCTGATTCAAACATTCTTATTGTTTCACTACATCCTGGACAAATAATATAACTCATATTTTCTATTAATCCAATTATATTTATATTAAGCTTACGAGCCATATTAACGGCTTTTCCAACAATCATTGATACTAAATCCTGTGGTGTTGAAACCATTACTATACCTGTAATTGGTATTGATTGCATTACGGTTAGTGCAACATCTCCTGTGCCTGGAGGCATGTCTATGATTAAATAATCAAGTTCTCCCCATATAACATCAGTCCAAAATTGCTTAACAACCCCAGAAATTGCAGGTCCTCTCCAGATAACTGGATCTTCTTCGTTTTCTACAAGAAAATTCATTGAAATAACATCGATACCTTCTTTTGTTCTAACTGGAGAAATTCCAGACTCAGTCATCATTGGTTTTACATCCTTAATACCTAAGAGTCTTGGTATACTTGGTCCTGTAATATCTGAATCCATAAGACCCACCTTAAAACCTTTTTTATTAAGCTCATGTGCAATAAGAGCAGATATTGTTGATTTACCTACGCCACCTTTACCACTCATGACACCTATAATGTTTTTAACATTATTTAATGGATTGTTTTCTATGCTACAGGTGTCTTTATTATCACAACCACCCTTTGATGGACAACTTTCACAATCAGCCATAACTATCACCTCATATTTTTTATTTGTCATATGCTATCTATATTATATTTTGATGCAAATATTCATTATTGTGAAATACCAATAATAAATAAAATTTAGATCAGTACCTATTTATCATCTGTTGTTTGTTTCTTACATTGGTTGACACAAAAATTTCCCCTTTTATTACAAGTAACTTGCTGCGAACCGCATGATGGACAAATTTCTCTATCTTCTTCATATTTTATTTCATAGGTATTTTCGCAAGAGGTACATTTAAATTGACATACATTTCTTGTGTAATTTCCACCACTTATATTTATAGCTTTTCCTTCAATTAAAGCTATAGCAATTTTTTTTCTTGCACTATCAATTATATTTTGGAAAGTTTGCCTTGAAATTTGCATACGCTCAGCACATTGTTCTTGATTTAAATCTTCAACATCCTTAAGTCTCATGGCTTCAAATTCTTCAACCTTTATAATTATATCTTGGATTTCACATTTTCTTCTACCGGCTGGTACAAAGTAAGTATATTTTGGTAAATTTTCTACTTTTCTATTCTTTACTGGTCTTGACATCAAAATTCACCTCATTTTATTGATAGCATAAGCTAATAAAATATTACATCACATTAAGATGGATGTCAAACACAGTTTTTTTTGTTTTTCATAGATTCTCCTTTTAAAATGTGGCTTCCTGCAATATAATTGAATGTAAAGTATGAATCAGTTGCTATAGTTACTAATTTTAAAAAAGGAGCTAATTTTATTTATGCTAAATTATATACCCTTACTTCAAAAAATCAATTTATTTAAAGACCTTTCTTTTAAAGAGATAGATCACCTATTTACTAAAGACTTATATGAAATTAAAAACTATAAAAAAAATGCAATAATATATTTCCAAAATGAAAAATGCATCCGTTTTGATATAATTTTAAAAGGAACTATATTAGTTCAAGAAATTGATTTGAAAGGGAATGCATTAACTATTAGTGATTTTACTGTTGGTGATGTGATTGGTGGAAATTTACTTTTTTCACATAAAAATTTTTATCCAATGACGGTACTGGCAAAAACTGATGCAACAATTCTTCATATAAAAAAAGAATTGGTTTTGAAATTTTGCCAAAATAATATTATTTTTTTAGTTAATTTTCTTGAGTCAATATCAGACAAGACTTTAATATTAACAGATAAAATTAAAGCATTATCTATGAAAACCATCAGACAATGCATTATTGATTTTTTAATATATGAGAGTTACTCTCAAAACAGTAGCGTTGTGAAATTGGAATTTACAAAAAAAGAACTTGCTGAAAAGTTTGGAATTCAAAGACCATCTCTTTCTCGTGAACTAAACAAAATGAGAAGGGATGGGCTAATAGATTATGACGCTCATTCTATAACAATAATTGACATTAGTCATTAATATATTCTCATTTGCAAATTATTAAATATGGACTCTATTTATTAGTTATGTATGAAAAAAAAGAGAGTCATAATGTTTATGCTCTCTTCTTTAATCAGTATTTATTTAATAATTTTATTTTACTGGTATAAGTAAATCTTTCTCTAATATATGATTAATCAACCAATCATTTAAAAAAGTTAGTATTTTCATTATTGCTTCATCTTGATTTTCATCAACTTTTTTTAAATTTACTCCTTCAAGTTTTTCAATAAATGATGCATGGTCCATTTTTTGTGTGAATAATCTTTTATAATTTATACTCTCCATATAGTTTTCTTCATCTTTGAAGTGATAAATTGTGTACTCTTTTAGTTCTGCAATTACTGCCACAATTTTATCATATTTATCCAATTCATAAGGATTTTTAAGTAATTGATAAGCCTTTTCACCTATTTCAAACAGCTTTTTATGCTCTGTATCAATAAGTGATACCCCTGTTATATATTTTTCTTTCATTTCAAACATATTTAATCTTCCCCCTAAAATAATATTTTAACATTAGTATACTTTAACTTAATTGCTTCTACAACAAAAATCTACATATTATCATATATTTTTACACTATCCATTTCATCTTTGTTAATACAGTATACCTTATCCATGACATGACCCGCAAAGGGTGCTGCCAAAATCAAATAATAAAAACATATCATAAAAATAAGTATATAAAGTTATTCAAAAAAACTATTTTTATTACTAAAATGGCATAATGAAAGTTTTTCCTGTTTTAGGGTTTTTAGTTATGTATACATCTAATCCATAAACAGATTTTATTATCTCCTCTGTTAACACTTCTTCTGGAGTTCCATCACTGTAAACGCCTCCATCATGCATAATTATCATATGGTCACCATAGGCAGCTGCAATATTTAAATCATGTAGCACTGCAACAATAGTAATGTTTTTATTTTGATTCAATTGTTTTAATTTATTCATAATTTCTATTTGGTGGTGAATATCTAGGTGGGAAATGGGTTCATCTAGAAGAATTATTCCAGTCTCTTGGGCAATTGCTCTTGCCACTACCACTCGTTGTTTTTCTCCACCGCTAAGCATATTAACACTTTTATTCCTGAGTTCCCAAGTGTTTGTTACTTTCATAGCGTTCATAGCTATTTCAATGTCGTTTTCACTTTCTGAGTGGAATCTAGAAATATGGGGTGTTCTTCCCATAAGGACTATATCTTGTACTGAAAAATCAAATTCAATTTCTGTGCTTTGTGGGACAACAGCCATTTTTTTTGCAAGCAATGTTGGTTTTATTTTGTTTAAAGCCACTTCATCAATAAAAATATTGCCTACTCCAATATTTAGTGATTTTGATAACAGTCTCAGAAGCGTAGTTTTACCAGATCCATTTGGTCCTAAAATAGTGTAAAATTTCCCTTCTTCTACATTAATATTAACATTTTTTAATACTTCCTTTTCAAAAGAAAAGCCTAGGTTATTTATCTTTATCATTTAAACCGCCTTCTTCTTTGTTTTATATAATAAATATACAAAAAATGGAACTCCAAAAATCGAAGTAATAATTCCTACCGGTATTTCTGATGGAGGAACTACTACTCTTGCAATTGTATCGCAAATCACTAAAAATATAGCTCCTCCAAGTGCTGAAAATGGTATAACCACCCTATTATCAGAACCAAAAATCATTCTAATAGCATGAGGTATTATAAGACCTACGAATCCAATTATTCCACTTACAGATACAACTGCTGCCACCATAAGTGTACTTATTATAAAAATATGTTTCTTAAATCCATTTACGTCTATACCAAGACTCCTTGCACTATCTTCCCCAAGCAACATGATATTAAGGTCTCTTGAATATGTAGATATAAATAAAATTGAGGGAACTATTATTATAAATAGAAGAATAACCTCATCCCAACCGGCTGTGGAAAAACTACCCATAGTCCACATAACTATTTTCTCTATATTATCGCTATTAAAGGTCATCATTAATGAAATTATAGAAGATAATAAATAATTAATAGCAATCCCTGCAAGCAGAAGTGTTGCCACTGGGACTTTTGTACCAACCCTAGCAATACTATAAACTAAAAAAGTAGTTATTATAGCTCCTATAAAAGCAGTGAATGCAATGATGCTCATTCCAAAAAAATGAATTTCTTTAAGAAAAACCATGGCTACAGTGGCTCCAAGTGCTGCCCCTGAAGAAACTCCAAGAACGAAGGGATCTGCCATTGGATTCTTAAATATCCCCTGAAAAGAAGTACCAACCACTGAAAGGGCTGCTCCAACTAAGCAGGCTAAAAATATTCTAGGTAGTCTTAAATTTAATAATATGATTATTGATGTAGCCTTAATTCCGCCTGTAGATACAAAGTTATTTACTATTGGAATTTTACTTATTACGATTAATGCTGTTTGTTTGAAAGATATATCTGCCACACCGAAATTTGCCGCAGCAATTATCATAATTATAAGTAAAAATACACCTGCAAAAAAAACTTTTTTATAATAACTCTTATTTTCAATAAATGTCATGACAGTGCAACCCCTTTTATTTAAAAAGCTCAGGATGAATTAGCTTAGCCATGGATTCAAGTCCGTCTGCTAGCCTTGGTCCCTGCCTCGTAATAGTATTATCGTCAACTTCAAATAATTTCCCACTCTTAACTGCTTTCAAATCTTTGTAGCCTGTGGTAGCTTCTATACCTTTTTTAGTATCAAAGAACTTAGAGCATATTAGAATATCTGGATCTTTTTCTACAAGCTTTTCTACACTGTATTTCCAACCAATTGCATCATCTGCTGCATTTTTTCCACCAGCTATCTCTATCATATTACCTATAAATGTATCTTTTCCTGCAGTAAAATCTCCACTTTTCCCAAAACCTACTACATAATACACTGTTGGTTTTTTAGCGTCTTTTACCTTGCTTATTATATTTGCAACCTTCTTTTTCATCTCTCCTATTATTGATTGTGATTTTCCAGTAGCATTTACAACCTGCCCAAGTTTTGACAATGTATCATATACACCTTCAAAATTTTCTTCACCGTAAAGTACTAAAACTTTTATATTAAGTTCTTCTAGTTTTTTAACAACATCCTTATCAAAATGAGTTGATGCAATAACTACATCAGGTTTTAATTCAACAATTTTTTCTATGTTTGGTTTTAATAAACTACCAATAGATGCTACCCCACTGACTTCTGTTGGATAATCATCGTAATCACTTCTACCAACTAGATTTCCTTCTTTACCAAGGGCATATATTGCCTCTGTTATATTTGGTGCAATTGTAATAATTCTTTTAGGCTCACTTTCAATTGTAACCGTTCTATTATATGAATCCACCACTTTTAAAGGATATATCACAACTGATGTTTGTTCTTTAGTAGTATCAACCTTTGTAACTGTAGTCTTATTTCCACATGCAGTAAAGACAACACAAAGAAAAACGAATAAAATTATACTTATTATACTTTTTCTCTTAACCATAAATTTCCTCCTAGTATTATTCATGGGCACTAAACAATTATTAATTGTTTAGTCTCCATTAATTTTTCAAATTAACTATTTAATTTTAATTGGTATACCACAAACCACCAAGTTAACTTCCTGAGCAATGGAAGCGATATATTGATTTACTCTCCCCGCAATATCTCGAAATACCCTTGCCATTTTATATTCAGGTACAATTCCTGCGCCAATTTCGTTGGTTACAATAATTATTGTTTTTTTGCTTTTTTCAGCTTCGCAAAGAAAGTCAGATATCTCTTGCAAAATTTTACTTTCCATAGTATCTATAGCCTCATTATTTAAATCATCAAAGTTATCTCCTGCACAGTCAAACATAAGATTTGTAACCATAATTGTTATGCAATCTAATAAAATTATGTCAAACTGTATTTCTTCATTATTAAATACCTGCTTTAAATTCTTATAACCTTCGAAAGTAGACCATGTAGATGGCCTTCTTTGTTTATGTTTTTTAACTCTATCCTTCATTTCGTCATCAAATGGAATTGAAGTTGCAATATAAAGTACTTTGCCTTTTTCTTCTTTAGCTAGTTTTTCAGCATAGGTACTTTTTCCACTTCTTGCGCCGCCTGTTATAAGTACAATATTTTTCATAGTACAACTCCTTACTAATTTAGTGATAGATCCCTAAGTAAAAAAAAGTCAACAAATAAAAAAACACACCTCACGGATGTGGTAATGCAATTAATTTTTTCACCTATTGGATTACCCAATATCATTGTTAAATCATGCATTTTCATCCTCCCTCCGAAGATTAAAATTTCCAGAGTTAGGCAGGTTTACTGGCTTTAGCATCATCTTACTCTCCACCCTTCTCAGTTTCCCAATGGTTTTTGGATTTCATCCTCTATTACAGTAGCGGTGGGCTGCAGTGGGGTTTAACCACTTTCCCTTTTAACCCTAATTACGGGCACCTAAAACTAATATTAAATTTTTATGAATTCACAAGGATTATTGTAACATCAAAAAAATATTAAAGCAATAAAATAATAGAATGATGATAGCCGTCATCACTCCTCTTGTTATTTCAATACAATGATTCTAAATATAAAATCATCTGGAAAACTTATTGATTTTCAAAAAATATTATGCTATTATTTTTAAGTTATAATTATTCATAATAATGTATAATTATAACTTTTCATAATCCAAATATGGATTTCATACTATAAATATATAATAAAAAAGGAGCTGTTACGGTGTGACAAAAAATGTTTTTGTTCAATTGTTAAATATTTTTAAAAGTTTTGATCAAGGTGAGGCTGTCATTAAAAACTTAGATTTAGACATTATAGAGGGCGAATTTCTGACTTTACTTGGACCAAGTGGTTGTGGAAAAACCACTACATTAAGAATGATTGCAGGTTTTGAATTAGCTACAAGTGGTGAAATCTTAATTGATGGCGAAAATGTTACAGACAAGCCGCCTTATAAGCGTTGTGTTAATACAGTATTTCAAAACTATGCTTTATTTCCTCATATGAATATTTTTGATAATATAGCCTTTGGACTTAAAATGAAAAGGATGCCCAAAGCTGAGATCGAGGATAAGGTAAATGAGATGTTGCAAATGGTTCAACTTGAAGGTTATGAAAATAGAATGCCTTCTCAGCTAAGTGGTGGGCAAATGCAGCGTGTTGCTATAGCACGCGCTGTGGTAAATAACCCAAAGGTTCTTCTTTTGGATGAACCACTGGGAGCTCTTGATTTAAAACTACGGAAACAAATGCAATTAGAGCTTAAACATCTCCAAAAGATTCTTGGTATAACCTTTGTGTTCGTAACTCACGATCAAGAAGAAGCACTAACCATGTCAGATAGAATCGTAGTTATGAACAAGGGAATTATTGAACAAATTGGAACACCAGAGGAACTCTATGAGCGACCTAAGACCAGATTTGTAGCAGATTTTTTAGGTGAAACAAATATTCTAGAGGGTGAAGTATTTAAGTTAAAAGATGATGAGGTTCTGTTAAAACTAGAACAACAAGATGATATAATAAGAATTCCTAACCTGAAATACAAAATGGGGGATAAATTTATAGTTTCTGTTAGACCAGAGAGGATTAAAATAAAAGAATTTGTTGAAGATGGGGATGTATGGCTTCAATGCAAATTTAAAGAAAATATCTATGTAGGTTCAAATAATAAAGTTATTATGATTGTTAAAAATGGTAAAGAAATTATAATTAATGAGCCAATAGGTCAAAATTTTATATTTTCAGATAAAACCAAAGATTATTTCATAACTTGGAATCCAAATCATACTATTGTTATTAAAGCATAAAGAGGAGGTCATAAATGAAAACTAATAAATGTAAAAATCCAATTACAAAATACTTTTCTTCAGTTTTAAAATATTTGGCAACAATTTTACCTGCGTTGATATGGATGGGTGTTTTTTTCATTATACCCCTTTTATTTATAGTAATAGTAAGTTTTTCTACTAGAGGAGAATTTGGCAATATAGTGTATAAATTCACATTTTCCAACTATACTAAACTTCTAAATCCTCTTTATCTTAATATTTTTTTGAAATCTATTTTAATTGCTATTTATACAACTTTATTATGTCTATTTCTAGGATATCCCTTTGCTTTTATTATGGCAAATGTTAATAAAAAAATTAAGCCACTATTACTTTTACTTATAATACTTCCATTTTGGACTAATTCTTTAGTAAGAACTTATGCAATGATTGTACTACTAAGAACTGAAGGAATAATAAATACGGTACTTCTACACTTCCACATAATAAATCTTCCACTAGATTTAATGTATAACAACATTGCTGTTATGATTGGTATGCTATATATGATGTTTCCCTTTATGGTACTTCCTCTTTATACTTCTATAGAAAAACTTGATAAAAAAGTACTGGATGCTGCTTCAGACTTAGGAGCAACACCAATTTATAAGTTTTTAAAGATTACTCTACCACTTACAAAGGGTGGAATTGTATCTGGCTGTATCTTAGTTTTTATTCCTACTCTTGGTCTTTTTTTCGTAACTGACCTTATGGGCGGCAGCAAAGTAATCCTAATGAGTAATCTTATTAAAAATCAATTTCTTACCGCAAGAGATTGGCCCTTTGGATCTGCTATATCAGTTATACTAATAGTTTTCATGCTTTCAATTATTATCTATAACTCAAGATCATCAGAATCCAAAGAAACCAAGGAGGTGTTATAAGGATGAAGAACAAAAGATTAGCATATATAAAATTTACATATTTACTTTTAATATTTATGTTTTTATATATCCCGATTATGGTACTTATAGCATTTTCTTTTAATCAATCAAAATTAAATGTTGTTTGGACAGGTTTTACTTTTAAATGGTACCAAAGCCTTCTACATAATGCCGGAATATTAGAGGCTGTTAAAAACTCCTTTATTATAGCTGTTATAAGCACAATTATTTCGCTAATAATAGGGACACTAGCAGCTATTGGAATGTATAGATATAAGTTTAAAGGAAAAAGACTAGTTGACTCCATACTATACGTCCCTTTAGTTATACCTGAAATCGTAATGGGTATATCACTACTTGTTTTCTTTTCTGTTGTAAAAATCCCTTTAGGAAAGGTATCCTTAATCATTGCCCATGTAACTTTCAGCATAGCTTATGTTGTGGCAGTGGTTAAAACAAGACTTGACGGATTTGACAAATCAGTTGAAGAGGTTGCAATGGACCTTGGAGCAACCCCATTAAAAACTTTTTTTCATGTAACACTTCCTATAATTATGCCAGGTGTTATTGCAGGTGGATTACTGGCTTTTACATTGTCACTAGATGATGTAATAATTAGTTTTTTCGTAGCGGGACCTTCTAGCGTTACTTTGCCACTTAAAGTATTCTCTATGGTAAAGTTCGGTGTTACACCGGAGATTAATGCTCTTTCAACCTTAATAATATTTTTGACAATTATAGTAATTGGATTTGCACTTTTGATTAGAAATGTAAATATAAATATGAAAAAAGTTACAGTTATATTAACATCTATTTTTCTTGTTTTTTCAAGTATTGGTGGCGGAATATTTGCTTTTTCTAAAAATAATTCGCAGCCTAAGGAAGTTTTAAATGTCTTTAATTGGTCTGAGTATTTACCTCCATCAGTTATTGATAAATTTGAACAAACTTATAATATTAAAGTAAATTATAGTACCTTTTCTTCCAACGAAGAGATGCTAGCAAAACTAATGGCCGGTGGTGGAAATTACGACTTAACAGTTGCCAGTGATTTTATGGTGGAAATCTTAAGTAAACAAGGACTTATTCAACAAATAAATAAAGAGAATCTTCCAAATCTAAAAAACATGGGACCACAATATTTAGATCTACCATTTGATAAAGGAAATAAATATAGTACTCCCTATATGTGGCTTGCTGGAGTAATCTCTTATGATAGTTCAAAAATTCCGGAAGGTACAATTAAGGGCTACAAAGACCTTTGGAAGCCGGAGTTTAAAAACTCTTTAACCGTACTTGATGATGAAAGAGTTATAATTGGAATAACACTAAAGAAGTTAGGGTATTCCCTAAATGAAACTAGTCCTAAGGCTCTTGAAAAGGTAAAAGCAGAGCTTAAAAAGCTTCAACCTAATATTAAATCCTACGATAGTGATAGTCCAAAGACAAGCCTAATAAATGGTGAGTCAAAGGCAATATTCGCCTGGGGCGCAGAAGGTTGTTTGGCTAGTCGTGAAAACCCAAATATAAAGTATGTAATACCTGAGGAGGGTCTTTTTCTTCAACAAGACAATTTTGTAATACCAAAGGCTGCAAAGAATATTAAAGCAGCTGAGCTTTTTATTAATTTTATAATGGAGCCAGAAATAAGTGCTGAAATTTCTCGAAATTTCCCTTATGGAAATCCCAATGTCTCCGCCTACCAATATATAGATAAATCAATACTGGATGATAAGGCAGTTTACCCACCAGAAGAAGCAGTAAAAAAAGGCGAGTATCTAAGAGATATAGGAAAATCAGTCACAGAACTAGATAAGATATGGACTGAAGTTAAATAAATAAAGTGGCTAGGATTTCAATATCCTAGCCACTTTATTTATTATTACAGAGACAGTTATTTAAACTATTCCTTAGCTATTAAATAATGTTTACATACATTGCTTTTTAAGGGGAATACTATTATTAACGGTAAAAATATACCATAAAGGTGATGTACATGAGAATTGAAACAATTGACACTAAAATTAGTACTATTATAAATGCCTTAGGAACATCTGCTCCCATTAAAGTCAAGAAAATATCAATTGGCAAAGAGCCCTCAATACAAGGTGCTATTATATACATTGATGGCCTAGTGGATAAGAATATTATTAATAGGGATATTCTTAACACACTAATGATTGAAATACGCTGCCCAATAGAACTAAATAGCGAGACTCCTAATTTTTTGTGTAGTAATTACATAACTGCAGATTGTTCTTTTATTAAGAATAATATGGAAGAAGTCTCTAGAAGTATTAAAAATGGAAGCACCTTACTCCTAATTGAAAACGCAGAAAATTATGTGTTAATTGATACCTCTGGTGGTGCAATCAGGGAAATATCCGATCCAATGAATGAAACCTCACTAAGAGGGTCTAGGGAAGGTTTCGTGGAAAACTTAGAAGTTAATATAAGTTTGCTACGCAGGAGCATCAAAGATTCAAACCTATGCATTGAAAAACTTGTTGTTGGAAGAAGGTCACAAACGGATTTAGCTTTAGTTTATATTAAAGATTTAGTTAATATTGAGGCTCTAGACGAGTTAAGAGAAAGATTAAATGTAATAGACGTAGATTCCATTACTGGCACAGGCGCATTACAAGAATTCATAGATGAAAATCCCTATAGTATTTTCCCTATGTGCTTGGCCACAGAGAGGCCTGATAGAGTAGTCCCAAGTATTATGGAAGGTAGAATTGCTATAATTTTAGATGGCACTCCCTTTGTTTTAACACTCCCCTCTATATTCATTGAATTTTTTCACACCGTTGAAGATTATAATGAAAGAACAATAACTTCAAATTTTATAAGGCTTCTTAGATTTATAGCAGTTTTATTAGTAATTACACTTCCATCAATTTATTTAACACTAATTAAATATAATGGGGAGCTTATACCCGTTGAATTTGTTGTTCCGGTAGTACAATCACGAATAGGAATATCTCTTTCACCTTTTATGGAAATACTTATACTGGAAATACTAATGGAAATTTTAAGAGAAGGTGGCTTAAGGCTTCCCTCAAAAATAGCGCAGACTTTAAGTATAGTAGGAGGCATTATTATAGGAAATGCCGCAGTACAATCAAATATGGTAAGTCCTACAACTCTGCTTGTAATTGGCATCACAATTATTGGTTCTTTTGCAGTACCCTCAGTTGATATGTCTCTTTCTATAAGGCTGTTAAGATTTCCAATGTTGTTTCTAGCAAATAGCATGGGGATAATGGGGATTGCTACAGGCTATACATTACTCATTATCCATCTATCTTCCTTGGAGAATTTTGGTGTTCCATATATGGAATTTAATAAGAATGATTTAAAGGATACTTTTACTCGTGCCCCTTTATGGAAAATGAATTCTCGTCCCGCCATAATCTCAGACCGGAATAAGAAAAGGCAAACTAATTTTAGAAATAAATTCAGGAGAAAAAATCATGAATAAAAATAACAGTCTAATAACCTCTAACCAGCTTTTTTTCATCCTACTTGGATGTATCATAGGTATGGGGATAACTAGTCTCCCTGCTGATGTAGTAAGTGTTGCAAAACAGGATGGATGGATTTCTACTATAATAGGTGGAATATATCCATTGTATATCGTCTTAGCTTCTACAATTATAATCAAAAACCATCCTGATAGTAATATAATGGATTTAAGCAAATCATATTTCGGAAAAATAATAGGAAATGTTTTAAACTTATTGTTTATGATCACATTTTTATTCTATATTGTACTAGTTATTTCAGGTTCAAGCAATCAATTAAGATCATATAGTATATACTTTATGTCCCATCTTAAAATAGTTATAATTTTTGTTGCTATTGCTTGTTATGCTTCAATTAAAGGCCTAAAGGTACTTGCTAGATTTGCTACTATAGTATTTTTTTTGTTATGTGTTATACTTTTAGCATCTATAGCATCCTTTAAAACCGGCAGTATTTTAAACGTAAAACCTTTTTTTCAAACAGATTTTTTAAAAATTTTAGAAGGAAGCATTAAATCCTCATTCGCCTATGCAGCTATGGAATTACTATTAATAATATATCCATATGTGGAAGACAAAAAAAATATATTAAAAGTTACCTTACTAAGTGCTCTTGTGGTAATTTTCTTTTATACTTGGATAGTTTTTTCATCTATTTATTTTTCTGGTCCTGATTTAGTAGTAAAACAATTATGGCCATTCTCCTTCGTGGCCGAATCATTTAAAATACCTGTAGTAAATAATTTTAGATATGTAGAGATGGTTATATGGATTACTGTGGTTTATAAAACCATTTCTATTGAATTCTATGCCGCCACTAAAATTTTGAATAATATTACTAATATAAAAAGAAAAACAATTTGCTTCCTATTAATACCTATCATCTTAATTATCCCACTGTTTATGGATAATGAAGTAATGAGAAGAGCTATTGCAGGCAAGATTATTCCTTGGGTAACCTTGTTTAATATTTTTTATGTAACCATAATTGCATTATTATCACTTTTAAAAGATAAGAGCAAACTTAGGAATACTCAAGAAAAAGGAGAGCACTTATAAATGAAAAGATATAGCTTATTTTTATTATCTACTTCATGTATAATTATATATCTCATATTTAATTCCAGTAAAGGTAATCTTCCTATAGAAAAAACTGATATTTGCTCTGGATTATCCTTTGATCTGGTTGCAATTCGCCCCGTGGTTGAATTTGATATTGCTGCAAGTGCATATACTTTCCCTAATAAAAATGAAGTTTCAAGTATTATATTAGAAGGTTTTGGTAAAAATGTTGCTGAAACCAGATCAAACAGGCAAACCATCGCAAGCAAAGAATTCTTGCTTGGACTTCAGAAAGTATTTATTTTTAGCGAAGCTTCGGCAACTTATGGTATTAATTCTATTGCCGATATTATGTTTTCTAATCAACAAATGAATGATGCTACATGGATGGTTGTTTGTAAAGACAAGGCCATTGATATGCTGAAATTCAATACTGAGGGTACTACCACTTCATCAGATTATATTGACGGTATGATAGAAAGTTCCACAGAACAAAATTTCATGTCTGACCAATATAAAGTGGTAGATATGTTTGTTAGGATAGGTTCTGAGGGCAGAAATCTAGTTCTTCCCTACCTTGAAATAGCAAACCATAAAATTACTTTGACCGGCATGGCTGTTTTCAAAAAAGACAAGATGGTTGTAACTATACCACTGGCAGAGGCCATGTATATGAATATTCTAAGGGAAGATAAAGTTAAAGGAATACTAACACTTCAAAAGGATTCACAAAACATAATATCAAATTATGGCATATCCAAAAGGAAGGTACACTGTGAAAAAATCAATGGTAAATATAAATTTACTATAGATATTGAATTTAAAGGTCAAGTAGTAAATAATACTATGTATAATGATTTCATGATAAATACCAAAACAGTAGATAAGTATAGTCATGAATTAGAGGAACAAACAAAAAAAAGGTGCTATGAATTTATAAATAAAATGCAAAAAGACTATAAAGTAGATTGTCTAGAGCTAGGTCGTGATGCTGCAGCTGCTTTTGGACGAAACCCTGAAACAGATTGGGATAATATTGTTTGTAATTCGGACATTGTAGTTAATGTAAAGGTTAAGGTTAATAATCTTGGAAGAGGTCAGTTCTTATTCAAATAAAAATAAATCACTGACCCTTCATTAGATTCCTTTTCACTGTCCCTGTAGTAATGCGTTTATTGCCATAACATATCCATATTTACCAAAGCCACAAATTTGGCCCATACAAGCTGGTGCAGTTACAGATTTTTGTCTAAATTCTTCCCTAGAATATATATTGCTAAGATGAACCTCTATAGTATTAATAGAAACGGATTTTATTGCATCAAATATTGCAATACTATAATGGGTATATGCTCCAGCATTAATAATTATTCCATCGTATTTTTCATAAGCCCCCTGTATGAAGTTTATGATTTCACCTTCTATATTGCTTTGAACAATATCAATCTGAACCTGGAGCTTTTTACTCTCTCTATAGAGGTAGCTGCACATTTCTTCGTAAGTTATATTACCATACACTGCTTTTTCCCTTATTCCAAGAAAATTTAAGTTTGGACCATTAATTATTAATACCTTCATAACTACACCTCTTATTTATTAATTTCTGTATATATTTCTATAATATTACTCACTACATCATGAATATTACTAATATTCATAATTTCATGATCACAATATTTTTTATACAATGGTCCTCTCTGTTCAAACAATCTATAAATTTCAGATGGATCTTTTGCAAGTAGTGGTCGAGACTGCGCATCTATATCACCGGCTATATTTTCAACGGTACGGTTAATATAAACTATAATACCATTTTTCTTAAGGTTTATAATATTTTCGGGTCTAGAAATTACGCCACCACCAGTTGAAATAACAGCAAAATCTTTTATTGATACCTCTTCCACCGCTTTAGTTTCTATATCTCTAAAGGAGGTTTCACCATTTTTAAATAATTCAGTAATAGTCTGCTTTGTACTTTTCTCAATATATGCATCAATATCTATGAAGCTAAGCCTTAGTTTTTCTGCGATTTTTTGTCCAATTACACTCTTACCTGAGCCAGGCATACCAATTAAAACGATATTTTTTCTCTTCATTAAAACTCCGCCTTTGAACTTATGTAATTGCCTAGTATTTTAAAATAACGACTATTCATTTTAATTAATTCAATTGAGGCTATTACCTTTTCTTCATTTATATTACCTTCAAAATCTAAGTAAAAGAAATATTCCCAGGGCTTATCAACTATTGGTCTGGATTCAATTTTCAAAAGATTTATATTTTTCTCTGCAAAATACTTTAAAACATTATAAAGTGAACCAGCCCTATGGGTAGTAGATAAAACTGTGCTTATTTTATTACTTTTACCATTTGTCTCCATATCTTTACCAATGACAACAAACCTAGTCGTATTTGTTGCATTTGAGTTTATGTTATTCTTCAAAATTTGTAGTCCATATATTTCTGCTGCCTTCGCACTAGCTATGGCTGCCATTGTTTTATCCTGACTTTGATTAACTAACTGGGCACTTTTTGAGGTGCTGTTAAATGGTATTAGTTTCCAATTTTTGTAGCCTTTTAAAAACTCTCGGCTTTGCTCAAGCCCTTGGGGATGAGAATAAACTTCTTTAATCTCATCTATGGTTGAACCTTTGATGCCCATAAGATTTTGACTTATTTTAAGATATTTTTCCCCTACTATATAAAAATTATATTTATTAAGTAAATCGTATACCTCTGATATTGCTCCCGTGGAGGAATTTTCTATTGGAATAACACCATAATTAATTTTACCGCATCTCAAGTCTAAAAATACATCCTCAAACTCATTTATTGCTTTTGTGTCCACATTTTCACCGAAATACCCTTTAAGTGCTTCTTCGCTGAAAGAGCCTTTAACCCCATAAAATCCAACGGTTAGATTTTCATCTCTAGCCATTGTTTCATGAATTTTTAATTGTTTATTTTGATACCCCCTACTTATTTCCATAACAGATTTGAAAAATTCCTCTACTTCTAAGCTTAAATCCATATTCTTAACCCTGTTTAGGTTCTTCTTTATAACAGCTTCTTCTCTAGCTTCATTTAAAATTTCCATATTATTTTTCTTCTTATATTCTGCTATATTTAAGACTACCTCCATACGACTTTCAAATAGTGAAAGGAGACTAGCATCAATTTTATCAATTTCATTTCTTAAATCAACTATATCATAATCATCTACATTACTCATAAACACACATCCTTAAATTGTAATCTTGGTAGTTCTTTCTCTTCCAAGCTGTAATATTATATAAAATCTAAAATGCTCATTGCACCACAAGATTCAATTACTGGTAGTGCTCTTAAAACAATACAAGGGTCATGCCTACCAGTAACAGATACTTCTGAATCAAGGCATGTGGACATATCGATTGTACTTTGAATCTTAGCTATGGAGGGCGTTGGCTTTATTGCAACTCTAAAAATTATGGGCATCCCATTTGATATTCCACCATTTATTCCTCCATTATTATTAGTTTTAGTTTTTATATTACCCCTATCCATGTATAATATATCATTTGCCTGGCTTCCTAGAACCCTTGTTATATCGAAGCCTAGGCCAAATTCTACACCCTTAACTGATGGAACAGAAAATAGTAATTGTGCTAAATTACTCTCTATAGAATCAAAAAATGGTTCCCCAAGCCCACAAGGCACATTTAATATGGCAGCTTCGATGATACCTCCAACAGAATCGGACTCTTGTCTCGCTTTTAAAATGGTACTTTTCATTTCTATTCCCTGCACTTCATCAATTACTGGGAAGTTTTTATTTAATATATCTATTAAAAGCTGGTTTTTCAAACTGGTAGCATCAAAATAGCTATCAAAAACATTTGCAATGCTCAGAATGTGACTCCCTATTTGAATTCCCTTTTGAGCAAGAATTTGCTTAGCAACAGCTCCTGCAAAAACAAGTGGTGCCGTAATTCTTCCTGAAAAATGCCCTCCCCCTCTATAATCGTTAAAGCCGGAATATTTAACATTTCCCGTAAAATCTGCATGCCCAGGCCTTGCTAAATTCTTTAACTTATCATAATCCCTAGATTTCTGATTTTCATTAAAAATCACAGCGCAAAGAGGTGTACCAGTAGTATATCCATTAAAATACCCGCTTAAAATTTCAATAGTGTCCCCTTCACTTCTTGTGGTTGAAAATTCATCTCTCCCTGGGGCCCTCCTTCGCATTTCATTATTTATAAAATCCATATCAAGTTTCATACCAGTGGGTAGTCCGTCAATGGTTATTCCTATGCCTCTTCCATGAGATTCTCCAAAAATAGAATATTTAATTTTTTTACCCCATTGTCCACTCATTAATTTCCCCTCCTAGGCTCTTAAAATCCTCATAAAAATTTGGGTAGGATTTTTTTACTGCACCGCTATCTTGTATTGTAATTTCCTTAGTACATTTAATTGAAGCAATTGCCATGGCCATAGCTATTCTATGATCATTCCAGCTGTTTACAATCCCGCCCTTAAGCCATGGTTTACCATGAATTATTAATGAATCGCCTTTTTCTATAACATCTGCCCCAATTTTATTTAGCTCTGTGGCTATTGCGGATACTCTATCCGATTCTTTAATTCTAGCTCTGCTCGCATTAATAATTTCTGTAGTTCCTAGGCTTAGTGCGCCAAGAACTGCCACTATTGGCAAGAGGTCAGGACACTGAGATACATCAACCTTGCAGCCTGTCAAATTTGATTTTGAGGCCACTAATGTATCATCCACAAGTGTTATCTTTCCACCCATTTTTTTAATAATGTCCACTATTACCATGTCTCCTTGAAGTGATTCCATATTAAGATTAGCACATTGAATCTCTCCACCTAGAACTCCTGCAGCAAGGTAAAATGCAGCTTGAGAAAAATCCCCTTCAACACTATAATCTCTATTTTCATAGCATTGATTTCCTTTAATTTTAAATTCTTGATAATTATTATTTTCTATGATAACTCCAAATTTAGAAAGTACGTCTATAGTTAAATCTATGTACCCGATTGATTCCATTTTTGTACGAACAACAATTTTGGAATCTCCATTTAATAGTGGTAGTGCATAAAGAAGCCCAGTAATAAATTGAGAACTTACATCTCCCCTAAGTTCAAAAATTCCAGGTTTAAGGCTCCCCTCTATTGTTAATGGAAGATATCCTCCATCTGTAGCGTACTTTATATTTTGCTTGTCAAAAATCTCATAATAAGGATTAAGGGGTCTTTTTACTAATTTACCTCTACCGCTAAAAGTTATTTTGTGGCAGGTGTTCATAGCTATAGGAATTAGAAAACGTAGCGTTGATCCACTTTCATTACATTCTAACTGATTGCAAAGTATTTTATTGTACTCCAACTTAAAGTTTTCATTATTATTATTATTATTATTATTATTATTATTATTAGCAATGGCAACCCTAGACATGTCAATAGCACTTATTATCAGACTACTTGGCAGTATTTTTATTTGAGCTCCCAGTTTTTTCATTATCTCGCAGGTAGCTATTATATCCTGAGACATAATAACATTTTCCACCACGCATTTACCCATGCTCAGTGCTGCGGCTATAATTGCCCTATGACATAAGGATTTGGATGGTGGAATTTTTATTTTTCCATTTAAAGAAAAAGGCTGAATCATAACTGATTTCATAGTTTATCACCTCAATTCAATATATTAATTTATTTTTGATTTCTTTCTAAATAATCCACAATCTTCGGAGTATTAATTTTTCCAATAAAGCTATTTCCAATGGACTGAATTAATATAAAATTCATATATTCCCCAAGGTTTTTCTTATCATGACTAATAGCTTCAATTATATCTTCTGTTTTAATTTCGGGCAAGGTCCAAGGTAAATTATACTTAATTAAAATATCTTTTATAATACTTGAAGTTCCATTTGTAGTCATGCCTAGTTCTTCACCTATTTTTGTTATTGCGTACATTCCCATTGCCACCGCTTCTCCGTGGGAATACTTCTTAAAATTAAAGAACTGCTCAATAGCGTGGCCTATAGTATGTCCAAAGTTTAGTAACATTCTTTCTCCAGTGTCCATTTCATCTTTTTCAACAACAGCCGCCTTAATCTTGCAGCAAGTATAAATAATTTCATCTATGTCTTTTAATACAGCTTCTTTATCTTCATAATTCATTAATTTATAAAATAGATTACTATCTTTAATTGCTCCGTATTTTATAACTTCACCCATTCCATCATTGAAAAATTTATCATTAAGGGTGCCAAGTAGCAATGGATCAATAAAAACTGCCTTTGGGTTATAAAAGTTTCCTACAAGATTCTTCCCTCGAGGTAAGTCTACTGCAACCTTCCCCCCAACACTGCTATCCACTTGTGACAGTAATGTAGTTGGGATTTGTATTAATGGAATCCCTCTTAAAAAAGTTGCAGCGGCAAATCCAGCCATATCTCCTACAACCCCACCGCCTAAGGCAACTATAAGATCTCCTCTATTTATCTTGAAATCTAAAAGTTTGTCATATACTGAAAAAAGAGTTTCAAAAGACTTACTTTCTTCACCAGCCTTAACAACAATTTTAAAAGTCTCAAAGCCCTTAGCATTTAGTGAGATAATGACCTTCTCAGCATAAAATTTGTCTACGTTGGAATCTGTTACTATGGCTATTCGTCTTCCTTTGTAAATCTTCCTAACTTCAATACCAATTTGGTCTAGCAGTCCATTTTTAATATATATTGGATAAGTTCCGCTAGTTGCTTCAACCTGTATACTATACATCTTAGCCTAGCTCCTTTCTCTTATTGGTTGCACTCTCAAACCTTTGCTTTAGAAATGCCTTATCACCATTAATTATTGCATTTTTTATCTCTTTTATATTGTTTTCAAAGTCTTGTATTTTATTAATTATATTTTCCTTGTTATACAAGAGTAATTCGGGCCATAATTCTTCATTTATAGTAGCGACTCTAGTGGTATCCTTAAAACCTTCTCCTATGAACTTAGCTACATCCAAAATTGTATTATTACAATCTATTAGGGAAACCGCTATAACATGTGGTAACTGACTTGTATAAGCTATTATTTCATCATGCTGCCTAGGTGTAAGCTTCACCACTCTACTGCAACCCATACCCCTCGCTAGTTCCTGGACTAACCTTATATTTTTCTCCATATTCCCCTCTATTGGGGTTAAAATATAATTAGCATTTTTAAACATTTCTCTAGACGCAGCTTTCAACCCAGATTCCTCTTTTCCTGCCATAGGATGACCACCTATAAAATCTAAATCTTCCCTTAGTACAGGCATAATCTCACTTAATAAATCGCTCTTAATTCCAGCTGTATCTGTAATCACTGCTCCATTCTTAAAAAATTTCATATTATCTTTCATGAAATCTATAGTTTTCTGAGGATAAATAGCAAGTATAACAATATCAGAATTCATAAGTGGTATGTTCGGACTTGTATATCCCTTATGGATTATATTCAACTTCTCGCCTTTTTCTAAAGCAGCACTATCAATATCAATAGCCCAAAGGTTTTTAGGTTTTAATTCTTTTATTGCCATAGCAAAGGAGCCGCCGATAAGTCCGAGTCCTACAATTGTAATGTTAAAGTCACTAAAATCCAATTTTACCACCTCTTAAATTATTCTATCTTGCGTTTTTGCAATTGCTCTAACTGAATCAATAAACGTTTTAAATTTTTCTGGTTTTAAAGATTGAGCTCCATCGCATAATGCATTAGCTGGGTCAAAGTGAACCTCGATTTCCAGGCCATCCGCTCCAACTGCAATTGCAGCCTTTGCCAGCGGCTCTACTAGCCACCATTTACCAGTAGCATGACTTGGATCTACGATAACAGGCAAATGAGAAAGCTTCTTAAGCACTGGAATTGCACTTAAATCTAAAGTATTTCTTGTGAAAGTTTCAAAGGTTCTAATGCCTCTTTCGCATAGAACTACATTTTCATTACCCTCTGACATTATATACTCCGCAGACATAAGAAGTTCTTCAATGGTTGCACTCATACCTCTCTTTAAAAGTATTGTTCTATTACATCTTCCTACTTCTTTTAAAAGATCGAAGTTTTGCATGTTTCTTGCGCCAATTTGTAATACATCAGCGTATTGTGATATTTTCTCAACTAGTTCTACGCTCATAACTTCAGTAACTATAGGAAGTCCTGTTATTTTTTTTGCTTCTAATAATATTCTTAGTCCCTCTTCCTCCATTCCCTGAAATGCGTAGGGCGAAGTTCTTGGCTTGTATGCACCTCCTCTTAGGAAATTAGCTCCTGCTAGCTTTACATCTTTAGCAATAGTTATAAGTTGCGACTCACTTTCCACAGCGCAAGGTCCAGCTATTATTGCAAGTTCTTTCCCACCGATTGTTCTGTCATCTACTTTTATTATAGTATCTTGAGGATGAAAAAGTCTATTAGCTCTTTTATAAGGAGATTGAACATACATAACCTTATTAACAAATTCCTCAGCTTCAATTTGGCTTATATTTATTCTACTTGTGTCTCCAACAAGTCCTAAAATACATTGATTTTCTCCTTGAGTGACATGAACGGTGCAACCTAGTCCCTCTATTTTCTTCATAATACCTCTAACCTCATCTTGTTTTGCATTTGGATTCATTACAATTACCATTTAAAATTCCTCCTAAAATATTATTTTCTGCATATAAAAAAACGTTTATTTATAATCTGTAATAAAAATATATAAAAAAAGGAAGCCCCTTATATTGGGTCTTCCTAAAAAAAAAGAAGACCTCTTATAATGAGTCTTCCTTGCGTACAGACAAAGTTTACTTTCTATAAATCAGCATATACTGGTATTATAGTTTTATTATTAAACTCATTATTTAAAAGAATCATATATATTTTTTTGCACAAAAAGTAACTAAAGCTAAAATAACGATAGCTAAAGCTAAAACTAAAATAAAAATATACTTTTTGGCTGATTCCTTTTACAATGATGTTTTTCATAATTACGCCTCGCATTTTTTGATTTAGTAGTTGTTTGTTCTTTAATATTTATTTAGTATAGCATGTTGGGTCAATTTGTCAAGTCGAAAAATTAAAGATTATGAAGATTTAGAGAATTGCAAAGCTATAAAGTTGATAATGAAACCTGTCAACTTATCGAATCCTCATAAATATAAAAGTCAGTTGCAAGTGATTTTAAAATATATGATTTTCATAAATCATTGACTTTTACTCGATTTTTGTATAGTATTTATAATGAAATATAAAGACTTTTAGCCACTTCTTAAAGTTGGTTAGGAGTCTTTTTAAGCATACTAAATAGAAGGAAGGCAAATAAATGTATTTGCCATGGTGGTAAAAATGAGTAAGAATCATAGTGTTAGAAATAATTTTGTATACAATAATATTGAGAAGAAAGATAAGAACTTTATGTATAAAAACCTTGAAAGAAGCAATTGCTATAATTGTGATTTCACAAGATCAAATTTTGATTTTGTAACTTTTAGAGGTGCACACTTTAAATCCTGTGTTTTTTTCGAATGTACCTTTAAATGGGCTGAATTCATTGGAGCAAATCTAAAAGGTAGTGATTTTAAAAATACTATATTTGAAAATGCCATATTTGATTCAGTTAATTTAGATGGGGCTGACTTCAAAGATGCAGAATTTAAAAATACCATATTTGTATCAACTGATTATACAAAAGCTAAAAATCTTAAAATTAAAAATTCAGACATAAAAATATTTAATGAAATGCCTGAAATTGAAATTAGTGAAGAGCTTAGAGATGCTGTTATAAATTCAATGAAAAATAAATATGTTAAAGCTGCTAGAGTTCTTGATACAAAAGATGGTGGAATTAACACAATAAGTTTAATGATCTTACTAGATAATTTTGATGAAGAAATATTAATTAAGGGATTGAATATGATCCAATCAGAACTGGATTGTGACTTTTATACACTAAGTTATATAGTTAAGTATTTGAATAATAACATGAAGTAATTCAGCTTTTGGTTTTTCAATGACATTAAAAATATAAGGTGGACATAATATGAATGGAAAATCCCATCAAAAGATAGCAATGCTATCCTACGCAATAGTAGCAACGATACCTACAGTTAATTCAATGCCAATATTCAACAATAAATATATACATATACCTATGGAGATAAGCCTTATAGGCCTTGCAATCGCAGGACTTTCAGGACTACTTGTGGATGCAGATAGCCAGCATAGTAAGATAAATCATATGAACCCACTTACATCTACCAGTAATAAATTGCTTAAGGATGTAGAAAAAATATTAAAGCAACTATTAAGATTATTCCTAGGGTTTGGGCTTGGCGCAATGATTTTGTGGTATTCAAAAGATATCACATATGAGTTGTCACAAGTAAACTATATGGGAGAACATGCTTATATATTTACATATTCTATGGCTTTCATTTTTATAGTTTTAGGTGTAACTAAGGAAAAAACATTTAAACGAATCCCCATAATCGGTTACGTATATAAGAAATTATGCGCTATAATAAGTGTAGGATCCAATGATTTTATAAAAGTAGGCATGTTTTTAACTTATGTTGGCTCAAGTACAATCTTAGCAATTTATAACTTTACTAATTTACAGGATGCAAATATTTATCTTATTTGTATTTTGTTAATTGGTATAGCAACCTTTCCTCATAGAACATTTTTGCACTCAATAGAAGGAATTATTATTTTTACAATTTCAGCTTCTTATGTATTTAATAAACTAGGCTACGAATATTTAACTGGGTGCTTTTTTGTTGGTTATATAAGTCATATTTATTGGGCTGATATATTCACAAAGGAAGGAGTGCCAGTACTCTCAATGCCAAGATTTACAGCGGAATTATTAAAGAAATTAGGTTTTCATAATAAATTTGTTCATGTTTTAGAAAAAATAGGTAAGTTTAAGCTTAAATTACCACCGCATATTACCACAGGCTCTGATACGGGAAACTTATTTGAAGTAATATATATTTTAATATTATTTGTAGTAGTTGTAATAGGTTTCACTGTTTATGGTGGCAAATTTACAGTAATTTAAATATAGCCAGTATTTAAGATGTAAAAGCAAATAAGTAAGTAAAGGAGAGATTTTATGAAATTCATTGCTGATTTACATACCCATACTATAATTAGTGGTCATGCATACAGCACACTAATGGAAAACGCAAAATATGCTAGTGATATAGGTCTCGAGATATTAGGAGTTACAGATCATGGTCCCAATATGCCTGGTGCCCCTTATTGTTGGTATTTTGGAAACTTTAAAGTACTGCCAAGAGAATTGTACGGTGTTAAAATGTTGTACGGATGCGAAGCTAATATAATTGATTATGAAGGTACCCTTGATCTACCGGTAGATATGCAAAAGGAGCTTGATATAATGATAGTAAGCATGCATGAACCACTTATGGAAGGTGGAAAGAGTGCTGATTTAAATACAGTTACTATTTTGAAAGCTATGGATAATCCAAATGTAAATATTTTGGGACATATGGGAAATCCAAAATTTCCAATACATGAGGAAGAAATAATAAAAAAAGCAAAAGAAAAAAATATACTAATAGAGTTAAATAATAGTTCTTTTGTAACCTCAAGATTAGGAAGTGACGTGAATTGCACTAAAATAGCAAGACTTTGCAAAGAGTTCGGTGTAAGAATTATTGTAAATAGTGACGCTCATTTCTGTTTTTCTATAGGAAATTTTAACGCTGTAGAAAAAATGCTAGAAGATATAGGTATGCCTGAAGAGCTTATTATTAATACAAACAAATCAATGTTATTAGAGTTTCTTCAAGAAAAAGGGAAAAATATATAGTCTTATAAGTCAATTTTGTTTTACTACAAACAAATAAGGTGTACATAGCGATTTTAATTATGTACACCTTATTTTTGTATAACTTAAAACTATATTTAAGAGTTACCTTACTTTCTCTAATACTAACACTGTTCTACTAGGTGAATATATTCTAACGCCAGTTTTATTTTCCTTATGCTTTAATATTTCAGTACTATAAATATAATCACTTGCAATTCTACCCTGACCTCCAAATATTTTCTCATCGCTATTAAATACAATTTTATATTCACCTACTTTTTCAGTAGGTAACTCGTACTGGCAGAAGGATTCGCTATTATTAAAATTAAATAAGAATATCAGGCCACCCTTTCTGAAAGCAAGAAGTTTCTGCTTTTCATCAGTCCAAAGGTTTTGTAAATCAGAGGCGCTTAAAATATTGTAGGTTTTTACAAAATCCAACATACCTTTATCAAAATTTGATAAATATTCATATTTTAGTTCTTTATTTTCCATAAGACTCCATTGTCTTCTTGCATAATGATAACTCCAGTTGTTCCCTTCTCTCGGGAAGTCAATCCATTCCGGATGACCAAATTCATTACCCATAAAGTTTAAATAGCCTTCACCACCTAAAGTTATGGTGATAAATCTAATAAGTTTAAGCAATTCTATAGCCCTACTTATTATTAAATTGTTATCAGTTTTCAACATATGAGTGTACATTTCCTTGTCACCTAGACGGAACATTAAGGTTTTGTCACCAACAAGTGCTTGATCATGTGATTCAGAATAACCTATATTTTTCTCACAAGGCCTTCTACTAGTCAGTTCGTACCAAAGTTTATTCATACTCCATTGTTCATCTGACAATTCTTTAAGTATTCTCACCCAAAGATCAGGAACCCCCATAGATAAACGATAGTCAAAGCCCAACCCACCAACATCTACTGGCAGACACATTCCAGGCATTCCGCTCATATCCTCTGCAATAGTTACTGCACTAGGTTTTACTTGTCTTACCAACTCATTAGCAAATTGAAGATAAGTAATTGCTTCTATATCCGTATCCATACTAAAGTATTTGCTGTAATCTGTAAAAGCTACTCCAAGTCCATTATGGTGATATAACATGGAGGAAACACCATCAAATCGGTAACCATCAAAATGATATTCCTCCAGCCAAAACTTAATATTGGATAAAAGAAAATGAAGCACCTCTGGCTTTCCATAATTAAATAGCTTTGTACCCCAAGCAGAATGGTTCCCAAGGGCTCCAGTATTAAAAAATTGATAATCAGTTCCGTCAAACTCATTAATACCCTCTGCTATATTCTTAATTGAATGAGAATGCACTAAATCCAGCAGTACAGCAATACCCATCAGGTGAGCAGTATTAATTAATACTTTAAGTTCTTCAGGTGTTCCAAACCAAGAAGAAACTGCGAAAAAATTAGAAACCTGATATCCAAAAGAGGCATAATAAGGGTGTTGCATTACTGCCATAAGTTGCACTGTATCATAGCCAGCAGCTTTTATCCTTGGAAGTGTAATTTCTGTAAATTCTTTAAAAGTCCCCATACCTTCTTTTTCCTGGGCCATACCTACATGAGACTCATATATAAACATTGGTTTCTTATTATCAAAATGAAATTCACTATCTTCCCACTTGAAAGCTTGGTCTGGTTGCCAAATCTGTCCTACAAAATCGTGAGTAACAGGATCTTGTACAGTTCGCTTAATATAAAGTGGGATTCTATCTCTTGACAGATTTTTAGCTACTACTCTTACCTTTACATAAGACATATGCTTTAGAGTATTTGCGCCTTCCAAAAATATCTCCCAATTTCCATTTTCTTTTTTTTGCAATGGATGTGATTTTTCATCCCAATAATTGAAATCACCTATTAAATAAAGAGCATCTGCCTCTGGAGCCCATTCTCTATAAATCCAGCCATCCTGCTGACGATGAAACCCGTAAAACAAGTCTCCATTAGCAAAAGACTGTAAGCTTTGATTAGTTCCTAGTAATTTTTTTTTGCAAGTAGTATAATTTGCTCCTCTAAGTTCAATATCCTTTTCAAAAGGTAGTAGATATGGATCAATATCCATTATTTTCATGTATTTATTTTTATTCTCATTATTTTTCATAAAAAAAATTCCTTTCATCTATATAATTATTAAAAAATAAAATATTTTATAACTTATTATATCTAATTCGACTAAATATTTTCAATACCTTTGTTATATTATTAAATAAGTGAAAACAAATTTATTAACTACTTGACTTAAGCTGTTGATTATTGTTATTATATTACTATAAAGTAAATAATAATTATTAGTAGTTTGTAGCTATTAGTAATAAATAATAAAAATATAAAGGGGTGTATTTAAATGAATTTAAAACAAGTATATGAAGAGAGAAGGTCAATTAATTTTTTTGATAAAAATAAGGGATTAGAAGACGGGTTACTTAAAGATATTATTAATCTTGCAGTACTTGCTCCGTCAGCATTTAACCTTCAACCTTGGGAAATTATAGCAGTTAAATCTGAGGATGCTAAAGAGAGATTACATAAACTTTCAAATAGCCAACCTAAGATATTAGAAGCACCTGTAACTTTAATAATAGTAGGTAATAAAACTGGATATGATGAATCAAATCCTACATGGCAAAATATGTTGAAAATGCTTGGTAATGATAAAGAAAAATTAGCAGGCACTCAAGGTTTTGCGCACAGTTTATATGGAACAACAGAGGAAAACAAATTAAAATTTGCTGAAAGTAATGCGGCGCTTCTAGCTATGTCTATAATGTATGCAGCAAAGGGCTTTGGTGTAGAGTCTCATCCTATGAGCGGCATGAACTTTGAGGGTGTAAGGAGCGAATTTGGGCTTAGTGAAAACAAAACAGTAGTAATGCTAATTTGTCTTGGTTACTTAGATGCAACTAAAACACTTTATCCAAGAGCATACAGACGTGGCTACGATGAAATAGTTCAAGAAGTTTAATAATAATTCAATATTAGATTTTAAAAAGTAAAAGCGGTTTCCCAAATTAATGGGAAGCCGCTTTTACTTTTTAAAATATTGAAAACTTCAAAATAAATGCTGCAAATACTATTGATACCATTGAAAGTAACTTGATTAATATATTTATTGCTGGACCTGAAGTATCCTTAAAGGGATCTCCAACAGTGTCACCAACAACTGCCGCTTTATGACAATCTGATCCTTTTCCACCTAGGTTTCCAGCTTCAATATGCTTTTTGGCATTATCCCAAGCTCCTCCAGAATTTGCCATCATAACCGCAAGTACAAAACCTGTTACAGTTGCGCCTGCGAGGAGCCCTGCCACACCATTTACACCTAAAAGTATTCCAACTGTTATTGGAATAGCAATTGCAAGAAGTGCAGGCAAAATCATTTCCTTTTGAGCTGCTTTTGTGCAGATATCAACACAGGTTGCATAATCAGCTTCAGCAGTACCTTCCATAAGACCCAATATCTCTTTAAATTGTCTTCTAACTTCTACAACTATAAGTTGTGCAGTTTTACCTACTGCGTCCATGGTTAACGCTGCAAATACAAACGGTACCATTCCACCTATGAAAAGTCCGATAAGAACCTGCGGATTCAATATTGACAGGTTAAAAACGAAATCCAAATTTTCTTTTTTTACAATGATTTCCACTTGATCTCTATAGGCTGCAATAAGTGCAAGAGCAGTTAGTGCTGCGGAACCTATAGCAAACCCTTTACCTGTAGCTGCTGTAGTATTTCCAAGTGAATCAAGTGCATCCGTTCTCTCCCTTACTATAGGGTCTTGGTGAGTCATCTCTGCAATGCCACCTGCATTGTCTGCTACTGGGCCATAAGCATCTGTAGCTAAGGTTATGCCAAGAGTACTAAGCATACCTACTGCAGCTATGCCAACACCATATAAACCCATATTATAATCAGCTGCACCTCCTGCAAAATAAAAGCTAGCGGCAATTGCCATAGCAACTATTATAACTGGAAGAAAAGTAGAAATCATGCCAAGTGAAATACCACCTATTATAACAGTAGCTGCACCAGTTGTGGTGGTTTGCGCTAATTTTTTAGTAGGCTTGTACGTATCTGACGTAAAGTATTCTGTACAAAAACCAATTAAATTACCTGCTATAAGCCCACTTAATATTGCAAAGTAAACTCCAATATGTTCCATTCCAAGTACATTCCAAACTAGAAAAAAGGAAAGTATTGCAATTATTGCGGAACTTACATAAACACCACGACGAAGAGCCGCTAAAAGACCTTTTTGCTCGGTTTTCTCCCCTGATTTAACAAAGAAGGTTCCAATAATAGATGCTATTACGCCAATCGACGCTATAGTCATAGGAATTGATACACCTTTAACTCCCAGTCCAGCTGCTACTGCAAGAGCCGCAGTTGATACTATTGATCCAACATATGATTCGTATAGATCCGCTCCCATACCAGCCACATCACCAACATTGTCACCAACGTTATCAGCTATAACTGCAGGATTTCTTGGATCATCCTCTGGAATTCCGGCTTCAAGCTTACCAACAAGATCGGCACCCACGTCTGCGGCTTTAGTGAATATACCTCCACCTACACGTGCAAATAAAGCCATGGAGCTAGCGCCCATTCCAAAAGTAATCATTGCACTTGTTATATTTTGGATCCTTGCTGCCTCATCTAGATGTCTATAGAAAAAATCTAATAAAAAATACCATATGCTAATGTCAAGGAGTCCAAGACCTACAACAGTAAGTCCCATTACCGCGCCACTTGAAAAAGCAACCTTTAAAGCGCTGTTAAGACTTTTCCCAGCTGCATGTGTAGTTCTAACATTTGCACGAGTGGCAATTTTCATCCCTATAAAACCTGAAAGACCTGAGAAAAAACCTCCACTTATAAATGCAAAAGGTACAAAGGGGGTTAAAAAACCAAATGCTGAAAGTACTCCTAGTATTACAAACAAAACTACAAAAAAAAGAGCTACTCCTCTATACTGCCTTTTTAAATAGGCATCTGCACCTTCTCTGATTGCAGTAGCAATTTTTTTCATCTGCTCCGTTCCTTCATCTTCTTTCATTACCTTATATGCAAGATATCCTGCAAAAGAAAGTGCTAAAATGGAACAAATTGGGGCCAAAATCAATAAATTCATAATAACTTCCTCCTAAATATTTTATTCATATGATTCTCTCCTGGGTAATGGCCAAATATGTAACCATGTACCTAAATCCAATTGTCATCTCCTTTCAGTGAATATAATATGCTTATAAATATCAGGGATTAAACACAAAATATTCTTACAATTATCATTACAGTTTGATAAGTCCTTTAATTAAATTAATAAATTAAAAATTCCTCGTCATTGTACATTATATCACAAATAACCAAATGTTAGTATAGATTACAATATATTTATAAAATATTATATCATCCCTTGCTTATTATAACACTTTACCCATTTAGTTCAAACCAAGGTCGAATTTTCAACAGTGAAAATATAATATAAAAAGACCCCTGTAATTTTATATATTACAAAGGTCTTTTATTTAGATGATAAACCAATTTCTACATTATTCCGTGATTCTACTTTGTTATTCCTTTTCTTCCTGTATTTTCAGTATATATTCATATGCAACATAAAGTTCTTCTAGCTTAGTATTCAGATATTTAGGAACTATTTTAACTTATGTCAAATTACCCAAATTATTTCTTTAACAAGTTACATTATACCACAAAAAAATCATTCGTAAATTTGGTAATATCATCAATAAAGGACTTAATTGCCATTTCAGGAGTAGCCCAGGATGTTACTAAACGAATAGCTGAATTATTTTCATCAATTTTTTGCCATATGTAAAATGAATACTTTTCACAAAGCTTTTCAATTATTTTATTAGGAAATATTGGAAATATTTGATTTGTAGGTGAATCTATTAAAAATCCATATCCACAATTATTAATGCCATTTTTTAACAACTGAGCCATACCATTTGCATGTTTTGCCAAATCGAAAAAAATGTCATCTTTAAATAATTCTAAAAACTGTATACCTATTAGGCTTCCCTTTGCAAGTAAGCCACCTTTTTGCTTAATAATATATCTAAAATCTTCCTTAAGGAAGTCTTTGCAAATAACAAGAGCTTCTCCCAATAATGCACCATTTTTAGTTCCACCAATATAAAAAGCATCGGTGAGCTCTGGTAAATCAGAAATTTCAATATCATTCCCTTTTGAGCATAGTGCTGATCCTAGTCTCGCTCCATCAAGGTATAAAATCAAATTATAAAACCGGCAACATTCAAATAAATCTTTCAATTCTTGTTTTTTATACACAGACCCTATCTCTGTTGGATTTGAGATATAGACTAGTCTAGGCTTTACCATATGCTCATCAGTATGTTCTTCAATTACAGTTTTTATATGTATAGGTTTGAGTTTTCCATCCTCGACTTTTACAGAAATAACTTTATGCCCAGTTGCTTCAATAGCTCCCGTCTCATGAACTAATACATGTCCAGTATTCGCTGAAATAACAGCCTCATGTGGTCTTAGAAACGCAGAAATTGCAGTGAGGTTTGTCTGCGTTCCACCACAAAGCAAATGAATATCAACATCCTTAGATTTAAGTCTATCCTTTAACAAGGTAATACAGCTTAAGGTATACTTGTCTTCCCCATACCCCTCCATTTGTTCCATATTTGATTCCATCAGTGCTTTCAATATGTTTGGATGAGCACCCTCACTATAATCATTTTTAAAACTATACATTAGTTAATTCCCCTTTCCGTATTTCACCTAGTTATTATTCATTAATTCTGCAAATCTATTAATATTTTCTTCATATATATTTAAAATATCCTTATTAATATTTATTTTTATAGCATTTTTTTCTTTCTTAGATACTATTTTAATTACATATTTCTCAAAAAAATTCATTTTACTAAATGTAAAGCCACCACCGAAATGTTCTTTAACGGTAGCCATTGATATTAATTCACTTGGCAGAGAATTATTTAACTGTAATATTGCCTTTTCACCCTCACTCATACAACATACGAAAATCCCTAGTTTTTTGCTTTCTAGCAAGGTTGCATTTTTGAAGCAAAATTCCCTTATTTCCTTTTGAATTCTACCTGCATATATTGACCCACCTATAACAATGTTATCAAATGAATTCAGATTTGGTATTACATCCTTTTTTACATTAACAATAACAACGTGACCATTGAGCTTATCTTTTAAAGCTTTACCCAATTTCTCTGTAGTCCCGTGTTTAGAAGCATAAACAATAAGTGTCTTCATAAATTTCCACTCCTTTTATATTATTACACGAATCACAATTTTAAAATTGCGGTATCGTATCATGTCTTATATTACGAAATATCATTATGTATTATATTCTTTACTGCTATTGAAATATCCTTTTAATCTAGACAAGAATTTTTTAATATAGTGCCACCCACGTGGCAAGTGGCATGTGATTTATTGATGCCACTTG
>CAYXOL010000037.1:0-49531 GCA_964467165.1 uncultured Clostridium sp.
TAATAATAGAAATAAAATGACGTTTCAATTAGTTATAATTTGACGTTTAACACTTGCTCCAAAAACGCATCATTTTTCATGACTTTATTTGCATCCTGTTCTTCTAAATTTATGGAGGTAATACCTGCATGAGCAAAGATAAAGTTTTCTGTTTCAATAATATGAGGTAGCTGCTCTAGCCAATTAATTTCATAACTGAAATTTTTTTTACTTTAGCTTTAATGATTTTCTCCCCCATTCAAACTGTAATTTGATAATATAAGTACTTATGCATAGCACTGTATATATCTTCATTATCTTTGTGTATAAACTCATTTTCATTATTTAAAAATCAGTCATACACAGTGGCTTTTCATCAGAAGAAAAAAGCACATTTAAAGTATTTAAATAGCCATTGTCAGATAACTGTACATGTCCATATTTATATAAGGATTTTAAGTCAACAGCACAAGTGATTAATGAAGAAAAATCAGCAATGTCCATAGTCAATTGTACATCATAATCATCATTTTCTACTATTGAAGAATTACCATTATTAAAGTGGACTACATAACTACCTTGGTTCTCAGAAATTATGCTATCTACTATAGAAAGCTTTAATTTGCAGTTAATATTATTAAAGTTATGAGCTTTTAAATCCTCAAAAAGCTTAGGAATATTGATTACCCTATACATGATACCAGTTCCTTGGGTACTACATTCATGATTCAAAGACACCAAAAGCCTATCAGAATTATTTCTTGGATCATTCAAAGCAAATCTAAAGTTTTCATCTTGGGTGTTTATTATTACGTATCTTATTTGGTCGCTTTGTGTATTTAAGAAAGTCATAAGTTCTAGGAAAACCTCAGAATCCTCAAACAGTATTTGAGACACAAAAATATCATTTATAAGAAATGAACCAGTTTCACCTTTTTGAAAATAAAAGATCAAATATCCTAAAATTGTATTATTTACTTTGTATCCTACAATTTTGGTGGACTCAAAGTTAAAAAGGCTTTCAAATTCTTTTGGGCACTTTTCCATAAGTCCATTAGTTTTATCAACGATGCTGTTATAAAATTTACACATTTCTTCAGCATCATCTTTATTTAAGAACTTGATATTTTTCTTAGAATCTCCTTTTGGAAGATCACAAGGCTTAATCTTAAACTGATTAATGCTTGTACCAAAACCAAATCCCATTTTTTTATAAAAGTCAGGTCTAAAAGGATATAGTAAAACCATGGATGCTCCTCTTTCTTTATAATGATAAATAAAGAATTTAATAATTTCTAAAGCGACCTTCTCTTTTTTGTAAAGTAAATCTACAGCAACGGATCCAACTCCACCAGCAAATATTTTCTCATTGAGTAAATTCATTTTAACCTAAAGGGCTATCCATCTCCCATCCTCTTAGGTGGGAGATGGATAGCCCTTGGCATTAGTCAGAAATATTCGTATATTTTTAGCGGAAAAGGCGCATACTAATATCAGTAATAATATTGTAATTGGAGATGATTACTTGATTTTGGATACAAATAACCATTCAGTATTTAGCCTTAATTATCATTTGGTGTTAGTTGTGAAATATAGAAAAAAAGTTATTGATGATAATATATCAAATAGATTAAAAGAGATATTTGAGTATATATCACCAAAGTATAATGTTACTCTGGATGAATGGAATCATGATAAAGATCATATACATTTGTTATTTAGAGCAAATCCAAACACGGAAATATCAAAATTCCTAAATGCTTATAAAAGTGCTAGTAGTAGACTTATAAAAAAGGACTTTCCATTAATAAAAAATCAACTGTGGAAAGAGTATTTTTGGAGTAGGAGTTTCTGTCTTATAACAACGGGTGGAGCACCTAGAGATATAGTTAGAGAGTACATAGAAAATCAAGGAATGAAATGAGATGATTAAATGTTAAGAGCTTACAAATTTAGGTTATATCCAAAAGACGAACAAAAACATATAATAGGCAAAACCTTTGGATGTGTCAGGTTCACCTACAATAAGATGTTAGCGGAAAGAAAAGAAATCTATGAACTCTATAAAGATAATAAAGAAGATCTAAAGAATCATAAGCTGCCTACTCCAGCTAAGTATAAAAGTGAATTTCAGTGGCTAAAAGAGGTTGATAGTTTAGCACTGGCTAATGCGCAAATGAATTTAGATAAAGCTTACAAGAATTTTTTCAGAAGAATTAAGAATGGTGAAAAGGAAGCTGGATTTCCTAAATTCAAAAGCAGGCATAATCCAGTAAAAACCTATACTACAAACAATGTAAATAACAATATTAAAGTTGCGGCAAATAAAATCAAGTTACCTAAAATAGGTTATGTGAAGTGCAAATTTCATAGGCAGTTTGAAGGACAGATTAGGTCGGCTACAATTTCTAAAGTTGCAAGCGGTAAATATTATATATCTATTTTAGTTGACACAAAAATCATTCCTTTACTAGCTATAGAAAAAGCTGTAGGAGTGGATTTAGGCATAAAGGATTTTGCAATAACCTCAGATGAAGAAATATTTGAGAATCCTAAATTTTTGAGGAAATTAGAATATAAGTTAGTTAGAGCGCAACGGTCTCTATCAAGAAAAAAAATAGGTTCTAAAAGATGGTACAAACAAAAACTTAAGATTGCCAAAGTTCATGAAGAAATATCAAGTGCTAGAAAAGACTATTTGCACAAAGTATCAACTAAACTTATATACGAAAACCAAGTGATATGTTTAGAGGATTTACAAGTGTCAAATATGCTTAAAAACCATAAGCTAGCAAAATCAATATCGGAAGTATCATGGTCTGAATTTAGAACAATGCTAGAATATAAAGCTAATTGGTACGGTAGAACAATATCGGTTGTAGGCAAATCTTTTGCAAGTAGCCAATTATGTTCTAACTGTGGGTATAAAAATAAAGAAGTGAAAAATCTAGCGCTAAGGGAATGGGTATGCCCTGAATGTGGAGTGAACCATAATAGGGATATAAATGCTAGCATAAATATTCTAAAAGAAGGACTTAGGCTACTCGCCTAAAAAGATATTATTGAGGTTGGAATGACCTTAGTAGCTCGGGTAAACTTGCTACAGTAGTAGTATTGACCGAGAAGCTCCCACCTCTTAGGTGGTGAGTAGTTCACAGAGCTAGAAGAAGTATTTAGAAATGTCATAGAAAAAGAAGGCTATATGTTTATTACGAAGGATTCAGGAGTTCTAGAAGCTAAGAAAAGATAATACAAAAAGAATCATTAAGGAGGCAATTATGGAGAATTTTAAAAATAATAAACAACCAATAAAAGAGCAATATAAAGATGATAAAAATTTAAATTCAAGGTTGAATTTACACAAGTATAGTATAAATAAGATAGATTGGAATGAGTGGTGCTTTAATCAAATGGATTTTCAGAGCAAAGCGAGAATACTAGAACTGGGTTGTGGACCTGGAGGTTTGTGGGAAAGAAATAAATATAAATTAAATCAAGACTGGAATATTACTTTGTCTGATTTTTCTAAGGGCATGCTAGAGTGTGCTAAAAATACCTTGGAAGAGGTAGATTATGACTTCAAATATAAAGAGATCGATATACAAGATATTCCCTATGAAGAGGGTAGTTTTGATGCGGTAATTGCAAGACATATGCTTTATCATGTTCCAGATATAGAAAAAGCTTTATCAGAAATAAAAAGAGTTCTTGCTCCCGGTGGAACCTTTTATGCAACTACCAATGGACGTGGAGCAATGGCGCAGCTTTATGAACTTGTAGAAAAATTTGATCCTGAAATAGGCCTTAATAACCTGGGAATGGGGGAGCGGTTTGAATTTGAGGGTGGTAGGCTTTTACTTGCGAAATACTTTAGTGAAGTTGAAATGGAGGTTTTTGAAGGGGAAATTGTAGTGCCTAAGGCTGAACCTATAGTTTCATATGTAGCTTCAACCATGAGGGGTAGAGCTATACTTGTAGGACAAAAAAAGCAAGAATTCACAAAGTATGTGGAGGATTATATTGAAGAAAATGGAGATATATCTATAACTACAGAAGCGTGCATATTTAAAGTTAAAAAATAGGCTATGTTAGATGATATTCGGGATTAAGGCATAAAAAGATTGGTTTGTCCATTTACAACAAGCCAATCTTTTTTATTATTATAAATTACTATAGCGAATAATTGGTTGAATATCATAAATTTATAATTAATGATAATATATATGAAAATTAGGCATTAGATCTAAGCATTAAAAAGCATCACTTTTAATGTCAAAAGTCCCCAACAAACGAAAAATCCTACAACTACAATTCCTAATACAACAACAACTGGACTAAATTTCCCTAGCACCTTTTTCATGAAAATCACTCCCTTTTTATATTTAATAATACTTATAATATATTACTTTTGTGTAATATATTATACTTTATTACGTGCTAATTATAACATAAATTTCAAAAATTGAGGTACAATGAAATCAAATAAATCTTGCAATGTAAAATCAGAGTGTTTTTTTGTAAATATGGAGCTTAAATGTAATAAATGGTATAATAATGTAAAACATGTAGAGTAACTTAAAAAATGGGTTTGTGTTATGTAAGATATATAAAATCGGTGATGGTTCGCCAGCGTAAATGTTAGGTGAAAAAATAATACATTCTGAATTACGAAATTTTTCAAGTGAATTATAAATTCAGATAAAAGACCTGTAACAAATATGAAGGGGGAGAAAAGTTGGCAACTAAATTGATTATTATAGAGGGGTTACCAGGGTCAGGAAAATCAACCACAGCTCAAATAGTATATGACATTTATAAGCATAAAGGTGTTAATACAGAAATCTACAGTGAAGGTAATTATAATCATCCAGCAGACTTTGATGGGGTAGCTTATTTTAATAGTGAGGACTTCTACATATTGGAACAATCTCATCCAACAAGTAGAGAAATACTGAAGAAAATAAAAATTAAATACTATAATGGATACCTAATTCCATATAGAAAAGCCATTGAAGAGCTACAAATGACCTTTGATGAGGAAGTCTTTAATGAAATAACTAAAAATGATATTTATGAATTACCAATGGAGATTCATACAGAATTAATAATAAGCAGATGGAATGAATTTGTTAATAATTATATTAATGAAGATAAGGTTGTTATATTTGAATGTTGTTTTATTCAAAACCCAGTAACAGTGAGTATGGTAAGAAATAACTCTCCTAAAGATGTTACTATGAGATATATAAATAGTTTAGCCGGAAAAATTGCGTCATTAGAACCAGTTTTAATATATTTAGAACAAGAGGATATTAAAGCATCTTTTAATAGAATTGCAGGTGAAAGACCGAAAGAGTGGGTTGAAGGATTTATAGACTATTATACAAACCAAGGTTATGGCTTATATAACAATTTCAAGGGGGTAGATGGAGTTATTCAAGTCCTTGAAGCAAGAAGTAGTCTTGAAAGTTACGTTTATAATTCACTTAAATTAGTTAAATATAAAATTGATAACTCTTCATTTAATCTTGATTTACTTAAAAAGAGGATTAACGCTATTATAGAATCTAGATTAAAAGTTACGCATATGTACACAGCACGTACACGTTACTGTAAATAGGCACATGTACGTTAACAAGAAACGCAATTTACAGTTATCTCTTATGGGGCCTCCCCGTCCAACGTTCCATTGTAAACACGATATACTTATTTTTTTTAGGAACCAGGCATGATTATTTTATAGAAATTGGTAACGAAAAAAACGACTTCAGTAGGAGTCTAAACATCCTTTTGAAGTCGTTAATGTTACAGCACCAAATGTGGCGAATAGCTTGGAAGATGATGATTTAAGTGAGAAAATTATTCTTTTACCACAGGTATCTGAATTTCAGTAATCCAAGCTCATCATAATATCTTAGAGCTTTTATTCAAACTTTATTTAATCTTGAAAAATCACCAATTTCGAGCATTTTAGCAACTCCTATACGTTCATATGAGGACTATATTATTATAATAAACCCATTTATAAGAGGAGAGTCAATATATAAATTTTAATAATAGTTTACTTCTAAGCATTTTTTATTATATTTTTAATTTTTTCGGGGGATTTCTTATTAATCTGTTACTAAATATATGAAAGGCCTTGAAACTATGGTAAATTAAGAATGATTCTAAATATTATAAATAAGCACTCCAAATGGTTAGGTGGAAATAGATGATAAAAAATATTTTAAATATCAATAAAACGAATAAAGAAAATTTCAAGGAAATATATGAAGCAAATTTTAAATATGTTTATTCTTTTGTATTTTTAAGATTAGCAGCAAACAAAGAAGCCACTGAAGATATAGTTCAGGAGACTTTTATCAGCGCAATGAAAGGACTCATAAGCTATAAATCTACAAGTTCCTGTAAAACTTGGCTCTGTGGAATAGCAAAAAATAAAATATTAAATTATTATAGAGATAATATCCGGAAGGAGGGTTTTGCCTGCGTAGAAGAACTGGATTATGTAGAGGATAAGCAAGATATTGAACTTATGCTTATCAACTTCGAAACTAGAAAGGTAATTTTGGAAACTTTAAATAATTTGAAGCCTATTTATAAGTACGTTCTTATTCTCAAATATATAGATGATTATAGTGTAAAGAGCATTGCAAAATGTTTATGCAAAACGCCTAAGTCTATTGATGGTATATTACAAAGAGCAAAAAACAGTTTTAAAAAAGAATTTATCAATATATCAGGAGATGAATTGTATGATAAAAGAGGATAAAAGATTAAAAGAAATGTTTAAGTTCATAGATGTAGAAATTGAACCGTCAGAGGGATCTAAAGAAAGAATATATCAAAAAATCCTTTCTGATTCAAATGAATTCAGTTGGCCTTATTTACCTTGCCTTTCTTGGATTGCACAAAAAGTTTTGAAATTCATAATTCAATTATGGCTTTTAATATATATTTTTATGACTGTTTTCACCCCCATTATTGCAGCATAATGTTCACGAGGAGGAGATTTAATTGAAATTATTAAAACATTTTATAAAAGGGTGGGTACCGCCAATACTTGCAGCAATAATTTTGGCACTTTTAATAAGAGGATTTCTATTTTACCAAGTCAGAGTTCCATCAGAGTCTATGTATCCTACAATTAAGATAGGAGATAAAATTGTAGTTACAAAAGTTTATAACAAAACTAAATTAAAAAGAGGTGACATAATCGTCTTTTATTCTTATGAATTAAAAGAAAGATTAATAAAAAGACTGATAGGCCTACCAGGTGATGTAGTTGATGTAAAAGATAACGGTGAAGTTTTTATTAACGGAAAGAAATCTGATGAGCCCTATGTAGTATTCAAGGAAGAGCTAGGTAAGCAATTTCAGGTTCCTCAAGATAAATATTTGTTTTTTGGAGATAATAGAGCTAATTCTTTTGATGCTAGAAGATGGAAAAATCCCTATATAGATAGCAAAGATATACAAGGTAAAGCACACTTTATTACATATCCATTTAGGAGATTCGGAAAATTCGTAGTTGGAAATGATGCTCTTAATCATTAGAAAGTTAGGTTACAACTGTAAAAGATGACGAAATAAAGCTTATTCATTTGTTTATAATGGATAAGCTTTATTTATGTTACTTAAAAAAATAACATAAAAATTTTGCAAAAGTTTTAGTGTGGTTTTCAAATAAAGATTAAACATAATATTATTTGAAATGCTACATAAAAATACCGTAAAATTATTATTTAATAATACGGTATTTTTATTAGTATAATTACAATTTATAAAAATCTTCTATTGCTATAACGTTTTATAACGATAGTGTGTATTAACTATATACACTTATCTTAAATTGCTATTTTTTATATGTATAGTCGGTAATACCCAACCTGTTTCCAAAGGGGTCTTCAAATTCTACAGCCATACCTGTCATTATCTTAAAAGGTTCAGATAAAAAATTAACACCATTTTCTCTTAATCTTCTGTGTTCTGCTTCAACATCCTCAACTTCAAACCAAATGGTGGTTTTTATATCTGAAAATATATTTTTATCCTTTAAAATAATAGCAGGTTCTTCATCCCCAACTTTAAAAGCAATCATTCCTTTTTTTGAAAAATCAAATTTTAGTTGTAATCCTAAAATAGTTTCATAATACTCCCTTGCTTCTGTTAGATCATTTACTCCCAGAAAAAAATTATCATAAATCTTCATTAAAATCTCCCTTTTCTTAATTTCTTATATTTTAGCTATTTCTATGTCCAAAATACGCGTTCCATTAATAAAATATGTGTATGATTTATAAAATAGTTGACTCAGTTTGCCAAGCAGGAAGTTTAGCCATCATTGATTTCGCAGCAGAATTTGCTGCTTTTGTATCTAGTCCCTGCGTTTTAACAATAAAGTTAGTTAAAGAATTCAATTTTTCATCATAGGATTGCATTGTTCCATCAGGACGGCAGCAGTATATACAATATTCCTTTTCTGAATCCCCCATAGCAAAATCTTCTGGGCTTTTCATAGGCATTCCACACGCAATACATTGTTTCATTTTATTTTCCTCCTTGTATATTTTTTATTTTCTAATTAGGTTGATGTAATGTTGTAGTAGTTCATGACGGTATTGCTTTAAAACGGAACCATTAGGTGAAAATAAATCACCATTGGTTATGTAATAATGAATTAATCCTATCCATGTATTATAAATTAGATGTATAGGCACTTTACGAATTGTACCTTGTTCTATCTCTTTTTCCGCAGCTATACTAATATGAAAAGAGATAGTAGATTGAATCATGATATACGTGTTACGAATACTTTCAGGAAGTAAACGTCTTTCAATAATCAATCTCGTATAAAATGGTTCAAATTCAATTAACCCTTCTATGTGGGCTTCTAAAACTTCAAATAAACTACTGTTTGTATTAACCAATTCGTGAAGTCTCTGTGTGATTCTGTTTCCAAATTCCTCGATTACAGATATTAATAATTCTTCCTGGGTTGAAAAGTGTGAAAACACGGTTCCGTGTGAAACATTTGCAGCTTTGGCAATATCAGCAGTCGGGGTCTTTATTATCCCGTTTTCACCAAACTGTTTAATTGCTATTTCTATCAAATGTTTTTTAGTTAATTTTTTTTGTTTTTGCCTTTTAGTCTCTAGTATTACACTAACCTCCTTGTAATTGACTTCATGCTCAATGACTTAATACTCATTATACTTGCAGATATATGTTTTGTCAATAGTTGTTAATACAGCATTGGAGATTGCTGTTGGTACTGGTCAGTATATGCGAACTTACAATTGGTCTTTTTATAGAAATATTATAGGTGGACAACTATTGGTAGCTACCATGTCAGATTCTATTGAATATAATAGAAAATCAACTACTACTGATATTAACGGAAAACAAGGATCTGTTTGGGATATAAAAGCCGTTTCGCAAGTACTGCGCAATACTAGTAATAAAGGCTCTAAATATGGTAAATGGAATTTTAATTCACTCCATAATAAAAAACAAAACCAGCTAGTGACGAGTACACTGGCTGGTTTCAGGTAGCGAAATAAAGGTTATTATTTCGAAATTGTGCATTGCCCTATACAACTAGTTTTTGCACTGACTCCATAGCCATCAAGCTAAGGAAATTCTATAAAAATAAATTAGTTAAATATATAAAGTCCACATCCCAACACACACCTAATAAAATTAGCCACTTTATATAAAGGGCTAATTTTAAATCTTTTTTATTTTAAACTTTCTAAATTTTCTTTATCATTCTTTTAATTGTATCATCCAATGAAATACATTCTGCATATCTGCCATTCCATATAAATTCGTTGTAATAGTGATAGCTTTGTTCTGCTGACATAAATTTGTTATTAACTGTTGTATTTGCATATGCTGGAACTATAATATGAAATCCATGTTCAAATCCACATTTTATAGTAGCATCAATACAATAATCTGTTTGAAGCCCAATAATGATTATATTTTTTTCACCTTTACCTATTAAATATTCCAATAAACCAGTCCCCTTAAAAGCACTATTAACCTCTTTATCAAATATTTTTTCTTCATTTATTGGTTGGAATTTTTCATATATGCCAAACCCTTCTGCTCCTTTTGTTAATTCACTTCCTTTACCATCATCATGCCGTACATATATTACTTCAATATTATTTTTTCTAGCTTCATTTACTATTTTTATAACATTGGATACGAACATATCAAATCCATATAATTTTTCATTTGTTATTAACCTTTGTGTATCAATAACTAATAAAACCATTTTTATCTCCCCTTCAAATTAATATTTATTGAGTTATTTTATATCTTTATGTAGCATTTTTAAAGTATCAATACTTATAGATAATTGGTTTATTAAAACAAGGTTTACAAAAAAGATATTTATTCCTCTTTATAAAGTATACCTGATAAAAAAAGAAGAAGGTAGTCAATGGGGGTAGAAATACTCCTAACAAAAAATAAGAGGAGGAATTAATAATGAATTATCTAGCAATTAACAAATGTGGTCAAACAATTCCTGTATACACATATGCAAATGGTCTAAACAAAATAGGTAGCATATATCCTAATGAAAGGTTTAGTTATACTTACTCAGCAAACTATTCGCTAGATAGGGAGATAACTTTCAGAAATTCAGCAGGTTCATTTGTTCATGGTTGGGCTATGGTACCAGCAGGAGTAGATGCAGATAAATTTTGTGAATACTGGTCAACTTATGCTTTCAGTACTATAAGCACTGTTTATGGAAATGGATTTGAGTTACGTGTGGATAGAGACGTAAAACTCTATTGGCCTGATGGTAGTTACTATAAGACTATACATTCAGGTGATAAAGTGTACACAAATGGTAATTCAGAAGCAGGCTCTACTCACAAGGATTGGATATTAATTTATGCACATACAGCAGGAGGGCAACAAACACAATCAAAGGCTTATGCAGACACAGGTGTGGCTACAATTAGTTCTACAAATACACCCGTATATGGAAATTGGTAGAATGCATGCGATAATTTACCAGCTGTTATCTCAGTGTATAGTGTAATGAGTTTATCTTTAGACAATCCGTGTTAAATAAATATATTTATTTAGGTTTACAATTACAACTATTTTTACTTTGTATTATATGTAGATAAAAATAAGAAAAGAGGTTGTATAAAATGGATCAAATGGTTTTAAACGTACAAAAGTGGCTAAACAATACTTATAGGAGCAATATGACCTATACACCCGTACTAGAAGATGGAATAACCGGTGGTGGAACAGTAGCAGCATTGATAACAGCACTTCAGATTGAGCTACATATTCCATCGCCTAATGGTGCTTTCGGTCCTGCTACGATGTCAGCATGTCATACACTCCCAAGTAGTAGTGCTACAAAAAATGAGGTTTATATTTTACAAGGGGCATTATATTGCAAGGGCTATAATCCAAATGGACTTGATGGTGGGTATGGTAATGGTGTTATGACTGCCATTAAGAAATTTCAGTCAGATGCGGGGCTAACAGTGCAAGATGGAATCACAACTCCTATGATCTTTAAGGCACTATTAAATACGGATGCATTTGTATTAATTTCAGGTGGAGATTCAAACATTCAGATTATTCAAAGAAATCTTAATCGCGATTATAATAGTGTGATTGGTTTAATTCCTTGTGATGGTGTATATTCACGTTCAACTAATACTGCTTTGATAATGGCATTGCAATTTGAACAGGGAAATGCTCCTGATGGGTTTTGGGGGGCAAATACCATGTCATCATGTCCAACAATTCCTGGAACTAATGCTACTATAAAATTCATATTATTACTTCAGTATGCGTTATATTGTAATCATTATGACCCTAATGGTTTTGATGGACTATTTGGTCCAGGGCTTAAAACAGCAATAACCAATTTTCAACAATTCTCACATCTAACTGCTGATGGCTATGCAGGAGGTCAAACCTGGGCATCTCTTTTAGTTAGTACTGGAGATAAGACTAGAAAAGGCGAGGTTTGTGATTGTTCTACAACTATTACATCAGATATAGCTAAAACGCTTAATGACAATGGTTACACAGCAGTTGGAAGATATCTTACTGGAAACTTTAAGATGACAGTAACTGAATTAGAAACAATATATGGTAATGGCATTAAGGTTTTTCCGATATTTGAAACGTCGGGAACTAAATCCTCTTACTTTACAACAATTCAAGGACAAGCTGATGCAAAATCTGCAATATTAGCTGCTAATAATCTAAGTTTCCTTTCTGGGACAATAATTTATATTGCAGTAGATTATGATGCAATAGATTATGATGTTACAAATTATATTATTCCATATTTTAGAGCAATTAGTGATGAATTCAGTATTAATAAAAGTGGATACAAAGTTGGTATTTATGGCCCAAGAAATGTTTGCAGCAGGATTGCCGCAGCTGGCTATTCTTGTAGTAGTTTTGTATGCGATATGTCTAGTGGTTTTAGTGGAAATCTTGGCTACTCACTTCCAAGGGACTGGGCATTTGATCAAATTTCAACTGTAACTATTGGTAGTGGATTAGGTAAAATAGAAATCGATAATAACATCATGTCACACCACCACTATAGCCTCTATCAAACTAATTCTAATGATTGGACTTTTGATGCAATAAGTCGTGGATGGGGACCTATATCACAAGAAGCGTATTATATAAAAATAACTGAAGTTTTCTCAGAGACTATAGCTCAAAATACTTTAGACAAAGCTTCAAAAGAACCAATGAAATGGGCACCTTCACATTCAGATTATGTTGCATTGGGCAACGCCTTTTGTAATAATGATACAGTAAAATATCTATTAGATACTAAAATATATGACACATATAAACCAGGGTTTATGAGAATATATGAATATGATGTTAATGGTGCAATTCACCTAATTAATGAATATAAACTTAAGCCTGCAGCAGCTCGGTTAGATAGGGTTGTGCTTGGAACAAATGATGCATTAAAATTAAAATTTTTTAATGGTGTAAATAAATTTTTTATTGTAGCTGGAGTTACAGTAGGTGCGTACACCGACTATGTAAGAATGATGAATGAAGGAGAAACAACATCCACAGCGGATGTTCTAGCATCTCTCGCATCTTGCGTAGTTACGAATGGATTGACTGCATACTTTTGCGGTGCAGTTGGAGCAATGGCAACTCAATGTGTGTCACCTGAATTTCCAATAGTAGGTGCAATTGTAGGAGGCTTAGCTGGTGGAGTATTTGGATATCTTGCATCAAAACAGGCTACTATTGTGGTAGAGGATGTTCTTAAAGATAAACTTGCATGGTTGTTTGAGATGGCGTTTGATGAAGTGATAGTATATTAGATAAGATATGATTTGTTTAGAAATTACTACGGGAAAACTTCCTGTAGTAATTTTATTCTTTTGGGTTATTTTACAAATAACCTTGGAATTGATGATATAATAAAAACATATTGGTTAACAGTTGTAACAATTACGTGATAATTATAAAAATAATATATATTAATACGGGGTGGATATAATGAGTAGAAATCAAAGATTTATTAAAGAAAAACCTGGTGAAAAAGTTAAAGGAATACTACTCTTAATAGTACTATTCGCTTGGATGGGAATACCAGCATTAATTTTAAGTAATCCTCACAGTATTAAGGCAGACTTTTTTGCTTATACTATGATTTATAGTTTTTTTGTGGCTTTTTTGTTTATATTAGGACTACTGTCTATATTGGTTAAAACTGAGAAGAAAGTAAAATTAAGTTCAAAGATTTTTGGGGTTGTGTTCTTTGTGTGTTCAATTTTATTATGTATACCAGTATCAAATTATTATAAGGACATTCCCAAAATAATCAATTCAAATTATTCATTTTACAAGGGTAATTTAACTGATGTTCAAATAAAAAAGGGCAGAGGAGTAATTTTAACAACTATAACAATTAAAAATGAAAAGTTTAAAATTCATGGAACCCTTTCGCCAGTTTTCACAACTATTGGTAAAGAATACTATGTAACATTTTTACCAAACACTAAATTTGTTATAAGTTTAGATACTCAAAAAAACGCTATTAACATTCATTAAAATAATATATAACTATTTTTTAATATAAGGTTTACATCTACAAATAAAAATCCTTTTTATAAAGTGTAAGGCAAATCAAATTGGCCAATAGATTAATCTTACAAAATATTATATTAAAAGGAGCTATGTAAACATTATGAGTATAAACGAAACTACATTATCTAGTGCTGTAAATTCATATGCTAATTACTCTTATTCTGGAAGTGGAAAAATCCAATTACCTTATAAATGGGGTGCTGCAGGCGGTATAGGTAAATGGTCTCTAAGTGAAATAACAGCAAACTTAAAATCACTTGGATGCGATGGGAAAACTACTAGCCAAATTCAATCTATAGTAACAAATTATCCTGATAAATCTGGAATAGATTGTTCTGGTTTTGCACTTCAAGTAACAACTACCGCTAGTAGTGGTGGTATACTATCTTACTTTGCAAACATTGTATATAATACATTAGGAGACAAAAATTTCCCGATCAATGGATCAGAAACAAGCAAATTACACTATGGTGTTAGTGCAGCATTGCTTACAGATTTAAGATTTTGTACAAAAATTGCTTTACCAGAAAATATGAAAGCAGGTGACTTCATTAGATTCGACAATGGCGGTCATATAGGTGTTATAAAATCTATTTCTAAATATATAGACTATACAGGACACTCAATAACTTACACCATAAACTATGCGCATTCAAGTGGTAGCAAGGGACCTCATAACGCTACAATATTCGTAGGTGAAGGATATGCACTTAATTCATCGTCAGCACTATGGAGTGATTGGGATTCTAGTTATGCCACTACAATTAAAAGTTTATTTAATTATGTCTGCAGGCCAAATACTTAAACCCAATTAAATCAAATAAAAAAGAAGATATCTTAAATTTAATAAAAGATATCTTCTTTTCTATTTGACTTTTATCCCGCATTAGAAAAGCCATAAACAATTTTATCTACCTTATTATCCTTAAATAGAATGGCAAAACCAAGAGGCGATACACTCTCTCCATTTTTATTAACTATAACTCCCTGTTGATATGATACATGTTCATACATACTATAGTAGTCTTTAGGTTTAGATGTTATTAATATCCTTTGTAAAGAAGAATACACATAGGCATCTTTAGCTGAAAGTTTGCCTGTGTCAGTAGTTGCTAATAAGTCGGATAACGTATATATTTTAGTGTTAGTGAATTTCATTTGATATTCTTCAATACTCATACCTACTTTTAAATAACCAATATTGTATTTATCGGAAGTTATATCAAATCTCCATACTTTGCATTCTTCTATAGGTCTCATAGAATTTTTTGACCCTAGCTCAAATTCAAAATCAATTGCATCATAAGATAAAATACCTACATAATAATAATCTTGGGAACTACTTGCTGGAAATAAAATTTTTTCTGTTCTAACTTTAGTAGGCTTCCCAAAATTTTTCATAACATTGTTATAAGTCATACCTAAGACTGGTTTATTATCTATTAACAAATTCTCTTTGAATTTCAACGAATTTTCTCCTTTGTCAACAGAAGTGTTATTGTTTCTAGTACATGCTGAAAAAACTAATATAGAAATTATAATCATAATAAAGTATATGGGCTTTTTCATAGATTTCACATGTAATAACATATTTCATTTTCCCCCTTTTTTTTTCATAATCTAATTTAATTTCTCTCTCCTAAACTTATTAAGTCTACAATACAATAATGTAACATATTCATATTTTACCATAATATATAAAATAATTAACAAGAAAAACCGTAGAAAAGGTTACGCAGAAGAAAGTTTCTGGAAAAACATATGGAACAATTGTAAATGAAGCAAGGTAATTAGACTCCTACTTATTTTTTATCTAATATTTTTCAAAAGGCAAACATAAGTTCGTATCTTGTGTTATAATATTACAGTGCTTATATATAAGGGGGAATACATAAGGAGGAATATTATGAATAATTTAACACAAAAATTTCTAAGTTTAAATGAAAATAGTATACTTTTAAAAAATGCGCTAGATAGCAAGGATAATGAGGCTAATCTTAAGATAAATGAAAAATTTAATGATTATCTTTTTAAAATTTACTTTTGTAGCTATATTAATAAATGTATAAAATTCACAGCTAAAAATATTAAATGCAAAAATCAAAGACAACAATTAATATTGAATTGTAACAATGAAAATAATGGAGTAGATTATGTAAATAATATTCCTGATAACAGTATAGATTATATTGAAAAAATTACTGCACCGAAATCACAGGTGGATTTTAATAATATATGCACAGATATAGAGCTTTTATCAGCTATAAATAACCTTACCAATAAGCAAAAGAAGATAATATACCATTGCTGCGTACTTCAAAAGAGCGAAGTTTTGTTAGCAGAAGAAATGCATGTAACTAGACAAGCCATAAGCAAGTCCAAAAATATTGCTTTGAAGAAAATAAGAATATCCTTAGAGGGCCATATATAAGAATTTAAAGAAGAGGTGAATTATTTGTGGATGATCATGAATTTAAAGAACTGATATGTTTAGCTAAGACAGGAAATATATCTGCAGTTGAAAGGGTAATTGAAATGTTTAAGCCTTGCATTAATAAGAATTCTTTTGTTAACGGGAAACTTAATGAGGATATATTCCAGGAATTGAATATTGAATTAATACGGTGTATAGGAAAATTTAGTTACACTGATTTTCAGATATATTGAGTATAGAGAGAGGAAGTTAATTTGAATTGGATATAAAAAAAAGAAACACACCCTATATAAATTTACTTTAAGGGTGTGTTTTTAAAGTTATTAAGCATTTCTATATATTTTGGATTTGTTTTATTTAATATGCCATAATATATTTTATTGATTTTATCATAAAGCTGGAGTACTTTAATATTATTTGTGTCAATAATATTTTTATCCATATCTATACAATAAAGATCAAAGGCACTTTGTAGAGATTCTATTTCATTAAGGCTTATTTTTAAATTAAGGATTTCATCATTATCTTTAATTAAAAATCTTTCTGTATTTTTGTATATGTTTTTAAAAGAGATAATAAACTCTTCACAGATTTCAAGATCACTTTCATCCATGCAAAGCAACTCATTTTCACTATCATCTTCGTATACTTTTATGGCATTTTTAACACAATCAATGATAATGTGGGCATCTTCTTTAGATGTTATTATGTAATTTAAGTCTAGTAAATATTCTTTTTCACTTAAGTTAGTCCGTTCATATTTCACAATAATAAGCCTCCAAGTTATTTATTAACTTTTGATAAAGCTAGTTAAATTATATCATAGTCTAGGCACTATATTGTTATAAAACTTAAGGTAATAATATGATTTTCACTATTTAAAGTTTATAAATTTATAAATCATCAATAAGTTTAAAATATTAACTTCCTATTGGAACAAACTCAAATAATAAATATGCTATTTTTTAAATATATGCTCTTTAATTTCTTCAACATCTTTCTTTACATTTTCAATAATATTAAACTTTTCTGTTAATTTTGATATAATATCTTGGTAGTTTTTTTCTCTTTGATCTTGCTTATCATCTCTTTTTTCTTGAGTTTTTAATATGTAAAAAATGAGTGCAACAGATAATGCAGCCCATATGCCCTGATTAGAGGCAAGCTTTATTAATTGATTTTCCAAAAAAACACATCCTTTATAATTCTAATTAGTGTATGAATAGCTATTAAACTAAGTAATTTTTTAGTTTTTTTAATGCAATGTTCTTAGTTTTATTAACAGCTTGTCTTGAGATATTTAAAGAGTTTGCTAGGTCTGCTTCTTTAATATCCATTAGGTATATAGACTTTATTATTTTTTTTTGAAGTTCAGATAGGTTGCTTAATAAATCTTCCATTATAAAATCATAATTTTCATCGTAACACTGTAAAGTATTTATTATATCGTCTTCACATAGTATTTCTGTTTTAGAAATTTTATTATGTTTTTGAGATAATCTAATGTATTCATTTTTAATAGAAATAGATATATATGAAACTATTACTTTATCCTTTTGTAATAAATCATTTCGCTCAGTAGGCAATTTTTTTATTAGGTTTATAAGAAAAATTGTTAGGTCTGTATCTGCACCATCATAATTTAGTTTTCTTGTATATTTTTTTATTAAGGGCATGAATTTATCTACAATTTTCAGTATAGAATCTTTATTTTTGTTTTTAGATTGAGTTATAAGTGTGTACAAATCATCATTCATATTGATTACTCCTTATAAAAATATTTAAGTGTACTACTAGTTAAGGAGTACTTTTTTTATAAGATGTAAACCTATGTATTGAGAATAAACAAAATAAATAAATTAATTGAATATAATGTAAAAAGAAAAACACAATTAACCAAGGACAAAGTAACTTGAAGATACTCGTTATCCTAAGTGGCAAAAAATAAAAAAGGCGTATCACTTTAAAGTTTTCTGGTATCTGTATATATAATTCATCAGACCATACTTTCTTCATTTTCTTCCTCAACAATATCGTGCTGTTTCTGGTATACTAAAATCAATGCAGACCGGCTTTTAAAAAAGTAAGCATAAAATGGAAAAAATCCATTGTCAGCGCCCTCAAAATATACTATCCTTTTTAGTGACGAAACTGAAAAGGAGAATGAGGAGATGCTAACAATGGAACACATATATAGTATCAGATATTTGAGGAAATTTGAAGGAAAAAGTTTAAGAAAAATAGCGGAAATTACTGGACATGATTTTTCTACAGTTAAAAGCTACGTTGATAAAGAAGATTTTAATCTCGGAATGTTATGAAAAAAGAAGTGTAATTATCACTACAAATTTAGAATTTTAAAGATTATTAATATTGGGGAGGTGATGAGATGAAAGCAATACCAAATTGTATATCTTTTAGTAGAATAATTTTTTCGCTGATTTTGATTTTTGTTACGCCATTAAGCGCAGCCTTTTATGTAATATATATTATTTGTGGATTCAGTGATATTATGGATGGATTTATTGCCAGAAAGACAGTGACAACAAGCATACTTGGCGCAAAGCTTGATTCCATGGCTGACATGATAATGACAGGTGTATTATTAATTGTACTTTATCCAATCGTAAATCCTGAAATTGAAATCGTCATCTGGGTTGTTTCAATTGCCATTATCAGATTATTATCTATGGTTATAGCACTGGTAAAATATAAAATATTTGCAAGTCTTCACACTTACGGAAATAAAATCACTGGCATAGTTTTATTCGTATTTCCAATAGTGCTTAACTATATTCATGCAACCGTGTTGATGTATATAATTTGTGCTGTGGCAAGCATATCAGCAATTGAGGAATTGATTATGCAGTTGACATCAAGTCAACTGCAATTAAATAAACAAAGTATATTTGGAAAATGATGAGGAATATGTTTTATTAGGTGTTAGGGAACCGTATATGATTTTATAAGAATGAGATATAAAAATCCAAATGCAAGGTAGGAGGGACATATAATGAGTTTTGATAATTATGCTAAAACTTGGGACGCTGAGGTAAGAATTGATAGAGCAAAGATAATAGCAAGTGAAATAAGCAAATCTATTGCTATTGATAAGAAATATTCTGCTATGGAGTTTGGTTGTGGAACAGGGCTCGTAAGCTTTAACCTTTATGATAAATTTAAAAATATTACTCTTGTGGATTCCTCAAAAGGAATGATAGATATATTGAGTTCAAAGATTGATAAATACAAAGTAAATAACATGTTCCCTTATCATTTGGATATATCAAATGGAAATTCAATAGATATGAAATTTGATGTAATCTATAATTCTATGGTATTGCATCATATTCAGGATACTGAGTCTATAATAAACACTTTTTATGAATTACTTAATAAAGATGGTTATTTGTGTATAGTAGATTTGGATAAAGAAGACGGTAGCTTTCATAAGAAATATCCGGATTTTCATGGGCATAATGGTTTTAATCAAGATGCTTTGAAAAATATATTAGTTAGTGCTGGCTTTAAAGATATAGAAGTAAATACCGTTTTTTATGGTGAGAAAATTATAGAAGATCAAAAGATTGATTATTCTTTGTTTCTTATGAAAGCAAGAAAATATTAAATATAATAAAGATGAGCCTATAAAAACATTAGCAGAGCAATATGAAATTCAAAATATATGGTTTGAGAAGCCTAATGTACTGTTTCCCTATATTATTATGGTAGATAATAAACCAGCAGGATTTATTCTTATAGCTACTGCGCCATATGCACCGAAAACAGCTGATTATTATGTTAATGAATTCTTTTTATTAAGACCATATAGAGGTAAAAGTATAGGAGAAATTGCTGTAAAACAAGTATTTGATAAATTTTAAGGGAGATGAGAACCATATACAAACATTTACCAAAGAATTTAAAAGGTCAGAAATTTTGGAGAAAGACTGTAAGCAGTTACACAAATATTAATTGTGATGAATCTACAGGACAAACTGTTCATGGGGAAAAATTAATATTTAGATTTAATAATAAGAAATACCTTTAATATTTCAGAATGAGGTATTAGTATTATAAATGCTATATAAAGAAACTATGATTTTTATACATTCCTTAAATATTATAAAACAATAAAATACTAACAAAAGGTAGCAGTAGTTAAAGCTCTACTCATATGGTAATATATAGTATATAAACATGTTTTATATTAGGAGGAATTATGAGAAAAAAATCAGCAGTTTTAATATTTATTATGACATTAACTCTTTTTGGATGTGGATTTAAAAATGATAATCAAGATCTAAAAGGATTAGGAAAACAAGTCAAAGTAAGTGAAAAATCTAATGAAAATCAAAATGAAGTTGACATAAAAACAATTGTGGATGAAATGGATTTAAGAGAATTATTTAAGATAGATGATAAGCAATTTGGAAGCATATGGACATACATTGGGCCAGTTGAATATGGACATATTTTAAAACATAAGGCAACTGAGTATGATAAAGCAAATAATTGTGTGAATATTATAATGGATGGGTACAATAACGACGGGGTAGGACTAATATCAGAGGGGAAAAATGGAGAAGTAGGAGCTTTTACATTAACATATACAATAAAAAGTGATAGTGTGGTTGAGGTTATTACAAATAATAAAAAAGAAGAAACTACACTAGGAAGCATAATACCAAATAAAATAATTTTGAAAGCTCCATTGAAGGTAGGAAATACATGGGAAGAGAAATTTCAATATAAGGGAAAAGAATATACCGCAGTTTCTAAAATTACAGATGATGAATATGAAGAAAATTATAGTAAAGATAAAAAGAAATATAAAGGGTATATAGTGGAAACAAGTGTTAAGGGTGTGGAAAATTTTGAAAACAAGCAATTTAATGAAACTAGGATAATAGATTTAAATAAAGGTGTAATTGAACATTCCTATAAAATTATTGTTGGGGAAGGTAAAGATAGTTTTGAGTATCCTTTTGCATATAGACTATTTTGTATTAATAATGAGGTTCCTTATGATATAAGGCTATATGAAAGCTTAAAGGATAGCATGGTCAATAAAAATATTGAAAGTATAAAGAAAATATACTCACAAGAAAAATTCATAGAGACCAAGGGTATGACTCTTTTTAAGAAAGTAAGCGCTAATATAGATGAAGATAAGGTAAATGAAACTATAGAATTATTTGGAGAAGTGACAATATCCAAAGAGGGACAAATAATAAATTCAAATGATAGAAATAAGTGGTGCTTAATAGTTAATAAAGGCAAAAAGCAATTTGTACTATTCAATGATTATATTCAATTTGGAGAATTAGACTTTTGGGCATATGATTTAATGGGCTATAAACAATTTAGAATTACAACGGTAAAATCTACAACTGCAAGTCTAGTTTTCACTGATTACATTTTTAATAAGCAGTCAGAGTGTTTTTGGAAAGTAGAAAATAGAATATTAAAAGGTTCGGTAAACATGCACTAAATAAACAGCTACTTGACTCTTCCGGAAAAATCTTTAAGTAAGCATTAGAATAAAATTTCTAATGCTTATTGACATTATGTGGAATAGTGTTATGATAGTACATAGGAAGTCGATGCATAGAAACAATAGGTATAATTGGTAGCAGCTAATAATATATAGGGGAGGCGAAAAGATGTCAATAAATAATGAACTTTTAAAAGGAAGTACGGTAACTCTTATTCTGAAATTAATTGATAAAAAACCAATGTATGGCTATGAGATGATAAAAGAAATGGAAGATAAATCAAAGGGGGTATTCACATTAAAAGAAGGGACGCTTTATCCCATTCTACATACGCTAGAGGCAAAAGGATTAGTAGAGGCATATTGGGATGAAGGTTCTGGAAAGCGCAAAAGAAAATACTATAAGATAACTGAGCAAGGGAGAGTATCTTTAAAGGAAAAAGAAGAAGAATGGACAACTTTCCGCGTAGCAGTGGATAAAATGTTGGGGGAGGCTATAGTATGGGGGTAGAAGATAACTCTAAAATCAATGAATATATTGATTATGTTTGTTCTTATGTGAAATATAAAGAAGCTCATAAAGAGATAAAAGAGGAATTATCATCTCACATTGAGGATATCGTAGATGAGTATACTGAAAGTGGAATGTCGCAAGAAGAGGCAGGAAGCAAGGCTGTTTCGCGAATGGGAGATAGTGATATCCTAGGTAAACAGCTAAACATAGCACATAAAGGAACACCAGATTGGATTACATTAATTTTAACTATAGTACTTGTAAATACAGGGGTTGCATTGATGTATCTTATGCAATATAAAAGTTCATATGGAGGCAGTGATTACTTATTTAAGCACAGCGTGCTATATGCTGCTATGGGTACTATAGGTATAGTATTATTATATTTCCTTGATTACAGAAAACTTCAAAAGTATTCTAATTATATTTTTTTAGGAATGTGTTTGTTATTTATCTTATCATTTTTTATAGGTCAAACTATAAATGGAGCCATTTTTATTAGTGTGGGAAGCTTTACATTTAATATTAAAGCAATTAGTTTGTATGTATTTGTAATATCACTTGCAGGGATATTCAATAACTATGACTGGAACAAAAAAATAAATTTAATCAAAGCTACAGGGTATTTGGGTATTCCAATGTTTTTTATGTTGTCTGCCCAGGGATTAAGTTACTGTGGAATGTATTTTATTGCATTTATAGTTTTAGCACTTAAATCTAATATGAAAAAAAGATATGCAATTTATATTGTTGCATTAAATACTATTTGTTTTTTATATTTTGCTTTATCGTCAGCATACAGATGGGAAAGAATTTTTGCTTTTTTAAATCCATTCTCTGATCCAGAAGGAAGTGGATACTTAGGTGTACAGATGTACAAAATAACTCATACCTCTGGGATTTTTGGACATGGGTTTTCTGCAAATGAAAAACTATCACGAGTGCCTGAGCTACAATCAGACTTTGTATTTAATTATATAGTACACACTTTTGGGTGGCTTGGAGCAGCGGTTATTATTACTATTATTGTTTCTTTTATATATAGAATGCTACATATTTCAAAGTATGTTAGAGATATTTATGGTAGATTACTTATAAGTGGGCTAATTAGTATATTCATAGTTCAATTTTTAACAAATATATTAATGAATTTAAATCTATTCCCTATTATTGGAATTGCACTTCCGTTTATAAGCTATGGAGGTTCTTTATGCCTTATCAATATGCTATCTGTAGGTATTATTATGAGTGTGTATAGAAGGAGAAGTTTATCTAATTAATGAAGGTGAATTGTCATTGCAGTAATTACAACAGACTAAGAAATTCAGAATATTAGAACAGGTGTACTTAGATAATTTTGTAAGAGGTGAAAGAAATGGTATACACAAATGTGATCCGCCGAAAATTAATAAATCTTTCTGAGTATATAAGTAAACATTAGTAATGAAAGTTGTTAATATGCAGCTCCGCAGGAGATGATTTAATAGGAACGCAAGAGGAGAGTTACATGAAAAATTCAGAAGTATTAAAAAAAGATTTAGAAAGAATTGATGGGAAAAGCTATAAGATATAAAGATTTAGAGGGCGAATATGATTTCGGAAATTATATGCTTTTCATAGATCATATTCAAGGTGACCTTTTTGCATCACCATCAAGAATTAGAATAATAGTAAATCAGAATATTTCTGAATTTCCAAAAGAACATTATGGAAAAAATACAAGCCCATAAAGAGCTTGCAATAAAAATACAAATGCGCTCCCCTTGCTTTAGACATCCTATAAAATAAATAGCTGTGATCACTTGTTATTTTATGGAGAGGTCTAATTGTTTATTTTTCGTGTAAATAATAACCCAAATATCACTTTTGTTTATAATAGTATTGAAATGCTATTATGTAAATTTTTTTAAAAAGACAATAAAAATAATTATTTAGTGTAGTCATTGCACATACTTGCTTTATGTTAACAAAAAAGGAATGTAAATAATTTGTACTGGCAAATTACTTACATTCCTTCATTTAGGTTAGAATGAGACTTTATAAAATTTTTGGGCTAGTTGTCTACTTTTTAATGATTTACATATTCAACATTTTTAATTCCATAACATTCTAAAACAGGTAACACAAACATAATACCAGTTCCAGGTTTATCTATAAATTCTTTACTTAGTATATCTACTATAGTTCTTAATTTTTCTTGTCCTTCTATTATGCTTATTATTGTTTTATTATATGGTTTGTTTCCTTCAACAAGCTTTCGTATGCCTGCGAATATGGATACGTCTATGTTATTTTGAAATAATACGTTGCCAAGCCCTTCGCTATCTATAGTTGTAGCGCCACAGGCATGATCATAAAACACCTTTGAAATGTCTTCTAATTTATCAATATTATTTAATATTATAAACACTGCATACATACATGATCACTCCCTATTAAATATTAGATTCCTTAGCTTTTATAATAACACTTTTAGTTAGTATTGGCCCGACTAATTCTGTAACAATTGTGGTGGCTAAGAGTATTGTTATTACAGTAGTACCTAGTGTAGTACCGCTAAATTCTTTACTCACTGTAATAGCAAGCCCAATTGCAACACCAACCTGTGAAAGTAGTCCAAAACCTATGTATTTTTTTACTGTTTCAGGTGCATCTGATAGTATAGCACCAAGTGATGCCCCAGATATTTTACCAATCATTCTAAATATGAAATAAGCAATACCTATTATACCTATATGTGGTAATAAAGAAATATCTAATCTACATCCAGCTAATATAAAGAAAGCAGCAATAATTGGTGGGGAGAAAGTGTCTATGTTTAAAAACGCCTTTCTGCTGTGGGATGATACATTAGCTACCATAGTACCCATAGTCATTGCGGCTAGTAATGAAGATAGATTGAATACTGTACATACACCAATTAATAATAAAAGTGTTCCAGTAACAAAGCCAAGATCCTCTTCTTTATTTCGGCAGTTATCAAGTAGATAACATAAAATTATTCCTAAAATGCAACCTAAAAGGAGGGATAATAGAATTTCTGCTATTGGATGCACAAGAACCTTAAATACTGTTATCTGTTGATGTTTTATAAAAACCTTTGCTATGGAAGAAGCCACAGAGTATATCATAAGGCAGATTGCATCATCCACAGCTACAACTCCAAGTAGAGTGCTAGTTAATGGACCCTTAGCCTTACATTCTTTTAAAACCATTACTGTGGCAGCTGGAGCAGTTGCTGATGCTACAGCACCAAGTATTAGTGCAATTGCTATATTATGATTTGTTAAAAAATACATTGAAATTGTAACCAATAAAAAAGCTCCTAGAGCTTCACATGTTGCAATTATAAAAATAGACTTACCTAGTTTTTTAATTACGGATACTTCAAGTTCACTACCAATCTTAAACGCAATAATTGCTAATGCAAAATCACTAACAAAGGATAGTTTGTCAATCATCTCCGGATTAACAACTTTAAGTCCGGAAACTCCAAGAACTAAACCAGCAATTATGTAGCCAGCTACAGATGGTACTTTGAATTTATTCATTAATTTACCGAAAATAATTCCTACAATTAATGCTATACCAAGACTTATAAATGCATTCATAATTATTCACCTCTTTTGTATTAATGCATAAATTATTATATCACTATAAAAGGTATATAGATAGTGCCACCCACGTGGCAAGTGGCATCTTTTGGATGCCACTTGCCACGTGGGTGGCACTTATTTGTGAGTGAATCCATCAATGCAAGTTACAAGTTCTCCTATTTCAGGTTTGCTTAGTTGGGCATCTGCTCCAACAGATTCTCCCTTATGTTTTAAATCACCTGTAATTAAAGAAGAGAACAGTATTACTGGCAATTTTTTAAGAAGTGCATGTTCTTTAATTTTCCTTGTTAGTGTATGACCATCCATTTGTGGCATTTCAATATCAGTTATGAGTACATGAACATCCTCCATGAATTTTTCTTTTTTTGAGTCAACTAAATCCATTAAATAATCTAATGCTTGCTTCCCATCATCAAAGATCTTTAAATTATTAAAGCCAGCTTTAATAAGAGTATCTTTTAATAGTCTTCTAATTAGTGGAGAATCATCTGCTAGCACTAACTTAATATTAGATCTGTCTTTATAATCAATATCAACAATTTTATCTTCACTAATTCCTGTAGAAGGACTGATATCAGTAACTATTTTTTCGAAATCTAGAAGAAGTATTATTTTATTACTTAAAACAATATTTCCTATAACTAATGAATTAATAGATATATCATCTGGCTTGGTTATTTTGTCCCATTTAATACGATGAACACCTATAATATTATCAATACTAAAGGCAACCTCAATTTTATTAAATTGACAAAGGATAATTTTTGCATCAACTTCATTTTTATGTTGTTTTTCTAGAACATATTTCAAATCAATTAGAGTTATTATTTTATCTCTATAAAGGGTTAGACCTGCTATTGCTGGGTGTGAATCTGGTAGTTTTGTTAAATTAGTGGCATTAATGACTTCTTTAACTTTTATAATGTTAATTGCATAATGCTTATCACTTATTACAAATTCTAATATCTCAAGTTCACCAGTTCCTGATTCTAATAGGATATTACTAGTATTATTCATATGCTACCTCGCTTTCAAATGGTTGTATGCCTAGATTTTATTAAAGAAATATATATAGTTTATATCTCGAACAAAATTTTCATAACTTTACTATAAAATGCGAAATTGATGATTTGCTAGTAAAATTAAATTTAATATAATAAAATATAGATAAAAGTGAAATTTTTATGCTATATATGGTAAACTGTATAGTGTGCAATAAATGATTAACGGCATTATTAGAGGGTGAAGTTAAATGATATTAAATGGCGGATGGATAGAAACTACAGAAGGTATATACAGATTTATATTCTGGGGGCAAGGTGGAGAGACCAAATGTACAAGAAGAGGTAGAACACCTAAAAATTCATTCCCACTATATGAAGAAATGGTTTTGGTGGAAGAATTACGTAGCAAAATTAGTAATTCGGCCCTTGACATAAAATGTGGAAAATATAAATATGATGTTATAAAAAAGGAAATTGTAAAGCGAGAGATTAGAGGAATTACTTTTAGTAATTTGGATTCCTTTCATAGAATTTTAAATATAGATAGGGCCCTTTTAAATGGAATAGAATTGTCACGAGAATTAAAGTTTTGGATTGCAGTGGCAAAATTTACAGCGGAGCTAATTATAAAACATAAATATTTGCCTTCTCTAACCATCGATAGAGTAAATAAAAAAGTAAATTCTAGGTGGAGATGGCATACGAGAGACTCTGAGTATATTGATAAAAAAAAGGCGTTATGTAGAAAGATGCCCACAGAGTGTAAGGCGTATTTTATTTTAGAAAATGAGGAATTTAAATACACAAATGGCACTAAACTTATAAGTGATTTTATGGATTCTATGATTGACAGCATGGTTAGATGGAGCTCTAGTGAAATAAATCAAGAGTCTGATTACTTAGGAGAAAGTTTTGGTAAACTGGGAAGCACTTGGATACATTCTCTTTTTTCGGAATTGCCTGAAATACCAGTTGATACTAGTGATCAAATTAAAATGCTAAATGAGTATAAGAAATGGATAGAACCACTAAAGATTAAAAACAATAATTTTAAATTTCGTACTTGTTTCAAAGTTGTTCCGCCTAGCCGTGGCGATGATTGGACAATTGAGTATTTGCTTCAAGCAAAGGATGATCTTAGCCTTATGCTACCAGCAAAAATGATTTTTGAAGAATCACTTGATACTATAACTTATTTAAATAAAAAATTTAATAATCCCCAAGAAAGGCTACTAGAGGATTTAGCAGTTGCATCAAAAGTATTTATTCCAATTGAGAGAAGTCTTTATGATGCAGTACCAGTAGAATGCAAGTTATCTATGGATGAGGCCTATTCATTTTTAAGAGAATCAGCATACTTTTTAAAGGAAAAAGGTTTTGGCATTATTGCACCAGCTTGGTGGAAAAAACCTTCAAAACTTTCAGTTAAATTAAAGGATAAAAATCGTAGTACAAATACTAATTTAACAACAAAGAGTACATTTAATATGGATACTATTCTTGAATATGATTGGAAGCTAGCATTAGATGGAGATGAGATAAGCGAGAAAGAATTTGATAGAATTTCAGATTTAAAAGTGCCATTTATTCAATTAAGAGGGCAGTGGGTTCAGGTAGATATTCAGCAAATTAAAACACTTTCCAAGATGAAAATGAATAAAGGGTTAAATGGGAAAATTCCCGTTGGAGAATTATTAAGACTTAACTTAAGTGATGAGGAAATAATTCCTGGAATTAGTATTGATACTATCGACAATCAAGAAGCAGTAGGGAACTTTTTCGGGAAATTATTTAATCTGAGTAGTATAGAACAAGTTGATATCCCCCAGGGATTTATTGGTACTTTACGTGAATATCAAAAGAGAGGTTTTTACTGGTTAACTTTTTTGCGAGATCATGGTATAGGTGCTTGCCTTGCTGATGATATGGGACTTGGGAAAACGGTGCAAAGCATCTGTCTTTTACTTTATGAACGAGAAAATAAGTTAACAGATAAACCTACCTTAATAATATGCCCTACCTCCGTTGTAGGAAATTGGCAAAAGGAAATTGAAAAGTTTGCACCTGGACTTAAAACTGCAATTCATCATGGGAATAGTAGGTGGACTTATGAAACATTTAGCCAGGAAATACACAAAAATGAAGTTGTTATTACAACTTATGCGTTAATAGTAAGGGATAAGAATTTATTTCAAAAGGAACAGTGGGCAGGAATTATATTAGATGAAGCTCAAAATATTAAAAATAGCGCCTCCAAACAAACTCAACATATAAAAACTCTTAAAGCAGAATATAAGGTGGCACTAACAGGAACACCTGTTGAAAATAGACTTTCGGATTTATGGTCTATTATGGACTTTTTAAACAGTGGATATTTATACAATTGGTCAACCTTTAGGCGTGAATTTGCAGTTCCTATTGAGAGAGAGGGAGATCCTAAAAAAAGTACTAAACTGAGGAAAATAATATCCCCATTTGTATTACGTAGGCTTAAAACTGATGCAAATATTATTAAAGATTTACCGGAAAAAATTGAAACTAAGGAATATGCACCACTAACTAAAGAGCAGGCTACACTATATCAAGCTGTAGTAAATGATTGCTTAAATAAAATTGATAGTTCTGAAGGTATTCAGAGGCGAGGTTTAATTATTGCGTCATTAACAAAGTTTAAGCAAATATGTAATCATCCTGTGCAGTTTTTAAAGGATAATGGAGAAATTGAAGGTCGCTCTGGAAAACTTGAAAGGCTACTGGAAATGTTAGAAGTTGTTATAGAAGAAGGGGATAGGTCACTGGTATTTACGCAATTTTCAGAAATGGGACACATTCTGCAATCAGAAATCGAGAAAAAACTTGGGGTAAAGACATTATTTTTACATGGAGGAACTAGTAGAAATAAAAGAGAAGAGTTGATTAATATTTTTCAAAACGAAACGCTAGAGCCTATGGTGTTTGTATTATCTTTAAAGGCTGGAGGACTTGGGCTAAACCTTACAAAAGCTAATCACGTTTTTCATTTTGATAGATGGTGGAATCCTGCCGTAGAAAATCAAGCAACGGATAGAGCCTTTAGAATAGGGCAAATTAAGAATGTTCATGTGCATAAATTTATATGTATGGGGACACTTGAGGAAAAAATTGATGAGATGTTGGAGCGGAAACAGGCACTTGCGGAAAGTATAGTTTCTACAAATGAGAACTGGATTTCCGAAATGAGTAATGAAGAGCTTAAGGAACTATTTATATTAGAACATGATAGTATAGCCCAGAGCTAAAACAGATAACAGATAGAGCTTAACTGCTAAAATTAAAGTGAATTATTGAATCACACTAAGAAAGAGGCAAGGAGATGTAGCATTTGTGACTGGAAGAATAAAAAATGAATTTGGCATTAATTGGTGGTCTAAAAAATGGAATAATGCAATTTCAAGCTTTACTATAAGTTCTAGAATTGATAAGGGGCGAGAATACGCAAGAGCTGGGAATGTTCTGAGTATGGAAGTCTTAAAGGGAGAAATTATTGCACGAGTTCAGGGTGGTATATCAATACCTTATAAAGTAAACATGGAAATTGATGTTTTTTCAAAAGAGCAGTGGGAAAAAATTATGAAGGTTATGGCACAAAAGGCTATATTTTGTGCCATGATTTTAAATGGAGAGATGCCTGAAAATATAGAAGAAGCTTTTAAAGAAGCGGGAGTTTCTCTTTTTCCTAAAAAACAAATACATCTTATAACTCAGTGCTCATGCCCTGATACTGCAAATCCATGCAAACATATAGCAGCAGTTCATTATCTTCTGGGACTTGAATTTGATAAGGACCCTTTTGTGATTTTGAAACTAAGAGGCATGGAAAAAAAAGATTTTTTAAAAGCCTTAAGAATTTTAAGAAGTGGTAGTGAAAGCGATGTAACTCAGAGAAAAGCAAAAAAACAACTTAGATCAAAAAAAACTATTTTGGATTTAAAGAGAGAATTTGAAAAATCATTTAGATTAGATGAAGAAGCATTAGATATGTCTTTTTCTTATGTATCCCCTGAAATTAGACACGGAGTTATAAAGACATTGGGAATTCCAGGGTTTTGCACTAGTGAAGATGAGTTTGAATATAAAATGAAGAAGGCATATAGTAACGCTGAAGAGGAAACTAGAAAATATATAGAGGGTAGGTAAAAAAACTTAGATATAATAAGTTTTCAGACATATCTGAATTATTTTGGAATCCGTATTGTAATATATGTAATTGTAGTATATAATTACTTTGTTGGCAACAACTAATATTAAAAAGGAGGTCGTGACCATGTTGATAATTAGAAGATTTTCACTAGATGTTTTAAGCAGTATGGCAAAATTAACACAATTATATAAGCACGATCTTGGTATAAGTTTTTAATATTAATAAATTTTGTTATTTATATTAATTATATAAGCCGAGGGTTCGTATCTACGGCTTTTTTTAATTAGTTATTATGGAGCTTTTATGTAAAAATGCAAGCACCCATGAAATCTAACTATATGTTAAAAGTCGTAGAATATATATTCTGCGGCTTTTTAATTTTTATAGAGAATATTTTTTTGTTAAATTAAAAAGAAGGAGTGATTTAAAAATGATTAAAAAACGTGATTTTAGAAAATTTAGGGGCTGGATTTCTAGTTTTTACACTTGAGTTTATGAAAAATGTACTACAAATTTATTAAAAGTAAAAAGACATTATTATTTACTAGGTCTTGCCACAAGGGGGAATTTATATGAAGAAACTTTTAAGACTAACTAAAGGAAATAGATTATTATATACTGCAGCAATACTTTCTATAGCAGCTGCTACATTTATAGCTATGCTAGAGCCTATGATTATAAAAGTAACAATAGATTCAGTAATAGGAAATAAACCACTGGATGTTCCAAAAGCTATAGAAAATATGGTAAGCATGGTAGGTGGAACAACGATGCTTTTTAGGAATTTATGGATATGTTCTTTGAGCCTTGTAATATTGACCTGTGTACGCGGTGTTTTCCTATTTTTAAGGGGGAAACTTTCCGCCCAGGCCGCTGAAAACATTGCTAGGAATATGAGAGTGAAGCTTTATGACCATATTCAGAATTTACCCTATGAATTTCATGTGAAAGCTGAATCAGGGGATCTGATTCAAAGATGTACTTCGGACGTGGATACTGTTAGGAAATTTTTTGCAGCGCAAATGGTGGAAATAGGTAGAGCATTTTTTATAGTGACATTTGCAATTATAATGATGTTGTCACTTAATAAAAAGATGACAGTTATAGCAATGGTAATAGTGCCAATTATATTTGTATTTTCATATGTATTTTTTTATAAAATTAAAAATACCTTTGAAAAAGCAGATGCACAAGAGGGTGTTCTAACATCAGTACTTCAAGAAAACTTAAGTGGAGTTAGAGTTGTAAAAGCTTTTGGAAGACAAAACTTTGAAATCGAAAAATATGAAAAAGAAAATATGAAGTATAGGGATTTGAATTTCAAATTAGTAAAGCTGCTTTCAACGTACTGGTCTACCTCAGATATTCTTTGTATGACTCAAATTGGTCTGGTTTTAATATCAGGCATATATTTTGCAGTTAATGGAGAAATAAGTTTGGGGACCCTTGTGGTATTTAACACTTATGAAGGAATGCTTTTATGGCCCGTAAGACAACTGGGCAGAATACTTTCTGATATGGGAAAAATGTCAGTTTCTCTTGAACGGATAACAAATATTCTGGATACGCCAGTAGAACAGGAATATGGGAAAGCACTAAAGCCTGAGATTAAAGGAGAAATAAGCTTTGAAAATGTAAACTTTGAATATGAGAGTGAAAATGAAATTTTGAGTAATATAAGTTTTAAAGTAAAGAAAGGCGAAACAGTGGCTATTGTTGGACCAACGGGTTCAGGAAAATCTTCCCTGGTGCACCTTTTATTAAGACTTTATGACTATGATAGTGGCTCTATAAAAATTGATGGAGTGGAGCTTAAAGACATTGATAGAAAGCATATGCGAAATAATGTTGGAATAGTGCTTCAAGAACCCTTCCTCTTTGCAAGAACTATAAAGGAAAATATCAAAATGGCAAAGATAGATTCTAAAGACATAGAAATCCAGAATGCAGCAAATGTAGCAGCTGTGCATAATGTTATAACTTCCTTTGAAAAGGGTTATGACACCATTGTTGGAGAAAAGGGTGTTACCTTATCTGGAGGACAAAGACAAAGAGTTGCTATAGCAAGAACACTTATAAAGGATATGCCCATATTGATATTTGATGATTCCTTAAGTGCTGTGGATGCTGAAACGGATAGAGTTATAAGGGGAGAACTTAAAAAGAAAAGTAAGGGAAGTACTACCTTTATAATATCTCATAGAATTTCAACAGTTATGTCCGCAGATAAAATTATAGTGTTAAATCATGGAAAGATTGAAAGTATAGGAACCCATGAAACACTTATTAAAAAAGATGGTATATATAAAAGAATATGGGGAATACAGACATCATTGGATGCCTTAGATGATGAAAACCAGGTATGTAATGAGTAAGATTAATCAGTTTATAGCAGTTACATTAAATACTCAAGGGAAGTGATATTGTGTCTAAAATAGATGAAAATAAATTAGTAGAAAAAAAATCAACACAAAAGATAGATATAGGTATATGGAGAAGACTCTTTAAATACCTTACAGAATTTAGAAAGGGACTTGTGTTTTTAGCTTTCTTAATGGTGGGGGTAGCAGGTATAGATGTTGTAATGCCACTGCTCACAAGGTATGCTATTGATAATTTTATAATGAAGAAAACTACAGATGGGATTATCATATTTGCAATAGTTTACTTTTGTATAATTGTTTTTCAAGCATTAAATGTAAGACTATTTATAATAAATGCAGGTAAGATTGAAACTCACCTGGCTTATCATATTAGAAAGCTTGGGTTTAAAAGGCTTCAACAGTTATCTTTTTCATATTATGATAACTCATCAGTAGGATGGCTTATGGCAAGAATGACCTCGGATGTAGCAAGGCTTAGTGAAATAATATCCTGGGGACTTATTGATATGGTATGGGCACTGGTTATGATGACTGGATTTATAGGAGTAATGCTTTATAATAATGTGCGTCTAACCATTATATGTATGAGTGTTGTACCACCACTATTTTTAATAGGAATGTTTTTTCAAAAGAAAATCTTAAGATCTTATAGAAAAGTGAGAAAATTAAATTCACAATTAACTGCGGATTTTAGTGAAGAGATATCTGGGGCTAAAACTACTAAAACTATTGTCCGTGAAGAAGAAAACTTAAAAGAATTTGTCCAGGATGCGGGACTTATGAGAAAATCTTCTGTAAAAGCAGCTATGTTTTCTGCTCTATTTCTTCCAATTGTTATATCCATGGGAAGCCTTGGAGCAGGTTTTGTCCTATGGATAGGAGGGAAAAGTGTTATATCAGGAGCACTATCTTATGGTACCTTTGTAATGTTTATTGCTTACACCATTCAGTTTTTTGATCCTGTAAGTCAACTTGCGGGAACTATTGCAGAACTTCAGAATGCCCAGGCATCTGCAGAAAGAATCATAACATTAATAGAAACTGAGCCAGATATATGGGACAGTAAAGATGTAATTGAAAAGTACGGAGATCTATTTAATCCAAAACAAGAAAACTTTGAACCAATACATGGTGATATTGAATTTAAAGATGTATGTTTTTCCTATAAAAATGGAGAAAAAGTGTTTCAAAACTTTAATCTAAAAGTTAAAAAAGGAGACACTATAGCACTAGTTGGAGAAACGGGTTCTGGTAAAAGTACCTTAGTTAACCTACTTTGTAGATTTTATGAGCCAAGTAGCGGAGAAATATTAATTGACGGAAGTGATTACAGAGAAAGGTCACTATTGTGGCTTCAATCAAATATTGGATATGTGCTTCAAAGTCCACATTTATTTAGCGGGAATATTCGAGACAATATTATGTATGGTAAGCTTGATGCAACGCAGGAACAAATTGAAAATGCAGCAAAGCTTGTAAATGCTCATAGTTTCATAAGTAAACTTGAAAAAGGCTACGATTCAGAGGTTGGTGAAGGTGGCGGAAATCTATCCACTGGAGAAAAACAGCTTATCTCCTTCGCTAGAGCCATTGTAGCAAACCCTGCATTATTCGTTCTTGATGAAGCTACCTCATCTATAGACACTGAAACAGAAAGAATGATACAAAATGCCATAGAAAAAGTTCTATCAGATAGAACTAGCTTTGTGGTTGCCCATAGACTTTCGACAATTGTGTCTGCAGATAAAATTCTGGTTATAAGACATGGAAAGATAACAGAATCAGGGACACATAGAGAACTTTTACGAAAAAAAGGTTACTATTATACCCTATATACAAATCAGTTGCTTGAAGAGAAAGAACTGGAAAGTAAAGCGGTGGTATCTTAGGGATGGTGCCACCCACGTGGCAAGTGGCAAGTTTGAAGATCGCTCCTGGTGCAATCAACTTGGAAAGTTGATAAAGATGCCAGGGATTACCTTCATGGTAAGTTCATAATTTAAAAAGAGCTAAAGCGTATTTTAAAATAAGCTTTAGTTCTTTTTACATCTATTAGTAGAAAGGGGTCAAACTGCTAGTCACATCTAGCGCTATACTTAATTTCGCACTCCTCTTATTATTTCAGATATTCCAATAGTGATTTAGTTGAATCATCCTTAGGCATTTGTAATACAACTTTTTTATCATCCCATTTAAGTTCTAAGCAATAAAGATTTCCCTTGAAAAATACTTTGTTAATCCATGAATTCTGAAGATTGACCACAGATATATGGACATTAGAATTTTTAATATTATTTATTATAATTTTTTCGTTTTTATAGTTTTCTTTAAAGGGTGTAAACATTAATGAGTTAGAATTTAAAATAAGAGTACCGAAGGTTGGACCATTAAATTTTTTAAGGTTACATATTAAAGATATTTCTCTATTGGGTTTTTTATTAGCCCTATATTTCATATCATTTTTATAATAGAATTCCGCAATGAGTTTTTGGTATTCATTGTGAAGAAGCTTAGAAGTAAGGAAAGAACCAAGAAAAATTATAAAGGTAAGTATTATATACCGTAATATGTAGTGGTGCTGAAAGTAAGAAAATAAAAGCCAAAGTATTTCCTGAAAAATGAAAAGCTTAAACCATAATTGATTAAAGTAGTTTTTAACAAAATATTTAGTTTTATCTTGTGATACTGTAATATTCATATGAAATCATCCTTTCTACTGTAATATCAACGTGGCAAGTTGTTTTTGAGGAAAACCTTACTGTAAAGTTTTCCTGATTTCCACGGATTTTAAATTATCCAAAGGACTAAAATTATCTACAGGATTTTTTTCTAACTCCAATATTTTCAACTGAGTCATATTGCTTAAAGGACGGACAATTTTTTTAAAATATTTACTATTTAATGAAAAATTTTACTCAAATAAGTTTAACTAATTATAACATATATAGTCATATAAATAAGTCTAGAGCAAAATCTTTATTACTTTAGGAACAACGCAGGTGATGATTTAATTTACAAAATATGAAAAAATTCACTTTGTAAAAGTAAATTTTTAGCATATAATTAAAGCAGGTTCAAAGTTGTTGTTTGATTTCTTGGTTTAATAGATAGGTTATAAAATAATTATTATGATTTCTACTAATGGGGACAATCAGTATATAAATTGAAAGGGTAGGGTACTATTTATGATTAAAAAATTTCTTATCAAAAATTATATAAAGCTTATTGTCATTGCAGTATTTTTAGTTTGTTTTTCATATTTTGAAAATAATAGCATAGTAATTTCTAAATTCGAAGTAAAAAGTGAAAAACTACCCAAATCCTTTAACAATTTTAAGATAGTTCAAATTTCAGATTTACATAACAAAGTTTTTTATAAAGATAACAATACGCTTGTAGCCAAAATAAAATCACAAAATCCTGATATTATAGTTATTACCGGAGATTTAGTGGATAGAGGAAAATATAATGAAGAAAATGCGATATCTTTCATTGATAAAATAAAACCCATAGCACCCATATACTATGTTAATGGAAACCATGAAGGATGGTCTGGTAAATTTCCATCTTTGGAAAAAAAACTTAAAGAAAGAGGAGTACACGTTTTAAGAAATGAATCTGTTTATTATGAAAAAGGTAAAGAGAAAATCGTGATTTTGGGGGTAGATGACCCTGCCTTTAATACCAATAGTCATGCTGACGACTATATGAATGAAGACATAATGAAAAATGAATTGCTTAATATTGATAAAAAAAATTTTAATATATTACTTTCCCACAGACCAGAGCTTTTCGATGTTTATGTTCATAATAATATAGATCTTGTTTTTGCTGGTCATGCCCATGGCGGACAGGTTATTATTCCTTTTATAGGTGGGATAATTGCGCCTAATCAAGGCTTTTGGCCAAAGTATTATAAAGGGATGTACATAAAAGATACGACTACTATGGTAGTTAGCAGGGGACTTGGCAATAGTGTTGCGCCCCAAAGAATATTTAATAGACCGGAAATAATAAGTATGACACTGAAAAAGTAGGGTGCCATCCACGTGGCAAGTGGCAAGCTATAAAGTTTGTTGACCATAGGCATGGAAATGTGATAAACTATCATTAGATAGATTTTGTTAAAATAAAAGAATGAGGTGCTTTATGAGCGTGTTAGTATCCAAATAGATTAAATTTTATAATTAAATAAATCATTCAAAAGAGGTATAGTTTACCTTTATTTGTTGTGGGTTTATTTAGTAGGATCTATGAAGATACAATTCCGCAAAGTACCGTTATAGTAATAAGAGATAGATTGTTCTATCTTTTATGAAGTTACGTATTTTTAGCTGTGGTAGTATCCACGGCTTTTTATTTTGCAAATAAACAAGTACGTTTGTAAAATAAATTAACTCCATTTCTATTGAGAAAATGGTAATGAAATCTATCCAGGAATTAGTATCTTCATTGAACAACAAGTTCATTATGAGGAGAGATAAAAATGAATATAAATACTTTAAATAAATTGCAATATAACGAGTTAAAGGAAATAGTAAAATCTTATTGTGTAAGTAGCCTTGGAAAAGACCTAATAGATAGATTACAGCCTAGCATAAGTTTAAAAGTTGTAGAGAGTAGACTTAGTGAAACTAGTGAGGGAAGAGCCTTATTAGATACAGTTTCCCATATTCCATTAGATGGAATCTTTAATATAAAAAACATTATAGATAATATGGAAAAAGGGGCAATCTTAGAGCCAGAGGAATTAACAAAGCTTTGTAACTTTTTAAGAGGTTGTAGAAAAATCAAACAATTTATGGTAGGAAAAGAGTTTTATGCACCTACCTTAAGCAGCTATGGAAATTCAATTACAGAATTTACATCAATTGAGGAAGAAATTGAAGCTTCTATAAGGGGTAGTTTAGTGGATTCAAATGCTAGTAAAGAGCTTAAAAAGATCAGAAGATATATAGAAAATACAGAGGGTAAAATACAAGAACAGTTAGAGAAATTTTTAAAAAACAGCGCCAATAAAACTTATATACAAGAGTTTTTTATAAGCAATAGAAATGGAAGATATACAATTCCTATAAAGGCAGCCTATAAAAATCAAGTTTTGGGTACAATTGTAGAGACATCATCTAAAGGAAGCACTGTATTTATAGAACCTAGTGTTATATCAAAAAATACCTCAGAGCTAGTAGCATTAAAATCAGAAGAATATATGGAAGAATATAAAATATTATCATATTTAACAGGGTTAATATTTGAAAATTTAATGGAAATTAATATGAATATAGAAGTAATAGCAGAATATGATATGATTTTTGCTAAGGCTAAATATAGTAGGGCTATTGATGGAATAAAGCCCAATATTAATGAACATGGCTATATAAGCATTGTTGGTGGCAAGCATCCATTACTTAAAGGAAATATAGTACCACTAGACTTTAATATTGGCACAAATTATAGAGCCTTAATAATTACAGGTCCTAATGCAGGGGGCAAAACTGTAGTGCTAAAAACTGTTGGACTCTTAACGCTTGCAGTACAATCTGGGTTTCATATTGCAGCTAAAAATGGCAGCGAAATATCCGTATTCGAAAAGATATTCGTAGATATTGGAGATGATCAAAGTATAGAAAACTCTCTAAGCACCTTTTCTTCACATGTAAAAAATTTAGCGCAGATAATAAATAGCAGTAATAAATCTACTTTAGTACTATGTGATGAGATAGGAAGTGGAACTGAGCCTAATGAAGGGGCTGGCCTTGCTATTGCAATACTGGAAGAACTTTACCATAAAGGGTGCATTATTACTGCTACTACTCATTATGGAGAAATTAAGAACTTTTCTAATAGTCATAGTGACTTTGAAAATGCAGCAATGCAGTTTGAAAACAATACATTGGAGCCACTATATAAGTTAATTACAGGTAAATCAGGAGAGAGTAATGCTCTCTGGATTTCTAAGAAAATGGGAATACGGGATTCTATACTTGAAAAAGCAAAAAAGTATGTGGAAGATAAGAATTACAATTTAGATTTGATAAAGGATAGTAAGGTTAAAAAGAAAAAAGATGAGAATGATATGCCACAGTTGGAAACTTATAAGATAGGTGATAAGGTGCTTCTCTTGGAGTATAGCGACTTTGCCATTGTGTATAAGCCAGTGGACAATTTTAATAATATAATAGTATTATATAAAGAAGATTTCCTAGAGGTTAATGAAAAAAGGTTAAAGCTAGAGCTAAAGGCCGAGGATTTATACCCAGCGGATTATGATTTTAATACATTGTTTGTAGATTATCATCAGCGAAAATTAGAAAGAGACATTGAAAGGGGATCTAAGAAGGCATTAAAAATTATTCAAAAGGAAATAAGAAATAGTAGAGAAAAATAAAAGGGGTGCCACCCACATGGCAAGTGACAAGTGAGAACTTGCCACTTGCCATGTGGGTGGCACCTAAATTTCTAAGCTGCAGCCTGTGTTGTATTCAAAAGTTTCTTTGATTTTGAGTAAGATATCCTCATCTATGCTTTCACACTTTAAAATAACTTTTAAAGCAGCCCCATTAAAAGCAGGATTCTTTTTTAATTTTACCTGATTTTCATCACATAGTTGTACTACTAAATTTATAATGGCATTTTGATTAACAGAAGTTGCTATGTTTATATTCCAGGCTATTTCGTTTGAAATAGATTCAATTTTATGAAGATATTTTCTGCCAATGATTGGGGAAATAAAAGTAAGTTCTATAAATTTACCAATGTGATTATGTTTTATACTTTTTTTATAAGGCTTAAATTCTTCATATATAAAAGCTTCATCAATAAGCTGGAAAGCTATATTTTGCTCTAAAGGAGCTTTGCTGTATTCACTGAATATAGCACCATTATCAGTTGACATAGAATTTGATAAGGCATTGGTTTCACTTTGAATTACTAAGGTTACACCAGTCGTGTTCTTAAATTCTTCTAATTCGGTAGTTACTTCAAAGGATGATTTTAGTGCTACTACTATTTTATTTTCATTAAGATGACAGGAAATTTTTTTAATATCAGCATTTTTTAATAAGCTTTTTATAAGATTATCAGAAGCCTGTAGATTCATTTGATCATTTATTTCAAATTTCCATGCCGTTTTTTCTTCGAGCTTTTTAATGACTTCATAAATAGAATTATCTACTGTCTTAGGAAAGTCAAAATATAAAATTGCTACTCTTTCTTCTTGATTTAAACCTAGTTTCTTATATTGAAAGGTGCTTAAACATTCGGAAACCAAGGCGGTTATTTCGTTAGCTTTTAATGTTTTAGGCTCTAAATCTAACCTTATGTCTTCGGGAGTTCTAGCTTTAAATAAGAAAAGTCTTCTTAAATCACTTTCAAAATAAGGAGAATCTAAAAGTTGAAATCTAAAATTGTCAACTTCTGAGACTTTAAGAATTTTTGAGCCACCCCATATGAAAGTTAATTCTTCAATAGTAAAAAATTTATCTCTATATTGTTCATATGCAAAACTCCATAATAATTTAATATTTTCTTTATTTAGTGGTTCCCTTGATTTCATCACAAAAGGGATTTGTTTGCTTAACTGTCTTCTTGGAGTTTTAATCTCTATGTTAAAGATTTCGCCAGGTTTAGGTGCAAAAAGTTTTCCACGGATATCTTTTGCAGCTTCACTTGCAAAGGTATTAATAACTTCACTATCACCATGGACTAAAAACACATTATCAGGAGCCAGCTTTGCTATGAGAGCTTGAATTTCACTTTTATCACCATGAGCGGATAAGCCTACTCTTTCTACTCTGCATTTCACGGGAATGACTTTGCCGTTTATTTCCAGAGTTCTATCTTCCTTGTTAGTTTCTAGTAAATTCAGAAGTTTCCTTCCCGGAGACTCTTCATCCTGATAGCCTGTTATAACTATATAGCCATTGTCCATAGTAGCAATTTTTTCAGCATAGAATTGGCTAGGACCTCCTGTAAGCATACCTGAACTAGATATTATTACGCAGCTTTCTTTGCCATCAAGCAGGGTTTCTCTTTGTTCTTTGTTGTTTACTGCTATGATATTGTCATCATAAAAAGGCTCCACACCTCTTAAAATCTTTTTACCTAAAGTGTTTTTAAGATAAAGAGGATTGAATTTATAAACCCTATTAATGTCTTTTACCATACCATCTATGTAGATATTAATTTTTTTTAGTTTTTTAGAATTCATGGCTTTTTTTAGGATAAGTATAACTTCCTGTGCGCGACCTAAGGCAAAAGCTGGAATTATCATTTTTCCATTGTTATTAACACAATCATTAACCATATCTATAAGGCGATCTTCCTCAATTTCTCTATTTGAATGTAGTTTATCCGCATAAGTGCATTCGAAAATACCAATATCAGGTCTTAATCTAGGAATTTTTGCACCTTCTACTGATTTTTGAGAAAATAATGAAAAATCACCGCTATAAAATAATGAGCCTTCACTGCCTTGCAAATATACACAGCTTGCGCCTGCTATATGGCCAGCATTATGGAAGGTAAGTTTTAAATTATCAAGAATTTCAAAGGGAACTTCATAATTTATAGTAAAGATTCTATTTAGCATATTCTCTACATCTACCTGCGCATAGAGTGGAATTTCAGCATCTCTGTTATTCATTATTTTAAGACTATCGTATAGAAGTACTCTCACTAAATCTTTAGTCATATTATTCATATATATTCTAGCATTTGGATATTCTTTGCTTATCATAGGCAAACTGCCGATATGGTCTAAATGGGCATGACTAATTATAATAGCGTCCACTCTACCCATTTCTTGTATTGTTCTGAAATCAGGTAAGGGATCTTTAGAAGCACTTTGACGTATACCAGAATCCATTAATATATTTTTATTGTCAATTTTAAATAAAATACAGCTAGCCCCAATTTCATAGGCTCCACCTAAAAATGATAGTTTCATATTAAAGCACTTCCTCTTGTATAAATAATTATTAAATTTAACTTTTTATGTATACTTATGATTATATATGAAAGCTGCAAAAACATCCAATCATTCATAAGACATACTTAGCAAAAAGGTATCAGAATGAATTATTTGTCTGGTTTACAAGGTCAACGGCTTGAAATTGCGATACATAACAATAAGCTCTAAATTAACCCAGTTTATTTAATTTATTGAAACGGCTACTATTGGATGTTAAAATAGAATAAGCCATAAATAATTTTTCCGAAGATTTAGGGGGTGGAATATGAATAAGGATATTAATATATTAGTTGTAGAGGATGATAATGATATAAATAGTATGTTAGCTAGGCTTTTGCAAAAGGATAATTATAATGTAAGACAAGCTTATTCAGGTACAGAGGCTATGATGTATATTGAAGCTAATGATTTTCAATTAGTATTACTTGATTTAATGCTACCTGGAATGTCAGGATGTGCAGTATTAGAGTGTATAAGAAAAACTAATCAAATGCCCGTAATTGTCATTTCAGCAAAAATAGATAAACAAGATAAAATAGATATGCTAAAGCTAGGAGCAGATGATTATATTACTAAGCCTTTTGATATAGAGGAGCTTTTAGCTAGAATTGAAGCAAATCTTAGAAGATATATGGCTTTTAATAATAATGATAATTGTGATAGAAATTTAACTTATAAAGATATAACTCTTAATAAAGAAACTAAAGAAGTTATTGTAAATAATCAACAACTAATATTAACAGCTAGAGAATTTACAATACTCCAATTGTTTTTGTCTCATACTAAAAAAGTATTTAGTAAAGCGAATTTGTTTGAAAGTGTTTGGGAAAGTGAGTATTTAGGAGATGATAATACAGTTAATGTTCATATGAGCAATTTAAGAAATAAATTACATAAGGCGAATCCTAATGAGCAATATATAGAAACAATATGGGGTATGGGATATAAAATATCATAAAAAATAACTAGTGAATGCTAGTTATTTTTTTATGATGCCTAATGAATGATTTTATTATTCTTAAGGTTTTCTTAAGGTTTTCTTTAAGTCCTCTTATGTATTGAGTATTAAGATAAATTATAAGTAATTGGAAGGAAGGGATGTATGTGAAGATAAAGGTATTTAGTTCAACATTAGAAAGAAATTTAGAAAAGAATAAAGTGAATAATGTAATAGTGAAAATCTCAGCAGTTTCAAAGATATATAAAGGAATAAAGGTATTAGATACAGTGGAAATGACTATTAAAAAGGGACAGATATATGGAATTATTGGATTAAATGGGGCGGGGAAAACCACACTGATGAGAGTTATAGCTGGTCTTGCAGCAGCGAATAGCGGAAGTGTTGAGTTATTCGGAGAAAGTGAAGTAATAAAGATACAAGCTAGTCAGAGGCGTATGGGATGTTTAATAGAAACACCTGGAATTTATGCTAATAAGACTGCTTATGAAAATTTAGAAATTGAAAGAATTCAAAAGGGTATAGCAGGAAGAGGGTGTATAGAAAAAGTTCTAGAGGATGTAAGCCTTATAGATGCAAAAAACAAAAAAGTGAAGAATTTTTCTCAAGGCATGAAACAAAAATTAGCAATAGCAATGGCACTGCTTAGTGAACCAGAATTTTTAATGCTAGATGAGCCTACTAACGGACTAGACCCTATTGCCATAATTCAGATAAGGGAGCTATTAAAGAAGCTAAACATTGAATATGGAGTTACAATGTTAATTTCTAGTCACATATTAGCAGAACTTCATCAACTTGCCAATTGCTATGGGATAATTCATAATGGTAAACTAATAGAACAAATAACAGATAGTGAATTACAGGATAAATGTAAAAAACTTCTTCGCATTAAAGTAGATGATGCTGCAAAAGCTTCAGTTGTGTTAAATACAAAGTTACAAACAAAGAATTTTGAGATTTTACCTAATAATATTATTAAATTATATGATCATGTAGACAATGCAGGGAAAGTGTCTACCACACTTTCAAGAGAAGGAATTTCAGTACAAGAAATTATGCCTATAGGAGATGACTTAGAAGCTTACTTCGCTAAAGTGATGGGGGGTGAAATAGATGTTTAATTTATTAAAAGTTGAATTTTACAAATTGAAAACATCAAAAACATTTAAGTTAATATTAGTACTTATGGTGCTTCAATCAATTTTGTGTCCTATACTATTTAGTGGATCAATGACTGGAAAACAGGTGCTACTACAGGTGTTTGCGGCACAAGAATTTTTAGCTTTATACATTTTAATAGGCGCCTTTGCAGCAATTTATATAGGTGATGAATTTAACACGGGATGTATTAAAAATTTAATTGCTTATGGACATAAAAGAAGAAATATTGTTATAGCAAAAAGTATATCTTATTATTTTGGAATTGTAATTATTAGCTTAACATCTCCAATTTTAATTACTACAATAAACACTATTATGAACGGGTATGGCCAGGTATTTACTTTGAATTCACTTGCATTTATACTTAAAGTATCATTTCTTATGGCGCTTATATATATTGGCATAGGGAGTATTGCAGTTCTAATTTCATTTATATGTAGAAATGGCATAATTACAGTGGTAGCCTTTATTTTAATAGATACAATTAATAGAGCCTTTCGAGGTTTAGTTTTTCAAAAATACCTTAGTGGTGTAATTTACAAAAGAACTATATTTGGTCAATCATTGTTTTTAGACATGGAATATATAGATTTTTCACAGGGATTTAAAATAATAGGGGTTGTTATAATAACAATAATAGTTTCAACATTATTAAGTGTGTTTTTTTTCAAGAGGGCAGAAATCAAATGATTTTTCATATTATTTATTTTCATGTGATTAAAACCATATAAAGCAAAGGTGGTAAGTATAGTGATATTAATAATTGCAGGTCTATTAATAATTTTAGTAATTTTGTTTGCCCGCTTATTTTATATAAAAAAGCAAATAAAAAGTGTAACAAATCAGCTTATTGATATTAATGAAAATAACATTGAAAAAAAAATAACTATAGGGCTTATAAACCCAGAAATTGAAGCATTAACTAAAGTTATAAATGATACTATAAATATGATAAAACAATGTCAGGCAAGCAAAGTTAATTTTGAAAATGATTTAAAACAAACCATTGCTAATATGTCACATGACCTTAGAACACCGCTAACATCAATAAAAGGGTATATTCAATTTTTAAAACTAGATAATGTAAGTGATGAAGATAAAAAAGAATATTTAAACATAGCAGAGCAAAGAACTAAATCACTTGAAAGCTTATTAAATGATTTTTATGAATTATCTTTAGTTGAATCTGTAGATTTTGAGCTAAATCTTAAAAAAATTAATATTACCAATATATTACAAGAAACATTAATTGGCAAATATAATGATTTTATAAATAGAGATTTGAAGCCGGACATACAAATACCTAATGAAAATATCTATATAATAGCGGAAAAAAAATCTTTAGAGCGAATAATTGAAAACCTGCTAAGTAACGCTATTAAATACGCAAGAGATAATGTATCAATTTGTTTAGAAATCTACCGAAACACGGTATTATTAAAAATAACCAACACAGTTACAAATTTATCTTCAGAAGATGTAGAAAAAATCTTTGATAGATTCTACATGGCAGACAAAATCCGTTCAGGTAGTGGCACAGGACTTGGACTTTCTATTGCAAAAGGACTTATAGAAAAAATGAATGGAAACATAATTGCAAATATGCATGATGATATGTTAAGTATTTGTTGCGAATTTAAAATATTATAATGGTGCCACCCACGTGGCAAGTGGCAAGAAAAACTTGCCACTTGCCACGTGGATGGCACTTAGTAAGCTTATTACTTATTAGCTTTTACGAATAATAGTTTATATATTTGTATAAGAATTAGAGGCATAAATGAAAGTCCATATACTATAGAACGCTGATTTAAAGTTAGTGCGGCTACCTCAAAAACTCCCATAAGTGGTTTGAAACTTAAAACAAATTCTAAAAGTAAGTACCCGAGTATGGTTGAAATCCACAAATATTTATTTGAGAAAACTCCTATTTTAAATATGGACTGTTGTGACCTAGAGTTAAATCCATGGAGTAATCTTGAGAAACATAGTGTTGCAAATGCCATGGTACTGGAAGTCACAGTATTCCCAGTTGACAACCCTATATGGAAGGCTATCATGGTACCTAGGGCAATAATTAAGCCTTCAATTAATACTTCTATTGAAAAGGATTTATTTAATATAGGTGAGTTTATATTTCTAGGTTTTTCATTCATTATATTTTTATTATGAGGCTCAAGTCCTATTGCAATAGCTGGAAGACTATCTGTAACCAGGTTGATAAATAGAAGATGAACTGGTGCAAAAGGCATTGGAAGCGCTGCAAGTGAAGTATAAAGCACTGAAAGTACAGCTGCGGTATTTCCAGATAATAAAAATTTAATTGAATTTTTTATGTTTGAGTATATACTTCTGCCATTGGAAATTGCCTTTACAATGGTTGAAAAGTTATCATCCATAAGTACTATAGAAGCAGCATCTTTAGCGACCTCAGTACCTGTTATTCCCATAGCAATACCAATATCTGCTTGTTTTAGTGCAGGGGCATCATTTACACCGTCACCGGTCATTGCGACGATATTCCCTCTTTCTTGCCATGCTCTTACTATTCTTATCTTATGCTCAGGAGATACTCTTGCATATACAGAAATATGTTCTACCTTAGTTTTAAGGTCTTCATCGCTTAAGGAATCAATTTCATAACCTTCTATAGCTTCGGATTCATTAGTTAAAATACCTATTTGTTTAGCTATGGCAGAGGCGGTTATCTTATGATCTCCAGTTATCATTACTGGCTTAATACCAGCCTTGATACATTCTGAAACGGCTAATTTAGACTCAACTCTTGGTGGGTCCATCATGGAAATTAAACCTACAAATATTAAGTCATTTTCATCGGCAGTACCGATTGTTTTTCCATTTTCTATTTCTTTATAAGCAAAGGCTAAAACTCTCAGGCCGCTTTCGGAAAACTCCTTATTTACTCTTTCAATCTCTTTTTTATCAGTCTCTGTCAGGGGTTTAACCCCACTTGATGTAACAATACTTATGGTCCTTAGTAAGAGTACATCAAGTGCACCCTTGGTTATCATAAAGGTTTTGTCTTCAAGTTTATTTGCTGTACTCATTAGCTTTCTATCAGAATCAAAGGGTACCTCCGAAACTCTTGGATAGTCTTTTCTGATATCTAGCTCATCTAAAGCATATACTTCACCTAGGTTTACAAGTGCAACCTCAGTGGGATCTCCAATCTCTTTGTCTTTAACAGTTATAGCATCATTACATAATAGTGCCATTAGTACAAGATTCTTTTCCAAAAGCTTATCATGATCAAGTTCATCGTGAGACAGTACTTTTTCATCAACATATACCTTTTGTACAGTCATTTTATTCTGTGTTAGAGTTCCAGTTTTGTCTGAGCATATTACTGAAATACTTCCTAGGCTTTCAACTGCATGAAGTTTTCTTACAACAGCATTTTCATGAGACATCTTTTGGGTCCCAATAGCAAGAACTATTGTTACTATTGAACTTAATGCTTCAGGTATTGCAGCAACAGCAAGAGATACAGCGAACATAAAGGAATCAATAATTGCGTTGCCTCTCAATATATTAAGAATAAAAATTAGGGATGATATTGCAAGTATAACAAAGGCAAGTTTTTTACCGAAGTTGTCCAAGTTAACTTGTAATGGAGTCTTCTTTTCCTTTGCAGTTTCTAAAAGGTTAGCTATTTTACCTAGCTCTGTTTCCATTCCAATTGATGTAACTAAAATTATAGCTCTTCCGTAGGTTACAAAGCTTCCGGAAAATACCATGTTTTTTTTATCACCAATTGCTACATTATTTTCACTTATTATCTCGGATATCTTTAAAACACTTTCTGACTCACCCGTTAATGAACTTTCATTTATCTGAAGACTGTAGTTTTCAATAATTCGTCCATCAGCACTTACATAGTCACCTGCATCTAAATACATGATATCGGAAACTAGCAATTCCCTTGAAGGAATTTCTAACTTCTGCCCATTTCTTAAAACTTTGGCAGTAGGTGAGGAAAGTGCCTTAAGACTTTTTAAAGATTGCTCAGCCTTAACATGCTGAACAGTCCCAAGAATAGCATTTATAACAACAACTACAATTATAACAAGTGTACTCTCAAACTTGCCAAGGAAAGCTGATATAATAGCAGCAGCTAAAAGTATTAGCACTAAAAAGTCCTTAAACTGTTCTAGAAATACTTGCAGGCTGCTTTTTCTAGCACCTTCAGTTAATTCGTTAAAGCCCTGCTTTTCTCTGCGAATTTGTATTTCTTCGTGGTTTAGTCCTTTGGAACTAACTCCAAGAGTTCTCATGGCCTCTTCTGATGTTTGTTTATAAAACATGTTCATTAATATTCCCCCTCGTAATCTGGTTATGGCTTAAATTTCATTATTATAGATAAAAATTATTGATCATAATAGCAGGACAAAATAAAAGACTCTACAGTTGGCATAAATGCCAACTGTAGAGTCTCACTAAACTTTAGAAGTTATCAAAGCCGGGATTTTAATCCGTGGTGACGACTTTGATCCTGCTTAAAAAGCAAGAAGTTACTCCCTCTACATATATTATTTTTAAGAACTACATAATCTCTATAGTAAGATATTAATGTGTTTTGATATATTTGTCAATGAATATATATTTTATTTATTAAATAATATGATTGATTTATGATAATGTCTTACTATACCACATTTGATTATGTCCCAAT
>CAYXOL010000038.1:0-47243 GCA_964467165.1 uncultured Clostridium sp.
CTAGACTTTCAAAAGTATTGTTAATCTCTATACCATTTTTAAGTACTATAAATCCGCTTTTTATATCACGAGATTCAGAACTTATCTTTATTTCTCCTATTTTTCCCAAAGTCACCAGTTCCGTGTTTATCTGAGATAAATATTCTTCATTTACAACGTTTTTATATTTCCCAGGAATTATTATTTCTTCATTTCCTAGGATCGCCATTGATAAAAGGTATCTTTTTATCAATGCTAAATATTCTGCATCGTCTATTAATAAAAGCTTTTCAAGCGCTGTGTCAAATACTTTGTCAATCATTTTTTGCATAACTGTTAGCTTTTCATTTCTCACCGTTAACTGAGCATTGGATACGATTCTTTGCTTTACAGTAGCGGCTTCAATTTTAGCTTTTTCTAACATCTTAACCTCTAGTTCCTTTGCATCTTTTACTTTACTTTCTATCAATGAAGCTTCATTATCCGTAGCCTGCTTCAACATAGCCTCTGCTTTAATATTAGCATCTTCTATTATTTTAGAAGATAAATTATCTAAATTTGACATATATTCACATCCTCTAGCTGCTTAATTTTCAAATTAGAATGTCTTACTTAATAAGATTATTGAAACAACGAATGCTAAAATCGCATATGTTTCAACCATTACTGCAAGTATGATAGCTTTTGTAGTATGTTCTGGATTTTTAGCAAGTATTGCTATACCAGCTGCTGCTGTTTTAGCCTGAGCAACTGCTGAATATAATCCAACAAATGCTATTGGTAGCGCCGCCATAAATAAGTACATTCCCATACCTAAAGTCATATCAGCAGTTAATTTAGGTAATATCATAAGTCCAATAACGAAACCATAAAGTCCTTGTGTACCTGGTAACAATTGAAGAATAAGAGCTTTACCAAATTTATCTGGTTCTTCAGTTGTGAGCCCAGCTGCCGCTTCTCCAACAATACCTACTCCTTTTGCTGATCCTATTCCTGGTAAAAATACTGCTAAAGCCATTCCTAGTGCTGCAAAAACATACCCACCATTTTTAGTGAAAAAATCCATCAACGTCATAATTAATTCCTCCTTAAATTTGCACTTCTTTTTTTACATTAATATATTGATTTTTTGGTTTAAAGGCCTTAAAGGCTTTTCCGCCACCTTCATAAAACTTACTGAAATACTCTACATATTGAAGTCTTGCACTATGAACATATGCTCCAAGTGCACTTAAAAACAGATTAAACATTTGTGCCCCTAGGAATATAAATACTCCTAAAATAATATTAAATGGTGATGGAATCATCCTAATAAGCGTATTAAAAGCTGTTGCTATAAAACCGCCTGCAAGTCCGAGTGCCATAAGTCTTGAGTATGAAACCAAATCTCCAATATAACTAGTTATACCATATAAACCGTATACTCCACCACCAAGCTTTCCACCTAGGCTTTTGCTTTCTCTACCTTGGGTCAATACTAGTCCTACCATTCCAACTATCATAATCCATTTACCTGAACCAATTAGCGCTGGACTTAGTTTTAACGCTGCACCTCCTATAAACAAAAATGCCCCAGTTAAGGAGAGATACCATGTTAAAACATCATAAACTGCATCCATTGGCTTACCATCACGAATTAGAATGTAGCCTTTAATACCAAGGCCAAAATAAATTTGAAAAACACCCATGGCCATAGATATATACAATATCAACATTAAGTCATCTGCTGGCTTTATTAGTGAATTAAATTTGATTAAATCACCAAAGAAACTTCCATAAATAACTCCTGCAATTGTAGATGGTATGCTGAGAAAGAAAAAGAATTTAGCAAACTTTCGTTGGCCTTCCTCCAAATTGAATTTCTTAAGCGCCAGTGCTGCTGCTATGAACATTACTATACCATATCCAATATCAGCTACTATCATCCCAAAGAACACCATATAAAAAGGTGTAAATAGTGGTGTTGGGTCTATCTCTGAATATTTTGGCAAACTATACATTGAGGTTACTGGCTCAAACGCCCCTACCAATGAATTATTCTTTAAAATTATAGGTACCTCATCATTTTCCTTAGCCGCCTCTTCTAACTCTAAATAAAAGTTATCTTTTGTTATAGTTTTTACTAAAGCTTCTAACTCTTTTGATAATTCTGTTGGTACCCAACCTTCAATGGCAACCACACTTTCAGTTTTCAAGAAATTTTCACAGGCTGAAGCTTTTATTTGTTTATTAGATAAATATTCGTATACTATCTTAAAATCCTCTAAATGCTCACATTCCTGCTTTATTTCCACATTAATACTTTCAACTTCTGCCAATATTTCTTCTAATCTTTTTTTACATTCCTTTATTACCTGGCTAGGATTCCCATCATATATTACATTAATTGCATTGAAATTATGAATTTTAAGTATTTCTTTGGCTTTTTCTTCATAATCATTATGAACTAAAGCAATTATATTTATTTCATCTTTTCCTTCACTAACAACCTCTAAGTAGGAGTATGGAATTTCACTTTCAAATTTTTCTCTAAAAGCATCTTTAAAAGCTTTTGGCAGTGATCCCATTACAAATATAGAGGAATTTAATGATTTTAAATCTTGAAATTCACAATCTAGTGATATCCATGGAGTTAATTCTTCTATTTGAGAATCAATTTTAGATTTCTCATTCTTTATTTCAATCAGTGCATTATCTTTTTCTTTTAACCTTTTGTAGTTTTCACTATAATTTGATTTTTTAGCTAAAGTTTCTAATTGCTCATAATTTAATATAGTCTTACCCTTGACTAAAGATTTTATCATACCTTGCTTTTCAGTGTGCTTTAATAATAGTTCCAGGGCAAATTTTACTTTTGCTTGCTCACCTTCTAAATAAGAAACTTTTTCATTTTCCGAGTCTTTTTTAAGTAATTGTAAATGTTCTTCTGCGCTTTCTTGTAAGTTTATAAATTGAACATTTTCAAATCTGTGAAGGCTGTCTAATAACGCTTCTTTTTGTGATTCAAAGGCAAGCAATGTAAATCTACTCATTTTAACTATTGCCATTAATTTTCACTATCCTCTCAACCACTATGCTTACTGCCTTATCAAATCTTTCACTTTCTAAATTAAGTATATTTTCTACCTCTATTTTACCTTTTTGAAAAATTGGTTCAGAACTTACTCTACCTTCTTCTTTAGCATTTTCGATAATTTTTTTAATCTCTTCTTTGGTAGCATCCATTACCCTTTTGTACTGTCCTTCAGCTTCAACCTCAGATTTCTTTAATATTTCCTTACTACTGGAAATCGTCTTACTGATAATATCTGATGCTTGCTGCTCTGCATTTTTTATAGCTTTTATTGCTTCTAATGCCAAAATATCACCACCTTTTTTTCTAAGAAAGCACATTCAAAAAAATTGACAAGTTAGCCTGCTAGTCTATTTATCCTTATGCACCTAAATAGGTATAATGAGTATAGTTCAATTAACAATACTTTTTTATAAAAGCAAATATAAGATATTAAATTTACTTTTATACTTTATGTAGTATTGAATACAACTTAACTTGTATTATACTTAGAATCACTACAAATTTCAACTTCTTTTTTTAAAAATCAACGAATATTCTTAATATTAACATATTCCAATGCAATAAATGTCATTTTAAAGCAATAATATAGTTTATTTGTATTTTTTTTCTAACATTCTAAACTACTAGTTACATCCGTTATATCATCTTCATGGTTAATATCAAAAATTATATAATGTGGTCCTTCGCAAATAACATTATTATTTACATATTCTAAAATATTAATGAGAAACTTTTCAACATGAATATTATTTGGGTTTTCTATAGTATTGTTTTGTATAAACTTGTCCTTAATCCTTCTTTCTATTTCTTTATTTACATCTCTAACTAGAAAATCTGGAAGCCACTTCTTTTTGTTATATTTAAGATAGTCATATTTCACAATTTCTTTTAAAGCTAAGTCTTCACCTTTAAGCTTTTCATTATTAAATTCAATAAATATTTTGTAGTATTCTACAGAGGATATGCTTCTATTAAGATAGCCCCTATCATAAAAAAACGTGCCTAAACACAAATAAAAATCAAAGGCCGATTCAAATTTCGGAATAAAATATTTTAATATATTATTGAATTTTCCAGAATTATAGTATTTATCCACCATCTCTTCAACTCTTTTTAGAAGGATAATCTCATTATAACTTATATCTTTAGTTTTCAGCACCTCATAAGGAGTATAGTTTGAGTTTACAATCCCCCATTTTTCTGCTTCATCTTTCATGGGTGCCCCTTTTAACACTTTCAAAAACCCTAGTTGTATTTCATCTGGTCCGATAACGTATAAATCATTAAAAGACTTCTTAAAGGATTCAAAGTTCTCTCCAGGAAGTCCTGCAATTAAATCCAAATGCTGCTTTATATTTCCATATTTTTTCAGCTGCATTACCTGTTTTTTTATATCTTCAAAAACTACAAATCTATTTATATTTTTTAACACTTCATTGTTAGTAGTTTGAACTCCCACTTCAAACTGAAATCTGCCCTTGGGAGCCTTTTCTAAAAGTTTAAGTTGTTTATCACTTAAAATATCCGCAGAAATTTCAAAATGAAAGGTTGTGTCTGTATCTATGCTCATTAAATATCCCCAAATCCCCATGGCGAATTCATCACTGCAATTAAAAGTTCTATCAACAAATTTTATAAGTTTCACATTTCTTCCTATTAAGATGTTTAAATCCTTTTTAACTCTTTCAAGCTCCATAAATCTAACTCCTCGTATAGTTGAGGAAAGACAATATTTACAATTAAACGGACAACCACGGGATGCTTCATAATATATAATCTTATTCTTTAGATCATCGTAAGTAGTATATGGAAAAACAAGCTTATTCAAATCCATAAGTGCTCTTTCTCCACCATAAAATATTTCACCATTCTCTTTATAATATAGACCCTTGATACCTTTAAGGTCTGAGCAAGCTATCATCCTCTCAATAAATTCTCTGTAAGTTTCTTCCCCTTCTCCTGCAATTAAATAATCTGCAAAACTATCTTCTAAATAATTTTTACTGTCAAAAGATACTTCTGGTCCTCCATATAGCAATTTTATATTACTATCTATAAGTTTGAGTAAATCTGATATCTGCTTGACATAATTCTTATTCCATATATAACAAGAAAAAGCCACGATATCCGCTTTTTCTGCGATAATTTCTTCAACAATTCTTTCCACCCTATCATTTATAGAAAATTCTCTTATAAGACACTGATAATTTAAATCTTCAGTAAATGCTTTTAAATACCTGATTGCAAGGTTGGTATGTGTAAATCTAGAATTAACTCCCACTAACAATACTTTCATCTTTTGTTTTCCCTCTCTTTTTACATACCATATAATAAATATTATCCGAATTTTTTAGTGTTATTATCTCAAAATAAGGCTCTATAATTTTAATGGTATTTTCTTTTGAACTATTTTTAAACAAATTAAAGTCCTTTAAATCTATTTTTTTTGTACTTTTATCTGGTAACACAATATTGATTCTAGAATTAAAAGTTTTAGCAAACCCCTTATCTATATCCCATATATACAATAAACCATCCGCTTTCAAAAATCCGTATACATCTTTTACTAATTTCACTTTTGAACTTGTAAGTTTTATATCACTTAAAGTAAGGAACATAGCACAAGTGTCATATGATTCTGCCTCTATTTTTATCTTATCTTCTTTACCTTCTATATAATCTATGCAATTACTATCATCTACATATTGTTTACATATATTGTATATAACCCCATGATTAGAAAAACCTATATCTAATAAATTACCTTTGAAAATTTCTTTCTCTAAATTTATAAAAACCTCCCTTTTCAATTATTGACCCCCTCATAAAATATATTTTACATGTTTTACTTATTTTTAAAATATTCTTCAAAAACAAAATAATTCCTCTAAATTAAAGGAATTATTTATTAATCTCATTATAAAAATTCAGCATTAATCCCGCTGTAGTCTTTTGTGCCCTCTGAACTATAAGTACAGATATTTTTTTATATTTGTCTTCCTTAACTTTTACATTGGCATAGGCAATATATGTTTTATTAGCAAATAGAGCATTGTTTTTTATATAATCTTCTACTTTATCCTCTTGTATTATTTCATTGAAAATAGGAAAATCGTAATCACTCATTAATTTACTTATAATCCAAAGTTCAAAATTCCTGTGACTTTTTAAAAGTTTATTATTAACATGCTGCGGAACTGTAGCATCTTGAACCAAATGGCAAGCGGCTCCAAAATAAAACATTGCTTGACGAACATCCCCTGCTTCAATAAATTTCAAAGCACTTTTGTAATATTTTTGGAATTCAGTTAATGCATTTGAAAATCCATAAAGACCCGTTCCCTTGTAATGATGATAAAAATGATTTGAGCTCTTAAAATCTTGATCTGCCCAAGTTACTCCATTATTTAATTCTTTTATATAGGATTTGTAAAAACTATTGACTTCACTATATTCTTTATTTTTCAGTATCTCTATAGCTTGAATATTTATAAACTTATGGACAATACAATGAGTTTTCATAATCTTTTTTTTAATTGGATTTACTGTTACCATTAAGGCTTTTAAAGTTTTTCCGTAAGTAGCTTCAATTTTTTTCTTCACCTTGTTCACCTCTTAATTTAGTATACACCAAATTGACTTTGAAAACATATTTTTAATTCGTAGCAATACAATTTATTTTCTTTTTATTACCCACACAAGTATGCTACCTATTAAAGTTATTACAATTACTAATAAATAATAATAACTTCTTTGGCTCCAGCCACCTACAACACTTTCATTATTTTTTTCCATTGAAATAAGATATCCACTCTTAGAATCTAATAAAATTAATTTATTGAAAAACTTCATACTGCTTATATATGTGTCCCCAGCAAAGTTAATTTTTTCTTTAAGTGCATTTGCACTATTGAAACTATATACACTATTATCATTCTTTTCATAAAAATATATACAGTCATTTTCGCCTAATATTCCTTGTGTATCTACTGATACCCCTACTAAACCATCTACGGATTCATGTTGGTATATTGGTGCCGGTGGGTTTGTTGTTGGGTGCTGATCTAAAATAAATGGTATAGTGCTATTAGTTATACCTTTAAATTTAGGTGAACTTATTGGGTCTCCACCAGCATAATCAGGAAACCCATACCAGGCATTTTTTTTAATTGCATATATATAATCACTATCTCCTTTTACAGGTCTTAGTCCTCTATCCTCCATTCCTCCAACAGAAGCTATTATTTTACCCTGGCTACTAAAATCTAACCCTTTTATATTTCTTATACCCCAAGCAAAGGTTCCCTGAGCTCCAGTTTTCAAATTATAAATTAGTATGGATGAATTTCCTGGCATATGCTGCGTTATAATTTGTCCCTTTATATTTTTGCTTTTATATGAGACAAATGCTCCAGTTTTTTCTTCTCCAAAATTAATTCCTTTTATAGTTATACTTTTCGGTGAAGTATCATGATTCAGTGGAAAATCATTTATCCAAGAATTATCTAGTCCCACTACCCCAGAATTGGTTGCTGAGCCTATGGTTACAAATAGATATCCTTCACTAACCCTAATAAGACTCTTGTTATAATCCCCGTAATTAGGCAGATTTTTAATTATTTCACTAGTTTCCTTTGATTTTAAATTATAAGAGTAAACTAGTGTACCCGAAGTATAATATAATACACCCTGGTTATATTCTAAACTGCATATACTTAGTTTCTTGTCAGTAAATAAATTGTATGCCCTGCCAGTTTTATCAATATACTGTACATGGTCTTTAAACGCTATATAATAGTTTCCTTCACCGTCTCTCGTAAAATCCGCTGCTCCAATCAGTCCTTTGAACATAATCTGTGATTTTATAGATCCATCTTTCACAGTCATTATATATTCACTAAAAGAACCTTTTAACCAGCACAGCGCAAAAACCATCGCTACTAAAATCACAATAAAACCAATGGTCTTTTTCATAATTGCCCCCTAAATTATAAATACTCTAATCTATATATATTTTCATAGATTAGAGTATATGTATTAATAATTTCTAGCAATTTGTATGTGACCCCGTTCAACCTCCCCTAAAGCAGAAAACACTTCTCTTACAATTGAATTATTTACTTTTTTTGCCTGTTTTTCATAAAACAAAGCAGCATGAATTTCCCTATTTTCCGCAAGCTCCATTAAACACTTATCACTCTTATATTTACTATAATCAATAGTAACTAATGTAGGCATTTGTTTAAACCCTCCCAGCTTTTGATGTACTATAGCATGTACATATTCAATTTTGGAAAGCGCCTGGAAAATTTCTTTAACCGCAAAGTTTTGAGCAAGCTTTGCCGCGGCTTTATAAAATTCAGAATTAAATATCTCAAGCTTCATGGCATGATCAAGTATTGTTAGAGTATTCTCATCTAAACTTTCAGCGAGTACTTTATTCATTTCCCCTTCTTGTTTTAAATATGTTGCACCAACTCCACAAAATGGGCAATATTTAATATCATCACTTTCATTACTCTCCAACAATCCTCCCTTATTCAAATTGAAATTATTTATATCTATATTCATCCCGCATATCAAACATTTCATATCTTCATTCTCCTTAATTTACACATAGTTTATTTTATCTTATTGATTCTTTCTAATATACTAATAAATTTATTTTAACATAAAAAGCTCCCTATAAGGATAGCCTTTTACATAATAAATTTATTTTCATGTGCTTTTAGAATATAATCTTAAAGCTTCACATACTAATTATTAGTAAGGGTTATCTACCAATGTGAAAAGTGAGGAGGAGCTTTTATGATTAAGGATAATTTCTATAGAGACTCAGTAATTCTCACAGTATCAAATTTAATTGCTGGAATACTCAGATTTATGTTTTCTATATTGCTTTCAAAAAAATTAGGCGCAGAGGGTATGGGTCTGTATAGCCTAATAATGCCTATTTACGATTTATTCATTTGCCTTATTTGTGGTGGAATGCTAACAGCTATTTCTAAGGAAGCATCTGCCTATCACGGACTAAATGATTATGGCAATTTGAACAAATCTGTACATACTTCCTTAGTTTTTGATTTCGTACTAGCTATATTAATAACAATTTTAGTATTTCTTTTTTCTCCCTACATTAGCAGATATATAATAAAAGACACAAGAACACTATATTCCCTTTGGGTTATTTGTCCTGCACTAGTCTTTGTTGCACTTTCATCCATATATAAGGGTTATTTCTATGGAATTTCTAATGTAAAAGTACCTGCAATTATAGATGTAGTTGAAAAATTTGTAAGAATGGCTATAATACTTGGACTAATAAACTTTTTCGCATTAAAAAATGTAACTTCTACAGTAACTGCTGCTTATATTTCCTTAACCATTGGAGAATTCATAAGTTTTATTCTACTTTTTATCTTTTATGAAAAAAGCAAAAATAAATTTAAGCATCACATAAAAAAAACTGAAGGCAGGGCCCAACTTTTATTTAACATTCTGGTTGTTTCATTGCCACTTAGCTTAAATGGTTTTTTAAGCACAGTAATGTCAGCTCTATCCACATTAATTGTACCACGGCGCCTAGTTTATGCAGGTATTGAATATACCGCCAGCCTGGCCCTAATTGGTAAATTTTCAGGTATGGCTATGAGCATTGTGTTCTTCCCCTTTATTATCGTAATGTCCATGTCAACCATTTTAACTCCAGATATCTCTAAAAGTATTATTAAAAATGATTATAATGCATTAGAAAGTAGAATAACGGAAGTTATAAAAATTTCATTTTTACTCGGTATTTCCACTTTAATAATATGTCTATGTACTGGAGACTCCCTTGGAATACTTTTTTTTGATAGATATGACTTAGGCATATACATACGCCTTGCTGCACTAAGCGCACCCTTCATGTACATGGCTGGTTCAACTTTTGGCATTTTAAATGGGCTTGGCAAACAAAATACACTTCTGGTAAATTCAGTAATAACCGCCACTTTGCAGCTTGTGTTACTTTATGTATTGCTAGGCATTCCAAGTATAAATATTTTAGGCTATGGCATAACCCTTTTTATAACATCAGTTGTAAGCTTTGCATTGAACCTTATTGCAATCAAAAAAAACTGCTATATACAGTTTTCAGGGGTAGAAATTATAACGGATATATGCCTTAGCATATTGTTCTACTTTATATTGAAAATCTTAGATAATACCTTACCAACTTCTATGTCCATTACTAAAAATATAGTGATTATAATAACAGGCTTCTCTTTATTATTTTTTTCCCATATTATTACAAAACAAAGCAAACAAGCCTAGTGCAATAATCACAGTAGGCTTGTTTGTTTTGTTACATTTTTACTTTTTATCTAATTTTTTTCAAGATAGAATTGGGTATATATCTAGTTATCTTACGTGGGAATACTTCCAGGTCCTCTTTAGTTATTCCACCAATAAGTACTAATACTATGAAATACGTTAATATGGAAAAAATCATAGCAATTAATATAGCAATTGCATTAGCAAAATATCCTTCACGAGCAAAACTAAATATAAAATTAAAGTTAACATACATTATTTTTGCTACAATGGCCATGATGCCTGATGCTATTAATGGTTTGATGGCATGACTAAATAGATTAATTTTAACCTTTAGTGTTTTGTTCATAGCATAATGATTCAACATCAAAAGTATAGCAAAACTTACTCCATTGGCCATAACCGCACCTAATATATTAACGCTAGGTATTGCTACAAAAATATAATTTGTAATTATTTTCCCTATCAATCCCATTACTGCATAAGCGGTAACTAGGTAAAGTTTTCCAAGCCCCTGAAGAATAGAAGTTTGAATAGCAACTACAGCCATAAATATTATTATCACTGACCCATATATTAGTAATCTTGAAACATCCGATTCATATTTAAGTAATTCTATTATGGGTTTAGCTAAAACTACAAGTCCAACTGCAGAAGGTACTGCAACCAAAAAACATAACCTAAAAGCATAATTAACTTTAGATCGAACGGCTTTTTTATCCCTAAGTGCCATTAAGCTAGATATGGATGGCAGAATAGTTATGGCTAGTGATGAGATAATAGCTATAGGCACACTTATTAAAGTTGTATATTTACTTAATACACCCCATAAAACATCAACCTGTATTTTATCAATTCCAACATCTCTCATTCTTGATTTAACTAACCATAAATCTATAATTAACCCTGATTGTTGTATTCCTAAACATACTGTCATTGGCACTGAATAACTTAACAGCTTTTTTATTAGTTTTTTAGTAGTTAATCTTTTTATATCTAATTTACTATATCCTTTTGGAACTCTAAAAACCTTATTTCTCTCATAAAAATGGATCATATATAACACCGCAACTAATGCCCCCACAGATGTTCCTATAGTTCCGCCTGCTGCACCTGCTGCTATGCTATATTTGATAAAATAAGCTGCAAAAATCAAACTAAATATAGTATTTGCAATTTGTTCTAATACCTGAGATATAGCGGTGGGGGTCATATTCCCTCGGCCCTGGAAATATCCTCTATAGGCTGATAATACAGAGGATATTAAAATAGTTGGAGCCAGTGACATAATTGCGATTTTTGCAGAGGAACTTTCTGTTTTATTAGCAAAATATCCTGCAAAAATAAGCATTAAGATAGACATAATCATACCTAATATCAAAAGTAAAAATCTAGCTATTTTAAAAGTCTTTACTGCATCTTTATAATTTCCTACAGCCATAAGCTCTGAAACCATCTTTGAAATAGCCACAGGAATACCAGCATTTGTTAAAATATACATATATACAAATATACTGTAAGCAGAAGAATATACACCATACCCCTGCTTCCCTAATATTTGGTTTAAAAAGGGTACATAGAGTAGGGATAAAAGCTTAACCATAAAACCTGCTGCAGATAATATGGCAAAGCCTTTTGAGGTAGATTGTCTATTTAAATTTGAACTTTCACTCATTAAATCATCTCCTGCGCAGCTGTAATATCCTTAAGATCCCTTATGAAAGGTGATTAAAATTTAAATACATCCTTTTTAATCTTTTTCAGTACTGGTGGTAAACTTTCTGCAATAGTTTTATTTTCCATATAGGCTAGTTCTTCTGGGCAATTCTTAAATGTTGCCTTATATGCATATAGAAATTGATAATCTAGACCATATTTATTATTGAAGAAACTATTCATTTTTTTATCTCCGTATTTAGAATCACCAACAATAGAATTACCCAAATGGCTTAAATGTGCACGAAGTTGATGACTTCTTCCTGTTAGGAGATTAATGTCTATTAAAGAGAATGTACCACAACTTTCTATTGTTTTAACTTCCATTGCGATTCTCTTTGTATTTGGCATTTCAGTATCGTATACCTGTGATATATTCGCATCCTCATCTTTACGTATATAGCCTTCATAAACGCCGTCTTTAATTCTGTTGTTTACCAGGGCCATATAGAATTTCTCTACATCTCTTTCTCTTATCATCTCATTCAAAAGTTTAAGAGATTTAAAGTTCTTACCAAATATAACTATACCTGAAGTGTTTCTGTCTAGTCTATTACATGGTGCTGGAGTAAATGTTATTTCATTTTCTGGTTTGTAATCTCCCTTATCAAATAAATAAGAAAGCACATAGTCTATTAAAGTAGGTTCGCCACCAACTTTATCAGAATGAACTAAAACTCCTGGCCATTTTTCCACCATTAGTATATTAGAATCCTCAAAGGTTATTTTTAAGTTGTTTTCAATTCTTTTAAACTCTTCCTTTTTAAATTCACTTGTAATATATTTTGTTTCAACAATATCCCCTTCTACTAGTGAATGTTTTTCCTTAATTTTGCTACCATTAACCCTAATATCACCTTTTCTAAAGGCTTTATATATTTTACTAAGTGGCACATCACCAAGTACTTTTCTCATGAATTTATCCGTTCTTTGTCCTGCTTCATTTGCTCCAATTTCTATTCTCATTCATATCCTCCTAATTCTTCTATATCTTCTTTTTTATCTCTTGTTCTTTTATATAATGACGAATCCTCAGATAATCTAATTTATTTTATAATAAATCAACTTAAATTTTAAAAAAACACATCAAACATCAATTATATACTATTATAGCTTATGAATTCAATAAAAATTCATAAGCGAGTTTGCATTGCATAGCTACACCTAGATGTAAACAGCTCTCATCTATGTCAAACAAACTTCCATGAGCAGGATTTACTATACCCTTTTCCTTGTTTCCACTGCCTAAAAAATAAAATAGACCTGGTCTTTCCATGGAAAAATAAGCAAAACTTTCCACACCCATTGTAGGCTGATCTAGCTTATAAACATTTTCCTCACCAATTACTTCACTAGCTTTTTTTTCAAATATATCCGCCAGTTTATCATTATTATAAAGACAAGGATAACTTTCCTCTATTTCAATGTCACATTCCCCTCTCATAGAGTGTACAATGCCCTCTACTACCTGGACTAATCTCTTCTTTATATATTCCCTATGTTCACTTTTCATAGTTCTAATGATTCCTGATATTGTCACTTCTTCTGGTATAATATTTTGAGCTGTACCTCCATGAATTGAACCTATAGTTATAACCGCCGCATCTGTAGGTGGAATTTCACGGCTTACAATGTTTTGAAGACACACAATAACATTACTAGCTATTAAAATTGGATCAATGGTCATATGTGGGCTAGCACCATGTCCCCCTTTACCTATTATTTTTATAGTAAAAGGATTTGATGCCGCGTAAGCATTTCCTCTTTTCAAACCAACAGTTCCAGCTTCTAACCATTCCTCAACATGAAGGCCAATAACCGCATCTACATTAGGATTTTCAAGTATCCCCTCTTTGATCATTAATGGTGCACCACCAGTAGTCTCCTCTGCTGGTTCAAAAAACAACTTAACGTTCCCTTTTATTTCATCCTTCATGCTATTTAATATTTTGGCTGCTCCTAAGAGTATGGTAGTATGAGCATCATGACCACAGGCATGCATTTTACCCTGAATTTTAGATGCATAACTACATTTTTTCTTATCATCTAGAGGAAGTGCATCCATATCCGCTCTTAGCGCAATAGTTTTTTCACCCTTACCGCGAATAATAGCACAAATTCCAGTTGATGCTACTTCATAAAATTCAATACCTTCCGCAGATAAAAACTCTTTTACCTTTTGTGAAGTTCTAAATAAATTAAATCCCAGTTCTGGATTTTCATGAAGGTCCCTTCTTATTTCTATTAAATCACTTTCAATATTCTTTGCTATTTCTAAAAAATTCACTATTTACACCTCTTTATTTTCCCAATATATTTGAATTACATCTCCATGATTTAAAGGCTGATAATAACTAGCTTTGCTTCCATTAAGCATAAGTATTAGGTTTCCTTTTGAAATAGATAAATCAAATTCTATAAAATCAAATATATCCAAAAATATGTATTTTTCCTTATTTTTAAGGGTAATATTTTTTTTATTAACTTCAAGCACAATCCTAGGCAACTCATTATCTAATTTAGTATTTATATCTTTTGTAACAATATTCTCATCTTTTGTAACAACACTTTCATCTTTTGTAATTACACTATATATTCTGTCCCCTTCTTTTATAACATACTCCTGTGCCAATTTTTTATTATTCATCATAAAACTTGTTCCATCTGCAAGGTCTGGAAAATACTTTCCGTACTCCTTTATTGTAGTAGGAAATTCTATGATAACATTATCATCTTCTTTTATTAAAGCATCCAGTAGTGCTCTCTCTCCATTAATGAATGCTACAGGCTCAAGGTAATACATTATATCTCCAAAATAAAAACTCACAGCTTGAATATTTTTAACAAAGTCCATTACTTTAGGCTCAGCATTTCTTCCGTCCTTGCTAAACTCAACTTCAATAATATCCCCTGCCTTCACCTGGGAATCAATATTACTGAGGATGCCATTTATCTTAATTTCTGCCCCTTTAGCCAATGTTCCAAAAGCCACTCGTTTTATTCCATCAACTGTGAATCTTATGTTGCGTCCATTCTTTCCAATCAATATTTTAGGATTTATACCTTCTTGCACCATTACATCCATAACTGTATGTTTATGAGCATTAAACAGACTTATGATCTTATCGTTTATAGTAACATCAACAAAATCGTGGCCTAATCTCTTAATTGATATAAGTGCAATGCCCAAAACCGTAACGCCAATACTTCCTAGCTGTCCATCACATATACAATCAACCACTGCTTCTCGACCTTTAATTGCAACCCGTTGAACTGGAAGATTTAAAATTTTAGCAATATTTTCTTTAATAAAAGGTGTATGTGCTCCACCACCCACTAAAAATACAGCATTAGGCGCTTTTCCACCATTAAGTTCAATTATCTTATTTGCGATTTCTTCTGAAATCTTCATAATTATAGGACTAATTATTTTTAATACTTCCTCCGGTTCTATTTCATTTTCAAGGCCTAAAACATCTATATATTGAATTTTGTCTTTTCCACTGCAGGCCTTTTTAATTTTTTCAGCAGTATTAAAATCAACTAAATACGCCTGTACAAGGACTTCTGTTACCTCATCCCCAGCTGTTGGTACCATTCCATATGCACTTATGGTATCCTTGCTACTAATTGCAATATCAGAAGTACCTGCACCAATATCCACCAAGGCTAAATTTAGAAGTCTTAAGTTCTGAGGTACTGCAGCTTCCATAGCTGCTATTGGCTCTAGGGTTAAACTTATAACCTCAAGTCCCGCCTTATTCATAACAGCATAAAGACTATCCACAACGGAATGAGGAAGAAAGGTAGCAATTATTTCTACTGCAATCTTTTCACCTTTATGGGAATTTAGATTTGAAATTATATATCCATTTAAATAATAATTTTTAACACTGTACCCAACGCAATAAAGCATGCCTTGGGTAACCTTATTCACCTCATCCTCTGCCATTTTAACCGCAGTAAGTTCTAAACTTCTAATATCTTCTCTTTGGATTTCTTTATCTAGATCTACTTCTATTTCAGCCTTTACTTCCGTAGTCCTTAAAAATCTTCCTGCCGCTGCAATAGCTACTTTTGTTAAAGAAACATTTAAAATACTTTCTAATTCTCTTTTTACCTTTTTAACTCCACTAGCTACTAATTGAATATCATGAATTTGACCATCCACCATAGCTCTTTCTTCATGCTCTATATAACTTTCAGCAATAACTTGAAATTTTTTCTCAGCTATTACCCCTACTGTGCCAATGATAGATCTTGTCCCTATATCTAGTGCAAATATTAGTTTTTCTGGATGTACATTTGTGATTTCCATTTTCATACCTCTTCCGCACAAAATTATTAAGCTCATATTCATAGAATATGAGCTTATTCTATGAATATAGCATATTCTTAGAATATGAGCCTACTGAAATTATATAACATTACATCTCAACATTATATAGAAACATTTAATAATACTATTGTATTAACTTAATTACCCCACAACTTTCTGATATATAAGGCAATTGTTTTATTATTGTATAAATGTATTTTGGCTTTGCTTTATCTTCTTTTAAAACCTGTTCCAATGATAACTCATTATAGTACAATAGCTCACACCAAAAATCCACAAAATCATCCCTTGTAATAAAAATTGTATTATCTCCATGCTTAACTGTAAATCCGCAGTTAAATTTCTCCAAAATTTTTATATCTGTATCTTCCTTTGACAAAATAAGTCCTACATCTTCCCACATTTTCTTAAATGCAACCATTATATCCTCCCTTAATAAACAAATAGTTTTATAGTATAACACATTTGCATACTATGTTAAATATTGATTCCCATTACATTATATGTGCTATTCTTTTGCTTTGCAACTACAAAACACAATAGAATATATCACATATTTTAAGCACAAACCATATTTTACATGTTTATTTTTCATAATCAAAACACTATATATTTGTATAAAATTAATTGAGTTGAAACATAATATTAGGGTGTAAGGTCAGAAATTTATACATTCAGACTCTTTATCCATATCAACTATGATATGCCTTAAGTATGTATTTATTATATGCTCCATATTTTGTAATACAATAAATATTCCAATATAATCAATAGAGAGAAGGGATTAAATGACAACAGAATCAAAAATACAATTATCTTCAACAGAATTAGGTACAATATGGATGGCTTATCAAACAACATCAGCATCCTTAATGCTATTTAGCTTACTAAAAGAAAAGACCATTGACCAAGAGTCTCAAAAAATTATTACTGACTTTATTGCTGAATGTCAAAATATAAAAAATAAGACAATGGATATATTTAATAATGAAAAAGCGGTTATTCCAATCGGATTTAAGGAATCAGATATTATAAAAGGAGCACCGCCTCTATTTGATGACTTTTTCAACATAATGTTTCTTCGTCAAATTATGAAATTAAATTTTAGTCATACTGCTATTTCTTTGGCTATGTCGTACATGAAAGAAGTCAATGATGTATTAAAGCTCCACTTTGATACTTCTAATAACTACTATATTCTAACTACAAACTACCTGTTAGAAAAAGGAGTACTTCCTAGACCTCCATATGTAGTTATGCCTACCACGGTAGAATTTATTGAAAGAAAAAATTACATGAGTGGGTTTAATCCTTTTACCGATAAACGTGCATTAAATACAATTGAAGTTGGCTTTATTAATGAATCTATTGAAAATAACATTTTTGGTATGCAGATGATGACAGGATTTGCACAAGTTGCAAAAGAAAATGAAGTTAAAAATTACTTCATAGAAGGTAAGGAACTCGCAAAAAAAATTATTAGTGAATTAAGTGATATATTACTACAAAGTGATATTCAGCCTCCAAGTACCTGGGCAGGTAAAGCTACAAATTCCACAGTACCACCTTTTTCAGATAAACTTATGATGTATCTAACTAATATGGTATCCAATTCATCAATGGGCTACACTGCTTTGGGTACATCCTTTAGTTTGAGAGGTGATTTACATCTTAAACTTGCACAACTGTCAAAGAGTATATTTGATTTTTCAAAAGAGGGTGGAAAGATAATGATAAAACATAAATGGATGGAAGAGCCTCCACAAATGGAAGACAGAAATCAGCTTACAAAATAAGATCAAAATAAGCCCTCCTATAGCTAAAATCCTAAGTTATAGGAGGGCTTTAAATGTCTTATATTTTTAACTATTCTTTAATTCCTTTTATTTATGTTTTCCTTTAGAGTTTTTCCCTTCAAAATTGCTTACACTTTTGATATTAATGAATTATTATATAAAACCGCTGCATCAAATTTCCTAGTAATTCCACCCTCAAACTTCAAATCTAGATCTTTACTTGTAATGGAAATCACCTTTCCCCTGCCAAAGCTTTTGTGCAGTATAAAGTCACCTTCTTGAAAAGGCAAATTCGCGCCATAGCCCCCAGAAATATTACATTCTAAAACAAAGCGTGAGGTTTCTTTCTCTTTTCCTTTTACACTTTTACAAATACACAGCCAAACATTATCTATAGCTCTTGTTACTCCCACATAAAATAGTCTTCTTTCTTCTTCTATATTCTTATCCATACTATTTACGTGGGGGATATTCTCTTCATTACAATTAATAAGGTATACATTTTTAAACTCCATACCCTTCACGCCGTGAATTGTACTAAGAATTACGGCATCCTCATCTCTGCGTTTTTTCCCCTTACTAATTTCCTCTTTAACCTGATCTACGTGAGCTAGAAAAGCTATTATAGAGTTATATCCCTCTATTGATTGCCTAAATTCCTCAATAACATCCTCCATCTCACCTAAATCAATCTTAAACTTAGTGCAATACTCCCTGATATAATCGTGATAGCCTATACTTAAAATTATATTGTCCACAGCACTTCTTAGAGAAATTTTATTTAAAATATGAATACTCTTTTTTAGCTTATCTAGCATCTTCATTTGAAACACTGGCACTCCCTCTATATCCTTGACGGTTTCAAAACAGTCCTGTTTAACAATATTTCTCCTAAAATTATCTAAATTTAATTTACTTACATATCTAAAAGGCTTATTAATTATCCTAAGAAAGCTCTCCTTATCCGACTCATCAATACTTAATTTTAAATATGCAATTATATCCTTACAAATGAAATGTTTAAAAAAATCATATTCCTTATCCAAAAGCATAAAAGGTATTCTCTTTTTAATAAAAATATCTATTATGCTTCTGGATTCTACATTGGTTCTATACAATATGGCATTATCACCATAATTTTTATCCAATATTTCATGGCGACTTTGAATAATATTACTAATCTCCTCTGCTTGAGAGTTCTCATTCACATTATTAAGTACCGCAATCCCGCCATCTTGCTCTTTAAATGCTACTATGTGTTTTTCATTTCTCATGCTATTATTTTTAATAATATTCATGGATATTTCTACTATATTCTTTGGACATCTATAATTTGTAGAAAGGGGAACTTTGCCTCCCCCCTGAAAATGCTCTGAAAACTTAACCATACACTCAGGATTCGACCCTCTAAACCCATAAATGCATTGATCCTCATCTCCTACTGCAAAAATAGAATTATCCTCATTTAAAAGTTTTAGTATATCAACTTGCATAGAATCACAATCTTGGAATTCATCAACGAGAATATGCTTAAATAAAGTTCTGTAACCCGTAAGTATTGTATAATCTTTTATAAACAAATCTCTACAGCCTATTTGCAGATCATCAAAATCGAATAAATTTCTTTCTTTCCTATACTGTTCATAAATATTATAAGCTGCTGCAAATATTCCTTTATCAATACTTGAATTAAAATCTTCCATTGCTTTTCCGCTTGTTTTAAATACAGAAATATTATTTATTACTTCCTTTACTTTTTCATCGCTTACCTCATCTAAGTAGGACATCAACACATTTTTTATTAACTTGTAAACCTCTAAGGTATCGACTATGTTTATCTCACCATAATAATTTTTAAGAATTTTATAAAACAAACCATGAAAGGTTCCAAAAAACGGGACTCTCTCTTTTCCATTAATAGCAATATATCTATTTTTCATATTAATAGCTGCAGCTCTTGTAAAAGTAATGACGATAATATTACTAGGGCTAATATTTTGATGGTTTATTAAATGAACAATTCTGTTAACTATAACTACTGTTTTTCCAGAACCCGGACCTGCTGTAACCAATAAATTTCTATTTTCCGAAAAAACAGCAGCTCTTTGCTCTGCACTTAAATTTGAATTTATTTTATTTACATCCACTTTATTTTTCATATTTTTCTTGTTCTCCATATTTATTCACCTACTTTAAATTGTCATATATTATGTTTATACCCAAAATCCTATTGTAATAATCAGATTTAAATATTAAAATATAAATATGTTATAATCTCATTATATACTTTTATTAAATTTCAAAGGGGAAAAATTATGAAACACTCAAAAGATTTTAATGTGCGCAATGAAAGAAACCTAACAATGCTAGTGGACTTTTATGAATTAACTATGGGAAACGGTTATCTACACAATAATCTTCAAGATAAAATCGCCTATTTTGATATGTTTTTTAGACGAATACCTGATGGTGGTGGCTATTGTATTATGGCTGGCGTCCAACAATTAATGGAATATCTTTCACACTTAAAATTCTCAAATGAAGATATCTCTTATTTAGAAAGCAAAAATATTTTTTCAGAGAAGTTTTTAGATTATCTAAGAGATTTTAAATTTTCTTGTGATGTATGGGCAGTACCAGAAGGATATCCAGTTTTTCCTGGTGAGCCTTTAGTTATAGTTAAAGGACCTGTTATGCAAGCTCAATTCGTTGAGACAATGATACTCCTCACAATAAATCATCAAACCCTAATAGCTACTAAAGCAAGTAGAATATGTAGAGCAGCAAAGAATAGACCTGTTATGGAATTTGGTTCAAGGCGTGCTCAAGGCTATGATGGGGCTATATATGGGGCTCGCGCCGCGGTTATTGGTGGTTGTGTTGGCACTGCATGCACCCTAGCTGAAGAAATGTTTGGTATTCCTGCAATGGGTACCATGGCTCATAGTTGGGTACAACTTTTTGATAATGAATATGATGCCTTTAAATCTTGGTCTGAAACTTACCCTGATAATTGTGTACTACTTATAGATACTTATAATGTACTACTTTCTGGTGTTCCAAATGCCATAAAGGTATTTAATGAGGTACTTAAACCTATGGGCAAAAGGCCCAAAGCAATTCGAATTGATAGCGGTGATATTACCTATCTGACTAAAAAAGTTAGAATAATGTTAGATGAGGCTGGTTACGAAGATGTAAAAATCACCATTTCTAATTCTCTTGATGAATATATCATAAGAGGAGTTTTGGAAAGCGGGGCACAAATTGATAGCTTCGGTGTAGGTGAAAGACTTATTACTGCCAGATCAGAACCAGTATTTGGCGGTGTTTATAAACTTGTTGCTGTTGAAAACAATGGAGAAATAATCCCCAAAATCAAAATCAGTGAAAACGAAGAAAAAATCACCAATCCCGCTTTCAAAAAATTATATAGAATTTTCGATAAAACATCTCACAAGGCTATTGCAGACTTTATTACCTTACACAATGAGGAAATTGATGAAAGCAAACCCCTTGAATTATTTAATCCTGTTTATACCTGGAAAAAGAAAAAAATTAAAAATTACTATGTAAAAGATCTTATGGTTAAAATATTTGAAAATGGACAGCCTATTTATGAATCCCCAACTGTTATGGACATAAAAGCATTTTCTGCCCAGGAAGTGTCTAAATTATGGTGTGAGGTCTTAAGATTTGAAAATCCCCATGCATACTACGTGGATCTTTCTTCAGAGTTATGGAATCTTAAACAGGGTTTATTAAATTATTATGCTGAGACCTTTGAGCAGTAACAATGAAAATTTGTTATCTCCCCTAAAGGAATACAAGGAGGAATTATGGAACAAACTTTAAAAATTAAACTTTCCAAAACTGCTTATGACAGACTTATAGAAATGATTAAACAAAGCCAGGAATATACCAGCGTAAGATTTATGTACGCAAGTGGTTGTTGTAGTTCTCCAAAAGTTGATATCATCTTAGATAATTTTAAAATCGGAGACATTAAAAATAATATTGATGATTTAAAAATATTATATGATGAAACCCTTTTGGATAACATTAACGAGCTCACAATCGCCTATAGTGATTCGAGATTTTGGATTAAAACAGTTGCCACAACAGATAGTACAACAGATTGCTCTAAATCTGCTAGTGACTCCTGCGGTGGTTGCTCTGGAAATTGTGGTTCACATTAGTTCTTATTTAAAATAGTAAAGAAGGAAGCCAGTATTTTTGGCTTCCTTCTTTTCAATTTTAAATAACAACGTTTAAAAAAGTATATATTACGTAAACTGCATTGGATCAATCATTAGTAATTCTTAGCGTAGAGAGTGCAGTTGTAGTAATATATACTTTTTATTATGCATATATTATTGGCCCATCAATTTTTTGGAACAAATCCACTGTTTTAGTATAACTATCTTGATAGCTTAACTCCGGAAACCAAATTTCAATTTCACGCTTAGCACTTTCTGGACTATCCGAGGCGTGAACTAAATTATGAGTTTTATCTAGTGTAAATTCTCCTCTTATGCTTCCCATTTCTGCTTTAACAGGATCTTTATCTCCATTGATTTTACGTGTCACATCAATAGCATTTTCGCCCATCAAAATCATTGCACACATTTTTCCTTCAGTAATATAATTTATAAGTTCTTCAAAATACTCTCTTCCCTCATGTTCCCTATAATGCTCTTTAGCATCCTCCTTGGTGGCCAATAACAATTTTAAAGCCACAATTTCCAGGGATTTCTCTTCATAATGATTGAGAATCTTTCCAATAAGTCCTCGTTTAACACCATCCGGTTTAATTAAAACCAAGGTTCTTTCCATTTAAATTCACTTCCCTATTTTGAATTATTATAAACTAATATCATAATTATTAGAGATTCATCGCAGTGGCTTATGAATATTTTTCATTATACAATATTCTTAATGGTGAGGTTTTATCATCATTAAATAAATTATAGTCAGAAATATTCTTAATAGCAAAGGGTTTGAAATTTTTCAAATCAAGAAATGGGCACCTCCCTCCATTATCCGCCCATTTATAGAATGCACACTCCTTGAAACAGTCTACATCTTCTTCCACAGTTGTTAAAAAAGGACATTTTATCATTTTAACACCCCACCCCCATAATGTGTTGCCATAGCAATAATATTACTATCGTAACATTATAAGACATTTTAACAATAATTTGAAGTGTTTTTCGAAAAAATTCACAATAATCATAAAATACAGAATTATCAACCCAATTGTTTGTATATATATTATATTTCTTTTGTATATAATAGTCTAGCTATTCTTAAAACCCAAAATCCTCTCCAATTATAACCACGGTAATATCACTTCTCATAGGCATTCTTTTAATTACAGAATAAATCCTGCAGGCTCTAGTATCCGATCTGCAATCACTACAAACTCCAGTTTTAGTACAAGGATTTGGCATATTTAGTCTCTTACAATTCATTGGCGCCGCAATTTGTTCTAATCTTTCAAAAGCAGAAGCCTCATTTTTACAAATTTTATTAATTCCTACAACAACAATGACTTTTTTAGGTCCAAAACTCATTGCTGCCACTCTATTCCCTACTCCATCAATGTTTACAAGCTCCCCTTCTAGTGTTACAGCATTAGAGCTACATAAAAAAACATCACAAAGAAGTTCTGCCCTCATAGTTTCCATTTTCTCCTCTGATGATAAAGTTGGGTCACCATGATCTAATACATGTCCACCAACAGATTTTACTTTCTCTTGCATTCCAAGTTTTTTTATAGTCATAGATCCGCCGAAACCTACTCTGTCACCACTATGTACATTCTTCATTATAAATTCTGAAGCATCCTCACCACTTTTACAATAAAGCGCTGAAAATCCATTTTTTTTAAGAACATCTACTGCTTTTAAACCTATAGCCTCTGTATGCCAATTATAAATCTCTTTCATTATTTACCCTCCTATTTTTAAAAATGCTTTATATTACTACTATATATTATACCTCTTAAGATAAAAAATTACTAAAGCTTGTTCAAATTATTCTTACGCATATATTGGAATGAATTTTTAATATTGCTTTATTGCATATAAAATATATCAATGATATAATTGTAAATAGTAGAGGTTTTTTAATATAGTACTTACTTATTAGGTACTTAGTATCCTAAGTTACTTAGTATCCTAAGTTATTTAAAATTCTAAATGACCTAGTGTCATAAAAAACAATTACCCAATCCAGATAGAAGCTAGGAGGTAGTCATGGGAGATAAACCAATGAAAATAAATAATAAAGAATATAGTTGTGCCATAGAGTTAACACTGGATATTATAGGTGGAAAATGGAAGCCAATTATTCTTTGGAGATTAGCCAAAAATGATGTACTACGATTTAGCGAATTAAAAAGATCTATGGGCATAATAACACAAAAAATGCTAACACAGCAGCTCAGAGAATTGGAAGCATATGAAATGGTTAATAGAAAAGTATATGCTGAAGTTCCTCCTAAAGTAGAATATTCACTAACAAAACAAGGAAAAAGTGTAATGCCTATATTAGATATTATGTGTAAATGGGGAAACGATTATTTTGAAAGCGTTGCTTATGACAAAGAAGAATAGTTTTTTATGAAAAAGAGTGGATTTCCACTCTTTTTTTATTTTTATAAATTATACTTGCTAGTTATTAAGCGCATATAAAATAAACATATGTTTTTATTTTTAGGGCATATTAATTATACAGGATATGTCTTTATTATAATTTTAGCAATTATATTTCTAAAAGGAGTGATTATTTTGAATATAACTAGTATTTCTTTAGCCTATATATTTTTCGGTATTTCTATAATAACCTTTGTATTTTTTTTATATTACAAATTTCTAGTTATTAACACCGGCGCTAAAAGCAAACGGCGAGATAAAATTATTGGTACCATGAAGGACCCTGACAATTGGAGACATAGAAATAATATCATGGCTTTTATATCTCTATTTTGGGCTTTCATCTCTCAGACTGTTTTTATTTATCTGAAATTTTTCAATAAATCAGGATTAATTTCAATCCTATATGTTTTTATTTATATAGCAGTTATTGTATTAAGTATTTCATTATTCCTTAAAAATAATAAACTTGTGGGCAGTAAATAATTTCCCTAAAAAAAAGATATCTTAAGTATATATTAATTCCGGTTCTTTCTGAACTTTGGATATATCAATCGCTTAAAAAGAATGGCTATTCGGATGTGAATAGCCATTCTTTTTAGTATTTTATAATACCTGATTTAATGCAAATACCCAATACCAAGAAAGAACCTTAATTCCTACTAAGACATCTTTTTTTTTGCAATTTATGCTCAATATTAATTTAATTACTGTTAGTTTTTTGTAAAACCTCAATAAAGCTTTTAACAATCTGTGCTGTGAAACCCCATATTATATAGTCGTTATATTCATAGAAATACTCATCTAAATACCCTTTTCTGAAATTATAGTCTTTACCTCCATTTATTAAATGAAAGGGAAAACCATCTTGATTTACAGGTCCTATTTCCATTTTATAGAGTAGAGGTTCCTTCTCTAAAAAGAATTTTAATGGAACTTTAAATATATTATTTACTTCGTCCAGATTTGGCTTTATTAGTCCATATTTTAACTTTCCTACAAATGCATGCATTATATTTCCATAAGGGCTTATATAATAATCCATATCGCCTATAAGTTCAATTTGATCTCTTTTTAAATTTAATTCTTCCATAGTTTCTCTTATAGAAGTATCCCTGGGATTTTCATCTTTTTCTACTTTTCCACCAGGGAGGCATACATCTCCCGGCTGACTCCTCAATTTAAGAGCACGCACTTCAAATACCAGCTCTAATTCTCCGTCCTCATCCTCCATAAGTAATATCATAACTGCACTTTCTTTAAATTCTCCTATGGGCCTAGGCTCTCTATTTTTAAATATTTTTTCTAGCTTATTTATCATGCTAATCACCACCAAATTCATATTAGACTAATAATATCATATGCAGTAGTTTAATAAAAGAATTTATCGGTGCGTAAATTATATTCTGATGATATAATTGTAATTATAATACAATCTAGTTATTTTCACCTACTTAATAAATTTTATTAGACTGTCTGTTTTTTGCATTACATAGGGGGATAAAAAATGAAAAGAATATCAGCATTACTGGATCCTTATAGAGGATTACCCAAAGAAATATACATTATCTTTATTTCTAGAATTATAAATGCCATGGGCTGCTTTGTCATGCCCTTACTTACCCTTATTCTCACAGAAAAAATAGGTTTATCTAAGGAGCTTTCTGGAGCCTACATTAGTGTAGCTGGACTATTATTTATGCCTGCATCTATTATTGGTGGGCCGCTCTATGAGAATTACTTACCGCTTATTTTTATAGGTGACGCAGTAACCGCACTTATATCCCTTAGTTTAATTCTTATTTTCATTAAAGAAACTATACATCTTACAAAACAAGAGGTTACAGAGGAAGGTAGACATTTAGAAAGCAGGGAAGAGGGAACAATACTATCTGTACTAGTGAACTACTCTCCACCTAAGAGGTGGGAGCTTCTCGGTCAATATCACTAATGTGACAAGTTTATCCGAGCTGTTAGTAAGGTCGCACCGACCTCGCTGATACCTTTTACAGTATGACTTTATACCTTGTATATTTTACGCACTAGAGGGTTTTAGCTTGGTTTTCGCATAGTTAATTTCCTAGTGCAACCTCATATATACAGTTATCAAAGTACGTTTAACACTATTATTATAGCCATTCTTGCAAAAATCATACAAAATAATTATTATAAATAGTATCAAACTATTTATAATAATGTACTATCCATCACCCACCTAAGAGGTGGGTGAATTTCGCACAAAATCAGTTAAAACGACCCATTCTCATATATTTTGCCTTCTGTACTTTGGGATATAATTTTGTTTATTCCCAGTGGTCATTTATGATGCCCATACATGCAAAAATTAATTTTTTAAGCCTTGGAGCTAAATATTATGGTTTAATGGCTGGCTTTAATGGATTAATCGTTATGCTTTTTACCCCATTAGTAACTAAAATATCAGAAAACGCCAAACATATTAGAAAGATGATCTACGGTGGCCTTTTATATGCATTTGGTTTTGGCATGCTAGGTATACTAAATACGCTACCCTTCTTTTTCTTATCTGTTTTCATATTTACATTAGGTGAAATCATTTTATCAATAAGTATTGCTCCATTTATTGCAAATCACACACCTATGTCCCATAGAGGGAGAATGAATGCGGTTCTTCCCATAATATTCGGAATGGGTTATACCTTAGGTCCAATAACTATGGGCAAAGCCTTGGGATACATTAGCATAGAATCTGCTTGGCTGATTTTAGGGCTGATAGCTCTTATATCCTCAATATTTATGTGTATGCTTGAAAAATACGATGAAAACCAAAAGAAAATTTTAACCGTAGTCGAAAGTAAATAATTTCATGATCTTTTAAAACTAGTAGCTGCATTCCTAGCGATATATACTTTTCGTTATAGCATAATCTAAGAAAAACTTTTCAGTTTGAAATAATATCACATTTAAATCATTAAACAATGTACCTTGTTCTTAATATGTTAAAATGATATACTAACTTTGTGTTTATCCTTAGATAAATATAAAATATAACGTAAATGGAGCGATGAAAATTGAAAAGACTAAACCGACTTGTATTATTCACACTAGTATTTACACTTATCCTTTCTACAACTGTTTTTGCTGCCGTTAAACCAATAGATTTAATTGCCAAAGCTGCTATTTCTGTAGATATGGATACCAAGGAAATTATTTACACTAAAAACATTGATGATAAGATGTACCCTGCAAGTATTACAAAGCTTATTACTGCTTTATTACTCGCTGAAAATAAGAAATCAACAGAAAATTTAATTTATACAAAAGCTGCAAAGGAGCAACCAGCTTTTTCTTATAATCTAAATATTCATCCTATAGCAATTGGTGATACTATGTCAGCTGATGATGTAATGGATGGTCTCCTTCTTTATTCTGGAAATGATATCGCATATATGATTGCAGATAATATTGGAGGAAATGAAGTTGATTTTGCTAAAATGATGAATGATAAGGCTGAAAAATTGGGAATGAAATCTTCCCACTTTATAACTCCAAATGGCTTAGATGATAAAAATGATCAACATTATACAACCCCCTATGACTTAACCATCTTAGGTAGAGCAGCTTACAAAAATGATAGGGTACGAGAATCTATGGCTAAAAAAACTAGCACAATAAAATCTACCAATGGTCCCGAAGCTACAGTTGAAAATAGAAACAAGCTTCTTGGCGTAGATGGTAACATAGGTGGTAAAACAGGCTATACAATAAAGGCTGGTAGATGCCTGGTTTCTATATATGAGCGTAACGGTCGCCATATTATAGGAGTTGTTATGAACTCTGAAAATGATGCAAAAGATACAAAAGTATTTGAAGATATGCAAAAACTAATTGACTTTAGTTATGCTGCTAAAAAAGACGTACTTATTAAGAAAGACACTGCAGTAAAAACAATTTCAGTACCCTATAAGGTTATTCCATTTATAGGACCAGAAAGAACAATTAGCATCCCCTTAGAATCAAAAGAAGATGTGACTTCATACACTAATGATATTAAACCACAAACTATGGTTAAATCAGAAGGAATAAACCCTTGGAAGCTTAGTGCCGATAAATCTGTTGGAACTTTAGATTATAAGCAAAGAGATGCTGTAAAAAGCTATAAGTTATATCCAATGATTTCAAAATCCACCCTTATTAAAGATAATATAGTAATTTACGCTATAGTTGCCATTCTACTTATTGCAGTTTTAGCTTTAATTATATTTTTAATTTCTTCAATTAGAAGACGTAAAAATCATGGTGATAGAAGAATGCATTTCAAAAGGAGATAGAGTATGAATAAAGATTTTGAGCAATATACACAAATCGCAGAATTATTAAAGGCACTTGCTCACCCTGTGAGAATATGTATTATTAGAGGACTTATGAATAAGGGAAGTTGCAATGTTAGCTATATGCAGGATTGCCTTTGCCTTCCGCAATCCACCATTTCTCAACACCTGCAAAAACTAAAATCATTAGGAATTATCCAAGGTGAAAGAAATGGACTACAAATCAATTATAAAATTTGTAACGATACCATAGTGAACATAGTAAATGCAATGTTCCCAGATGAACCTTAATCCAAACATATAAAGGGCACGTAGTACTAAAGACTTAGTACTACGTGCCCTTTTTTCAGAGTATACGAGGAAAAGTATATATTGCTACAAATGCGGTCACTTCACCAAGTAATTCTACAATTTATTTTATTTATATCTGCTAAAACCCACAAACTCGCTTCGCTCAAACATGTGGGTTTCTTAACGCATCTACAAATAAAATAAATTGTGAATTACTAAGGTTTGTTCCAACGCATTTTACGCAATATATACTTTTCTTTGCACACTCCGAAAAAATTCCACACTAAAACTTTCGCAAACAACTTAACGACACTAACAATAAATTGTCAGTGTCGCTAAGGGTTATTAAAATTCATATTTCGCATAATAGATTTAATTCTTTTTGGCGGCATCCTGTAAAAGTTTAAATGCAACAAAATTAAGATATGGTTTCATCTTTATTCACCTGTTCCAATTATTTGTTCGTCTTCCGCCTTAAGGTCTTATCTTACAACATGTTCAGCAAGCTATACTATCATCATTAATATTAGAATAAGGTGCGTTAGTGCCGTTTTCAAAAGTACAATACTTCTCTTATATAACTTTTTTCAAGATTTGTATTTTCACACATTCTTGTTATAAGTTTTAGATGTCTACTTTATTTAAATTATCTGCTATGCCTAAACCCATCTTTATTACTTTTGAAATTCATTAAGCGTAATTATGAGTATGAAATTTCTCCGGAGTGACTTGAAAAAGAAACGAAAAAACTATTGAATTTCTTAATGAAATTTCCAGTTTCGAGTTCTTTTACAAGTCGCGCAGGAGAAACTTCATACCCTTTTTCAAGCTAAACTTTCCATCTAAGCTAACTAAAGTTACCCCTATTATTATGATAGTGCATCCTAGTACCTGCCCAACAGTTATTACTTCATTTAGTAATACTGCAGCTGCAATTAAACTCATAATAGGTTGTAGATTTATATATGTAGTAATAATTGTTGCTCCAAGTTCTTTTAGGCAATACACATATATTATATATCCAATGCAAGAACAAAAGATTGATAAAAACACTATATTTAATATAACTTTAGTAGAGGGTATTCTTAATGTATTAAAAAACAGAGAGGGACTTAAGAATAATGCCCCCCAGATAATTTGATAGGTAGTTATTGTTATTACTTTGTAATTTCTTTTAAAATTACTGCAAACTATGTTATAAATAACCCAAGAAAATACTGCCCCCAGAGCCATTAAATCCCCTATGCTTCCTTTTGAAAATAAGCTTACTCTTCCCTTCGATGCAATTATTATTATAATCCCAATTAGACTTAGGCTGGCACCTAGAATTTTTCCATAAGTCATCTTCTCTTTATAAAGTAGTCTTTGTGATAATAAAGTAAATACAGGTACAGACGCAATTAATATTGCTACATTTGATGCTGAGGTATATGCAACCGAGTAATTTTCGAAAATAAAATATATAGCTACTCCGAATAGTCCTCCCAAAGCTAATTTAAGGTTGTCCTCCTTTAAGATCTTCTCCTTGGGGTACTTTACTTTCATTATTATAAATAAAATTATTGCAGCCAGCGCAAATCTATAAAAAGCTGATAATGTTGGACTCACTTCTTTCACTATAACCTTTATGCTTAAATAGGATAGGCTCCATATCACCATTAAGATAACTGCCATTATGTGAGGCATTTTTTTATTTTTCACTATGTCACACCCTTTACTTTTCGTTAATCCATGTCAAGTAACTAACACTTCAGTCACATATTCTGCTTCGTTACTTATTTTAATTCACCTGATATAAGTATATCTTAGAACCAACCAAAATTACACAATAATTTAATTTTTAATTTTTAATATGTATTAATCAGCTTTTGCAACTACACTATTGTCAATATTTCATTTTTAGGGTATTATAATATTGTATTGAAATATATGTTGTTGTTTATGATTATATACATTATTATAAATTTCAATTAACTAATTATAATTTATACAATAACCTATGGAGGTGCCAATTTGAAAAAAGAATTTTCCCTAAGTAACGATAATGTAATGATAAATTTCACTGCAAAATACTGTAATAGTCCTGTGAAGTTATTAGAAAGCAATGGCTTTAGACGTGTTTTTAATGCTTATTTAAAAAAAATAAAGAAGAAAAACTCAAATATTTATAAATACTTAATCCAAAATTCCCACACAGAAAATGAAGATTTAGATGTTTTCATGATACATTTATTTAAACTTTTAACTGTATTAAGTGTGCATGAGGTTATAAATTTAAATACTAAATATAGTTCCCTTATAAATAACAAAGATTCCTTTATTGATTTTATAGAAGATTTCTATGGTTTCTGGAGAAAACTTGAAAGATATACTGTAATTCAAAACAATAAAATTAATGATGGTTTAGAGAAAACAAGCTTTGTTGGAGCTAACAATGATTTTTCTATGCTTATACTTAACGTATATAGAAAAATAGAAGAGAATGTTGTTGGCCATAAACCTCAGGTGTACAGACAACTTCCCGCTGGTGGTAATGCAGGTCTAGTGGTAAATAATGTTAACTGGATCATACCTTCTGGATATGAAGTATTGAAAGATATCCCCTTTATTGATGCAATAATGCTGGATTTACCTTATATAAGCTATCCTAAAAAAAATACTCGCGATGGTACATTTAAGGAATGTTTCGAAAACCCATTGCATGATTGTACTCTAAGCACAGACCATTGGTTTTGTTACCCTGCAAAAATAGGAACACTCCTTGCATTCATATATGTTCACAGAGATTTTATGGCTCATGCAATAACTCTATCTAACCTATTTGAGATGGCAAAAGAAAAAGAATACAGAAGCGTTAAACCTGATATTGTTTTTGTTTTTGGAGCTAAAGATTCAGATCCAAAAGTCAAAACTGTATTTTATGACGATAGTGAAAATGATATTATGCTTGGCTATATAAGTTATGGTGAAGAAATTGATTACTTCGGATATGTAAAGAAAATGGCCTTAACACTTCATAACCTAATAATGATTAAACGAGGTTATTTACCAATTCATGGTGCAATGGTAAACATCGTTATGAATAATGGTAAAAGTGCAAATGTAGTTATTATGGGTGATAGCGGCGCAGGTAAATCTGAATCTTTGGAGGCCTTTAGAAGCTTAAGTGAAGATTATGTAAGCGACATGACCATTGTCTTTGATGACATGGGTGTGGTAACTATGAACAATGGTGAGAAACCCTTGGGCTTTGGAACAGAAATCGGTGCTTTTGTAAGGCTAGATGATTTAGATGCAGGATATGCTTTTAAAGAAATTGATAGAAGTATATTTATGAATCCTGATAAAATTAACGCAAGACTTGTTATGCCCGTAGCTAGCTACAAAGACATTATTAAAGGTTACCCTATAGATTTATTTCTCTATGCAAACAATTATGAAGAAGTAGTAGATGGTACTGAAGAAATTGATTTCTTTACAAATCCAGCGGACGCCATTGATGTTTGTAAAAGAGGTGCAAGAATGGCGAAAGGCACCACTACAGAGCTTGGTCTTGTAACCTCATATTTTGCAAATCCTTTTGGTCCAGTTCAAAAGCAAGAACTAGTAGATGTGCTTATAGATCAGTACTTTGAGGAATTCTTCAAAACTGGAGTTAAAGTTGGACAGATTAGAACATCTTTAGGTATAAATGGTCAAGAAAAAGAGGGTCCTAAAAAAGCAGCTAAAAAATTATTTGATTTAATTATTAAATAATAAAGAAAAAAGTATATGTTACGTATAATGCATTATACGTAACATATACTTTTTTTGCACATAAAAACCTTTGCTATAAAGTGATAGCATACCATTCTTGTAATTATTCCACCCCAACTTGAGGACTTTTGTAAAATGAACTTACAGCATCAAAGTTATTTTTAAGTCTTAGACCATTGTTAAGCTTAAGTACTCTATCCGTATTTTTAATAATATAGTTTTCAAGCTTATCCATATACAATGCCCCAATTATTTCTTTTTGGGTAACCATGGTTAATCCTTTTTCCCAACTAGCTGTTAATTCTGGATTTAGCAAAGTGGGGATAGAATTTTTTACTACATCATAAATGATTTCCCCCAGTAGTGCAGGCATAACCACTTGAGTTTTATTGTTAGATTTGATGTATCCTATCTTTTCAAGCTTTGTCAAAATTCCTGAACGAGTGGCACTTGTACCAATTCCAGAGCCTTTTATATGCTCTCTTAGTTCTTCATCTTCAATAAGTTTACCAGCATTTTCCATAGCTATAATTATGGAACCTGTGGTAAATCTTTTAGGAGGAGAAGTTTTACCCTCTTTTACAATTAAGTCTTCCAGATTCACACTTTGACCTTTTTTTAAGTTGCTTAAAAATTTCATATTTACGTTTTCCACACTACTTCCCTCATTATCAGGTTTTAAAACCTCCAAATAGCCCAGTTCAACGCAAACCTTATCTGTTGTAAAAAATCTTTCCTTTTGAATCTTTGTTATTACAGAAACCTTGCTATAAACAGCTGGTGGATAAAATATTGCAAGGAATCGCCTAAGCACTAAATTATAAATTTTCTTTTCTATATCCTTTAGGGACATGTAGCTTTGGAGCCCTTCTCCTGTTGGAATAATAGCATAGTGATCTGTGATTTTACTATCATCAACATATTTTGTTTTAGCTATATTGCTGTACCACTTTTTATCTAGAATATTTCCAGCTATATTTTTTATTTCAGGGTCTCCGTTAAAATTTGTTAGTTTTTGTATGTTCTTATTAATTTCTTTTGCCACAGCTGTAGATAACACCCTAGCATCTGTTCTTGGATATGTAAGCATTTTCTTTTCATACATAGCTTGAATGTAACTAAGTGTCTGCTCTGGGTTAATCTTAAATTTTTTAGAACACTCATTTTGTATTTCAGCTAAATTAAACAGTAGTGGAGCATTCTTATTTTCTTTCTTCTTAGTAACATTCTCCACCAAAGCCTTACCATCTAAGCTAGCATCACGAAGTTCGCCTATTAATTTTTCTGCCATTTCCTGCTTTTTAAATCCACCTTCATTATATAGTAGTGGTGATTCGAAATAATCTGAGCCTTCTACCGCTTTCCATTCTCCCTCATAGATAGACTGCTCATCTACTTTAAAGCTACCTATAATCTTATAAAAAGGAGTAACAATAAACTCTCTAACTTCTCTTTCCCTTTGAACCACCATTCCAAGCACACAAGACATTACTCTTCCCACTGCAATAACTATATAGTTTTTCCCAAGATAACTACTTACAGTTTTCCCATAGACTAAACTTAGCAGTCTTGAAAAATTAATCCCCATTAGATAATCCTCTTTGGCTCTTAAATAAGCAGCTTCAGATAAACTATCATACTCCTTCAAATCCTTTGCTTCTTTAACACCACGAACAATTTCTTCCTCAGTTTGTGAATCTATCCAAACTCTTCGTTTTTGTTTATCAGGATTCCCAGCCAAATCATCCACTAACCTATATATGTACTCACCTTCTCGCCCGGAGTCTGTACAAACATAAATCCTATCAATATCTTCGCGAAGCAGTTGATTCTTAACTATATTAAATTGCTTTTTCACTCCATCAATAACTTCATATTTATATGCTTTAGGTAAAAACGGTAGGGTATCTAAGGACCATTTTTTCAATTTCACATCATATTTTTCTGGATAGCTCATAGTAACTAGATGTCCTACACACCATGTAACAACAGCTTTATCAGACTCTATATATCCATCTGATTTTCTCCCATTTATTTTTAGGGCTCTAGCAAACTCTGCAGCCACACTCGGTTTTTCTGTAATAAACAATGCTTTACTGATATGTACCACTTCACTTTCCGTTAAATTACATTATTAGTCTTCTATTTAAATGTATATAATATTACTTTGAAGATTAATTATAACATTATTTATACACATAATTCAAAAGATAATTTATCTACCTTACAGTGTTGTTAAATATTCTTGTAAATCTTCCCCAGTACTTTTTGTGAATTTCCCCTTATCTAATTTGAAATATTGAGCCTGCGTGCATTGTGACCTTATTAGCTGTACTAAGGTTGCATGACAAGTAAGCACAAAAATTTGATGTGTCTTAGAGAGCTTTACTAAGGCCTTAACTGTATTTTTAGTGTGAGCTATGTCAAAATTTACAAAAGAATCATCCAGTATAACTGGTAAACTTGGCTTTATTTCTTTTATCCGACTTATACGAACTGCCAAGAATAATTGCTCTTTTGTACCCCGGCTTAACTCTTTTGAGCTTTCCGCAATACTCTCATCTTTTAGCACTGTTTTAAAATCGCCCTTCATTAAATTCTCCATAGGCATAATATCTTTGTATTCTCCTGAGGTTATTTCACACAAAATATCACTTGCTCCCTTTAAGAGCTTATCCTTGGTGCCCGATAAAAATCTTTCTCTAATTTTTTCTAAAAACAAAGCCGCTGTATTATAAACAGCATAACTTTCTGCAAGCGGCCTTAAATTACTTCTTGCTTCATTAATATTTCGCTGATATTCTAATAACTTTTCATCAGAATTTAAAGCCTTTATCTCATCTTTTGTGGTCTGTTTTTCATTCTTTAAGTTTTCTAATTGTCTTAGCAATTCCTTATTTTCAGTAGTTAAAACCTCATAATCATAATTTAGTTCAGATATATTTTCATATTGTGTGTACAAACCATCCAGGATTTCTAATAGTTTTTTATTTTCATCCACACTTCTCCTATTAGCATCTTCTATACTTTCATCCATATTTTGCTTAAATTCTTTTTCTTCATAGTATAGTACCTTTCGTATGCGCTGGCTTTTTACACTTTGCAATAGCTTATCACAAATAATTTCTAATTCATTGTGATGCTTTGCATATTTTGCATATTTTTCACCCTTGACTATATATTTCTCTAATGACAAAATTACATGCTCTGGGCAGTTTTCCTGGAAATTAATTTGTTTAGAAGCATTTACATCTAAAAACGCTTCAATTTCCCTGTCCAGCATATTTAATTTTGAAAAGCTCTTTTCAGTTTTTTCTCCTAGTATCAAGTTCTTGTATAAAATCTCTACCTTTATTAATATATCACTACAAATATTGAAAATATTGTCTATATCTAATACTTTTCCGCTTATGCCATCCGCATTATTACTCTTAAAATCTTCAAATTTATTAAGCAGCACATTAATGCCCTGTAAATATTCACAGGCGGCTCGCAGCTCCTGGTCTAGTCTTTTCTTTAACAAGTTATATTGTGATATTTCATCCTTTAAATATACTGCAATTTTAAAATATTCTTTTATCCCATCTGGTGTTACTCTGGCATCAAGCCTTAAAATATCCCTGTACTCATCCATAACCTTATTCATTTCTATTGAAGTATCTTCTAATTTTTTCAGTTCACTAGAGGTTTTACTAAAAAGCAGCTCTAAGCTATAAATGTTATTTTTTGTTTCCAAATTTGCTTTTAATAACACTTTGCTATTCGAATAATTTATATACAAATATATGGCCCCAATTATAATAATTGAGCACCCCAGTAATTTATTTATAAAAAACAATACAAGTCCTAAAATTATAAATAACAGTGTAAAATAAAAGTATTTTTTAACACTAACTGCATTATCATTTGTTTTAACTTGTTTGTTTAACATGTCTCTTTGGATTTTAATATCTTCATTTTTTTTATTACAAGCCAAAGTTTCAGTTTCTATTTTTTTAAACTGCTCTATGTTTAGTAATAAAATATCTTGTTGCATTTCATCACAACTAATTTCTTCCACAATATTAAAGCTACACCAATTATCGTTAGCTTTTTTAATCTTATTGGTTAGTGCCTGGGTCTTTTCAACATATTCTTTTTTTATAACAATTAAATTTTTCATCCTTTCTTTAGTTCCAGATATTCCATTATAAAAGCTACTAATCTCTACCTTGCTTTCAAGAAGTAATTCCACAATGTGCTTATCCTTGGATGTTTGACTTTGAAATTCATAGTTGTCATTATTATACTCATGGAGTTGTTTAATATATTGGTCTTTTAAAGTCATAGCTTTTGGGATATTATATTCTCCTATATCTTCTGTACTAATTACGTAGTTATAAAGCTCTTTTTCAATGTTTTTTTTATTTTCATTAAGCTCATAATTGTGCTTTAACAATTCTAATTTGATTATATTATTATTACTACAGAGGAGTTCTTCTTCCTTTGATATTATATTATCCTGAAGCTTTGATAATATATTTTTCTTTTGCAAGAAACTATCTATAAGCCCCATAGATTTTTTTCTTCCTTCTACGGCTTTTTTAATATTTTCAGTGTAAGGCTTAAACATTTTAGTAGATGGATTTCCCCTTGTTCCACCAATGACATTAGCTTTTTCCCTTAGCACCTTTGCAACTCCTGGAATTTTTATAATATGCTTAAATCCTGCTCCTAGCAGCATAGACTGAAGATTACTGTCTTCCTTGTCTGAACTCTTATTAAGCTCATCAAGGCTTATGGTGAAAAGCTCTCTGTAGGTTGCCTTATCTATATTATATAAATTTTTGCCTGCCATATTATACTGTGGATTTTTACAAACTATTTCAGGACTACTAAATCCCTTTAATAGTATATTCGCTCCACTGCCCCTTTCAATTTCCAAATCACATCGGACATCATATTGAAATTTAGGTGGAGGTAGATTACTGTTTTGAGAAAATCCATAAGGTATATTTCTAATTATCTGCATTAAACTAGTTTTACCGGACCTATTCGCGCCCCCAATAACTATTATGCCATCTCCTAAGTTTTCTATAAGCTCCCCTTGAAACACCCCAAAGTCTCTAATATCTAGCTGTGTTATTTTCAAATTCTCACCCCCTACATTATTTCTAAAGCCTCTACTAATTTCTCAATAACTAGCTCTCTGGCTTGCAGTATAATATCCTCAGTAATTTCTTCATCAAAATCAAATTTATCTTCATCTATGTTTTCCGTGCAGGTTTGTTTCTTCCAAATAGAACCCCAATTTTTCACAAGCTCTGCTCTATGCTCCCCCTCTTCCCTGTACAATTTAATTACTTCATCTAAGTCACTAAAAATAGAGTTCTGAATTTTAAGACTTTCAAAATCTTGCCTAAGTAAGGCAGTTCTAAATATTAGAGAATCTACCCACAGAAAATATTTTTCTTCTGAAAGTTCTTCGTTTATATCTTGTATAAACTGCTTATAATCCTCTTCCTTCATAATAGCTATTTCATGCTGCAGAGCCGTTCTTCCTTTTATTGTTAATTGAAAAATACAGCCTTTAAATTCCGCATTCATTGCTTGCTTTTGGTATATCTCTTCATTTGAATTTTTAGAAAAAGAATAGGTCTCCTCCCTGATTTTCTCTAAAACAAATCCCATTAAATCACTAAAATTATCTATATTGTGATCTTCGCCTATGACTATTTCTATACTTTTATATATAATTTTTGCTATAGGCAAAAATTCCATATTAACAATTTCTTTCTTGCATACCTCAACGTAGAAAACCCCACCTTGTCCCTGCTCTCCCATATCACGCCCTTGAGGAATCCCTGAAAAAGCTATAATAGGCCTTTTTTCACTTAAAATATTAGCTTTATGAATATGTCCAAGTGCCCAGTAATCTATATTAGGAACCTCCGTAAGTGCTTCTAAAGTGCAAGGAACATAATTTTTATTATCCCCTTGGAGTGCAGTATGAAGCATTGCAATATTAAAACTATCATTATCCAATAAATAATCCTCATAGATTTTTTCTCTTTCGGCTCGATGCTTATAGGATCTCCCAACAATTTTTGCTACAATTTCATTTTCTTTATATACTTCGAAAATTTCTGCACTATCAGAACTAAAAACATGTACATTAGGTGGCATGTCAAACAATTCTTCTTTGTCATTAGTAGCATCGTGATTGCCATAAATAACATATACGCCTATATTCATTTCATTTAATTTTAAACACTTATTAATAAAAAACCTATTTCCTCGTACAGATCTTAAATAACTGTCATATACATCACCACAAATCAATATAAAATCCACCTTATATTCAATGGCAATATCACATATACCTTGAAATGCATCGTATACACCCTCTCTACATATGGCCTGTACTTCTTCTGGTGGATTTCCATTTATGTTAAGAAAGGATCCTAAATGCACGTCTGCAGCATGAATAAATCGGATTGTTTCACTCATTACTTTTACACCACCTTTTTATAGCTATCAATATAGATATTTTACCATAGAAACCAAATGTATATTCTACTCCACACGTGGAAATTTTGCAATTTACTATAATTAAAAAAAATTTTAAGTTATAATATTATCTATAGTGATTTATATGGGACATAACACTTAAGAAATATTATGTCCCCCAAACACCAATAAGGAGGGTATGTAAATGAAATTTATAGATTTAAGAAGCGATACAGTAACTGAGCCTACACAAAATATGAGGCAAGCTATGTTTACAGCAGAAGTTGGGGATGATGTTTATGGTGATGATCCAACGGTAACCGCTCTAGAAGAATATGCGGCGAAACTTGTTGGTAAGGAGGCTGCACTATTTGTTCCAAGTGGTACTTTTGGAAATCAGCTAGCACTCTTTACCCATTGCACAAGAGGAAATGAAGTTATTCTAGGTGATGATTGTCACATAGTGGTACATGAAGTTGCTGGTTCCTCAATAATTGCCGGGGTTCAACTTAGAACTTTAATCAGTAATAAGGGAGACCTAGACCCAAGCCAAATTCAGGCTAGAATTAGAAAAGAAGAAGAAGACATTCATTATCCTAGTACAGGTCTTATATGTATAGAAAATGCCCATTCTTGTGGAAGAGTAATACCACTTTGTACTATGGAAAAAACTTATAATTTGGCAAAAGAAAAATCAGTACCCGTTCATTTAGATGGTGCAAGACTTTTTAATGCCGCTGCATACCTAGATGTGGAGGCAACTGAGCTCACTAAATATTGTGACAGCGTAATGTTTTGCCTGTCCAAGTCTCTTTGTGCACCAATAGGCTCTATGCTTTGTGGTGATAAAGAGTTTATTGCCAAAGCAAGAAAGAAAAGAAAAGTTTTAGGTGGGGGACTTAGGCAAGTTGGGATTTTAGCTGCAGCAGGACTTGTAGCACTACGTGAAATGATTCCACAACTTAAAATAGATCATGAAAATGCTATATTACTTGGAGATGAATTGTCAAAAATCTCTGGAATAAAAGTAAATAAAGAGGATATACATATTAATATGATTTTCTTTGATATGAGTGCTACTGGATTTAGTAGCGATAAATTAGTAGAAAATTTTTATAACAGAGGCATAAAAATTAATGGAGAAGAAGATGGTTTAATGCGCTTTGTTACACACAATTGGATTTCTAAAAAAGATATTGAATTTATTATTGCTTCTATGAAAGAAATTCTTTCTGGTAAATAATTCTTAGCCTTTTTTAATTTTTTTTGATTGTCAATAGTATAATAAATTGAAAAAAGCATACAATAGTATCAATAGATGATTCAAAGTGGTTGAGCCAAGAGTGCTCCTAGATCGGAAATGGTTTTAGAGTATTCGGCCAAAGGTGTATACGATATCTACTAAGGTTTTTTATATGCCGGAGGGAAGATTATTATGGGTTCTTAACAGCTATATATGTACCCAACCGTACTTTTATGGTTCTCCCGGATGTGTAATAGTCGAGCTAAGATCATATAGGTTGCCGCAGGTTTTATTAGTATATAACTAGGGGTTATTCTTAGTCGAGAGGTTATTTTTAGCTCCCAAGGTATTTTATATGGTCGAGTAAAGATGTGTATATGTGCTGTAATGCTCTTAAGGGTGTGTAGGGATGTATACGGGTTGTAATGTAAATCACTTTGGGTTGTCAAAAAATCCCTTGGGTTAAAAAGGCAAGTTATTTTAAAATAACTTGCCTTTTCTGTTACTATTATTTTTTTATCATATTTAAATCTTCAATCATAGGTTTACTAACATCATAATGACCTGCTATACTCTCAACATTCTTTCCATCAACAAGAAATTGAACCTTTTTTATTCCCAATTCCTTATCTAAAACTAATGTGTTTATAATTGAATACAGTGCCATTCCCTCTCCTGCAGACCCACTTATTTTTTCACTTACGTTACCTTTAAAATCAACATAAGCTATATCTTCCTTAACTTGTACATCTATTATTTCTACACCCACTGGCAATGTTGCCACTAATTTTGCTTGTTCTGCAGTCTTTACATCTGGTCCTTTTAATAGTTCACTTACAATAGACTTTGCTGTAGGATTTACAATAGTCCTTTTTACACCTACTAGATTCATAGCTTGATCATCACTAAAATACATTACCACTTCACTACTTTTCACTTCTACATTACCTGCTACTACGTTAGAATCTGGTTTGGTCTCCTCTTTAACTGTAACTTTTGAAGTATCTTGTTTTTTTGCCTCGGTTCTTGCACAAGCAACCAATGAAAACATTAATACACTACATAATATTACTGAAAAAATTTTCTTCATTTTCGTCACCTTCCTATTAAGATATTATATTAACAATTTATAAAAGCTAAAGATTAATCTTTACGTCTATTAGCAGTCTTAACTAAATTATATCATATATTATAACCAAATGTGGTAATCTTTATTAAATCCCTTTTATACTAATAAATAATATTTCTATCGCTAAGTTTTTGCATCATACTAATTGTCCAAAGCCTACATACCATTTAGAATAGGTGGTGCCCTCACCATCTTTATAAGTACCCTTGCTATCCTTAACCATAACTGTTGCTCTTTTATTTATCTTATAAATAAATCCACTATATTTTTTATTTTCCAAAGTGAAGCACACATTTTGGCCTATCTTAAAGCCGTAATCCAAAGAAATTATCTCCTTTTGACTTGGCAATTGATGACTTACTTCTGTATGGGCAAATATATTACTAACCATGAACTTAAACCTAGGTTTTTTACAACTAGATTCACCATAAAGATGAAACTCCATTAAATGGCACAATTCATGTTCAAATACTATTTGAAATGCCTCTAGTGAATCAACTGTATTGATACCTGATACTATCTTGTCCCTTTTTACTTTATAATATTGAAAAAAGAATTTTATACCCATCCTTATTTCATAAGTTTTTTCAGTTTCCTGTAATAGATTCATTTTTCTACTGTATATTGTTTTCCCTGCAGCATTAGTCATTCTAGTAGACAAGGAAAAAGTTATAATCTCATTTAAATTATCTTTAAAATAATCCCTGAAAAATTCCTCATCATATAAGTTAAATAAAATTTTTATATCATTATTTGACATACACTGTATATTTCCTGAATTAACATTTTTAGAATTAGCTATAAATTTATTTCTTATAGTATACCGCTTTTTAATTATTTCCTCATCACTGTATTTTAAATCTATTATGTTTTGTTTTATCATTATCCTTACTTCCTTATACATAAGAATTTTAAAAAAATAATAAACACTTACTTTTTTAAAATCCCTCTATTTTAATTAATAATTTCTAAATATAATATATCATGATTCTAAATTAATAACTATCCCTGATTTCCAAATGGACAAACAAAATCCCACATAAGTGACCTGTGGGATTTTTGGATTTAAATCTTATACAATTTTTGATATAGCAGCATGAATTATAAAATTAAGTGTGTCTTTAGGCTCATTAGACTGATGCTCCACTTCACTAATAAATTCATTTTGAATTTGCATTAAATCAATATTATGCAATTCAAATTTTTCTTGTAGTTCATGGATTTTCTTTTCAATATTTCCCTTTTGAAGGGATAACGCTACATCCTTTTGGATAGATAAGCTTAAAGCTAATAATATATTTTTATATTCTTCTCTATTTAACTCTAAATCAGGTTTTTCTAAGGATTTATTTAAAAACTCTAAAGATTTATTTAATTGATTAGTGTAGATTTTAACGTCTTCGCTACCCATTACAAATGCTAGCATTGCTTTTACAGTGTAATTTATATTGCTTTCTAAACTATCGGTGACATTTATACCAAAGGCACCACTGGCAAATTGATTAGAGGCTAAAACTCGTAGTACCTCACTTCTTTTAAAATTGGAGTATTTATCATGCTTTTCTTTTAATTTTGACAGATCTTTATAGTAGAAGGCTGTTGATTCCGATTCCTCATCCAAACTTTCATACGAAAGTTCTAATGATTTGGTAGTTTTAACAGGTAATATCTTCCTTATTATTATGCCCACAATGGGGTCTTCCATCTCTTCGTAAAGCATAAAAGAAGTTTCTTTACAAATTATACCAACTTTTTTAGACATTTCAACAATCTTGTTGTACATTGCTTCTTGAAGTTCGCCTCGTTCATATTTAACTCTATGTTGAAGAGATTGTATACGCTTTTTGTACCATATTTTCTCAATTAAATTAACGTTTTCTTCGAGTTCAAGGTCATTTAGTTTAATTATTCTTTGTATTCTATTTTTTCCTACTTTTCCTTTTAAAACTACTACACCCTCTACTTCACCGTTAATTTTAGCGAAAATTGAAAATGGCTCTTTATCATACATATATTTAATTGTTCTTGGGAATGTTGTTTCCACCTTCATTTTGCCCCAATCAATTTCGATATCAGTAACTTGCGGATTTTTAATTCTATTAAATTGTTTAAGCACCACATCTTCAATTCTTTCTCCCGGATATATAACCTCTGCCGCGCCATAAGAAATACGAGCTAATTTATTTATAAAATAGCTATTAACGGATGTATCTATACCAAAAGGAAATATTCTACTTTCTTTAATATTTTCTTCTACAAAATTCAATATTTCTTTTTCATTTTCCACCAAATCATCTGTAAATAAGAATATTATATTTTCCTCTTTATCACTTTTACCCAATAGCGCATACTTTATAGCATCAAAAATCACTGCTTCCTTTTCTGGCTTAAGTTCTTGAATCCATGCACTAGCAGCGCTTAAACTCTCTTCATTAAAATCAACTTTTATCTCTTTAGAAAAATAATGAAGTTCATCTCCAAAAGCTGCAATATTAAAAGTATCTCCTAGCGTTAAATTTCTTAAAGATAATTGAAGAGCATTTTTGCCCTCTATTAGCTTATTTCCTCCCATGGACTGTGATAAATCTAATAGGAATATATAATTTGCTCCAGATATCTCTTGCTCTACTTCAATTTCAGGAATAAATCTTAAATATAAAATCCCTTTATCGTCTCTAGGGTAATCATATATCATTCCTGTGGTTTCTAATTTTTCTTGTTCCTCAAGGGTGATTTCTAAATCTTCATCCATTGTTTGATCTTTACCATCTAAAGTTACTTTATATAAATTATTATCTTCATATTCAACCTTTAGTTTATGAGAAGAACACTTAAATTCTAATTTTGTTAAAGATTCAACTAGTAATCTTAAAGTAAATTTATAAGGATTAAGTTTACTATTGTCACCACTGTCATTAGAAATTAAATTGCTGTTTTCAGAAAGATTTATTGGTGGTACTATTGTTGGAATAATTAATTTCAGGTTTCTATTTTCATAGGTAAGTTCTTCTATATAAGACACTCTAATTTTCACAACTTCATTAGAAATAATCTTACCAATTACTATTCTAAGTATATTATCATTGAATTCTTCTAGCAAAATGGAATTATTGTCGCTTTCTTTAAAATTCTCGTATACCTTACTTGCTTCTTCCTTGTCTTGTATTAATCCCTTTATAGTCCTACCACCCAGCACTGCTTCAAATCCTGATATAACTGCACGTTCTGGAATTGGGAAAGTATAAATTGCTTCTACATCATTTGTTCCTTTATTCTCATATACATGGTCAATAGTATACTCAGCAAATTCACCACACAAATTTCCTCTAATATTAACTTCTTTTAGAACTATGTTATTCTTCAATTCTTTTCCATGGTTTGTATTATAATTTACCATTGTACCCCTCCTGATTTTATATCACAAAGATTTAACTAAACCTTTAAAATATTATACATATATTTTATCATTAAAAATAAAATTAGTCTTTGAATTTCTTAAAATAATTATATTTTTTCCATATTATTACTTTTAATTTCTTATGCATATATCAATATACTCCAATATATTATGCCCAATGAAATTTTTATATGTAAACATTAATTATTTTTATAATTTTTGAAATGACTCATTTAAAATCTAATTCCATCTTGAGTAACTTAACCTTATACCTTATAATTAATTAGTAGATTCTATTTAGTGAAATCATAATTTAATTACTATGGAAAGGGGAAATTTAAAAATGAAAAATTGTATAGTCGCACAATCAGGCGGCCCAACTTCTGTAATAAACGCTAGTGCCATAGGAGTACTAGATGAGAATAATAACTGTCACCACTATGATAACGTTTATGCTGGCATAAATGGAATACAAGGTATTTTAAATAACAATATTGTAAACTTATCAATTCTACCCTATGATGAGGTTAAAGGATTAAAATACACTCCCTCCTCCGGCCTTGGTTCTTGCAGATATAAGTTAAAATCCTATGAAGAAAACCCAGAAGAGTATTTAAGACTTTTTGAAATTTTAGAACAACATGAAATTAAAACCTTCTTTTACATTGGAGGTAATGATTCACAAGATACTGTACATAAATTTAGCATTTATGCAAAGCAGCATAACAAGGATGTAAAATTTATTGGCATTCCCAAAACTATAGATAACGACCTACCAATAATGGACCATACTCCTGGCTTTGGTAGTGCAGCCAAACTAATTGCCACCTCGGTTCTTGAAAACTTCCTAGATGCCAGTGTATATCCTGCAAAAGGAGTGTTCATACTTGAAACAATGGGACGTGATACAGGGTGGCTCGCAGCTAGTGCTTGCGTTGCAACTATTAACGGTAAACCTGCTGCTGATTTCATATATCTACCGGAAGTTGCCTTTAGTTCAGAGAATTTCTTGAGAGATGTTAGCAAAAAACTTACTGAAAAAAATCATGTTTTCGTAGTGGTTTCTGAGGGTATACGAACTAAAGACGGCAAATTCTTAGGCGAAACCAGCGAAACTGGACTTGATAAATTTGGTCATGCCCAATTAGGTGGAGTTTGTGCTTACCTTAAAAATTTAATTTTAACAACAAATACTGCGCAGAAAGTTAGAGTTTTGGAACTTTCAACAATTCAGCGCTGCTCTATGCACTATGCATCTCAGACAGATATTGATGAAGCCTATGAAGTAGGTCGCGCCGCAGCTTCTTATTCCATTGACGGAATTAGTGGAAACATGATAGGGCTAAGAAGACTTTCAAACTCACCATATAAGTCTGAACCTTTTGTACTTGAAACAGTAAAGGTTGCAAATAATATTAAATACTTCCCTTTAGAATGGATTAATGAGGAAGGTAATAATGTAACTCGCGAAGCTTACGAATATACTCTACCATTAATAATGGGGCAGCCAAAAATTTCTATTGAAAATGGCCTTCCAAAATATACATTTTTAGATGTGCCCTTTAAATTTTAAAGCAAACCCACTTGGTCAGACCAGGTGGGTTTATTTTTCATATAATTAAATCATAAATTTTACTATTATAATATATAAAAAAAATGATAGCATAGATCTATCATTTGCATCTGTGCTTTTTCAATCGAGTAGGAGCTAAATAATTAATTTATTTAGCGTCCTCTCACACCACCGTG
>CAYXOL010000039.1:0-46831 GCA_964467165.1 uncultured Clostridium sp.
TATTGAATTGATTGGTAATGAACAAAAATATGAAAATATTATTGGAGAATTTATTGAAATTTATGCTAAGTGATAATTCATTTGTATTTGGTACATTGTAAATTCTAATATTGCGAATAGTACTTAATTTCAAAATAAAAGTTAAATATATTAAAAGATATATTTTAAGTTGTATAATTTGAAAAATCAAAAAAAGCTGCGAATTTTTTAAATTAGTGAAATGGGACAAGCATTTAAATTGGAAATTTTCTATACTATATGTAAGCTGGAAATAATAAAAATATGCTGAAAGTGGATGTATTTATAAATAAAAAGGTACAAGCCATTATAAAATACTTGTACTTAAATAAAGAGGCAATAATTGTTAACCGTCCCCAACCTTTTTCCCGACTTTTTTGCTTTTCTTTTGTTACAACCTGAAAATGCTGCCCCTATCTATTAATTTTCCGTTTCTTAAAAATACAGGCTCTACCTTATGCTTGCTTAAAAATTTTAATACCTCTTTGCCATATAGGTAGTGATCTAAATGGCCGTAGAAAGCTAAGACATTATCGCAAATAAGACCAGTTGAGCCACCAATAAAACCGTAATTAAGGCCAGGTAGAAGAATATCGCCTGGAGGGATTAATAATACATCTATTTTTTCAAGACTTAGTGTTTTGGCAATAGAGAGATCACTAGTAATGATTGCATGATTATTTACTATGCAAGTTGAACATTTTGTATAACCCTGTTTTACGTTTATTAATTTTTTGTGTTTTAAAAGTGATAGAAGAACAGTATCAGTGTAATTAAGATTGTGAACAAAAAGATTGCCTAAACAGAAGGAGTTAAGAAGTACATCGTATGGGTATGAATTTTGCAAAGATGAACTTGATTTGTAAATTTTGTAATCTAGTAAATTTAACTGATGTATAAATTTATTATCAATATCTTTATGAATAATGATATTGTGGTCTAAAATATGCATAAGCATATCAGGGTGGCCATGTACAGCCTCATATAAAAGATTACTAGGAGGACAAATAAGTAAATTATATCCAAGAGAAATTAAGTATTTTTTTTCATCATTGTGAATTCTAAAATCAACAATAAGGTTTTTCATTTTAAGCCACCTATTTCCTATATATTATTTTGTTCTTATAGTTTAATTTATAACACAAAGCTATTGTAAAATGCAATATGTCGATAATTGTTTAATGTATTTTGCATATCCATTAATTTTACACACATACTATCCTATGAGAAGGGAGTGTGCAAAATGCTTTTATTAACTGTTGTATATAATAGCAGTATGGAATCCATTATTGATGAAATCAAAGATGTTAAGAACTGTTTTGAACATAAAAAAACGATTTTAGGTATAGCGGAATCTATAATAGGAGATACTCATTTTGTAAAATTTTTTTGTGGCGAGGATAACTTAAGTTATAATAATATACGGGCATTTAATTTTAATATTGCTAATATGCTATATAAAATTGTAATAATGGAATTTTATAAAAAACAAATGAATAATTTTTTAACAGAAACTTATTTTTTTCTCAGGTATGATGAAATAAAAGAAATTAAACCTAGGATAAAAGTAGCATTGCTCTGCGATGGAGAAATATCCGGTCCTAATATGGTATATTGTATAAATAAAAAAAATGGTATTATGGATAAAATATCTAAATGTATAGAAGAGAACAAGGAGATTAATATAAGTGGATTTCTAACCTTTAGGACAAAGGAACTAAAGATGGATTTAGAGTGTATTGTTGATAAGGTTGTAGAAGAGTATATGGCAGAAAAAGAATACGGTGAGTTTATAAAGTTACTTAGATACTTTGTTGAAATTCAAGATAGCAAGGTAGATGAGGTTAATATTTTAATTCAAAGAAATGGAGACTGTTATTTAAAAGATGAAGGAGGAAATGATTTAGCAGAAGAAATGCTAATGGAATTACCAAATATTAAATTTGGTTCAACTGAAAATACAGAAGAACTGATAATTAGCACAATGATAACTGTTGCGCCTAAAAAAGTAATTATACATTGCTCAGAGAATTGTAAAAATAAAGAATTTTTACAAACCATAAGCAATGTATTTGTAGATAAGGTTTCTTATTGTAATGATTGTGCTGAATGTGCTAAGATAAAAAATGCTATAAATACATGGTAATTATTGTGTCACTAGAAAAAAGTAGGAATTTAAGAAATATAGAAATAAAAGGTAGAGAAATAAAATGTTTAAATTAAAACAAAACAGTGTTGACAAATAAAAAATTAAATAGTATAATCATAATTGTTGTGAGTCAAAATATAAAAAACAATTTAATATAATAGAATTATACTTCACAAGAAGGAACAGCCGTTTCTCACCTAACAGTAATGCTAGTTAGGTTAATTAGTAATTTAGATTTGTTACTATTAAGGACGGCATTTGCTGTCCTTTTTATTATTTTAATATTACAAAATTTTCTTAATACACCTAGGAGGTGAAAACTATTAGTAAAAACAAAGATTTCATGATGAATGAAGAGATAAGACACTCAGAAATAAGAGTCATAGGATTTGATGGAGCTGCATTAGGTATTTTGAATACTAAAGATGCTTTGAAGCTTGCAGAAGAAAAAGATATGGATTTGGTTATGATGTCCCCTACAGCAAAACCACCAGTGTGTAGAATAATGGACTTTGGTAAGTTTATCTATGAACAACAGAAAAAAGAAAAAGAAGCTAAAAAGAAGCAGAAGGTTGTCAATCTTAAAGAAATAAGATTAAGTGCAACCATAGAAGACCATGATATTGCAATCAAGGCTAGTAATGCTAAGAAATTCTTGTTAGATGAAGATAAGGTAAAAATAACCGTAAGATTCAGAGGACGAGAAATTGAAAACTCAAAAGTAGGACATAAGATATTAAGCTCTTTTGTAGAAAAAATTGGCGATATTTATATTGTTGAGAAACCAGCAAGACAAGAGGGAAGAAATATGATAATGATTTTAGCTCCTAAAAGAGCATAACCGAGAGGAGGAATTTTATTATGCCTAAGATGAAGACACACAGAGGCGCAGCAAAGAGATTTAAGAAAACAGGTTCAGGTAAGTTGAAAAGATCACATGCTTTTAAAAGACATATATTAACTAAGAAAAGTCCAAAAAGAAAAAGAAACCTTAGAAAAGCTGCATTTGTTTCAACAACTCAAATGAAAGCAATGAGAAAATTGTTACCATACTTATAAGTGAATGGTGATTAGGAGGAATATTAAATGGCAAGAATAAAGAGGGCAGTTAACGCTCGTAAAAACCATAAAAAAGTATTAAAACTTGCAAAAGGCTACTATGGTGGAAAAAGCAAGTTGTTCAAAACAGCTAATGAGTCAGTAATAAGAGCATTAAGAAATGCTTATATTGGAAGAAAATTAAAAAAGAGAGATTTTAGAAAACTTTGGATTGCAAGAATAAATGCGGCTTCAAGATTAAGCGACCTTTCATATTCAAGATTTATGAATGGAATGAAGCTTGCAGGCGTAGATATTAACAGAAAGATGCTTTCTGAAATTGCTATAAATGATCCAAAAGCTTTTGCTGAATTAGTAGAAGTTGCAAAAAAACAATTACAAGCTTAAAACTATTTATAAATGTAGCCTTTAGGCTACATTTTTTATTGCATTATTTACAAAAAAATGTTTAATGTTATAATTAGGGTTAAACTATGATAAGTGCTATAATATTGTAATATACATCATTTGTAAAATTTAGAGGTGATTAATTTGGAATCAAGTATTAAGAATATTAAAAAGAAAAATATATATACTCCCGTTCAGATACTTGCATTAGGTTTTGCTATAGTGATATTAATAGGTGCAATATTACTTAGCCTACCTATAGCATCTCAGAGTGGTAAAATTACACCCTTTATAGATTGTATATTTACGTCTACGTCTGCTGTGTGTGTTACAGGACTAGTAACATTAGATACGGGGACGTACTGGACATATTTTGGAAAAACTGTAATAATGATACTTATAGAAATAGGCGGTTTGGGATTTATGTCTGTCACCACACTAGTTTTTTTGATTTTAGGTAAAAGAATAACCTTAAAGGGAAGACTAATAATGCAGGAAGCTATGAATGTTAGTTCACTTCAAGGGTTAGTTAAAATGGCTAAATACGTATTGATGTTTACAGTTGCTGTTGAAGGAACTGGTGCAGTATTATTCTCAACGCAATTTATTCCTCAATTTGGAATTGCTAAAGGAATTTATTATAGTATATTCCATGCTGTTTCTGCCTTTTGTAATGCTGGATTTGATCTTATGGGAAACTTTACTAGTGCCACTGCATATGCTAATAATGCTGTAGTAATATTGACAATTTCAGCATTAGTTGTAATAGGGGGATTAGGATTTTATGTTTGGGTAGAAATTTATAATTATAAGGGAATTATGAAAATGTCCTTACATTCTAGAGTAGTTATTTATACTACCCTAGTGTTAATTGTTGGAGGGGCAATACTTATGTATATTTTTGAGATGAATAATCCTAACACTATTCAAGGAATGTCTTTTAAGGGTAAGTTTTTATCTTCGCTTTTTGCATCAATCTCTCCAAGGACTGCAGGGTTTAATTCTATTCCATCAGACCAGATGACAGCTGCAGGTAAGTTTTTAACAATAATTTTAATGTTTATAGGTGGGTCCCCTGGCTCAACTGCAGGTGGAATAAAAACAGCTACTGCTATTGTTATTTTTATGACTGTTGTATCTGTAGTTCGAGGACGTGAAGAGACTGAAATACTGCAAAGACGTATAAATAAAGACGTTGTGTATAAGGCATTTGCAATAGCAATTATTGGACTAACGCTTGTTATAGGAGTTACCATGATCTTATCTATTACTGAGCAACATAATCTTCCTTTTGAATACTTTCTATATGAAGCTACGTCAGCATTTGCTACAGTTGGTTTAACGTTAGGGCTAACTACAAAATTAACATTTGTAGGTAAGATAATAATAGCCTTTACCATGTATGCTGGAAGAGTGGGACCACTTACAATAATATTAGCATTAGCTAAAAAGCGAAGGTCTAATTCTGGAACTATAAAATATCCAGAGGGTAAAATTTTAATTGGATAGGGGTGGAGTTAATGAGTAAAAGACAATTTATTGTTATAGGCCTTGGAAGATTTGGAACATCTGTTGCAGAAACCTTATATTCACTAGGAAATGATGTACTGGCAGTTGATTTTGATGAAGATGTTGTTCAGAATATATCGGATAAAGTGACTCATGCAGTTCAAGTTGACGCCAATGATGAAAATAGCTTAAGAGCTCTTGGCATTCGTAATTTTGATTGTGCAGTTATTAGCATCGGAACTAATATTCAGTCTAGTATTTTAGCAACACTATTGGTCAAGGAACTGGGAGTGAAGTATGTAATTACAAAAGCGACTAATGCGTTACATGCCAAAGTTTTGTATAAAATAGGCGCAAATAGAGTAGTTTTTCCAGAACGAGATATGGGGGTACGAGTTGCTCATAATTTAGTTTCGTCAAACATACTAGATTACATAGAGTTATCTCCTGACTATAGTATAGCTGAAGTTGTTAGCCCAGAAGAATGGAACAATAAGACTCTTAGAGAATTAAATATAAGAGCTCAATATGGCATAAATGTAATGGCTATAAAAAGAAACAATGACATTGATGTTTCTCCATCTGCTGATAATATGATTGAGTCTGGAGATATTATTGTTGCTATAGGTAGCATTGAAGAATTAAATAAATTAGAAAGTCTAGTTAAATAAGGGGTATTAAGTTGGAATATATTCAGAGTAAGGATAATTTATTGATTAAGGAAATTAAAAAATTAAAGGAAAAAAAATATAGAATAAGCAGTAATATGTTTTTAGTTGAGGGGTTTAGATTTACAAAGGAAGCGTTAGATTCTGATTTTGAAGTGGTGAATATTTTTATAAGTGCAAGAGGGGAAGTGAAATATGAAAACTCCTCTTTGAAAGATAAACTACAAATGAATACTAAAGTTTACAGTATTAGTGATGGTTTATTTAAAAGTATTTGTGACACGGAGCATCCGCAAGGGATTATGGCCGTTGTACGCAATAAATCCGCAGAAATTATTTATGAGCAGGGTTTCTACGTGCTTGCTGATAAAATACAAGATCCTGGTAATATGGGGACTATAATTAGAACTGCTCATGCGGCTGGAGCACTAGGGGTTCTAATTACAAAGGATACGGTGGATATTTACAATGAAAAAACTTTAAGAGCAACCATGGGTTCTATTTTTAAAATACCTGTTATTTATGATAATGATTTATCATTAGTAAAAAAACTTAGGAATAGTGGATTTAAACTAGTTGGTAGTTCACTGGACACTGATAAAAACTTCTATGAAGTAGACTTAAAAGAAAAGATTATTATAGCAGTTGGAAATGAGGGCAATGGAATTGGAAGTCAAGTTTATGATCTATGTGATTTGAAAATTAAAATTCCTATGCCAGGTGGTGCAGAATCTTTAAATGTAGCAGTTGCTGCATCAATTATGATGTATGAAGTGGTAAGGCAAAAAAATAACATAAAATATTAAAATTATAGTTGATTTTTCTTATAGTTGTAGTTATAATGTTTTGTATACTTTCAAATAATAATAAGTAACAATAAACTATGACGGAGAGAGTAAATATACGAATACTTACAGGGATAAGAAGCCTTAGACTGAGAGCTTCCAAAGCGATTTTTATATTGAAGTTCACTCCAGAGTTCTAACAGCGAAACAAAGTAGCTGCTTAGCGGGTAAAATCGATAACTTTATCTAAGAGGACTATTTTTTAGTCAATTAGGGTGGTACCGCGGATTTTCCGTCCCTTCGTTGTGGACGGTTTTTTTTGTTTTATAAAAAAATATATAATGTAAAAGTATATAAATGTGAAAGGAGAAATAATTATGAAGGAAAAATTAGAAGCTATAAAAGCTGCAGCATTGCTAGAGCTAAAACAATCGGCAATTAAAACAGAATTAGAAAATATTAGAGTTAAGTATTTAGGCAAAAAAGGAGAACTTACACAAATATTAAGGGGTATGGGACAGCTCTCAAATGAAGAAAGACCAATTATTGGTAAATTAGCAAATGAAGTTCGGAGCGATATAGAAACACTTATTACTAATGCCTCAGAACAATTAAAAAACCATGAGATTCAAAAGAGGCTAAAAAGCGAAATTATAGATATATCTATGCCAGGGAAAAAACAAATAGTAGGCAAAAGGCATCCTTTGGATTTAACACTTGAAAAAGTTAATGATATATTCTTATCTATGGGATTCGCTATTGAAGAGGGCCCTGAAGTGGAGAAAGATTATTATAATTTTGAAGCTTTAAACATACCAAAAGATCATCCTGCAAGAGGTGAACAGGATACATTTTATATAAATGATAGCATAGTTTTAAGAACTCAAACCTCACCAGTACAAATAAGAACTATGGAAAGTCAGAAACCGCCTATAAAAATGATTTCTCCAGGTAAGGTTTATAGATCGGATGCAGTAGATGCTACTCATTCACCAATATTTTATCAAATTGAAGGATTAATAGTAGATAAGGGTATTACTTTTGCGGATTTAAAAGGAACCTTAGAGTTATTTACTAAAAAGATGTTTGGAGATAAAATGGAAATGAAATTTAGACCACATCATTTTCCATTTACAGAGCCATCCGCTGAGATGGATGCTACTTGTTTTGTTTGCAACGGTAAGGGTTGTAAGGTATGCAAGGGTAGTGGGTGGATTGAACTTTTAGGTTGTGGAATGGTTCATCCTGATGTGCTAAGAAATTGTGGAATCGACCCAGAAGTGTATAGCGGATTTGCTTTTGGATTTGGCCTTGATAGAATTACAATGTTAAAATACGGAATAGATGATATTAGAGCACTTTATGAAAGTGATATGAGATTTTTAAAACAATTCTAAAATGTAAATTTATAATTTTAGACAATATTTATAAGAATGCAAGAGGCTAAATTGCTCACGCTTATTTAGTAAAATACAATGCTAGGAGGATATAAAATGAAAGTACCAGTTAAATGGCTTAAAGATTATGTGGATATAGATATATCACCAAAAGAGCTTTCCGATAAATTAACTATGTCCGGTTCAAAAGTAGAAGAACTTATTATTTCCGGTGCTGAAATTGAAAATGTCGTTACAGGTAAAATTATAGAAATAGTAAAGCATCCAGATGCCGATGCACTAGTTGTATGTCAAGTAAATATAGGACACCCAGAGCCAATACAAATTGTTACAGCAGCTACCAATATGAAGCAGCAGGATATTGTGCCAGTAGCACTTCATGGATCAAGTTTGCATGGAGGATTAAAAATAAAGAAAGGCAAACTTCGTGGGATAATGTCAAATGGTATGTTCTGCTCAGAGGAAGAATTAGGAATCGCAGGGGATGAACAAGTACATGGACTAATGATACTTCCGGGAGATACACCAATTGGAAAAGACATAAAAGAAGTTTTGAAGCTTCAAAGTGTATTAATAGATTTTGAAATAACTTCAAATAGAGCAGATTGCTTAAGTATTCTAGGTATAGCTAGAGAAACGGCTGCAACACTAGGAACTGAACATAGAATGCCAGCACTAGATTATAAATCAACTGCTGAGGAGAATGTAGAGGATATTTATAAGGTTCATATTAAAGATGAACTTTGTAGAAGATACATGTTGAAGGGTATAAAAAATATAAAAATAGAGCCATCACCACAATGGATGCAAGAAAGGCTAATAGATGCGGAACTTAGACCTATAAATAACATAGTTGACATTACAAATTTTGTAATGTTAGAGCTTGGTCAACCTATGCACGCTTTTGATGCTAGGCAAATTACTACTAATAATATTGTAGTTGAAAGAGCTAATCCTAACGAAAAATTTATTACCTTGGACGAAGTAGAAAGAGAATTAGATGAAAGTATTTTAAATATTAAAGATGGAGATAGAACTATAGGTCTTGCAGGTATAATGGGAGGCTTAAATTCTGAAATTAAAGATGATACCACAAGTATAATTTTTGAGAGTGCAAACTTTGAGGGAGTAAATATAAGACTTGCTTCTAAAAAATTATCACTAAGAACTGATGCATCTTCAAAATTTGAAAAAGATTTAGATCCTAATATGGCTGAAATGGCTATGGATAGAGCTTGTCATTTAATACAGGAATTAGGTGCGGGTGAAATAATGCAGGGATGTATAGATATATATCCGAAGATTTTAAAAACTCATACTTTAGAAGTAGATTCAAATTGGATCAATTACTTTTTAGGAACTGATATATCAAAAGGTGATATGAAAATATACCTTGATAGGTTGGAACTCTCTACAAAAATAGACGGTGATTTTTTAATTATACAGGTACCTACATTTAGAAGCGATATAAACATCAGAGAAGACATCGCCGAAGAAATAGCTAGAATATATGGCTATGATAATATACCATCTACGGTACCTAATTGTGCTACTTCAAAAAGTGGGAAAAGTGAAAAACAAAAACTAGAAGATAAAGTAGTCTTTTCTTTAACAGCTAGTGCACTTAATCAATCCATAAGTTACTCCTTTGTAAGTCCTAAAATATTCGATAAAATTTTAGTGTCTGAAGATAGCCAGCTTAGAAAAGTAGTTACTATAAAAAATCCTCTAGGTGAAGATTATAGTATAATGAGAACAACAACGATAGCATCTATGATGGAATGTTTAGGTAGAAATTATTCAAGAAATAATGAGGAAGCTAGATTGTTCGAAATAGGCAAGGTCTATATACCAAATGAAGATGACAGCAAACTCCCAGAAGAGAGAAATATATTAACTATAGGAATGTACGGAAATGTTGATTATTTAGATTTAAAGGGTGTAGTGGAAAATGTAATAGATAGTTTAGGACTAAAAAACACATCATTTAAAAGGGAAAGTGAGAATTCTACTTATCATCCTGGAAAAACCTCTAATTTATACTTAAAAAGAGAACTTGTTGGAGTGGTAGGAGAAATTCATCCTAAAGTGTCAGAAAACTATGAAGTGGATCAAAGATGTTATGTAGCAGAATTGAATTTAGATATTCTATATAAACATGCCGACTTAAATAAAAAGTATAGTGCATTACCAAAATTCCCTGCTGTGACAAGAGATATTGCACTTATAGTTGATGATGAAGTTCTGGTTCAGGATATTGAAGATATAATTGTAAAGCAAGGCGGAAATATTTTAGAAAGTACTAAGTTATTTGATGTGTATAAAGGCAAACAAATAGCTGAGGATAAGAAGAGTATAGCTTATTCTATAGTATATAGACGTGAGGATAAGACTTTAACAGATGAAGAAGTAAATAAAGTGCATGAAAAAATATTAAGATCTTTAGAACATAAACTAGGTGCTGAGCTTAGATAATAATCCTAAATAAGATCTCTCTTAGAAATAAGGGGGATTTTATTATTGGCATAAAAATTAAAACATCTTCTGGGAGTATGTAAAAAGGCATAAGAGCAAGATTTCTCTTCTGAAATGTGAATGAAGAAATATTCTGTTAATTAATTTGAAAATTTTGGTTTTATAAACAGTTATAATGTGGTACAATAAATGTAACTAATCTGTCTAAGAGGGTGTTTTAGATGAACGTTGTAACGATAAAAATAAATGGCAATGAATATAATTTAAAAGGTGACGAAAGAGAAGAATATTTACATATGGTAGCTAGTTATGTGGATAAGAAAATAAAGAATATAATGGGCAACAATGAAAAGCTTAGCACTTCTTCAGCAGCAATTTTGACTGCTTTAAATTTAGGCGATGATATGTTTAAAAGTCGTTCACTTTGCAATGAACTTTCAAAAAAAAGTGAATCTTTAGAAAAGCAGGATAAGGAATCTATTCTTCAATTAGAAGATTTTAAAAAACAATTAAATCATATGGAAGCATATAATGAGGAATTGCAAAATAAATTCAAAAATATAGAAAATGGTGAGTATGTAAAAACCTTAGAGCAAGAGAATATAAGATTGCAAAAGGAATTAGAAGTAATGAAAGAGTCTACAAAAATTTGCATTGAAGAAAACCGAAAAATAAAAGTAGAGAATAAAGACATAAAATTTAGGTTACAATCATCGAAATACAAAATAATTGATTTGCAAAACAAATTAGTTGAATATCAAATTAGTTTAGCTAAACAAAGAAAAATTAGTAATCCGCTTTTGACTAAGGACAAAAAATAAATTTATTTTATAAAATACAGTTAAATTATCGCCGAAAGGCGGTTTTTTTTATTGAATAATATACAACTATATACAATGTTTAAACTAACGAAAAATCAATGAAATTGCGCATAAAAAATAAAAACGTTTACAAAATCGAGCTATAGAGGGTGTGACATGTAATTAACTTATAAACATTAAAAAAATATATTGTATATTTATGCACTTTAATGTATTATATAAGTAACATATACAAGAGGGGGAATAACATATGAAGAACATTAATAGTAAAAAGATAATTAGTATGATAGTAACAATTTTAATAGCATTTAGTTTATCAGGGTGTGGACAAGAAAAAGCATCCGCCAAACTTTCAAAGGTGGACAAGATTAAAGAGAAGGGGAAAATAGTAATTGGTACGAGTGCAGATTACCCACCTTATGAATTTCATAAATCAATTGATGGAAAGGATACAATTGTGGGTTTTGATATTGAAATAGCAAAAGAAATATCAAAAGATTTAGGCGTGGAACTTGAAATAAAGGATATGAAGTTTGATGGCCTACTGGCAGCATTAGAAACAGGAAATATTGATTTTGTTGGGGCCGGTATGAATCCTACAGAAGATAGAAAAAAGAATGTAGATTTTTCTAAAATCTACTATACCGCAGTACAATGCGTTGTTATAAGAGCGGAAGATGAGGGTATAATTAAGTCTATAGAAGATTTAAAGAGTAAAAAAGTAGGAGTTCAAATGGGAGCGACACAAGAGCAATTAGCAAAAAAACTGCTTTCAGGTTCAGAAATAAAACCATTAGGGAAGGTATCTGACCTTATACTGTCACTTAAGACTAAAAAGATGGATGCGGTAATTGTTGAATCACCAGTTGCAAAATCATACATTCAACAAAACCCTTCTCTAATAATATCAAAGGTTCAGATTAAAAGTGAAGAATCTGGTTCAGCCATAGCAGTAAAAAAAGGAAACGAAGATTTAGTTGGTTCTGTAAATGCAACTATTGATAGAATAACTAAGGCTAAAGCAATTGATAAATTCGTTGCAGATGCTAATAAAATTTCTGAATAAGGCAATTAAGTGTATAACCAAGAAAAAATAATTATTTGAATTATAGGAGAAGAGGATTATATGGATTTTTCATTTTTGAGTGAATATTACATGTTTTTTATAAATGGCGCTAAGTTTACCTTGATAATTGCATTTTTCTCTGTGTTACTTGGAGTTATTGGGGGGACTATTTTTGCACTAATGAAAATATCTAAAAGTGTTATTTTAAACGTGATAGCATCGACATATGTTGAGATTATAAGAGGAACGCCGGTTTTGGTGCAGTTATATATTATTTTTTATGGATTGCCATATGCTGGAGTACAATTGCCAGATATGGTAGCAGGTATTATCGCTCTTTCTATAAATAGTGCCGCTTACGTAGCGGAAATTATTCGTGGAGGAATAAATTCTATTGATAAGGGTCAAATGGAAGCGGCTAGGTCACTGGGTATGTCCTATAATATGGCTATGATAAATATTATAATTCCACAAGCTGTTAAGACTATAATACCAGTGCTTGGAAATGAATTTATAGTAATTATTAAGGAATCGTCAATAGTTTCCGTTATAGGAATTCACGAGCTATCTTATAATGCGGACACGGTAAGAGGAAATATATTCAAACCTTTTGAACCATTACTAGTTTCAGCTTTTATATATTTTGTAATGACATTTACACTTTCAAAATTCATGAAACGTGTGGAAGCGAGGTTGAAGATTAGTGATTAAAGTTTGCAACTTAAAGAAAGATTTTGGAAAATTGCAAGTGCTTAAGGGGATTGATATTCATGTACAAAAGGGAGAAGTTGTGGTAGTTATTGGGCCAAGTGGTTCAGGAAAAAGCACTTTTTTAAGATGCTTAAATTTACTTGAACAGCCAACTTCTGGTGAAATATATTTTCAAGAGTTTTCAATAATAAGTAAACACAATAATATTGATATGCAAAGACAAAAGATGGGTATGGTTTTTCAGGGGTTTAATCTTTTTCCGCACATGACAATACTAGATAACATAGCTTTTTCTCCTATTAAGGTTAAAAAACTTTCAAAACAAAGTGCAGAAAAATTAGCTTTTGAACTACTTGAAAAAGTTGGACTCCAAGATAAGGCTGATAGTTACCCAGCTCAATTATCAGGAGGACAAAAACAAAGAATAGCAATTGTTAGAGCGCTTGCTATGAAACCGGATGTAATGCTATTTGATGAGCCTACATCTTCTCTAGATCCAGAAATGGTAGGAGAGGTTCTTGAGGTTATGAAGGATTTAGCCGTAGAGGGTATGACTATGGTAGTTGTAACACATGAAATGGGTTTTGCTAAAGAAGTAGGAAGTAGAGTGTTATTTATGGATGGTGGATACATTATTGAAGATGGAACACCTGAGGAAGTTTTTAATAACCCTACAAATCAACGAACAAAAGAATTTTTAGCCAAAATTTTATAAAAAGTCATATATTAAAAAAGAACTAGAAATAGTTCTTTTTTAATATAAATAAATATATATTCTAGATTTATATTTACGCCATATAATTAATTGTAGTATTATAGATTTATAAGTATTTAATATATTATAAATATAACCAATTATGAAAAGTCAAAGGATTGAATGTACATATAAAAAATATTAGTTGTCAGGAGATAGGATATGAAAAAGCAATCATTTATAAGTATTAAAAAACTTCAAAAGGTATTAAGTATAGTTCTAATCTTATTATTTTTAAATCCCATATATGGAAAGGTATTAGCAGAGACTAGTATACTTCAAGAGGGTAAGGATATTTTGAAAAGTAATTATGTAAATACAGTATCAGATTATGTATTAAATGCGCCGAATTTAACTGAAATGGTGAATCGACTTGATGACCCCTACTCAGAGTATTTTACAAAAGAGGAGTATTCACAATTTGTGGATAGCATAAACAATACATTTAGTGGGATAGGTATTGGAATTGAGCTAGTGCCAGAAGGAATAAGGGTGTCTAGGGTTATGGAGAATTCTCCGGCGATAGAGGGAGGGATTGTGGCTGGAGATATTATTATAAAGGTAGATAACAATAGTTTAACTGGAATTTCATCTACGGAGGAAGCAATAAAATTTATAAAAGGCGTTGTGGATACTTATGTTAATATAGTAGTGAAAAGAGGTACGCAAGTGCTTAATTTTAATATTCAACGTAAAGAAATAACGACACCAACGGTAAGCAGTGAGATGTTGCTAGGAAAGGCAGCCTATATATCTATAACGTCTTTTGGAGAAGATACTGGTGATTTGTTTTCAAAAGCTTTAGAGAAAATGGATACATTGGGAGCTAATAGTTACATTATAGACCTTAGGTATAATGGTGGTGGGTACATGGGTACAGCGCTAGATATAGCAGGACATTTTATCGGAAAGGCTCCTGCAATTATTATAGAAGATAAACTTAAAGAAAAATATAAATATTTAGCTGCTGATCATGGAAAAATCATAGGAAAACCAGTTATTTTTTTAATAAATGAATATTCTGCTAGTGCATCGGAGATATTAGCTGCAGCGGTTAAGGATTATGACAAGGCCACTTTTCTAGGCACAACAACTTATGGAAAGGGCGTTGCTCAGCAACTTTTCCCATTGTCAGATGGTAGCTTTCTTAAACTTACTGTGGAAAAATTTTACTCTCCATATGGAAATGTAATTCATAAGATAGGGGTGTCTCCAGATTTTGAAGTAAAGGCTCAGGGGATTGATTCTTTGAAGGTAGCAAATTTACTTTTAAGTAGTACCAGTGTGCCAGAGGATAAAAGTGGTTATATGAGAATTGATTTGAATGGCAAGGAGTTTTATATTGATCTAAAAATGGCTAGAACTGAAGAATACTGGACTGAATTTAATTATTTATTAAGTAAAAATACATCTTCCAATGTCTACAGAGGGACAAGTGCTGGTTGGAAAAAAACAACTACAGCAGAACTAAGTAATGAAATGCTTCAGGGTTTTTCTAATTATAAAATATTAGATGACTTGAAAAAAAATATAAATACAGATAAGTATTTTACCATCAATTTTAATATGCCTATAGATTATGATAGTATAAAATCACAAGGTATTGAACTTATAGAGGAGGCAACAGGAAAAAGAATTTCAATAAAATTAGATGTTAATAGTAATAATGAAGTAATAGTAACACCAAACCAGCAACTAGAAAAAGGACAAACATATTATTTAGTAGTCAATGACAGTGTACTAGACACAAATGGAAAAAAAATAAAACAGGGTACTGTAATTAAATATATAGTACCCTAGATCATCATTTTATTTTTTTAATTCATATAAGGTTCAAAACTTTAAAAAATAGAAAGTAAAAAATATAAGCCTAGAAGACTTGCAATTATAAAAAATTGCAAGTCTTTTTTATGTTATTGTACACTGGTAAGTCTTATACCAGGCTAGTTGTTGAAATACTTTGATCACCCATAGTTAAAAAATAAGATTGCATAAAAAAATATGAGCTGCTAGCATGCATTTTAGATATGATTAATTATTTAATATAAGGACTTAATAATGCATAAATATTTATCATTTACCATAAAGATGTAAATGGTTAAGGGAAATAGAAGTCGAAGAAAAAATATTGCCAAAATATAGTAATGATATTATAATTTACTTAAGTTTACAATATATAACATTAAATTAATTGTTACCCATATAATTATAGGGGGAGCAAAACCAGACTCTATTAAATATAAAGGGGGAAGAAACATTGAAAAATAAAGTTGTTGGATTTTTGTGTTTAGCTATGTCGATGACTCTATTATTTTCGGCTTGCGGTAAAAGTTCTATTGGGGGAGCAGGAAAAGATTTAAAAGCATCTGAGGTTTTAGCGGCTGCAAATCCAGAAAAACTACCAAATACATCAAAAAACAGAAAAGATACTCTGATTATTGGGTTTGCAGCACCAGAAGGAAAATTCAATCCAATATACTCAAGCTCAGTGGATGATACCTATGTTGAGAAACTAATCTTTGACTCGTTATTGATCAATGATGAGCAAGGAAATCCTGTAAAAAAAGTAGCTGAAAAATGGGAGATTTCAAAGGATAATAAAACCTATACATTCCATTTAAACAAAGGCATTAAATTTAGCAATGGAGAAGAATTAACTGCGAGAGATGTTGAATTTACTTATACAGCTCTTTGTGACCCAAAGTATGATGGCTCAAGATCAGACTCAGTAGATAAATTGCTTGGATACACGGAATATAATAAAGGTGATGCTAAAACTGTTGAAGGTATAAAGGTTATAGACGATTATACAATCTCCTTTACTGAAACTGAGGTAAAAGCTCCAGCACTTATTTCTGATTTTACATTTGGAATTATGTGTAAGAGCTATTACAACTTTCAAAAGGGTGATACAAAAAAATTAAAAGATTTATTCTTAAAACCAATGGGCTGTGGACCATATCTTTTTAAAGAGTATAAGGCAGGTCAAGAAGCTGATTTTGAGAAAAACCCTAATTATTGGGATGGTGAAGCGAAGATTAACAAGGTAATACTAAAAGTTACTACTGCTCAGACTAATATTCAAGGATTATCTGCTGGTGAAGTAGATATAGATAGAATACCAGCTGCACCAGAAAATATTCAAATGCTTAAAAGTGCAGGTTTTATACAAATGCAGCTTTATCCTGAAAATGGATATGGTTATATAGGTTTAAACCTTAAGAATGAAAAATTTAAAGATGTGAAGGTACGTCAGGCACTTACTTATGGACTTAATAGAAAAGGATTTATAGATGCTAGATATAAAGGTTACGCTGACGTGTGTAATGTACCTATATCAAAAGTTTCTTGGGCCTATACTGATGATCTAAACAAATATGAATATAACCCTGAAAAAGCAAATCAATTATTAGAAGAAGCAGGATGGCTTAAGAAAGATGATGGCTTTAGGTATAAGGATGGTAAAAAGTTTGAAATCCATTGGATGACTTACCAGGGAAGTAAATACGTTGAAATGCTAATTCCAATAGTAAAAGAGAATTGGAAGGCTATAGGAATAGATGTTATTCCTGAATTAATGGAATTCAACACTCTATGTACAAAGACTTTTGATGAACAAAAATTTGAAATGTATAATATGTCTTGGAGTTTAAGTATTGATCCAGATCCATCAGGGATATTCTCTTCTAAACAGGCAGAACTAGGTGGTTATAATTGTGGAAGTTGGATAAATCCAGAAAGTGACAAATTGATGAACGAAGCTCTTAAAACTACAGATATGAAAGAGAGAAAGAAATTATATGCAGAATGGTTAAAAATTGTTAATGAAGAGCTTCCATATATTTTTATGGATCAAAGCAAGGAAATGTGGGCTGTAAGTTCAAGAGTTAAAGGTATAAGCTTATCTCCATATATTAAATTTTATGACCAAATTGCTAAGGCTGAATTAATTGAACCTAAGGCTAAATAAGCAATAAAAATTATGCTAATATATTTTACTATGCTTGGCTAAACCCAAGCATAGTTTATAAAGGGGGGGTTATTATGAGGCAGTATATAATTAGAAGATTGCTGCAAATCATACCAGTTTTAATAGGGGTATCTATAGTAATATTTTTAATATTGAAGTTGGCACCAGGTGATGCATTAACAGGTAAAATGGATGCCCATTTAACACCGGAAAGAAAACAAGAATTAAGACACCAAATGGGACTAGATCTACCAGTGTACAAGCAGTATGTTAGATGGGCAGGTGGAGTACTTCATGGGGATTTTGGCGAATCAACTACATTTAAACAACCAGTAGGAAAGGTTATGAACACATATATTTGGAATACCTTTTATTTATCTATACTTACATTAATACTAAGTGTATTAATTTCAATTCCAATCGGAGTAATTTCTGCTACCAGGCAGTACTCAAAGTTTGATGGATTTTTTACTATATTTGCTCTGATAGGGATTTCAATGCCCTCTTTCTTTTTTGGCATGCTTCTTATAAAAATCTTTGCGGTGGATTTGCAAGTATTGCCAGTTTCTGGTATGAGTACGGCGGGAAGTACAGCAGTAGGTATATCCTATGGACTGGACGTAGCTCGTCACATGCTGCTACCACTAATTGTGCTTACGTTAGGTAGCGTTGCAGGTCTTATGAGGTACACAAGATCCAGTATGCTAGAGGTAATAAGGCAGGATTACATAAGAACTGCCAGAGCTAAAGGGCTTAAGGAAAAAGTTGTTATATATAAACATGCTCTTAGAAATGGAATGATTCCTGTTATTACACTGCTTGGTTTTTGGCTTCCTGCATTATTTTCTGGAGCATTTATGACAGAAAGTATTTTTGGGTGGCCTGGTATAGGACCAATAGAAATTGGTGCAGTAAGTGGACGAGATTATCCACTCTTAATGGGAATAAATATCTTATTTGCGGTGCTAACTTTGTTTGGAAACTTAATTGCAGATGTTACTTATGCCGTAGTAGATCCGAGAATAAGGCTTAAATAGGAGGTGCCAAAATGCAATTAGAAGTAAAACCAAAAGTGAAGGAAATTAAAAAAGAAGAAATTTTGAGCCCTTGGAAGATAATAAGAAAAAGATTAAAGAAGAATAAACTGGCTATGTTTGGAATGTATATACTCTTTTTTATGGTACTTATGTCTTTTATTGGGCCATTATTATCACCTTATAAAATGGAAACCTTAGATTTATTTAATGTATCAGCCAATCCATCTTTTAAACATCTTTTGGGTACTGATGATGTGGGAAGAGATGTTCTAGTAAGAGTTATGTATGGAGGCAGAATATCTCTTTCAGTAGGAATACTCGCCGTACTTGTTGAAGTGCTGATTGGAAGTATACTAGGAGGAATAGCAGGTTTCTATGGTGGAATAGTGGATGGCATAATAATGAGAATAGTTGACATATTTTTATGTTTTCCAAGTTTGCCACTACTTATAATGCTGGCAGCAGTAATGTCAGATCTAGGAGTTCCTCCCCAGTATAGAATGTACGTAGTTATGTTTATTATAGGATTACTTGGGTGGCCAAGCCTTTGTCGGATTGTTAGAGCACAAATACTATCCCTTAGGGAACAGGAATTTATGCAGGCAGCGGAAGCTTTAGGTCTTAAGGATAGGAGAAAAATATTTAGTCACCTATTACCAAATACCTTTGCATCTATTATAGTTTCAGCTACTTTAGGTATAGGCGGTGCAATCCTAACAGAATCAGCATTGAGTTTTCTAGGGCTTGGGGTTACTCCTCCTACACCATCTTGGGGTCAAATGGTACAGTCAGTTAACAATGCATATATATTACAATTCAAACCTTGGATTTGGGCACCTCCTGGTATATGCATTTTCTTAACGGTAATGGGTATAAATTTATTTGGAGATGGACTTCGGGATGCCATCGATCCAAAACTAAAGGTTTAGGAGGCAAACCATGAGTAAATATTTAGTCAAAATAAAAAAATTAAAAACCTATTTTTATACAGAGGACGGAATTGTAAAAGCGGTTGATGATGTTAGTTTTAATATTAGGAAAGGCGAAATAATAGGTGTTGTTGGAGAATCAGGGTGCGGTAAAAGCGTTACAGCAATGTCAATAATGAGATTAATTCCGTCACCACCAGGAAAAATAGTTGCGGGCGAAATTCTATTTGAAGATAAAAACATATTAGAGCTAAAGGATGCTGAAATGAGAAAAATCAGGGGCAATGATATTGCCGTAATATTTCAAGAACCCATGACTTCCTTAAACCCTATATTTACTATAGGATACCAAATAGAAGAAGTAATAATGCTTCATCAAAAGTCAAATAAAGTTGAAGCTAAGAAAAAGGCAATAGATATGTTAAAGCTAGTTGGAGTACCAAGAGCAGATGAGATAGTGGAGTGTTATCCTCATGAACTTAGTGGAGGCATGCGGCAAAGGGCAATGATTGCAATGGAAGTGTCTTGTAATCCAAAGCTTTTAATAGCAGATGAGCCAACAACAGCATTAGATGTAACAATTCAAGCACAAATACTTGATATTATGAAGGATTTAAAGAAAAAGCTTAATACTTCAATAATGCTTATTACTCATGACCTTGGAGTAATAGCTGAAATGGCAGAATATGTAGTAGTTATGTATGCTGGTAAGGTTATTGAGGAAGCACCGGTAATTGAGATATTTAAAAATCCAATGCATCCATATACGGAAGGCTTAATGAAATCTAAACCTTCACTAGATAAAGATGTGGATAGATTATATTCGATACCTGGACAAGTTCCAAACCCAATTAATATGCCAGAAGAATGTTATTTTTGTGCAAGGTGTCCGAAGGCTATAGATATCTGTAGAAAGCAGCAACCACTTATTAGAGAAATAAGACCAGGACATAAGGTAGCTTGTTTTTTATATGATGATGAAGAAAACAACTAATAATTATTTTGTAACGAATGCAATGCCAGTGATGTGATGAATGCAATGCCAGTGATGTGATGAATGCAAGGAGGGGAAGCTGTTGCAACAAGAAATAGTTAGAGCTGAGAATTTAAAAACATATTTTCCTATTCGAGGTGGGATACTTCAGAAGACTGTAGGTTATGTTAAAGCTGTAGATGGAGTATCTCTATATATAAATAAAGGGGAAACCTTGGGACTAGTTGGCGAATCTGGTTGTGGTAAAACAACAATTGGTAGAACTATGTTAAGACTTCTAAATAAAACAGAGGGGAATGTATATTTTAAAGAGCAAAATGTATTTGAACTTTCAAAAAAAGATTTGAGAAAAATAAGACCTCAAATGCAAATAATTTTCCAAGACCCATATAGTTCTCTTAACCCAAGACTTACTGTAGGGCAAATAGTTGGAGAAGCACTAATAGATCATGGAATATTAACTAAGAGTGAAATTCCTGATAGAGTTCAAGAGGTGCTAGAAATTTGTGGACTTGCGCCTTATCATATAAGAAGATATCCCCATGAATTTTCAGGTGGGCAAAGGCAAAGAATAGGAATAGCAAGAGCACTTATATTAAACCCTGAATTTATAGTGGCAGATGAACCTGTATCTGCACTGGATGTGTCTATTCAATCTCAAATAGTAAATTTAATGTGTGATCTTCAAGAAAAAATGGGTTTTTCATATTTATTTATTTCACACGATTTAAGTGTAGTAAAACATATTAGCTATAGAATAGGGGTTATGTACCTAGGATCCTTGGTGGAACTCGCATCAAAAAATGAGCTGTATAATAATCCACTTCATCCGTACACGAAGGCCTTGTTATCTGCTGTACCCATGCCTGATCCAACATTAAAAAGAGAAAGAATTATTCTACAGGGAGATATACCAAGCCCTGCAAATCCACCGCCTGGCTGTAAATTTCACACCCGATGTCAATATGCCATGGAAAGGTGCAAAAATGAGTGTCCACAGTATAAAGATGTAGGTGGTGAACATTTTGTAGCTTGTCATTTAATGTAAAAAAATACTCTAGGGCAGGAAAATATTTATGCTCAGTGCAATTTATTTGAGGCGCGGAAAGTAAGGGAGGCAAATTGCTATGAAAATGGAAAGAGAACTCAAAGGGATAAAAGCTGGTGATTTACTATGCAAGAAAGTGCAGTATAATGATAGTATAGGATGGAAAGATATTTTAGCAATTATTATAGCGCAAATTCAAATATTAATGCCTATAATAATTGGGGCTGCAGTAGTTATGAGTTTACTTTTATTTATCATAATGAAAATATGGATTAGAAGCTAATAATATACGGATCATAGCCATGTAAAAATGGAGTTTAAACTTAAGTAATATAATCTAGGGATAGTGTAAATTTGCCCAAGTCAAATTTATACTATCCCTAGGGTGTTTATTTGGGTATAATTAGAGTATGAAGTTATAAGATGAAAAGGGTGGTACGTATGAATATATTAACAATAGAAGAAGTGAGTAAAAGTTATAGTGAGAGAATACTCATTAATAAAGCATCGCTAGGCATAAGTGATGGGGATAAAATTGGATTAATCGGAATTAATGGTACGGGAAAATCCACTTTTTTAAAAATAATAGCTGGACTTGAAGTTCCTGATGCTGGAAGGATTTTAAAGGGCAGTATGGTGAATATAGAATATTTACCTCAAGATCCTGAATTTGATTCAGAAGCTACAGTACTTGAGCAGATATTTAAAAGTGATACTGATGTTATGAAGGTAATAAGAGAATATGAAGCTACTATAGAGAAATTACAAGAGAACCCAGAAGATGAAATACTTCAAAAATCTTTAATGAATCTTAACAATCAAATGGACGCCTGTAATGGATGGCAAGTTCAAAACGAAGCTAAAATAATATTAACAAAGCTAGGCATAACCAATTTTAAGGAGCGTATGGGAAACCTTTCTGGTGGACAGAGAAAGCGAGTTGCCCTATGTAGTGCACTAATTACTCCTTCTGATTTATTGATTTTAGATGAACCTACAAACCATATGGACAATATTATAATAGATTGGTTAGAGAATTATTTGAACAATAGAAAAGGCGCACTACTTATGATTACACATGATAGATATTTTTTAGATAGGATAACAAATAAAATATTAGAACTTGATGGTGGAAATCTATATAGTTACCAGGGAAATTATAGTGTGTTTCTAGAAAAGAAAGTTGAAAGAATGGCTTTAATGGATTCTCTTGAGAGGAAAAGGCAGGGCTTATTTAAAAAGGAACTAGCATGGATAAGGCGTGGTGCAAAGGCTAGAACTACAAAGCAAAAGGCTAGAATAGATCGCTTTGAAACTCTTCAAGATGCTAAAGTAGACATTTCAAATGATAAATTAGAATTATCTTCTGCATCAACTAGGCTAGGAAAAAAGATTATTAATGTAGAGAGTATTTATAAAGCCTATGGTGAAAATAAATTAATTGAAGATTTTAGTCACATATTTACCAAAAGAGACAAAGTGGGTATTATAGGACCTAATGGTATTGGAAAGTCCACCCTTATGAACATTTTAAGTGGAATGATAAGTCAGGATGCGGGCCAAATAGAATGGGGAGAAACAGTTAAAATTGGATATTTTCATCAAGAAAATGGGGCTATGGATGAAAATATGAGGGCCATTGATTATATTCGAGAAGGGGCAGAATACATTTCAAGCGGCGAGGGAGAAAAGATTACAGCTTCCCAAATGCTTGAGAGATTCTTATTTGATGGAACAACCCAGTATTCTTATATTTCTAAACTATCTGGTGGGGAAAAAAGGCGATTATATTTATCAAGAATTCTTATGGAAGCACCAAATGTACTGTTTTTAGATGAGCCTACCAATGACTTTGATATTCAGACACTTGCAATACTAGAGGACTATTTAGATGGATTCGCGGGTGTTGTTATAGCTGTATCCCATGATAGGTACTTTTTAGATAGAGTTTCCGAGACCATATTTAGTTTTGAAGGCAACCAACAAATAATTCAATTTGTAGGGAATTATTCTGAGTATCAAGACTATATAGAAAAAAACTCAGATTTACTACAAGATAATACGGTAGTGATTAAAGAAGAGAAAAAGAGTAAAATTGAAGAAGATAAAAAAGATAAGCCATTGAAATTTACTTTTAAAGAGCAGAGAGAATTCCAGGAAATTGATGGTGAAATTCAGAAAAAAGAATCAGAACTAGAAGACATTAATAAAAAAATTAATGGTGGAAGTAGTGATTTTGAATATTTACAGAAATTAGTTCAGGAGCAAAAGGAAGTAGCAGTCGAGCTAGAACATTTGATGATGAGATGGACATATCTAAATGAACTAGATGAAGAAATAGAGGCGCAGAAAAACAAGTAAAAATTATTGATAGTAAATTTATTAAGAAGGTAAAATTTATGGATAAAAATAGAGATATAAAAATATCTGTGCGTAATTTAGTAGAGTTTGTACTCCGCGCTGGGGATTTAGATACGCGGTTTATGGGTAGCAGTAGAGCTGTAGAGGGTACCAAAGCGCATCAGAAAATTCAAAAGGAAAATAAAGAGAAATATTCTGTATTTCTTGGAGAAGAATATTTCTCAGAGGTGAGTTTAAAACACGTTGTAGCATATAATGATGGCAATATTTTAATTGACGGGCGTGCTGATGGTGTTCTAATAAAAGATAACGTGGTCACTATAGATGAAATAAAAACAGTTACTAAAGATATAGACTTGCTTTCGGAGGATCATAATAGTCTTCATTGGGCTCAAGCAAAGTGTTATGCATATATGTATGGTACTCAAAACAATCTTAAAATTATGCATGTGCAATTAACTTATTACGAAATAGCTAGTGAAAAAATAAAAAGATTTATTAAAATTTTTACAATTGAAGATCTCCAAGAATTTTTCCATGGGATTATCTCTAGTTACTTTATATGGGCAAATATTACTAGTGATTGGAATGAAAAAAGAGATATTACTATAAAAGATATGAAATTTCCTTTTGATAATTATAGGGAAGGGCAAAGGGACCTTGCAGTTTCAGTATATAAGACAGTAGTAGAACAGAAAAAGCTGTTTTTGCAAGCACCCACAGGGGTAGGCAAGACTATTTCAACACTTTTTCCGGCAGTTAAAGCCATGGGAGAAGGCTATACTTCAAAAATCTTTTACTTAACAGCTAAAACTATAACAAGGCAGGTTGCAGAGGATGCCTTTCGTAAAATGAAGGACAATGGTCTTAAATTTAAAACTATTACAATAACAGCAAAGGATAAGGTTTGTTTTAGTAAGGGAAGTGCCTGTAATCCTGAACAATGTAAATTTGCAAAAGGACATTTTGATAGAGTTAACGATGCTCTACTGGATATCCTGGAGAATGAAAATACATTTAGTAGAGAAATAATAGAGAGTTATTCAAATAAGTATAAGATCTGTCCCTTTGAATTTTCATTAGACTTAACACTATGGTCTGATTGTGTTATCTGCGATTATAATTATGTGTTTGACCCTAGAGTTTACCTAAAGAGATTCTTTATGGATAATAATGGGGATTATACTTTTTTGGTGGATGAAGCTCATAACCTAGTTGACAGAGCTCGCGAAATGTTTTCCTGCGAGTTTCATAAAAAACCACTTCTAAATTTAAAGAGAGAAATAAAAGGCCGGGATGACAAGTTGTATAAAGTTTTAAATAAGTTAAATGCTTTTATGCTAACTATGAAGAGAATGTGTAATGAAGAGGGATTTTATAAACAAAATTCTCAGCCGGTGGATATATATAATCTTCTTAACCAGCTTACTAAGATACTGGAGGTATGGCTGACAAAAAATGAAAAATCTGAAATGTATGATGAATTTTTAGACTTGTATTTTAATTCGTTAAGCTTTATTCGCATAGCTGAACTCTACGATGATAAATATATAACTTATGTAGAGAGTACGCCGGAGGATGTTGTGTTAAAGATGTTTTGTTTGGATCCTTCTAAGCTTTTGAGGGAAGCATCAAAGAGGGCAAAGTCAGGAGTGTATTTCTCTGCAACTTTACTACCTTTAATGTACTTTAAAGAAATTTTAGGAGGTGAAAATGAAGATTATAATCTAACCTTAGATTCACCCTTTAACAAAGAAAATCTTCAAGTAATGATAGCTAAAGATATTTCTACTAAATATCGATATAGAGAGAATAGTTATTCTAAAATTGTAGAATACATATATTCTGTAATAAGTGCTAAGAATGGAAATTACATGGTGTTTTTTCCTTCATATAAATATATGGAGGTGGTGAGTAATATGTTTGTTCTAAAATATCCACAAACTAAAGTGAAGATTCAAAGCAATTTTATGACTGAAGATGATAGAGAGGCTTTCCTTAAGAATTTCAGTGATATTCACGCTGAAGATGTTTTAGGATTTGGAGTTTTAGGTGGTATATTTTCGGAAGGCATTGATTTAAAGGGTGATAGATTAATTGGCGTAATAATAATAGGATTAGGACTACCTATGATTTGTTTTGAAAAAGAAATTATTGCGGAATATTATGATAAAAAAAGCAATTCTGGTTATGAATATTCATATATGTACCCTGGAATGAATAAAGTACTACAGGCAGCTGGACGGGTAATTAGAACAGAAGAAGATAGCGGCACTGTACTATTAATAGATGATAGATTTCTGAACCAAAGGTATAGAAATCTTTTTCCAAAGCAATGGGAAAATTATCTTAAGATAAATAATAGCGCTGATGCAAAAAAGCAGACCTTTAAATTTTGGGAATAAAAAAACTTGAGCATTTGCTCAAGTTTTTTATAATGATTTTAAAATATCATAAAATTTATTTTTGGGGTAAATAAAAGGAAACCAGTTACTCATAATTGCTACAAATATATCTACATTAATATAAGATATTTACAACCATGAATACGATAATAGTTCTCTGTATGTTGGTATCAATATTAGTACAAATAATCACCATCATTGCTAAATATTTAAAAGTAACAGTTTCCTTCTTATCTTTTGTTTTGGGGGATTTGAATTTTTGTAAGTTTATATCGAAATAAGTTTATCTTTAGTAGTTAAAATGTTGTTATTGTAGTGTTTCGACTTATTTCTTATTTAAAGAATAACATCAATAGAACAAATAGTCAATAGGTTTATACAAATTTTAATACAATAGAGGGTGAAAACGAAAAAATACAAAAATATTCGACAAAAAATATAAAAACTTGAATTTTAACCTAAAAGATGAAAAATCATTACTATGCTGCTAGAGTCTTGAGTTTGTTATAAGATAGTAATTATAGGCGTGTTTTTTTATTACGAATAAAGAAGGAGATACTACCAATAAGTCTAAAAAAGCCAGAGGCACACAGTGCAAAATAAATATTCGTATGACTAAGAATTAAATCACCAAGGGTGGGTGCTAAGAATAATGTAATATTTGTTAATGTAACATGAACTCCGATATACAAAATTCTATTGTTTTCAGGAGTGACCTCTAAAAGGGAAGTAAGCAAACCAGTAATAGTACCAGCAGTAAAAAAACCTGTAATTAATCCAGTTATTGTAATTATGTATAAATTTGGAGATAATGCAAAAAGTACAGGGGTAGCTGCCATTCCAAGGGTAGCAGTAGACATAACAAATGAGTTTCCCTTCTTATGAATTAGTTTTTTCCAAAATCCGAAACTTAGAAACATGATTATAGAAGAGGTTACGGTTAGAATTGTAAGCCACCACTCATCTGCTCCTAAGTACTTTATTTGATAAATGCTAAATAAAGGCCAGCCCATTTGCCAACCAAAATGAAAAAGTAATGAGCAAAAAAGAAAAGTATTATATTTTTTATTAGAGAATATCTCCGAAAATACTGCCTTTAAATCTATGTTTAACTTCGGAGAATAAGAGGTTTCTTTTATTTTATTGAATGTAAATATTTCAAATAAACTAATTATAAATGCTAACACAAAAAAAAATTGATATACCACAATAATTTCATTTCCTGAATCTCCAAAACCTTTAAGTATTTTACCAACTATTAGTATGCTTATAATCTGGGCTAAGGTAGAAAATTTATTTCTAGCGGATATGGCTGTAGGGCGTATTTCTTCTACAAAGATATCTCCGGAAAAACTTTGCAGGGCGGTTGATGATACAGATTCCGGAAAATTCATTAAGGAAGATAAAATTACAAAAGCCATGGGTTGTACAGGTTTTGGGAAAAACGGAATTGTGGCAAAAGACAAAATAAATAATCTGCTACCTAAAAAGAACCTAACCATGCTTTTTTTCTTGTCCGATGTATTATTCATGAGAATTAATGCAGGTATTGTAACAAATACAGCTATTAAACCAGGTAATGAAGTGGAGAGGCTTACATGTGATTCTGTTCCGCCAAGTCTAAATATAAATTTGTTAGCAAAGGGTTTGTATAGATTTACTACTATAGTAAATAATATGCCGTTTAGTGAATAATATATAATATTGTGGTCTTGAATGGAGAATGTATGATTTTTATTAAAAAACTGTTTGAAAATAGTTACCATAATTACACCTCTATTTTTTGATAGTAAATTATTTATTTTCACAAGAACAAAAAGAAGAATTATATATTATGTCTAAGTATTTTATAAATTCTATTCTATTATCAGAATTTGTTGATTTTAAAGCTTCATTTACAAATTCACATCTTTCATTTACGACTTTATCAATAATATCGTAGCCTTTTGGCAGTACGCCAACTCTTACTACCCTTCTATCCTTTATATCTCGGGACCTCTCTACAAGTTGACTAATTTCCATTCTGTCTACTAAATCAGTAATTGTACTAGGAGCTTGAAAGAGTTTTAAACTAAGGTCACTTATAGTTAATCCTCCATTGTTTATTAAGCATTGTAGGGCATCAAATTGAGGCGGAGTAATTTTATACTCTTCAAGGATATTTCTACCTCTTTTTTTAATACCAAAACATACTTTTCTTAATAAAAATTCAATTTTAATTATGTGTTCATCATAACTGCCTGTCATATTTAGCCCTCCTCATATTTTTATAGCCTTTTGAATATATTTCGTCACACGAATAATTATATACCCGTAAATTTGGTGGGTCAATTAAAAATTTGATAAAGGACCTTAATTAACCATTTAAATCTAAAATTGAATTAAATAAAAATACTTGTATAAATTTATGAACTTATTAGAGATAGTTTTTACAGAAAATTAATAATGATTATAAGGATTATAGTGTTAAAATATAAGTATGCATAAAATAGTAAATAACACTTATAAATTGTTACTTACTCTATAGAATAATAGGAGGAATAGTGATTATTATCTATTCAATATGGAGAAGAAAATTCACTAAGGTACAGGGCGGAAATAATAAAAAAAATTTTGAAAATACAAAAAGAAGGTTAGATTATAAAATGGATAATCTTAAAAAATATATTAAATTAAACAATATTGTGCAAAGTATAAAATTTAACAATGTCAAGAAAAATATGGAACTAATTAATGGTAAATTTAAAAAATATAATCCAATGGAAAATTTAAAAGGAAGAAGAAAATATATAATAACTGCTTGTCCTAGATGTTCACAAAAACTTAGATTACCAAAAGGGAAAGGTAAAATAATTGTAACTTGTTCAAAGTGCTGTAGTGAGTTTAGACTAAAAACATAAAAAACAAAAAGAGATATTCCAATAGAGGGGGTTCTTTCTGAACTTTGGATATATCAATCGCTTAAAAAGAATGGCTATTCGGATGTGAATAGCCATTCTTTTTAGTATTTTATAATACCTGATTTAATGCAAATACCCAATACCAAGAAAGAACCATAGAGGGTAGCTCTTTCGGATTTTGTTTTTTTAAAAGCTTTAGGCCATAACTTTTATAAGTTATGGCCTAAAGCTTTTAAAAATCTTAAATTATTTGCCTGAACCCAATTCAGCAAGACAATCTTTACAAATATTTTTACCTTTGTAGTTTACAACATCTCTTGCATTTTGACAGAAAATACAAGCTGGCTCATATTTTTTTAGAATGATTTGCTCGCCATCTACATAGATTTCTAAAGCATCTTTGATATCTATATCCAAAGTCCTTCTTAATTCTATAGGAATAACAATTCTTCCAAGTTCGTCCACTTTTCTTACTATACCTGTTGATTTCATATAATTTCCTCCTCGTACATCTTTCGACTTATTTATAATTAAATTATAGCAAAACTAACATATAACGTCAATAGGTTTATGAAAATATTTAATGATAATAATAAAAACCGGTAAACTTTTACGTTTTATGCAAAATGAACAGGATAGTCTGTCATTTTTAACATTATTATAATGCTATTTACATTATACATATATTTTTATATTAATACAATATATATAACGAATTGTAATTAGTGTAAAATTTTAAATGTAAAAACAAAAATAACACCAATATATATAGCAAATAAATAAAGGTTAGTACCATCAGTACTAACCTTTAACCATGTAATTATCTGTAATTTGTGAATTGAAGAGCAATATCAAAATCCTTTGATTTCACAAGGGTCATTACTTCTTGCAAATCATCAAGGTCCTTACCCGTAATCCTTAGTTGGTTATCCATAATTTGAGCTTGAACTTTAATTTTGCTGGATTTAATTTCCGCAATTATTTTTTTTGCTTTTTCTGTGGATATACCTTTTACAATTTTAGCGGTTTGTCTTGCACCACCTAAGGTAGCGGGTTCTTGCTTGCCTAGGTCTAATGCTTTTCCAGAAATACCTCGTTTAATTAGCTTACTTATAAGAACTTCTATAACTGACTTCAATTTAAAGTCATCATCGGATACTATTTTAATATCTTCTTTTACTAGGGTGATTTCAGTAATAGTGTTTTTAAAGTCGTATCTCTGTTTAACTTCCTTCAAAGCCTGATTTATTGCATTATCTACTTCTTGTAAATCTACATCTGATACTATGTCAAAGGAATGTGCAGCTGCCATAATTAAAAACCTCCTCTATATTTTAATAGAATTCATTACTTAATACTAAATTAATAATATGAAAATGTAAAGGAGTTAATTAATAAAGATTAGAATTTACATAAAATTAAAGTGTTTATATGGGGTTTAAGGAAGAATTAGCCTTGATTAATGTGTTGGTGGCATATATAATCTTTTTCTAAGGTATTTACAAAATTTTACGATATAAATAATATGCGTACAATAATATGGTTTAAAATTATCATATAAAAAAATAAGCAATATGAATAATGATCTATACCATAAATAGTTATAAGGAGAAAAAATCTGTGAGACTATATAAAGAAAACAAATCATATGGCATAAATGATATAGAAATTAGTAAAGGATCTAAACAAATTACTCCCTACATAAATCAACATTTTCTATTTAATACTTTAAATAGTATTTTATCCTTGTGTCGTCAAAACTCTGAAGAGGCAAGGAAAGTTGTTTTAGAACTTAGTAGCTATTTAAGATTTAATTTTGATTCAACTGATGGAATTGTTTTTTTACATGAGGAAATAGAGTGTATAAAATCATATTTCTATATTCAAAAAGTCAGGTTTGACCAAAGATTAAATATTATTTATGATATTAAAGAAGATGTAAATTTTTTAATTCCTAAAAATTCATTATACAACTTAATAGAAAATGCAATTATCCATGGAATTTTAAAAAAAAATCTTGGAGGAACAATAAGATTTATAGTTGTGCGTAATAGTGAGGAAATAGTGATAAAAATCAAAGATGATGGTGTAGGTATGGATGATGCTCAAATAATGGAGCTGTATAAAGAAGAAAACAAGGGTTCAATTTCAACTTTAAATGCTCAATATACGGAGCTATACGATGCTAAGTTAGAAGTGATTAGTAAATTAAACAAGGGAACTTGTATAACTTTGTATATACCAATAGAGAATATAAAATGCGAATAATTTTTATTTTATTATTATGATGAAATTTAAGTATGGGTGGGGTTTAAATGCTAAGAGTGGTTTTAGTAGATGATGAAAAATTGTCTTTAGATGAGCTAAGTTTTATTTTAGGCAAAAACAATGAAATAGAAATTATAGGTAAGTATGTGGACCCATTAATCGCTTTAGAGTTTATAAAAAAATCTAAACCTGAAATTGTGTTTCTAGATATAGAAATGCCAGAAATTGATGGGTTTACGCTAGCAGAAGAAATAGGTAAGATGAATTTTCCTGTAAGTATCGTGTTTGCAACAGTATTTGATAAGTATGCGGTAAAAGCATTTGAAATTAATGCTATTGATTATGTTTTAAAACCGTTTTCAGAGCAAAGATTGCAGATTACTATGGAGAAAATAAATGAAAGATATAATTGTAATGATTATATACCTAACTGCAACTATAATAATATAATTTCTGAAAAACAAGAAATTAAGGGTATGAAAAAGATACCACTTTGGAAGGATGAATGCATATATCTTGTGCATCCACAAGATATATTATATTGTACGGTATCAAATAAGGAAGTGCTGGTTTTAACTAAGGATGACAATTTTACAACGCAGTACACCTTAAACCAGTTGGGAATTAAATTAAATAACCATAATTTTTTTAGGAGTCACAAAAGTTATTTGGTTAATTTAAACAAAATACATAAAATAATTCCTTGGTTTAATAGTACTTTTATTTTGAAAATAGAGGGAGCTAACGAGGAAATTCCTGTAAGTAGACATTTTGTTAAGGACTTCAAAAAAATAATTAATATGTAAAATTAAGGTGAGAGGGGTGCAAATGAAAAAGATATTAATAGTAGATGATGAAGTAAATAATAGACTATTATTGGAGGAGATACTTGAAGAATTTAAAGAACAAGGGGTAGAAATACTTCTTGCGGAAGATGGAAAGCAAGCATTGGATATAATAATAAAGGAAACACCGAATTTGGTGTTTTTAGATATTATGATGCCCGAAATAAATGGTTATGAGTTATGTAATATTGTTAAAGTGGAATTAAAGCTGCTTAATACTTTTATAGTTCTTCTAACTGCAAAGGGGCAAGCAGAAGATAAAACTAGAGGTACTCAGGTATTATGTGATAAATATATTACAAAACCTTTTTACTTTGATGAAGTTTTAGCTATAGCTGAAAATGTATTGGGATTAAAATACAATTAGATATTCTGCAAATTTTTAGATTTATTTTTTTCTTTTTCTTGAACTATGAAAAAGAAAAAATAAGTCTATTTTTTATGGTTTAAATATTCCTAAATTGACAAAAATAAATAAGTATAACTCTTTTATTAAAAGAGAAGATTTAAGTTTAAAACCACAGGGTACAAACTTTTGAAAATAATGCTATACTATTATAAGAAATTATTACGGATGAGAGGTAAAAATATATGTTAGATAAGGCGCAAGAAAAATTAAAGAAGTATTATGGATATGATAATTTTAGAAAAGGACAAGAGAATGTAATTCAAAGTATTATGGGTGGAGTGGATACCTTTGCTGTAATGCCTACGGGTGCCGGTAAGTCAATTTGTTATCAGATACCTGCATTACTCCTACCAGGAGTAACTCTTGTAATATCTCCGCTTATTTCTCTTATGAAGGATCAAGTTGATACCCTAAATAGTGTAGGTATAGCTGCAACACATATAAATAGCTCACTGAGTATTAATGAAGTTAATGAAAGAATTGATAAGACTTCTAGGGGAGAATTCAAGCTTCTTTATGTTGCTCCTGAAAGACTGGAATCAGATTTTTTTTGTGACATGCTAAATAAATTAACAATATCGCTTTTGGCAGTGGACGAGGCTCATTGTGTTTCTCAATGGGGACATGATTTTAGACCTAGTTATTCATCAATTTCTAGGTTGATAAGAAAATTACCTACAAGACCAATTATAGCAGCATTTACTGCAACAGCAACAGATGCTGTAAGGCAAGATGTTATAAAGTCGCTAGAACTTAGAGAGCCAGATGTTTATGTAACTGGTTTTAATAGAGAAAATTTAAGTTTTACTGTTATTCGTGGAGAAAACAAAAGAGATTTTGTTCTAAAATATATTCAAGATAACAAAGATAAAGTAGGAATAATTTATACCGCTACAAGGAAAGAAACGGATAATCTTTATGAGATTTTACATAAAAAAGGATACAATGTTGGTAAATATCATGCAGGGCTAGGAGACGAGCAGCGTAAGCAAAACCAAGAAAAATTTTTATATGATGATATAAACATTATTATTGCCACAAATGCTTTTGGGATGGGAATAGATAAATCAAATGTTAGATATGTAATTCACTATAATTTAACAAAGAGCATGGAGGCTTATTATCAAGAGGCGGGTCGTGGAGGCCGTGATGGAGAGCCTAGTGAGTGCATATTATTATTCTCTGCTGCAGATGTACTTCTTCAAAAGTTTTTTATAGAACAAAGCATCGTGTCACCTGACCGAAAGATAAGCGAATATAAGAAACTTCAAGCTATGGTGGATTATTCGCATACAACTAGATGCCTTAGACAGTTTATTTTAGAATATTTCGGAGAAGAAAATGTAGAAGATAAATGTGGTAATTGCAGTACTTGCAATGATGAAAGTGAATTGGTAGATATAACCATTGAGGCTCAAAAAATATTTTCTTGCATATTTAGGATGAAGGAGAGGTTTGGTACTACATTAATTGCAGAGGTGCTTCGAGGATCTAAGAATAAAAAAGTTATAGATCTTGGATTCGACAAGCTATCTACCTATGGAATAATAAAGCAGTATACGGTTAAAGAGATAAGAGACCTTATAAATGTGCTTACAGCTGAGGACTATTTATCTCTTGCAGATGGCCAATTTCCAGTAGTTCGTTTAAAAGAGAAAGCTGTGGCAGTACTCAAAAACCAGGAAAAAGTCTATCAAAAGGTTGAGAAAAAGAAAGCTAAAGTAGCTCGTGATACTGGCTTATTTGAAATTCTTCGTTCACTTAGAAAAGAAATTTCTGAAAGAGAAAAAGTTCCACCATATATTGTTTTTGCAGATAGTGCCCTAAGAGAAATGAGCGAATATTTCCCAGTAAATAAAAGTGAGTTATTAAGTATAAAAGGGGTAGGGGAATCTAAACTTAAAAAGTATGGTGAGGAATTTACTGGGGCCATAAAAAAATATATGAGTGAAAATAATATAGAAATTAAAGAAGAAATACTATATAATGAAGAAGTTGATGTCACGGATTTAAATGAATTTGGAGTAGAACACAAGGATGATAATGAAGATAAAGTGCCTAGCTATGTTATTACTTATAATATGTATAAAGAGGGTAAAAGCATTGAGGAAATAATTTTAGAGAGACAATTAAAAAGTCTTACAGTACAAGACCATATATTAAAATGTGCTTATGAAGGCCTAGACGTAAATCTAGATGATTTTATTCCTGAAAATCATGAAGCACTTATTATAGATGTCATAGAAAAAATTGGAGCTTCAAAGTTAAAACCTATTAAAGATGCGCTGCCAAAGGAAGTAGATTATTTAGCTATAAAAGCAGCTATATTTAAGCATGCCAGCAATAAAATTTCTTAGAAAAAAGGAGAAAATATGGATAAAACATTTAATGAATTAGGATTACAAGAGAACCTTATAAGTGGTTTAAAAAAACAAGGAATTGAAAAGCCTACAGAAATCCAAGTAGGGGCTATCCCTCTAGGACTTGAAAGCAAAGACATCATAGGAGAATCAGAAACAGGTACGGGTAAAACACTAGCATACCTATTGCCTATATTTCAAAAAATAGATATTACTTCAAAGGATATTCAAGCAATTATACTTGCGCCTACTCATGAACTTGCAATGCAAATACATAAGCAGATAGAACTTCTATCAGAAAACTCAGCTTCAGGAGTAAAATCCGCTAGTATAATAGGCAATGTAAACATCAAAAGGCAACTAGAAATACTTAAGGGGAAACCTCATATAATAGTTGGCTCTGCAGGAAGGATTTTAGAACTTATAACTATGAAGAAACTAAAATCACACTTTGTAAAGACTATAGTAATAGATGAAGGCGATAGAATGATAGATGAAAATAATATTGAGGGAGTAAAAGCAATAATAAAAACTACCCTTAGGGATAGACAAATCATGTTATTTTCAGCTACAGTATCTCTTAAAGCAGTAGAAATTGCTAAAACGCTAATGACTGATGCAGAGGTTATTAAAGTAGGAGATAAAAGCGTTGTAAACCCTAATATAGAGCATATGTATTTCCTAGTTGAAAAGAGAGAAAAATTAATTCTTTTGAGGAAGCTTATAAGCGCTGTAAACCCCGAAAAAGCAATAATATTTATAAATAAAAGTGATGAGGTAGAAATTACGACTTCAAAACTTAGTTATCATGGATTAAAAGTAGAAGGAATTCACGGAACATCTGAAAAAGAAAATAGAAAGAAAGCTATTGAGGATTTCAATGCAGGAAAGATTCAACTTTTAGTGGCATCAGATTTAGCTGCTAGAGGGCTGGATATAGATGGGGTAACTCATATATTCAACCTTGATATACCGGAGAACTCTAAGGACTATTTACATAGAGCAGGGAGAACGGCAAGAATGGGGAAACTTGGATTTGCGCTGTCTATAGCAGAGGAGAGAGAGCTTGATCTTATTAAAACCTATGAAAAAGATTTTAATATAGAAATACTGCAAAAGGATATATATATGGGAAGAATTATTAATCCAGAAGATGCCCCTAAAGCAAAGAGAGCGGAAAGAATGAACAATAAAACATTAAACACAAGTAAATTTAATAAAAATAAATAAATTAGCTATAAATTTCATTAGCCTACTATCATATCCTGTGGTATAATGGCTTAGTAGTTTCGACTATAATGGATTTATTTAATGTATGGAGGTATTTAAAAATATATGATTAGTACAAACAATGTAAGCTTAAGATATGGTGCTCGTAAATTATTTGATAATGTTAATATAAAATTCATACCAGGAAATTGTTATGGATTAATTGGTGCTAACGGTTCTGGTAAATCAACTTTTCTCAAAATATTATCAGGTGAAATTGAACCTAATACTGGGGAAGTTATTATTCCACCAAGGGAAAGACTTGCAGTTTTAAAGCAGGATCAATTTGAATTCGATGAACATGAAGTTATTAAGACTGTAATGATGGGACATGTAAGACTATTTGAAATAATGAAAGAAAAAGATGACTTGTATGCAAAAGCTGACTTTACGGATGAAGACGGAATTAGAGCAGCAGAACTAGAAGGTGAATTTGCTGAACTTAATGGATGGGAAGCGGAATCAGAGGCTTCAACTCTTTTAATGGGACTTGGTATAACAGAAGAACTTCAAGGCAAAAAAATGAAGGAACTAACAGGATCAGAAAAGATAAAAGTATTGCTTGCTCAAACACTATTTGGTAAGCCAGATATTTTATTACTGGATGAGCCTACAAACAATTTAGATGCGAAATCTAAAAAATGGCTTGAAAATTTCTTGCTGAATTTTGATAGCACTGTTATAGTTGTTTCTCATGATAGACATTTTTTAAATAAAATATGTACTCATGTTGCAGATATAGACTTTAGTAAAATCCAATTATTTGTTGGAAATTATGATTTCTGGTATGAATCTTCTCAACTTGCTCTTCAAATGGCTAAAGATTCAAATAAGAAAAAAGAAGAAAAAATTGCAGAACTTCAAAACTTTATTGCAAGATTTAGTTCTAATGCTTCTAAAGCAAAGCAGGCTACTTCTCGTAAAAAGCAGTTAGATAAATTGACTTTAGATGATATAAAACCTTCTTCTCGTAAATATCCTTTTGTTGGGTTTAAACCAGAAAGAGAAGCTGGAAATGATTTATTAGTAGTTGAAAATCTAACTAAAACTATAGATGGAGTGACAATTCTTGATAATTTATCTTTTATAGTTGCCAAGGGAGATAAGATTGCATTTACAGGTGCAGATGAAATAGCTAAGACTACGTTATTTAAGATATTAATGGGTGAAATGGAGCCAGATAGTGGTGAATTTAAATGGGGAGTTACTACATCTCAAGCTTATTTACCAAAGGATAACTCGGAATATTTTAATAATGTAGATTGTAGCTTAGTTGATTGGCTAAGACAATACTCTGAAGAAAAAGCAGAGAGTTTTATTAGAGGGTTTTTAGGTAGAATGCTTTTCTCTGGAGAAGAAGCGCTTAAGCAATCCAGCGTATTGTCTGGTGGAGAAAAGGTTAGATGTATGCTTTCTAAGATGATGCTTAGTAATGCTAATGTATTAATATTAGACGAGCCTACTAACCATTTAGATTTAGAGTCTATTACTGCTATAAATAATGGGTTAACTAGTTTTAGTGGAACAATCTTATTTACATCACATGACTTTCAGCTAGTTGAAACAGTAGCAAATAGAATAATAGAAATTACACCTAAGGGTATAATGGATAAACAAATGTCTTATGAGGAATTCCAAGAAAACGAAGATATTCAAAAAGAATTAGAACTTATGTATAAATAAAAAAAAGCACTTCTAATGAAATTTTTATTAGAAGTGCTTTTTAAATTAACTATAGACCAAAGCCTCCAAATCCACCGCCGCAACCGCCACCGCAGCCTCGACCACCAATTCCACCGAAGCCTAAAAGTAAAAGAATTAACCAGATACCACTTCCACCGCCGCAATTTCCAATTCCACCACCACAGCCATTTCCACAGCTGTTTAAGCAGTTATTATCGCAACTGTTTCCACAGTTGCAAGTGGGTTTACAACAACAATTATTATTACAACAACATTTATTATGTCTATGACTCATATAAAAAACCTCCTCTTATATTTCGGTACATTCAAATAAATAAAGGGTGAACATGCTTGTTATTTATTTTCCTGTGCCTAAGTAAAAGTTTAAAATCAACTAAAGTAGATTAAATAGAGGAAGTTATAGCTGGTACTTTAATATATTCTGTATTTTACTAAGTGTGAATATAAAATAGGTGCCACCCACGTGGAAACTGGCAAGCTTATTACCAAATATTAAAAAGCACATTGAATCACACGTGATTTTTAAATTTTATTCCATTTATTGTCAAAAGGTGATATAATATTTGTAGAATGCAATTATAGGTACTGTAATTTAAAATAAAGAATTTTATTTTTACAAAAAGGGTTTAAAAAAAGATATAGAATAAAATATCAATGTCAAAAAATATTAATAAATGGAGGTAAAGAATATGAAAAAAGATAACAATTTAACATATGCTAAAGAAGCGGTGAAGTCAACTGCAGAAAAAGTTATAAAGTCTACGGAAGAGAAAGCAGAAAGGGCAATAAAAATAGCTTCAGATGTTGCCAAAAGAGAAAATGTGGAGAAGACTATTAATGCGGTAAAGGACACAGCTAAAAATGTTAAATCAAAGGCTACTAAAGCTGCTGAAACGACTGTTGCAAAAAAAACAAGAGTAAAGAAGGTTGATACTGCATTCTACGTTCAATATCAGGGTAAAGAGATTAGCCAAAATACAATATTGGAAAAAATTAATGCTGAGTGGGTTAAAACACATAAAATTTCAGAACTCAAGACTTTAGAGGTATACTTAAAGGTTGAAGATGATACAGCTTATTGTTTAGTAAATGGTGAAATAAAGATAAATCTAAAATTATAATATTTTTTCAAAAAAGAAGGCCTGTAGCCTTCTTTTTGTGTGATCAGAAAATTAATGGAGTGACAATACTAAGCAATTTAGTTTTTTGATTAAGTGGGTTTACCCATGAATGATAAGTAGTTGATGGATATTGTATGGAATCGCCCGCTTTTACTAAATAATCGGTGCCAGCAAGATTTACAATTAATGCTCCTTCAAGTACATAAACAAATTCTTCGCCTGGATGACTAGACTTGGTTCCGTGCATTTGCTCTGGTGGGATAATAATTATTAGGGATTCGATTTTTCTTCCTGTAAAGTCCCCGCTAATTCTAATAAATTCGGAATTTGATCCTTCGATTTTGAATACTGTTTCCTCGTCACTCTTAACTAAAAAATTGTGTACTTCAGGCGGCTTGAAGAAATAGTTCATTGGAACGTTGAGGGATTCTGAGATTTTTTTTAGTGAGGTAATAGCAAGTGAAGAATAGCCATTTTCTACTTGAGATAGAAAACTTACAGAAAGACCAGTTTTCAGACTCAGATCTTTTAAGGTGAAGTCTCTTTCTTTTCTTAGATTGCGGATTTTTCTTGGTATTTCATCTATCATTTTATTCCTCCAAATTTTAAAGTTTACGACTATAGATAAGAATATGCGTACTTTATAAATATTTTATTTTACCCGAAATTACAATAGCCCTATTTAATAAAATAAAGTACAAAAAATATTAAATATAACAAACACATAATTATTATAACACTAAAATAATTATGGTATTAATAAAAAAGCATTATTTTATTTTAATAAACACCCTAAATTCTAAAAATATTACTGTATTACTTAAAAAAGTACTGTATTACTTGAAAAAATACACATATTACTATTTTTCATGATATAATGTATTATAAACAAGATAATATAGGTACTATTAGAATTTGTATTTACATTTTACACTAGACAAGTTTGCATTTTATGCAAAATGTAGAGAAGAGAAATATAATAATACTTTAGGAGGGATTTTTAATGATACAAGCAAGACTTAACAAGGTGTTAAAGATTATGGGGGAGGAGAAAATACCTCAAATGATAGTATCAGATTCAAATGCGATTTTTTATCTTACGGGCAAGTGGATATTGGCTGGAGAGAGGATGATTGTGCTTTACCTCAATATAAATGGAAAAAACAAATTATTCGTTAATGAATTATTCCCTATAAGTGAAGATTTAGGCGTGGAAAAAATATGGTATAGCGATACCGACAAACCAGTAGAAATTCTTTCAAGACATATCGATAAGGATCTTCCCATGGGCATAGATAAAGACTGGCCTGCTCATTTTTTACTAAGTCTTATGGAACTAAAAGGTGGTAGTGTGTTTGTTAATGGTTCTAAAATTATTGATAAAGTAAGAAGCTCGAAGGATGAAAAGGAAAAAGAATTTTTGAGAGCATCCTCAAAACTTAATGATATTGCTGTTGAAAAGATGATTAAGCTTGTTTCTAAAAAATATACCGAAAAGAAAATGGGGAAAATACTTGGTGATATTTGGGAAGAACTTGGAGCAGAAGGACATTCTTTTGATCCGATAGTAGGTTATGGTGCTAACTCGGCGGACCCTCATCATGAAATGGACAACTCAACTGTTAAAGCAGGCGATAGTGTAGTTATTGATATTGGTTGCATTAAAGACTCATATTGCTCAGATACTACAAGAACTGTTTTTTATAAAAGTGTGTCAGAGCACAGCAGAGAAGTTTATGAGGTAGTTAAAGAAGCTAATAAAAGAGGCATTGAGAAAGTTAGACCTGGAGTTAGATTCTGCGATATTGATGCTGCAGCTAGAGACTATATAACAGAAAAAGGCTATGGAAAATATTTTACTCATAGGTTAGGACATTCTATAGGCCTTCAAGATCATGAGTTTGGGGATGTTTCTTCAGCTAACACAGACAAAGTGGAAGTAGGAATGTGTTTTTCAATAGAACCAGGTATATACATTCATGGAGATGTTGGTGTACGTATAGAAGATTTAGTAATAGTAACTACGGATGGTTGTGAAGTGTTAAATCATTATTCAAAAGACTTAATTATTGTAAAATAATATAAGGTGCCATCCACGTGGCAAGTGGCAAGTTTATATAAGCAAAAAATAAAAAACACTGATAAGGTGTTTTTTATTTTTTGATTTCAGTAAAAATTAATTTGTTATTGTTTTGGTAAAGAACTGTTATGAAATTAAACTTTGTAAAAGTTCTTAATACCTTATAATACATAAAAATGTATGAGTTTCGGATACACTAACAAATATATAAGCAGGATTTTCACCCTATAAAATAGAATTTATTAAAAGGTACCAAAATAAAATCAATGATAAAAAAATCAGGTAGTTTTAATTTGAATAAAGATGTAATTTAAACAAGTGAAAATGAAATAAAGCTAGTGTTGGTACTATCAATACAATATTGGAGGAATAATCATGTTAAATATAGGTTGTCATTTATCGGTATCAAAAGGTTATAAGGCTATGGGAGAAGAAGCTCTTAAAATAGGAGCAAATACATTTCAGTTTTTTACCAGAAATCCTAGAGGGAGTAAAGCAAAAGAGATTGATCCGAAAGATGCAGAAGCACTTTTGCATTTAACAAAAGAAAATAAATTTGCTGTTATCCTAGCACATGCACCATATACATTAAATGCATGCTCTGCTGAGGAGCACACAAGAGAATTTGCAATTAATGTTATGGAAGATGATTTGAGAAGAATGGAATATTTACCAAATAGTCTTTATAATTTTCATCCTGGTAGCCATGTAAAGCAGGGGACTGAAATAGGGATAGAGTATATTGTAAATATGCTGAACATGGTACTAAAACCAGAACAAACAACCACTGTACTTCTTGAAACAATGTCGGGTAAGGGAACGGAGGTTGGACGAACTTTCCAAGAACTAAAACAAATTCTTGATGGGGTGAATCTTTCAGATAAAATAGGTGTATGTCTTGATACTTGTCACGTATATGATGCTGGTTATGATATAGTTAATGATTTAGATGGAGTTGTGGAGGAATTTGATAGAATTATCGGACTTGATAAGCTATATGCAATTCACTTAAATGATAGCAAAAATCCATTTGAAAGCCATAAGGACCGTCATGAAAAAATTGGTGAAGGTTCTATTGGGAAAGATGTGATTATTAAAGTTATTAATCACCCCAAACTACGTCATTTGCCATTTTTTTTAGAAACTCCAAATGAATTAGAGGGCTATGCACAGGAAATTAAGATATTACGAGAGGCATATGTGGAATAGCAAAAATAGTGTAGCCATTAGAGAAATCTCATAGCTGCTTTGTTTTGAAAATAAAAATAGCCCGCTAAAGTATAAAAATACATTTTAGTAGGCTATTTCTTATTAAGGATGCCGCTTGCCACATGGATGGCAGCTAATTTATCGATAATTGGCTTTAGTAAAACTAAAAGATGACTAAGAATATTCGAAAAATCAACAATAATAAAAAAAACACCTCCATTATTGATAAAATTATAAGTTAAATGCTATGATTTAGCAAATAAGGAGGCTATAGAGAAGTTAAAAATATTTTAATCCCAACCAGTGTTAGCACAGAAGCACCAATACACAAAGCAATTAAAACAGAAGCAAATCTGGACATTTCAGGTATATTTTCGTATTCAGATTTCATAATAAGATATCCTCATTTCCGCCTTATTAAAGGCTATACTTTAAATTTATAGATAACATTCATCTAATGTGATTTTAGTGGTGATAATAACTTATATTAATAGTATACTAAATAATTTCTGATTTTACGTGTCAATAATGTAAACAATTTATAACTATTACACGAAATATACTTATATTGTGTAAGCGTGTCCTTATTATATGTAAATTGTAACAGGTTTTCTTTTTCTGTTTCATAATTGTTGTACAAGGATCTTATGTTTGAGAGCTTATCTCCTAGGCGAATTATCTTTATATCTTCATCTTTTTCATCTTGCATTGATTCTACGGTGTGTTTTTTTCTATCTATCCAACTTTTTGTTTTATTTTTAGTTACAGAAATTGATTAAAATCCTAGTTTGATTTTTGAAAATGAAAATATACATACTTGCAATTATATACTTCTATAAAGGATTATACTTTCCTGCAAATAAAAAAATAAGTTGTAAATTTATTAGGAGTCAAGTTGGATGACCTTTAGTCATGTACCTTGACCCATTAGGAAGATTATTTTATTTGTTCTAAAACCTTAACTACTCTTTTTAATTCTTTTCTAATTTCAAGGTGTTGTGGACATTTTGATTCACAGATACCACAATCTACGCAGGCGTCTGGCATTGCACCTTTTTCGGGATTCTTTTTATAGTCTTCGAATTCCTTCTTAGCTACATATGTTAAGCCATAAACATTGTGATAAGTGTACATGTTAAATATTTTAGGGATAACTATGTTTTTAGGACAGGGCTGGCAGTAATTGCAACCAGTGCAATATAATTCTGAAAACTGCTTAATCTCTTCCATAGCTAAACCAACTTTGTATCTTTCGGCATTATTCATATAAGTCTCAACATTAGCTATAGCAAGATTTTTTTCTAACATATCCATATTTTCTATGCCTGATAGAGCAAGACTTATATCTTCGTTTCCCAAAACAAATCTTAATGCTAGCTCATAGGTGGCTATAGAGTCTTTGCCGGTAAGCTTTTTATAAAGTTCCGTAGGTGCTGCAAGTCTACCCCCTGCTACAGGTCCCATAGCAGCTACTCCTAGTCCTTTTTTTCTGGCATAGGCAATAGACTTTTCATTTGCCCTGTCAAGAAGATTATATTGGCATAGAACAGATTCAAAGATTCCTTCTCCAGCGTTTATAATATCAATCATGTTTTCGGCATCATCATGGAAAGAAAAGCTCAAATGTCTTATTAGTCCTTCTTCTTTTGCTTTTCGGGCTTCATTAAAAAGATCATTTGTTTTAATGACATCAAGTGAAGCTTTGTTTATTCCCCAAAAATGGTAGAAATCTATATAGGGTGTATCCATGTTTTTCAAACTGTTCTCAAGAATTCGTCTCATATCAGAAGTTTTTTTTACTTCATCAAAAGGGAGTTTTGTAGTTAGTTTAACCTTACTCCTTACACTTTTTAAAGCTTTGCCTACTGTATGCTCACTATTTTTGTGGCAGTAATATGGTGCTGAATCAAAGTAGTTTATACCACTAGCGTATCCGCTAAAAAGTAGTGGCAAAGCTTCATCTTCATTTATATACCATTTCCCATTTATTTCAACCTCGGGTAACCTCATGCAACCAAAGCCTAAAGTTGAAACCATTTCTCCTGTATTTCCATAACTTCGATATTTCATTATGTTCATTCTCCTTTATACTTAATAATATAAAAAATGTTATTTGTTGAAATAAGAGCTGGAGTTTAACTACAAATATAATTATACTGGTTTTTTATAGTAAAAGCCATTTTATAATGAACTAAAAAAATGTTATTAGCACTTATAATACTGAAAATAATGGGATAATAAATTTATGCTAATTACAATATTTTGAAAGGTATAGCAAATTGTATTATGAAAAAAATAAAAAAATAATTTTTATTTAAAAAAAACCAAGAGGATGCCTTAGGCGCTTAGGTTGTTCTCAATATTTTCGGCATTATAAAAAATTTTTGTTGTTAATATTATAGTATAACTTGCTTTTTATAATAAATTGTGATATTATTAAGCCATAACTTAAATGAATAGTAAATAAAGCAACACAGATATATTTCAAATAATTAGTACTCTTTAAATAAAGTATTTTTATAACGAAATTTTATTGGTGTGGTATTACAAAGTGTTTAAGAAATATAAAATTTCGGAGGTACAAATATTATGAATGGTACAGTTAAATGGTTTAACTCAGAAAAAGGATTTGGATTTATTACAGGAGAAGACGGAGTGGATGTTTTCGCACATTTCTCTCAAATAAATTCAGATGGTTATAAATCACTTGAAGAAGGACAAAAAGTTTCTTACAGCATCGTTGAAGGACCAAAAGGACCACAAGCAGAAAATATTACTATTGTAAAATAATAATTTTTAGCCACTAAATAGCTTAGCTATTTAGTGGCTTTTTTTTACCTTTATTTTATAAAGAAGATTTTGTTAGAGAAACTTTAACGATATTTCAGGAGTGGGTGCTTCTACACCTATAAGTGTCAGTAGTTAATAAACTAATTAGTACAAACACATAAAAGGGATCTTCCTCAGGAAAAGCCCTTTTATGTGTTTGTATTTATTTAATTTAAATGCTGGAGATTAATAACAAGGTCAGTACTATTTTTTTATACTTACTAACTCTATTTTGTAACTTCCATCAGGAGATTTTACCTCCACTATAGATCCCATTGTTTTTCCAAACAATGCTATTCCTATTGGGGACTCAATGCTAAACTTGCCATTTGCTATATCTACTTGCAATGTTGTTGCAAGTTCAATTTCTTCTATATCATCAGTTCCGACAAATTTTACAAGTAATTTATCGCCTAGGTTCGCACCACGTGTATTAACAATAACATCATCTATAACTTCGGCAGTTCTAATCATTTTTATTAAATAACCCATTCTTCTGAAGTTGTCGTACATATTTGATTTGGCGGCTTTATATTCGGCATTTTCACTTCTATCGCCGTGAGCTGCAGCTATCATTTTTTCCTGTGCTATTTCCATTGTTAAGGGACCTTTACGATAATCGAATTCCTTTTGAAGTTCTTCAATATCTTTTTTAGTAAGTTTATTATTAATTTTGTCACCTTCTTTTATTCTGTAGTATAACCAAGTTTGTGTATAAGTTTCTGTAAGAGGTTTATTGTACAATATTTTAACAATGTGAATATATGAAAAAAATTAATGATATCTATAATTTTAGACTATTAATAAATATAAAACAAGGTGTACTAATTTTTTATTCTACTATAGTGGTAGAAATTTTATAATCACAATATTAGGGTTCTTCAATTTGATTAAAGTTGTCTTAATACAGCTGATTCCGTTGTTGCTGTTGATATATATTTTATTGTAGATGAAGGTAAAAGTTTATAGTTCTATTTTTTTTTTATAATAATTAACCACGCGTATCGGAATACGATATATTGAATTATTTAAATATATAGGTAGTATTATGAGTATAATTTAGTTAGAATACATGTGTTCATAAATTATTATTTTATTTATATGATAGAATACTACTTGTCGCTACGAATCAGTAACGGTAAAGCAAATGTTTATGAGTTAATATTTAATATTTTTAAAATTTAATTTTAATTTATATTAATAAAGTTATTGACAAAGCAAGAAAAACCTAGTAAAGTAGTAGAAGTCGTCACTTGATGGCAAAGCAAATTGGTCTTTGAAAATTAAACAGAGA
>CAYXOL010000040.1:0-45277 GCA_964467165.1 uncultured Clostridium sp.
TATAAACTGCCTGCTCATTTTTATATTATGAAACACCCAAAGTTCAGAAAGAACCTAAATTAAAGTAGTACTCCTTATTATTAAATTGAGTCTGTTGCCTGCAACCCCTATTTATTTCAACAGTGATTTATAGATTACTCCACTTGTGTTATAAGTTTTTTCATAACATCCCTTAATTTAACTTCGTATAAATCCTCAGGAGCTATAATTATAATTAATTTTATGGCATTATCCGATTTATCCCACTTATAAGATTTAATATCCATAATAGCACCCTCTGGAACAAATTCTTCAATGTCCATTGCAATTTCTTCTGCCAGTGATAAATATTCCTCAAATAACTCATCTTCTGTGAGTTCACTTAAATCCACTTCTTCTTCCATTAACCCATTCAAAATATCTATTCCTACACTTAAATTAAATGCTAATGTATCCTCTCTTTTTGTACCCTTGCTCATATCTTTAAGCACTTTAAACTCTGTGTTTTCCTCAATTATATTTTTTATATCCTCACTACCTACTATTTCACTGTTAAATTCTACGTACATTTCCATTCCTCCTTTTTTTGGTGCCACCCACGTGGCAAGTGGCATCTTTTTATATTATACCAATATATTCCGAGAAATCAATTTACTTATAGTAGAAGGTGCCGCATTAAGATAGTCTGCTATTTCTTTTAAGGAATAGCATTGTTCTAAGGCACTTTTTATAATTTCAAGCTTTATAGGGGTAAGTCCGGTCTTCCTATTTCCATTTCTAATGTGAAGTAGATCCCCTTGATTAATATTGTGTTCCATAATTATCTCATCTAAAGTAACCCTGGCTGATTTTGTAAAATCATTTCTAGCGTTTAACCAGGTCATTTCACTAAGACCCAATTCTTGCGTTGTTATTTCGTAATCTTTATCATTATCATTCACATACCCAATTGAATTAACTACTCTTAAATACTTTTCAATTGCAGATTCCCTAGAGTGTCCAAGTATACTCAATATAAAATCTATATTAATATGAGATTTTACATAATTTTTATAAAAATTGTGACTGCTCCACCTATATTCGTTAATATCCTTGCAAATATTTGCTTTTACAGGATTTCTATGGATATACCGGAGTAACCAGATTAAACTAGCATCCGTTTCAACTAATTTACATTTATATCTACTATCAAATGCATGCCCAGTTCTATTTAATTGTCCATTAATGTATTTACCTAGCAAATTATTAATATAAAACATTATGGTGCTTATATCCACCTTGTTTGTCTTTATTAAAAAGTGATAATGATTATCCATAATTACATATGCCAAAAGCTCATAATCGAATTTCTTATTATATTCTTTTAAATAATTCAAAATAAAGCTTTTTATTTTATCAGTTTGAAATATAAATTCCTTATTATTACCCCTCTGATAAATATGGTATACAGCCCCTTCATATTTTACAGTATCTTTCCTTGACATACTAGCACACTCCTCTATACATTTTATTTAAAATATTAACATCTAAATAAAAAAATATACAGGTCACTTGGGGGCCGCAAGTTAAAACTGGGTAATTTTCATTACTATGGTCCCATCTGACAAGAGCGAACACTACGACGTGACGATCTTGCAGCATCAGCACGCCACAAACTTGCCACTTGCCACGTGGATGGCACCATCCGCCCGTCTAAAACCTGAAAAGCTCCACCAACTCTTCCTTTGTAAGCTTTCCTAGAACATCGCTACTAGTAAGTTCTCCAGTAATTACACTGTCAATTAAATCTTTTTTATTCTCCTGAAGGAGAATGATTTTTTCTTCTATAGTTCCCTTGGCAACCAGCTTAATTACTTCTACTACATTTCTTTGTCCAATTCTATGTGCCCTGTCTGTTGCTTGATCCTCTACAGCAGGATTCCACCAAGGGTCAAAATGGATAACTAAATTTGCTGAGGCTAGGTTTAATCCTGTCCCACCTGCCTTTAATGAGATTAAAAACACCAAATTGTCAGAGCCATTATTAAATTCGTCTACCAATTTAATCCTATCCTTAGGTTTTGTTTTTCCATCTAAATAAAGGTATGGAATTCCTTTTTTCTTTAAATTCTCTCCTATATTTTTAAGTGCAGAGGTGAATTGTGAAAATAATAAAACTTTCCCTTGTGAATCTATGTGTTTTTCAATAAGTTCTGTTGCAACTTTTAACTTTCCACTTCCTCCCTTGTATTCACCTATTACAAGTGATGGGTCTAGGCAAATTTGTCTTAGCTTAGTTAAATAAGAAAAAACTTCTATTTTACCCTCACTGTTATTTTTCATTTTCTCTCTAACAGCTTTAATATAAGCTTTGTATACTGCCTTTTGAGCTGTTGTCATCTCAACTATAAATTTCTTTTCTATTTTATCTGGCAATTCTTTCATTACTTCACTTTTAGTTCTTCTTAATAGAAACGGCTTAATTAATAATTTAAGTTCTTCCAAATCTCCCTCTCGCCCTAATGTAAATTTCGACTCAAAAATCTCTTTAGAATATAAATAATCTGGCATTATAAAATCAAAGATAGACCAAAGCTCAGTTAAATTATTCTCCATAGGAGTTCCTGTTAAGGCAAATCTAACCTTGGCTTTAACTTCTTTGATAACCTTTGTGTTTTGTGCTAAATAATTTTTTATGTTTTGTGCTTCATCTATGATACAACAATCAAAAATAATATCATCATATTTCTGAATATCAATTCTTAAAGTACCGTAAGTTGTTAATATTACATCATAATCATGCAAATTGCAGATTAATTTATGTCTTTCACTCTTTTCCCCATGTACAATCCCAACCTTTAAACTGGGTGCAAATTTTTCTAGTTCCGCCTTCCAATTATAAATAAGAGAGGTAGGGCTAATTATAATAGCTTTTTTATTATCTTTCGATAAGAGAAAAGCTATGGTTTGAATAGTTTTTCCAAGGCCCATCTCATCTGCGAGTATACCGCCAAATCCTAAGGTATCTAGGCTTTTAAGCCATTTAAAACCCTCAATTTGATATTCTCTAAGTGTTGCCTTTAAATTTCCCGGTACACTTATATCCATATTATTTATATTCTCTAAAGTTCTCTCTAATTCATTTATCACCTCAATGCCCTTTATGAATTGAAGATTCTTATTTTTTATTTTTTCATTTAAATATACTGCCTTATTCTTTTCTAATTCTATTAACCCGGTTTCTATGTTTTCCTTTGTATTTAATGCTATTACTAAATCAAAAAAATCCCTAACTCCAGCATCTTCAAAATCCAGAAAATTATTACTCTCTGTTTTATAAAATCTGTTCTTTTGCTTAAATGATGTAATTACGCTGTTTAATTCCCTATTCTGGATATCATGAATATCATAAGAAAATTCATAACGACCATCCTTTTCTTGGATATTTGCCTGGATAAACTTTGAATCAAATATTCTTCTGTGCTTAAGCCCTTTTCCCAAGGTAACATTTCCTAGGCAATAAAGATTATTTTCACTTTCACTTAAAATATCAAATAATTCCTCATCTCCACCTATAAAAAGCAGTCTCTCATTTCTTTTTATAAACCTATATTTCTCAAGTTCCATAAGGATTTTGCCTTCTTTTTTATAGTCACGGGTACTTATATTGTCACTTTTCTCTTCCTTCAATATGTTGATTTTCTTATTACCATAATTCATACTTATATCACAATAAATATTATTATCTATGTCATATATATGGAACTCCGGCCTTATAAAATTTGATGCAAATACTTTTGCCTCTTCACTAATATTAGTATCACTTGTAATACTAATTAGAAAAGCAGTAAGCTTGTTATAGTTTTCTATATTCTTTCTATATATAATTTCACCATTTCTTTTTAACTTATCACATATGATCATATATTTTTCTACTTGATTTTTTGATGGTAAATATAACTTCCAATTAAATAAATATACGTCATTCTTATCATTTAAAGATACTGGAAACTGCTTATGGGTTGTTACAACGAAATGTTCCGTTCTAATCTTTAATGTAAAAGTTAGTGGCAAATCCTCCTTCAATATTGGAGCTTCAAACTCAAAACTATCATAAATGAATTTTATTTTCTCACCACTTATTCCACAAAGGACATTCCTTAATTCACTAGGATCAACTCTTGTTTTTCCCATGCCTATTGCCTGATGCGCTTCATAATATGTGGGCTCTTTTGAAACTTTACGGACTAATCTTATAAACCTATTTTTAACCTTGGGATACTCTTTGGGATTTTCCATATTTTGCTTTGCTGGTGTTTTTATATTAATCCCGTCTTCCTGCATTTTTTTTGTTTTAGTTCTACTAAAAAAACTGTAAGCCGTAGCAGTTAAATGACTACACATGAATAGATATCCCGTAGCAGAACTATCTTTAAAATCCCCACAAGTACATTTTACTCCCTCTAATTTTTTCTTTAATAAGTCTATTTTTATATGGGTGTTTAATTCAGAAGTGTTAGTGCGATTTTTGACACATCCATAAATATGATATATATTATCAATTTTTTTTCCCTTAATCTTGGTAACTAACCCACTATCAAAAGCCTTTTCACCCTCGCTTCTCATTAAAACAGAAGATGACTTAAATACTATATTCTCTAGCTCTTTTAACTTCAAAAAATCACCTCCATATTTATGTTAAATACTATATGTCCCCGTTAATAATAGTTGAATTCATAGGCACTTAACTTTTACAAATTATAATAATTATAACACGTACCATAAAAATTTAAATAAAAGAAAGTGATAATATCCTAACTGAAAATTTTCTATTTCCATATCAATGGAAAATGTGATATACTGATATAACAATAAATTGACATGAATAACTTAGCATAAATATACCTCGGTATAAATATAGATAAATCAACTACAACTTCTGCATCTTTTAAGCTTATTCTCAAATATTATATGTTTTAATATAATCGGTTTGAGAATTGGGCATAATTCTTATGTTGAAATTTATAATAGGAGCTGATTATTATTGTTAAATTTATAAAAGGTAACCAAACAAAATTTGTAATTGGATTTGTACTAATGACTATAATTGCAACTACCACAATTTTATTGTGCATAAAGAAAAAAAGCATTACAGTTTTTGTAGATGGTAAGCAAGTAAAATTAGTAACTTACGAAAAAACTTTTGGCAGTGCTTTAGCAAAATCTGATATACATATAGCAGTAAATGATACAATGGATAAAGCCTTATATTCAAACATAGTCAACAATGATGTTATAACTATTAATCACGCAGTAACTCTTAAAGTCCTTGTAGACAATAAAGAACTTAATGTAACTTCTGCCCAAAAAGATATTGCAACAATGTTAAGTACAAAACACATAGCTTTAAGTCCTAATGATAAAGTTTTCCCCTCAATAGAAAATACTTTATCTAAAGACATGAAAATAACCATAACTAGGGTTAAAACAGAAGCTGTTCAAGAAAAAAAGCCTATAGCCTTTAAAACGGTTATTAAAGAAGATAAGACCAAGTTAAAATCTCAAAAGGTGGTTTTACAAAAGGGAGTCACTGGCGAAAAAAATATTACTATAAATGTTACTTATGAGAACGGAAAAGAAGTAAATAGAAAAGTTATAAGTGAAGTTGTAACCAAGCAACCTCAGCATAAAATTATAGCTCAGGGCACAATGTCCCCCACAACTTTTTCTAGGGGCGGCTCCGATGAAATTATGAATTTCCAAGCTGGGTCAACCTCTTCTAAGACTATTAATGTAAAAGCTACTGCCTACTGTTCAGATGGTGGTAATGATGCCTATACATCCTCTGGAAGAAAAGCTGTAAGAAATTCAAATGGTTATAGTACCATAGCTGTAGACCCTAATGTGATTCCTATGGGAACAAGATTGTATGTTGAAGGGTATGGATATGCTATAGCCGCTGATACAGGATCTGGAGTTAAAGGCAAATTTATAGACGTATTTTTCAATACATCTAATGAGGCTTCTAACTGGGGTGTTAAATATTTAAAAGTGAAAATATTAGATTAAATTTTAAAAACGGGTTGTCTCGAAATGGGAATTAATTTTCATTTCGAGACAACCCATTTTATTTGCAAGTTAAATCATCTCCTGCGGAGCTGTAATTAACGACTTCAGAAGGAGATTTAGACTCCCTCTGAAGTTTTCTTTTTATTGCAGTATGTGAGCCCCATTTACAGAAGTGGGAGACTTCCTTCTGAAATGTCGTTAAAACTTGCCACTTGCCACGTGGATGGCACCTTTTGGGGGAGTTATTTTACAACAACTGAAACTCCATCTGGTATTACTGTTATTTTTGCATTTTTTCCTTTTAGCACAAATGCCATCTGGAGTGCCTCATCAAAGGTAGCTGCATGCTTCATATGCATTTTTAGTATCATTTCAGGATCACACATATCTGTAACAAAAATCACAGTATGCTTATCTAGTATTCGGGCAAGAATTTGAAATTCCCATTGATCTGGTACCGTATCATTTCTTCCTACTTTAAGCACCCTATCAAGGACTTCACGTGGGTTACTTGCATTTGCTATATTGTCATAGAATGACTGTCCACCATGTCCATCATTACAAGCAGACACCATGATTATAACTCCACCTTCCGCGCAAGTTGCTTCTCCTGCAGTCATACCTTTTACAGACTGATATATATTTTGATCAAGAGGATATCCTCCATTAGTTGATATAACAATATCAGCTTTAACGGCTTTCACGGATGCAAGTTCCATTACAAATTTACACCCTTCCACATGGGCAAGTTCACTATCTCCAGCAAATGCGTTTATAACCTTTTTACTACTGTCAATAACAACATTTAATATGAAGGCCAGCTTTGCCGCTTTTGCAGCATAAAGCATATCCTTATGGATTGGATTATTTACAATGACTCCAGACCGTGCGTACTCACTTGCTATAAATTCAGAGCAATGATTTGCCATAACTGTCTTTGCTGATGCCACTCCGGGAAGCACACTCTTACGGCCTCCTGAAAATCCTGCAAAGAAGTGTGGCTCTATAAAACCTTCTGAAATTAAAAGTTCCGCTTCCATTGCTATTTTATTAAGCCATAATTCTCCACCAGATGGAAGTGTTCCAACTCGTACAACACTGCTATAATCCTCTGATACATGATTTATTATCACTTCATTATCTACTATTTCCTGGCCAAACTTATCAATCATTTCTTCCTTTGTGGTAGGTCTATGGAACCCAGTGGCAATTAGTATTGTTATTTTGACTTTAGGGTTTGCACTTCTGATTCTGGAAAGGAGTATGGGTAATGTTACTTTACTTGGCACCGGCCTTGTATGATCACTAGTTATTAATACTAAGTTTTTCACATCTTTAACTAGCTCTTCCAGTTTTGCACTCCCAATAGGATTATCAAGTGCCTTATTCACAATTTCCTGCTGAGTTTGTTCCACTTTATAAGTATGAGCTTTTGATTCTAATATTGCTATCAAATTATTATCAGGTATTTCAATTTCTAAAAACTGTTTTGAATATGGTACTTTAATTTTAGTCATATATTATCATCTTCCTCTCTACATTGTGAAAAATTTTGCTCCGAAGTAAGTAATTAATCCTAAGATTGCTACATATGCAAGGCAGAATTTTAAAGTTGCCTTTAATATCTTGCCTTCAGCTCCTACAAGTCCAGTGGCTGCTGTTGCAACTGCAATACTTTGAGGAGAAATCATTTTACCTGCAGTAGCACCACCAGTATTAGCCGCCGCGAGCCAATAAGGACTCATGTGTAAATTCTTTGCAACCTCGACTTGCAGCGGTCCGAACAAAACATTAGCAGAAGTATCACTACCTGTTACAAAGGTTCCTAGTGCCCCAATAATTGGAGCAAATAATGGATAAAAGCCTCCTGTTGTAGCAACTAATACCACAGCAATAGATGTAATCATTCCACTATAACTCATTACCTTTGCAAGAGAGACTATGGCAAGGATTGTAATTGCAGATTTAGTCATTTGTTTGCAAGTATCCGTAAATACTTTTATTATTTCGTAAGCCTTAGCACCCTGAATAAGTCCTCCTATAAATGTAGCTAGAATTATAAGTGTCCCTGGATTTGCAATCCATACAAAGTTACTAATTTTTGCATGTGGACCATTATATATTTGAAGAGAAGTTTTTATATTTGATAATGGTTTATTAATCCCTGGAACCAAAGTGCTTGTTATTAATATAAAAGCCAGAATTAAGATAAATGGTACCCAGGCCAATATTCCCTGTTTTATAGTTATAAGAACTTTCTCTTTAGATGCAGTTTTTTTATAAAATATTTTAGCTATTACAACTGTTACAATAATACAAACCAGTGATCCTATTAGTGCCGGAAGTTCAGCACCCAAGTATTTTGCTACTAGAAGTTCTGGTATTGCAAAAGCGAGCCCTGACGCAAGAGAAATAAGCACAACTCCCTTTATCGCCTTTATACTTTTACCTGTGAGCATTACTAATATTAAGGGTAAAATTACAATTAATACAAATAATTGAATTGCAACTGCATAGCTTAATGTAACCGGATCAATTGATGCAACCTTTGCCAAAGTTGTTACAGGTAGTCCTATTGCTCCAAAAGCTGTTGGTGTAGTATTTGCAATAAGACATATTATTGCTGCAAACACAGGATTAAAGCCAAGTGCAGCTAAAATACTAGCAGGTATTGCAACTGCTGTACCAAATCCTGCAATTGCTTCAAGAAACCCACCAAAACCCCAAGCAACAATTAAAACTAATATTCTCTTATCAGTTGTGATCCCAGTCATCATATCCTTTATTACGTCCATACTTTTCGTATGGATAGATAGGTTGTAGGTAAACACCGCTGCTATTATTACAACAATAATTGGCCATAATGCCATAGCTGCACCCTCAAGCGTTGCTGTAAGCGCCTGACTAACTGGCATCTTCCAAACTAAAATTGCAAGTAGGATTGTAAGTACAAGTGTAATCGAACAAGTTTTATATCCTGGCATTTTTAATACACCTAAAGAAACCATAAGCCATGCAATGGGGATAAGTGCTATGAAAAATAATAAATAATCGCTCATCTTTTATTATCTCCTTCATTTAGTAATATAAGTCGCAGTATAGAAAACGACTACATAAAACTATTATTTAATCACCAACATCCCTTAAAGACATTGGCGAAATAGTTTGCTTTATTGACAAACCTTCCCTGGATTTAATATGTTTTTAGGATCAAAAGCCAATTTTATATTTTTCATAAGTCCTACATATTCAGGACCAAATTGTTCAAGCATATATGATTTCTTAGCAAAACCAATTCCATGTTCGCCAGATACTAATCCCTTGAGTTCTTTGGACTTACTATACATTGCTTCAAATACTACTTCAATCTTCTTTTCCCATTCACTATCTGTAAGCTCATCCTTTAGTACATACACATGCAAATTACCATCTCCGGCATGACCAAAGCTTCTTATTCTTATATCGAACTCCTTTTGTAGTTCATTAGTATACTTAATGAACTCAGCAACTTTGTTTCTTGGAACAACAACATCACATTCATCCATATAAGTTGTTGTTGCTTTAACTGCTTCAAGGAAAGCTCCTCTTGCAGACCAAACAGCTTCTTTTCTCTCATCTGTATCAGTTATAAATACATCAAGAGCGCCTTCCTCAAGGCAAATATTAGCCACACTTTCATAAGCTTTCTCTATTTCTTCTACACTATTCCCATCAAAAGTTAATAAAAGGTATGCATCTGAGGAATTATCAGGGAATTTTTTTCCTAGAAATTCTTCAGCAGCAAGAATAACTTCTCTTTGCATAAATTCTATAGCCGTTGGAGCAGATTTTGATTTAACTATCTTTGGAACTGTACCTATTGCTAAATCAAGATTTGGAAAAGGTATTAACAGTGATATAGCTTTCTTAGGTAGTGGTATAAGTTTTAGTATAGCTTTTGTAACTATTCCCAGGGTTCCTTCAGATCCACATATTAAGTCTTTTATGCTGTAGCCAGAAGAATTCTTAACTACTTTTCCTCCAACGTTAAGTATTTCTCCATTTGGAAGCACTACTTCAAGACCTCTTATATAATCTCTAGTAACTCCGTACTTAACAGCCCTCATTCCACCTGCATTGGTACTTATGTTACCAGCAATTGTAGCTGATTTTTCTCCTGGATCTGGTGGATAAAATAAATCAAACTCTTCAACATATTTACTTATCTCCATTAAAAGTACACCTGGTTCAAGGGTTAATGTTAAGTTTTCTTCATCAATTTCAAGTATCTTGTTCATTTTAGACATATTTATCATAATTCCACCGTAAATTGGAACTGATGCTCCAACCAGTCCTGTTCCTGAGCCTCTTGCTACAACTGGAATCATGTTTTCATAGGCATACTTCATAATCTTTGACACTTCCTGCGTGGTGAGAACTTCAACTAATACCTCGGGCATTTTGCTTATTCCACCCATTTCATCATGGCTGAAATCATCATTTATTGCCTCTCCTATAAATACTCTGTCTTTATCTAATATTGAAACTAAAAACTCTATGTCCTTAGAATCAAGTTTTTTATAATCCATAAAAGTTACCTCCTCGGTTACTATGCTAGTGTTAACACTAACTTATTTATTATCTTTAAATTATCACCTATGTAGCTATAATATTAACGAACACAATACTCCGCTCCAAAGTTTTTAATATTTTCGATAAGCCCAGGAACTATTTCATATATATCTCCAACTATTCCATAATGAGCTACATTGAATATAGAAGCATTTTCATCTTTATTTATTGCAAATATTCGTTCGGAACTATTCATTCCAGCTGTAAACTGAACTGCACCAGAAATTCCAAGAGCTATTATTAGCTTTGGTTTAACTGTTCTACCAGAAAGACCAATTTGTTTTTTAGCATTAATCCAGCCAGCTTCAATTGTGGGTCTTGTCCCAGCTATTTGGGCACCAAGAAGTTCTGCGAGTTCCTCAATCATAGCCATATCCTTTTCTGACTTTAACGCTCTACCAACCGCAATAATTACCTCTGCATCCGAAATATTTTCTTCTACTTCTTTTTTTGTAACCTTTAATACTTCAATTTTTGAAACTAATTTTTCTCTATCTATATCACAAATCGTAATCTTGCCTGTTGGGTCGCACTGTCTTTCTGGGGCATTCATAACCTTATATCTTACTGTTGACATCTGAGGTCTAGTATTTGGACATAAAATTTGCGCCATAATATTACCCCCAAAAGCAGGTCTTATTTGTACAAGATCTGTATTTTCTTTCATTTCAAGCATTGTACAATCAGCCGTAAGTCCAGTTCTAAATCTTGCAGCTACTCTAGGGGCAAGGGATCTACCAATAGTTGTAGCTCCAACTAGTAATGATGACGGTTTTACCTTGTTTACAAAATCTTCAAAAGCAGCAGTATAAGGTTCTATCCTAAAATCCTTAAGTTCTTCAAAATCGTATACAAAGACTTCGTCAACACCATAATGAAGCAATTCTTTGGCCTTTTCTTTTATATTCCAACCAATAAATACACAATATACTGGAAAATTAACTACGCTGGCAAGCTCTCTAGCTTTTCCAATAAGCTCCATTGTTACAGGATGTATAACTCCTTCTACATGGTCCACATACACTCCTATACCTTTCCATAAACTCTTATCAATTTTCACTTCTTCTGTTTCAACAAATTCCATTACTCCAGTTGGGCCTTTTTTAACACAAATTTTGCACATTTTACAGCCTGCATTAATTTCAATTTTCCCCTGCTTGTATTCAATTGCACCAAAAGGGCAAACTTTTATTAATTCTTCAACATTTGATTCATTTACTTTGTCCTGGTTACAAATTAACTTACTCATACAAATTCCACCCTTCTCTATACAAATTTTAATTCTTTAAGTTTTACTGCTATTTTAAGACTAAGCTGGTTACCACTGCCAGTCCATGTTTCTCTACCATTATTTACAGCTGGTGGGAATATTCGTTCAACCTGTGTTGGTGAACCATTAAGTCCATATTTTTTTTCATTCTTATCTTCAAAATCATTTAATGATATGATTTTTATTTCTCTATCTTTTGTAGCTATTTTTTTTCTATAAGATGGAAGCCTTGGCTGAAATATATCTTTATCTACAGTTAATAAACATGGAAATTGAATCTCCGCTATTTCAACAGTATTTGCCATATCCATTTCCACTATAATTGATTTTTCTTTTATTTCTATTATTTTTAAAACATTTGCAATGTGGGGAATACTGAGATATTCGGCCATTTCTGGTCCTACTTGTGCAGTGTCACCGTCTGTTGTCTGCTTTCCACATAATATAAGATCAAAATTACCCATTTTTCTTATACCTTGCGATAATGTATAAGATGTAGCAAGCACATCTGCTCCTGCAAACTTTCTATCGGATACGAGTGCTCCTTCATCTGCTCCCATCATATATGCTTCGCGAATTACATACTTTGCTTGTGGGGGTCCCATACTGATGACCTTAATTAATCCACCTCGCTGTTCCTTAATTTTTAGTGCAGTTTCTAATGCATATAGATCATAGGGGTTCATTTTTGAATCTACACCATCTCTTTTTAAAACACCCGTAACTGGATCTACCTCAACTTTTGAAGTTCCTGGAACTTGTTTAATACAAACTAAAATCTCCATATATTCTCCTCCAATCATTATTATGAAAAATATAAAATTTCATTTTTGGTAGTATGGTCTGACCACCTTTAAATCATAATATCACACTATTTAAAATATTTCTATAATAGTTAATTAGTTAACGATAAGATTTATTTTATTCAAAAAAAAATAAAAATGAGAGCATATTAGTTATTGCTCTCACTTTTAATTTTGCTTAAAACTTATATTTATAGATTAGTTTTACTTTTTCATATATCTATTTGCAAAATCTAAATGTTCTCGCATGGCTTTTCGAGCAGCTGCAGAACTATGTTTTTCCATAGCTAAGTACACCTCATTATGTTGATTAAAAAGCACTTCCTTATTCTCTTCATGAGCTAAAATTAATTTTCTTGCATCCACAATAAAATGATCTACAAGGGTTGATACCGTTTTTAGAATGTTAAATATTAAAACATTTCCTGAGCATTCTGCAATCTTATAATGAAATTGCTTATCAATTTCAGCATTAATAATTTCATCCCCAGAATTCATAAATTTTTCAGTAATCTTCTTTAGTTCACTTAATTGTTCCACTGTTATCCTTTTCGAAGCAAGGCCCGCCGCCTCCACCTCCATAATTTTTCTAAGTTCCCATATTGCTTCTGGATCGCTTCCCTCTAACATAAACATAATTGATAGTGGTTCAAATAAATTATCTTGAAAACTTGTCTTTATGTAATTACCTTCACCTTGTCTACACTCTATTAATCCAATGACTTCTAGCGCTCTAAGAGCCTCACGAATAGAAGCCCTGCTTACCTCTAATTGTTCAACTAACTTTCTCTCCGACGGAAGCTTATCTCCCTTTTTAAGTGTTCCCTTATCAATCATATCTTTTATTTGAATTATTACCTGTTCATAAACTTTTGTATTCTTTATAGGACTAAACATATTGTTCCCCCTTTTGGTGCCATCCACGTGGCAAGTGGCATCTTTTCAACAATAAAATAATAGTTAGTTAATAAATTTTTTAAGTCTATTAAATTTAAGACCTATTCCTAAATTGTACCATACTTTATTTAATATAGTATAATATTTCTACTTACAATGGCTTAGTTGGTGAGTTTTTATAAATGTGTTTAATTCAACTATAAAAAAAATAATAATTCCCATGTACTTCCAACTATGCTATACTACTATTAAAATAAATTCCCATACATATAATGGCATAGACCTACAGGGGTACAAACCTCTCATACATCTTTTCAGATTATTCTTAAACATCATATTTTAAAAATTGCTGAGTTTTATCCTGACCACATAAATAATTATACCCGAATTTATAATAGGAGATGATTATTATCGTTAAATTTATAAAGTATAAACGAGGAAACATTGTAATTAATTTTATTCTGGTGACAATAATTTCAGCTTTATCAATTTTCACATGCTTCATTAAAGAAAATAATATGTTAGTTGTAGATGATCCGCAAATTGAACCAGTAGCTATCAAAAATTTTTATAGTGCCTCATTAGCTAGCAATATCGTTGTTCCATTCACTCTTAAAGTAATAGTTGATAGTAAAGAACTCATTATCAACTCTACTGAAAAAAACGTTGCTCTAATGTTAAAAGCAGAAAAGATAAATTTAAGCGCTACGGATAGAGTATCACCACCGTTAGACACTGAGTTGTCAGATGGTATGGAAATTACCATAACAAGGGTTAAAATACAAACAATAAAAAAGACCGAACCTATTCCTTTTAAAACAATTACTAAAAATGATAATAATACACTAAAATCTAAAAGTAAGGTCACACAAATAGGAAAACTAGGAGAAAAAAGTGTAATTTACAATGTGACTTATGAAAATGAAAAAGAAGTCACTAAAAAATCCATCAAAGAAACTGTAATTAAAAAACCTCAAAATAAAATTGTATCCCAAGGTACCTTAAAAGCCATAACCTTCTCGAGAGGAGGCTCAGTAAATGCCTCTGAAAATATTATAAATGTAAAAGCTACTGCTTATTGCCCAATTAAAGGAGTAACTAATACTTATACCGCCTCTGGGCTAAAGGCTACTAGGAATCCAGATGGTTATAGCACCATAGCTGTGGATCCTAAAATTATTCCCATGGGAACAAAATTATATGTTGAGGGCTACGGATATGCAATAGCTGCAGATAAAGGTTCTGCAATAAAAGGAAAATTTATAGATGTATATTTTAATACTCTTAATGAAGCCCTTGACTTTGGTGTTAAAAACATAAAAGTACTAATACTAGACTAAATAAGAACAGCCACGGAGACTATCTCCATGGCTGTTCTTATTTTATCTTATGCTCCAACCGCTTCTTCAGAACTTAGTTTATGCTTGTCAGTAATGGATTCATTACTATCTGATGTCATAATTTCTTTATAATTAAAAAATACGTTACCCAATATTGCAACTAAACTTCCAGCAACAATTCCATCTTCAAGTATGAATTTAAGTGCATAAGGAAGTTGATCAAAGATTCCAGGTGAAACTTTAGAGCTAATACCTATTCCTACAGCTAAAGCAATAGTTAACATATTACCTGTCTTTGAAAAGTCCACGCTTGATAATATTCTAATACCTGAAACTGATACCATACCAAACATAGCTAAGGTAGCTCCACCAAGTACAGCGTGTGGGATAATTGTTGCAAGTGCAGCAATCTTTGGAATAATTCCAAGACATATCAGAATTAAACCTGAGCATACTGTAACATAACGACTCTTAATACCTGATAATGCAACAAGTCCAACATTTTGAGAAAAAGTAGTATATGGAAAGGAATTGAAAACTCCACCTAATATCTGAGCTAGTCCCTCTCCCCTAAGACCACTTACTATTTCATTATTTTCTACTTTTTTACCGCAAATATTTGAAACACCGATAAAAACTCCAACAGCTTCAATCATAAGTATTAGCGATATAAGACACATTGTGAATATCGGTCCAAGTTCAAATTTAGGAAGTCCAAAATAAAAGGGAGTAACAACTCTAAACCACCCAGCACTTGAAACAGCGCTGAGATTAACCATACCCATAAAAGAAGCTATGATTGTACCAAAAACTAAACCTAATAACACTGAGGCTGCTTGCATAAATCCTTTAAAATATCTATTAAGAATACAAATAAATAATATTACTACACCTGCAAGAATAAGATTTTTAGGATTTCCATGAGTTGGACCATATCCGCCTGCAGCATCATTTAAAGCAACTGGTACAAGTGATAGGCCAACAATCATAATTACTGTACCAGTAACAAGAGACGGAAAAAACTTAAGAAGTTTGCCAAAGAAGGATGAAATCAATATAACAAAAATACCTGCACAAATAACTGAGCCATAAATAACAGGTAATCCACTTGCTTTTCCAATAGTAATCATAGGAGCAACCGATACAAAGGAACAACCCATAATTACTGGCAGCTTAATACCAACATGTTTTCCAAATCCAAAGGCTTGAATTAAAGTGGCAATACCGCAAGTAAACAGATCTGCTGCCACAAGGTAAGCTATTTGCTGAGGTGTTAACCCAATAGCCGCCCCTACTATAACAGGAACTGCTATTGCTCCAGCATACATTGCAAGTACATGTTGAAGTCCTAATGGTAATAATGTTTTAATAGGGAGTTTTTCATTGGTTAAGTCAATCTGATTATTATTCATAATGATTCCTCCTAAATATTTGAATTTATATATAGAGTTTTACCTCATAAATATCTCATTCATATAACTTTAAACGCAAAAAAGCCAGTACAAATAACATCGCTGTTTTTGTACTGACCTATTAAAGCCTAACATTTTATGTTCTCTTTAATCCTTGTCAGATATATAATTAGATTACTTCTAGCTCGGCATAAATTTCCAAGCCAGCCTACTTTCATTTTCAGATAATTCATAATATTGAGTATATCACATTGTATTTCTATTTGCAAGCTAAAAAATTTTAAAAATTAGCTCGTCGCAGTTATTACATGAATCTGGCTTAACTTCAATTAATTCTACCACTGAACCTATAACCTCGCCTAGTTTCAGCTGCAGCGCCGCAATATTTTCACCATAAAAAATTTTACGATTATAGTCTACCAAGCTATAGTTTCTTTTATATACAACCATATTGGATTCCAATAATGTAAGGACTCCCAGTGCCTTTGCTTCTATTCTATTACCCTTTATAAATAACTGAACATCTCTAGGACCTTTACCTGTAAAACTTTTAAGAAAAAACGCAATTTCACTTTTTAATTTTTTTTCTAATTCTTGTTTACCTTCTTTATTAAGTAGTGATAATCCATTGATCACAGTATTTCCCATAACATCTCTTAGTATATCAATTGCAAGCCCTTCCATATGTTTAATCAATTCATTTGTATTTAAAGGCTTTATGATATATTTAACAATACCTTGATCAATAGTCTTTATTATTGTCTGACTGTCTGATAAAGCAGAAATAACTATCACAGGGCAAGAAGACCCTGTTTTTCTAATCTCTTCTATTAGCTGAATTCCACCCATAACAGGCATAATAAGATCTGTTAAAACTATATCGGGTCTATGTTCAATAAATGTCTTTAATCCCTCTTCTCCATTCTTTGCAGTTAATAGTACTCCAACCCTTCTTTTTAAAAATATAGCCAGCTCATTTCTAGCAAAATCCTCGTCCTCAATATATAATACCTTAAGGTTATTTAGCAAACTACTATTTTCTAGAACCTTCAATTTTACTCCCCCCATTTTCTGGTATTGTAACCTTAATAGTGACACCTGCTCTATGATTAAGAAGTTCAACTTTTCCATTCATATTATTTTCAATTATTAACTTTGTCATATACAATCCCAAACCTGTTCCTTTTTTATCGCCTTTTGTAGAAAAATAAACATCAAATATTTGATCAACATTCTCTTCCTTTATTCCACCACCATTATCACTTATTTCAACTGCAATCATTAATCCTTCTTTATAAACTTCAATACCAATTTCTTTATTTAAACTCAGCTGTTCCGATAAGGCATCAATAGAATTACTTATAATATTAAATATAGCTTGGGAATATTGATTAGCATATCCAAAGGCTACCGCATCGATATTTGTATCCATTAATACATTAACCTTATTAAATTTTAAGTTTTCGTCAACTAATTCCAATACAACATTTATATTTTCGCATATTGAAAAATTAGTTTTTCCATTTCGAGGGTTTAAAAAATACCTGAAATCGTCTATAGTATCTGACATTCTGCTGATTAATTTTCTGCATTTTCCAACTGCATTGTAAACTACCTCAGGTCCTAATTCATCATACATAGAAGCATCTTCTAAGTTAGAAATAATAAGCCCTAAATTATTTAGTGGTTGCCTCCATTGATGCGCTATGTTTCCAATCATTTCACCCATTGCAGCAAATCTAGCTTGATATATGAGTAGGGCCTCTTTTTTCTTATTTTCATCCATTTCATTTTTGAACATTCTTTCCAGTTCAAGATTGATCTTTTCTAATTTTAAGGATAATTGGCTTTTTTCAGTAGATAAAGAATAGACACCCTCTGAAGTTTTATATTCTGAAATCAAATCATTTGCCTCCACTTCAGGCATACCCGAAGCTATTTCATTAATTATTCGTCTAAATCTACTTTCACTTCTCCTAACAGTTTCTTCTTCAGTTTTTATATTTGTTATATCTAAAACCATTCCCATATTAACTTTATTATCACTATCTTGATCGAAAATTGAAGTCATAAAAAGCTTTCCACAAATCAAACGGCCATCTTTTCTAATGTACTGTTGTTCTATTTCATAGCTTTCAATTTCACCCTTTGAAAATCTGTCCTTTAATTTTAAAACATTAACATCTTCAGGGGTAATTAATTCAAAAATACTTCTTCCAATGACATCCTCTTCATTATAACCTGTCATATCTAACCAACGCTTATTAGCTTGTAATATAACCCCTTTTATTGTTGTAATTGTTATCCCAAGAAGTGCACTACTAAACATGGTCTCATATCTTTGTGTACTTCTAATAATTTTATCCTCTGCTTTTTTCCTCTCCCTATTTTCTTTTTTTAGCAAGATATTATTAGTAGTTAACCGAACTATAAAATATACTATAAATATTAAGAAACTACCTATCATTAAGCCAATGAATATATTTTCAGACCTTTTATTTCTATCACTAATAATCTTATCATAATTAAATATAAATGAATTAAAATTAGGTTTACCATTTACAATTCCAAGTTTCAACAAAATTTCTTGCATTTTCATCCATCTATGGGGATTAATATTCCCTATTTCTACTACTGGATAAAGGGTTAATTCTGCTACTTTCTTTTCTTGAAAAATATTGTATGCTTGTACCTGCTTTTCTGATTGTCCTTGAATCTTAAATTCTGTGGAAATTCGTTTTGCAATATTTGCAGGATGCTCTAATGCATATTCCCACCCTTTAATACTTGCTTTTTTAAATTTTTCAACTAAATCTGGGTTTGATAAGGCTAAATCTCTTTTGGTAAATAAAGAATCTCCGTAGAAGTCTATTCCATAGTCAACGGGCTTTATTGTCCTTAATGATAACCCTGATTGTTGTGCTAGATACGTAATAGTTCCCAGGTATCCTGGTATCACATCATATTTACCTGTTGCTAAATCCTCTGCTGAAAATTCAGTAGAATAGGGTAACATTTTAGTATTATCAGGTTTTATACCCTCACTTTGCAGCATAGCTTGAAGTTCAATATCTAATAAATCATTTTCCCTCCTAGCAGTATTGAGTTTTGTTAAATCAAATATTCCTCTATAGGGAGTATCAGCCTTCATATAATATTCAACTGCACTACGTTGAAATACAGAAGCGACTATACAAAGATTTGCTCCTTTGTTTTCTTCCATTAGCACATCATCTGATCCAATTCCAAAATCTGCTCTACCCTCAATAACCTCTTTAGTTGCAACTAATATACTATTATCCGAGGAAAAGGCAGACTTTATTTCTACATCTAACCCCACATCATCGTAAAACCCCATCCATTTTGCAACGTAGTACCCTGCAAATTGATATTGATGGTTCCATCTTAGTTGTAGAACCACTTTTTTATTGTTTTGAGCATAGGCAATGTAATTTATTTTAAAAAACACAAGTGCAGTTAATAGTAACAATGTCTTTATTAAAATTTTATTTTTCATTTTCCCCCTTACACACTCACTAAAAAAGTGTACTCTGTAAATTTTTCATCAAATAATTAATTTTTATCTTAATTAAAACTATTATATCTTAAATTTATTATCCTCACCACTACATTTAAATAATCTTCATTTGACATACTGAGCAGCCTATAGTAAACTCAATAATTATAAAACTTAAATAAGACAGTTCTAAACCATCCTGTCTATAAACAAAACTAGGACGTAACTACCGTTTTAGGTAGTTTTTTGTTTAAGGGCGGTTTACGCTCTTTTTTATTTGCTTAATTTTCTTTATAAATAATAAATTACATCAGGTATTCACCATTAATTGCCAGATGTAAGTAATATCCATTAGGAGGATTCATGATGAAAAAAATAGGCTTAACAACCACCGTACCAATAGAGGTTCTTATTGCAGCAGGCTATACTCCTGTAGATTTAAATAATATTTTTATAACCTCTAAGGATTATTTAAAATATATAGACATTGCAGAAAAAGATGGTTTTCCTAAAAGCTTATGCACTTGGACAAAGGGAATTTATGGAGCATGTTTGGAAAATAATATCACCCAGATAGTTGGAGTTGTGGAGGGGGATTGTTCTAATACAAAAGCCCTTATTGACGTACTTGAGTTAAAAGGAATTAAAGTATACCCCTTTTCTTTTCCACATAGTCACAAAACAGAGGATGTAGCACGTGAGATAAAGGAATTTATGAACACCTTTAATGTAACAATTAAAGAAGTTGAAGTGGTTAGAAAACGACTAAATGAAACTCGCAAGTTAGCTAAAGAAATTGATGAACTTACCTATATTCATAATAAAACTACAGGCTTTGAAAATCACCTATATCAAGTTTGCACAAGTGATTTTAATGGCGATATAGACGTATTTGAAGCAGACCTTAAAAATGTTATTTGTGAGATGAAAAACAGAAAACCAATAAGTAAAAAACTACGCCTAGGATATATAGGGGTTCCTCCTATGACTTCAGATTTATATGAATTTGTAGAAAAATTTGATGCTACTTTTGTCTATAATGAAGTTCAAAGAGAATTTGCTTTCCCTAGAGCAGATAGTGCTTTAGATATATTTCAGCAATATTACGACTACACTTATCCCTATGATACTAATTTCAGAATTAAAGAATTGCAAAAACAAATTGATTTAAGGAAATTAGATGGTATAATTCACTACACTCAAGCCTTTTGCTATAGAGCAGTAGAACACATTGTTTTAAAAGAAAAACTTAATATTCCCATGTTAAATATTGAAGGTGACAAGTTAAACGCATTAGATGCTAGAACAAAACTTAGGTTAGAAGCATTTCTTGATATGCTAGTAGATTTAAAGGGGGCTAAAAAATGCGAGTGCTGGGCATAGACCTTGGAAGCCGCGCAGTTAAAATAGTTTTAATGGAAGACAATAAAATAATACATTCCATGAAAGTAAGTACCATGAATTTTTATAGAAATTACTGCGACTTTGATGGTAAAGTTATTGTGAATCTAGAAAAACTTGATATAGGCCCAGTTGATAAGGCAGTATCCACCGGCTATGGAAAGAATAATACTAATTTATTGATGTTCACACCAATAAATGAGCTAAAAGCCCATGTTTATGGAGGCTTCTATCAAACTGGCCTAAAGGATTTTATACTTTTAGATGTAGGTGGCCAAGATGTTAAGGTTGTAAAAGTTGAAAAAGGCCTCATTACGGACCTAGAGCTAAATGAAAAATGTGCTGCATCATGTGGTAGGTATTTAGAGAATATGGCAAATGTACTTGAAGTATCACTGGATAACATGAGTGTTCATTATGAAAACCCTGTAGAACTTAACTCAACCTGTGCTGTGTTTTCCGAGTCAGAATTAATTGGAAAAATAGCTGAGGGTGTAAGTATAGAGTGCTTATGTTCTAGTGTTAACTATTCTTTATACAAGAGACTTAAACCTCTACTCAGTAAATTTAAAGGTAAAAAATTAGTTTTAACTGGAGGTGTTGCGAATAATGCTGCGGTAAAAAAATATTTAAGTGCGGATTATGATGAAATAGTGTCTATTGAACAGCCTCAATTTAATGGCGCCATTGGATGCTGTTACTATGCAAGTATGTTTTTATAAACTTATATTATCTCTACAATAAATGTCCTGTATTTTTGATAACAGATGGCATTTATACTAATAGATCTTATAAGAAAATAATAGGGACAGTTAATAATTTTTAAAGTTATTAACTATCCCTATTATTTATTTGTGCAATTTCCCATTTATCACGTGGATAACATCTTTTTTGACTCTCAACATGTCACTTGCCACGTGGGTGGCACTATATGTAGTAAAGGCTTTCTGTTGCGTATTCTGCATCAGAGGTTATATCTATACCAAGTTTTCTAAAAGTTTGCTCATCATTTGTACTTATAATCGTAGTTGAGTGAGCTTGACATCCTTTTAGCATTGCCAACTTATCCATAGCTACCTTTGCCGTTGGATTTGTAGCAGCACATATGCTAAGTGCGATTAACACATTTTCACAATCTAGTGCTGGATTTTTACTACCTAAAACATTTGATTTTAGGTTTATAATTGGCTCAAGTATAACTGGAGAAATAAGATGAATTTCGTCATCTATATTTGCAAAATATTTAACAGCATTTAAAATTATAGCAGCCGTTGCATCCATTACATCGGAACTTTTACTAGTTAGGATTGTTCCATCGTTAAGCTCTATTGCAAGGGCAGGACAAGCTTCATTTTTATTAGAACATTGTTTTAAATTAGCTGAGCGTTCTCTTGCAGGCATAACAACTTTTCTATCTTGCTGTTTTAAATTAAGTTCATCCATGATGAGTTTTACTCTCTCGAAGGTTTCTTTGTCTATAAAACCTTTTTTATATTCACAACCTGTTTTAAAATATCTTCTTATTATCTCTTGCTTAGATGCTTCTTTTATAACCTCATCATCAATAATTCCAAAGCCTACTCTATTAACTCCCATATCTGTTGGGGATTTATATACAGCCTCTTCTCCTGTTATTTTTTCAATAATTCTCCTAAGCACAGGGAATGTTTCAATATCACGATTATAGTTTACTGCAATCTTATTATAAGCATCAAAATGGAATGAATCTAGCATATTTACATCGTTAAGGTCTGCTGTAGCAGCTTCATATGCTATGTTTAATGGATGCTTTAGTGGCACATTCCATACTGGGAAAGTCTCAAATTTTGAATATCCCGCAGCTCTTCCTTGCTTATGTTCATGATAAAGCTGACTAAGGCAAGTGCCTAGTTTCCCACTTCCTGGTCCTGGTGCAGTTACAACTACAATTGATTTTGTTGTTTCAATATATGGATTTTCACCATATCCCTCATCACTTACAATTGTGTCTACCTCTGTAGGATATCCCTTAGTTGCCCTATGTTTATAAACTTTTATGCCACGGCGTTCAAGTTTATTTATAAAAATCGTAGTTGCTGGTTGACCATCATATCTAGTGATTACAACACTGTTTACATCCAGTTCGTATGCACGAAGATCATCAATTAATCTTAAGACATCCACATCATAAGTAATCCCATAGTCCCCTCTTATTTTGTTTCTTTCAATATCCCCTGCATATACGCAAATTATTACCTCAACTTTTTCTTTTAATTTATGTAGTAACTTAATCTTTGCATTTTCATCAAAACCTGGTAAAACTCTTTTTGCATGAAGGTCATTAAAAAGTTTTCCTCCAAATTCTAGATATAACTTATCATAATCATTAACTCTTTCTAATATAAACTTTGATTGTTCCTCTAAATATTTTTTCTGATCAAATCCTATTTTCATTTTTACTCCTCACTTATAACTTATTTTTAAAATATATTAAACTCAATATTTTATAATCAATATTTTCCCATAAATAACACAATAAAATATGCTTTTACAACTTAATATTATCGCACAATTCCAGCTTAAAGTAAACTTCTATTGTAACTGAAATTTAACATCATAAATTGAAATTTGACATTCCCTTTAACTTATAGTAATATTATTAATTATAAAACATAATAAGACAGTTCTAAACCATCCTGTCTCTAAACAAAACTAGGACGTAACTACCGTTTTAGGTAGCTTTTTTTGTATAAGGGTGGATTATGCCCTTTTTTTATTTATAAAAAACTATAGGGTTTTAAAATTATAGGATTTAAAAATTATTATGGATTTAGAAAGAAATATTAATTAAGATAATTTCTAGGAGGTATGTCCTACATGTATATTTTAAAGGCAGAACACAGCTTTGACAGTGCACATTTTCTTTCTGGTTACACCGGAAAATGCTCAAATATTCACGGTCATCGCTGGAGGGTTGAAGTTGAAGTACAATCTGAAACCTTGGTACAATGCGGTGAATTAGACGGAATGGTAATAGATTTTGGTGATTTAAAAAAAGATGTTAAAGCTATGGTAGATTCTTATGACCATGCCTTAATAGTTCAACAAGGCAGCATGAGAGATGCCACCTTAATTTGTATAAAGCAGGATGGCTTTAATGTAATTGAAGTTGATTTTAGACCCACAGCAGAAAACTTTGCAGGTTTTTTCTTTAAATTAATGAAGGATATAGGGTATAATGTAAAGCGTGCTACAGTTTATGAAACACCTACTAATAGTGCAACCTATGAAGAAAGCGAGGCACATTAATATGAAATTTAAAGTAGTTGAAAAGTTCACAAGCGTTAATGGTGAAGGTCCTCTCTCAGGTCAACTTGTGGTATTTATAAGATTTGCTGGTTGCAATTTAAATTGTAGCTATTGTGATACCACTTGGGCTAATGATCCCGATGTGAGTTACGACTCTATGACAGCTTCGGATATATATGAATATATTAAATCTACTAAAATTAGAAATATAACCTTAACTGGTGGCGAGCCACTATTACAACAAGGAATTATCCAGCTATTAGAAATACTATCTAAGGATAAATGGCTTCATGTTGAAATTGAAACCAATGGTAGTGTTGCTTTAAATGAGTTTGTTAATATAGAAAATCCACCAAGCTTTAATTTAGATTACAAATTACCTTCCAGCAATATGGAAGATAAAATGAATTTAAATAACTTCACATTTTTAGGCTATAAAGATGCTGTGAAATTTGTGTGTGGCAGCGTAGAAGACTTACAAAAAACTAAATGTATAATAGACAAGCATAAGCTTATAAACAAAACTGCTGTGTATATTAGTCCAGTATTTGGACAAATTGACCTAGATAAGATTGTAGAATTTATGAAGGATAATAAAATGAATGGCGTTAATCTTCAAATTCAGCTTCATAAAATCATTTGGGATCCAAATAAGAGAGGGGTATAATATTATGGCAATTGATACAAAAGCAATTGAAGATCATATAAGAGGAATTTTAATAGCTTTAGGTGATGACCCATGTCGAGAAGGACTTAAAGGTACCCCTACACGTGTAGCTAAGATGTACGAAGAAGTATTCGCTGGCATGTACTATAGCAATAATGAAATTGCTGAAATGTTTAATACAACTTTTGAAGATAATTTAGTAGTTGATAAGGACTCCCGGGATATAGTAATAATGAAAGATATCCAAATCTTTAGTCATTGTGAGCACCATTTAGCGCTTATGTATAATATGAGTGTTTCAGTTGCATATGTGCCTACTAAAAAGATTATCGGACTAAGTAAAATAGCTAGAATAGCGGATATGGTTGGTCGCAGATTGCAGCTTCAAGAAAGAATAGGCACAGATATAGCTGAGATTATGCAAATAGTAACTGATTCCCCTGATGTGGCTATTATTATAGAAGGAGAGCATGGTTGTATGACTACTCGTGGCATAAAAAAGCCAGGCACAAAAACAATGACAACTACTTTTAGAGGAAGATTTAATACGGATGTAATTTTAAATAATAAATTGATGATGCTTTACAATAAATAAGGGTTGGTGGATTAATTATGGATAACGAAAAAGCAGTAGTAGTATTTAGTGGTGGACAAGATAGCACAACTTGTTTATTTTGGGCCTTAAAAAAATATAAACAGGTTATAGCTGTATCTTTTGATTACAGCCAAAAACATATATTAGAACTAGAATGTGCAAAGGATATATGTAAAAAACATGGTGTAGAATATCATTCATTAGACTTAAACCTTCTAAATCAACTTGCACCAAATTCCTTAACAAGAAAAGATATGACCGTGGATACAGATGCTCCCACAGATGGCGTGCCTAATTCCTTTGTAGATGGAAGAAACTTATTATTCTTAACCTTTGTAGCCGTATTTGCAAAGCAAAGAGGTATCAATAACATTGTAACTGGTGTATCTCAAAGTGACTTTAGTGGATACCCAGATTGTAGAGATGTGTTTATAAAATCATTAAACGTTACCTTAAACTTAGCTATGGGCTATGATTTTGTAATTGAAACACCTTTAATGTGGATTAATAAAGCAGAAACTTGGAAGATGGCTTATGATTTAGGCGTACTCCCTATAATTAAAGAGGACACTCTAACTTGTTATAACGGAATAAAAGGTAATGGTTGCGGGGACTGTCCTTCTTGTAAATTGAGAAAAAAAGGGTACTTAGAATTCAAAGAAAAATACCTTTAAAAATATCTTAATAAGACAAAGGGAACGATTATCAAATTTAATTGACTAATGGTTCCCTTTTTATCTTTTTAAAATATCATATTATAATATCTCTCTATAGTTTCTTCTAATATTTCAACACTAATAAATCTTGCCTCGCGAATAATTTCTTTACCCTCAATGTAAACCAAAATTCCTGGCAGTGTAAATATTGAGTACTGACCTGCCGCCTTTGTAAATTTATCGACTTTTATTTTACTTACCTTAATCTTTGGAAATTTAATTAGCATTTCCTCAATTTTAGGAAGAAGTCCACCACAAACATTGCATCCTTCTGAAGTAAAGTAAAACATCGCAATAGTATTATTTTTTATGAACCCATCCATTTCCTCTAGTGTATTTAATTCTATCATTACTATTCCTCCTAGTATGGTGCCACCCACGTGGCAAGTGGCATCTTTAAATATTATTTAATAAACATACTAAATAATTAATTTTTTTATACCCCTACCCCCTATACTAGCCCTTAATTTGTAACATGTCAATACACAACTTTTAATGTATTTAAAAAGAAGAATCTACCTTGCTAGCATCTCTTCAAACTCACTTAAATCATCAACACATATAATATCTGTAGCCTCGTTTAATTCATCTCCCCTTAGTATGACTACTCCCTGCATACCTAGCTTTATAGCAGCTTTAACATTCGCAATATTGTCGTCAATAAATATTGTTTCTTCTGGTTTGATGTTTAACTGATAAAGAGCTGTATTAAACATTAGCTCATGAGGTTTCAATACTCCAAGCATTGACGACATAACAAAGGTAGAAAAATATTCTCTTAACCCAATATTTTTAAATACGCGCTCTAGTGAAGGCCAAGTATCAGATACTACTCCTAGTTTATAGTTTTGACACAACCTGGGAATAACTTCAAACACATCTTCAAAAAATTCAAATTTGCTATCATTATAAACTGTATCATTGGCTATTTTAAAAACATACTCCGCACTTAACTCAAGGTCTGGCAGTTCCTTTGAAAATATATTATAAAATTCTATAAAATGTTCTAATTCTTCTATTTCAGTTAAAATTACTGGATGCTGATGAAAGTAATTATCACCTTTAGAAAATGCATTCTCTACAAGAGCAATATCTAAAGATTCAAATTTATTCTTGTCAACATATTCAAAAAATTTAGGTGGCATAAACCAATGACCTGTTCTTGGTCTATTAAGTACTCGTCCTGAATCAAATAGTATTGCTTTTATATTTTTAGTATTTATCACTTTAATTGCACCTCAATATCTCTATATTTGCACTTACATTTACAATAAACATTTACTTTCTAAAACTTACCTTACTCAAGGCCGGTACATGTTGAAAATCACAAATTTTATTATTATATAAGAATTTCACACCATCAATCCATTCTCCCTCATAATCTTTCTGCAAAAATGTTTCAATTAAAGATACAGAGGTAATTGTTCCCCCAGCTGATCCTTGAAAATAATTTCTTACCCAAGACTCTCCCTTAAATTGTAATTGATCACTAATTTCCTGATTTTCTTCATTCTCTTTTAAGCTTATTATGGCAATGTTTTTCCCATCAATTTCTGTAATTTCGGAAACCTCAATGGGTAACTTGTTAAAATCAATCTCTGAAAGTGCAATAGCCAAGGCATCTAACTTGTTTTTTAGTGATAATTTTTCGGATATATAAGTACCACAGTGTATCTCCTTAGTATAGCTATTTATATTGGCTGAATATATTGGGTAAACACCGTTGTCTTTAGACATTTTTTCATTTATAGAAACATTTTTTGCTTGTAAATCCTTCAATTTAGTATTTAAGTTTTTAGATTGTTGGCCTAATTCCATAACTGATTTTTCAAGTCCAACATTTTTTTCTTTCATAACACTAATTTCTTTGGTTAATCTAGCATTTTCATCTTTTAATGAACTAGAACACCCACTGGTTATAATAACCACGGCTAATATGGCAGTACATAATGATATTATTTTTTTATACATTCGTCCCCTCCATTATATATATCAAATATTTTAATACCCCCAACCTTCTTTCTCTAGAATTTTTATATTAGCATATCTCTTATCTCAATTTCAGTACCTTCCGGTGCTTTAACTTTAAATAAATATCCATCTTCAACTCTATAAATTTTTTCTCCATTTTTAATCTTAAAGTTGGTATATCCTAGTTTTTCAATCCTCTCAAACTCAACCTGAACACTATCAACTAAAAAACACATATGTACTAGGCCTTCATTTAACGAACTCCAATTGTTTAATTTATCACCTTTTTTCGCAGTTTGTAATTCGATCATAAATGTTCCAAGCCTTAGCCATGTATTAAAATCTCGTTTATGAAAATCCATTGTTGTTTTAACTAATTCAAAGCCTAAAATTTTAGTATAAAATTCCAGTGATTGTTCATACTTTTCTGTTTGGATACAAACATGGTGTAGCATTTTTACGCTCATGGTATATTCTCCTTTATACATCTAGTTTTATAATATTATTGTCTAAAAGTAGATTAAAGTATAGTTTTTTACAACCTAATTATAACATTAATTTCTATATATTGTTACATGATAGCATCATTATAATTAATGGATAATTATAAATGCTCCTAAAATCACGCCTTATAATAAAATAAACTGATATTACATTGCTTTGCACTGTAATACCAGTTTATTAATTATTAAGTATATTTCTTTCCAGTTATAAACCCTAACTATATTTTCATTTAATGGCAATCGATTATAATTAGCATCTAACAAAAGAACCTTAAACCCTGCTTCTGATAGCTGAACTGCATTATCGTAATTATCTTCAATAAATACATTACATTCTAATTCCTTTGCTTTATCCACTTTATAATGACTTCCTAAAACAAATAAATCATCATATGGAATACTATTTTTCCTTAGATACGAATGAGTTAACATAGTAAGCGATTTTTCTCTTGCTGTAACGAAAAATATATTATGCATAATACTTAGTGTTTTTATAACACTTTCCACATCATCTCTAAGCTTTTGCTCTGAATGAATTTGGACTTTGTTTTTATCATAAAACTCTTCATATTCACTCTGCTTAATTCCCATTACTTCATAGATGTAATATTTTGTTATTTGATTCTCTGTTATATTTTTGTTGAAATATTTATTGGTAATATTCAGCCAATAATAAGGATCTGTTATTGTCCCATCAATATCGATACATATATTTAAATTTTTCATATTTCTTCACCCCCTTCTTATATATTATATTCCTAAGAGGTTAAGAATTGGTTAACCTTTTATTATGATTTGTTTAAATATTGAGAATTTTAGCAATATAAACTAGGGATATATATAATTAAAAATCAAATAATAACTATAAGAATAAACTACAAGGAGATGTTGTAAGATGGCAACTTTACCCTATGATGGTTTTATGCAAAAGGAACTATTAGTAAAAGGCCAACTAATTAATTCTTCTAATAATGATGAAACTACAGCTCATTGCAGTCATTCCTGTCCTAAATGCGGAGTACGAAAATGTGAACTACCTGAAGGTCATTCTGGCAATCACAAATGCAGCGAAGGACATACCTGGTGATAAAAAAATATGAGATGCCACTTGCCACGTGGGTGGCACTTGGCTCTCATACTAAGACACTACAAAATAATCCATTACGGAAATCTCTTCAAAGCCACAGGATTCATAAAGTCCAAGTGCCTTTTTATTTTCAGTAGCAACTTCAAGAAAAATATTTTCCACCTGTTTTTCTTTTAATATATCCAGTGCCAAGCATAAAATTTCTCTTCCATAACCCTTTCCTCTATATTCTGGTAGTACTCCAAATCCATAAATAAACCCTTCATTTTCAGTTATAGAAATACGAATTTTCCCTATAATTACTCCCGAAAGTTCTGCCAAATAATTGATAGCAGAATCATCCACCTGAAGAGATATTTCATCTATATCCTCCTGAAGTTTCTTTTCATCTACATGATTTTCAAGAAGTCCAAAATAAATAGAATCTTGTCTATATAATTCAGCCCCATCTTCCTTTGTTGAGGATCGAAGTATTATTTCATTGTTAGTAGCCTTATATGGCACTTCTTTATTCAAATACATCTTATACTCCGAGGATCCATATTCAGCTCCAATGTTATTTATAAATGCTAATCCTGAACTCGATGTATGGTCGCATAACACTAATACCTCAGCCGGGCATATTTTTTGCCATTCTTCCTCCGCCAGTAAATATAGCTTTTTAAAAATACCCTTTCTGCGAAAGTCAGGATGTACCATACCACTGACTTCTACTGAAGTTCCATGAAAATTACATAAACCTAAATAACCTACTAAAATTTCATTGTGGTAGTAAAGAAATTCTGTCATGATTTTATTTTTAATAGAATTCTTTCTTTGGTGCATTTTAAAATCCAGTTCCAATTTTAAATTAGTCTTTTGTTTTTCATAACAAATAGTTTCTAAGCTTTTAATAGCTTTATATTCCTCATTATTCAATTCTAGCTTCATTGTTATAGTAATAGTATGTTGCTGATTGTCCATTGTTTTTCCTCCTGTTTCTTAAAATCTCTATTTAAAATATAACCTACATTTTACTAATACACTATATAAAAAACAACTATATTTATTTTTTAACATGAAAATCATACACTAAGTCATTAAGTCCTTCGAAAATCTTCTTAACTCCTCTTCCCCAATTTTTATCATACGCATATTTACTATTTATCCAATCAAAAATATCAATATCTATAGGCTTGTCCTTAGCCAGATTAATAATAGTTCTAGCAACTATTCTGCTGGAATCATTGATATTAGTGTTATATTCTTCCCAGCTATGAAATACATTATAGGGATTGTTCGCAATTTTATTGGCATTTTCATGACTTTTTGGGACAAACGACTGTTCCTGACCCGTAATGGCAAATAATATATTTGGATTTAAGTTAAACTCTTTAGAAGCTCTAATTATAGCAGAGAAATATGGTTCCTCAGCAAGAATTGAATTCCTAGCATTTAAAAAATTCAATAGTCTATCTTTATCAATTGATTTATAATTAAAATAATTTGGTAAATGAGGATGATAACTCATCGCATCTATAAAATACAAATCGTACTTTTCACTATTTGATACATAACTCTCAGACTTTTCATTTTTATCCCCTAAAAATTCACCGCTATTAATGGGATTATTCAAGAAATACAAACACAAAATCAACAATGTTAATACTGAAATCGCTATTTTGGTAGTGTAAATTTTATCTAAAATAGCCTCTATTAGCTCTTTTGTTTTTTTATAACAATTACAAATCTTAAATGCTAATACTATTTTATACTTGAGTATTTGCCTTATAACATTATACTTGCAAGTTGCACCCCTCTTATGTTTAAATGGTGATTTTATCCCTATGTAAGATAAATTTTCAACATTCGTTGAGCAAGAAAACGAAACCACATATTCTTCGATATTTTCCTTGGATACTGGATTCTTTTGGTTTTTATTTAACCACTCCATAAGTGAGCTTTTCAGTTGTGGATTCCCTTCTGATTCAGCAATATATGCACTAAAAACATCCCATTTCAATATATTTTCCTTATCTTTTAATATTGTGCTTTGCATTATGGCTTTTTTAATATTTTGCCTTTGTTGCCCATTTATTCCTTCTAAATTTTTATCAAGAATTTCATATACTGTCCTTGATAATATAGCTGCATTTTCTTTAGAAGAGTTATTAGGATATTTTTTTAAAATATATAATTTTATCCTTTCTATTTCCTGCCTAGTCAACACAGGGGAAGCTTTTAACTCATCAATAGCATTCTTCATAACAATAACACTGCTCCAAACAAATATATTTTAAAGCGTCAGTAGGATTCTTCTAATTAGCTCCATGTAAATATTATACCTTATATTGATAATAATTCCAATTTAAAGTTGTGGTTTACTTCTTTTATTAACCCTATCTCTATGCAAAATTTTCCAAATATGCCTAACTGTATGCCTTCCTTCATAAAAAAGTCCTGTTTTACAAAAGAACCGCTCATCATCTTTTGTTTTTACATTTTGTATAAATGGATAATCCCTCAGGTTACCAGAATAATAAATAAATTCACCCATAATTCCGCTAATTTCTGTTGGTGTTATCCTATATGATTCTAATGAGGTAAGTTTGATCCCACCTAGTCTTAAAGTTTCCATGACAAATTCAGAACATATGTATGTCTTGTAAATAGCATGTTTCTTTTTAGAAATAAGCCCAAGAGCTTGAATAAAATTGTAATAATACCCCTCTTTATCATTATATATACCATATATGAAATCACTTATTAATTCATACTGTTCTGTGGTTACTGGTATGCGATATACAATGATAGGTACCTCCTCCTTAAGCCCCATAGTTAGTGTAAACACACTTTCTCTGATTATACCGCCTACAAGAGGATTAGTAACTGATAGTCTACAAAAGGAATACATTTGGCTTAAATTTTCATCTAAACTAATTGATGCATGATTATATTTTCCCTTTAAAAATTTTCTTATCATCTTCCCTATAGAAGTTGGTGTTCTTGAAATAATCACATAAACATATTTTTCCATTTTTTCTCCTTGCAACCTTCTAAATTTAATTGGATTAAATCATCATTTGCAACGCTGAGATGTTATTTATAACTATGTATACTCACACTCATTATTGAGAATATATAAATAAAAGTAATTATATTATAACCCTCTTTTCAAGATTATATATTAAAATATAAATAACTCCAAAATCTTAATGCTTCTAAGATTTTGGAGTTATTTATGCTTTACGTATATTTAGAAAAGTTACTTGTCATCAAACTATCATATTTATTTATATTATAATGCTGCTCTAAATATATTTAATACATCTTGAGCTTCTAAAACTCCGAAGTTTCCAAGGTTACCTCTTCTTGTAGATTGTTTTGCCATTTCTTCTAGTTTTTCTTCATTGATGCCAACTTCCTTTAATGAAGAAGGAATCCCTAGGGAGTTATAATATTCTCTTGTTTTTTGGATTGCCGCGTTGGCTATTTCATATTTATCGCCTTTTTCATCAATATCCCAAACATTTACTCCATATTCAACAAATTTATCTAATGTTGAATCATTTAAAATATATTTCATCCAGTGTGGTGTTAAAATTGCAAGACCCACTCCATGAGTAATGTCATAGTATGCACTTAATTCATGTTCCATTGCATGAACACTCCACTCTGTTTCTTTACCATAGCTTATAAGTCCATTTATTGCTAGACTTGAAGTCCACATTAAATTAGATCTTGCTTCATAATTTTCTGGATCTTTTAAAGCTATTGGACCATATTTTATACAAGTTTTAAGCATTCCCTCAGCCATTCTATTTTGCAAGAATGCTTCATTTGTTCTGCTAAAGTAAACTTCAAAAATATGACTAGTTATATCCGCTGTACCAGCTGCAGTTTGTTTTACAGGTAAAGTAAATGTATAAGTAGGATCTAGTATAGAGAATTTTGGTGCCATATCCGGATGTCCTGTGCCTAATTTCTCTTTTGTATCAACATTTGTAATTACAGCTCCTGCGTTCATTTCAGAACCAGTGGCCGCTAATGTTAATATAGTAGCAATTGGAAGTACCTTTTTAATCTTCCTTGGATCTAATACTATATCCCATGCATCTCCTTCATAGTAATAAGCTGCTGCAATAACCTTTGCACAATCAATAGAGCTTCCGCCACCTACTGCAAGTACCAGGTCTATTTCATTATCACGGCAAATTTGAACACCTTTCATTACGCTAGTTACTCTTGGGTTTGGCTCTACCCCTGGAAGTTCCCAAAACCTAATATCATTATCTTTTAATATTCCAGTGATTTTCTCATGTAATCCACTTTTCTTTATGCTACCGCCTCCGTAAACAAGCAATACCTTAGAACCGTAGTTTTTTATTTCCCTAGGGAGTACCTTTATCTTATTTTTACCAAAAAACACCTTAGTTGGAATTGAATAATCAAAATTTTTCATTATTAATCTCTCCTTTATTTTTTACTTCTTTCATATCGAATGCACCAATTAATTTCATAACCCAGTTTTTTTGGGGCAGTAATCGTCCAATTTGGATTTCTCAAAAGTTCTCGTCCAAGATATACAAGGTCAGCCCTGTTATTTTGAATTATTTCTTCTGCCATAGTCGGCTCTGTAATCAAACCACCAAACATCAAGATTGCATTAACCTATCTGCATACTTCATTGTATATATATTATTGTACCACTATAATCACTTATTGCAAGTACACACTTTTTTAACATATAGTTACCATTACAATACCAACATTTTTCATTGACAAAATTTAAAATTAAACATAATATTTCTATATTGGTTATAATTTAAAACTTAAATACTATTAAAATTAAGGGGTGTAAAAAAAATGAATACTATATTATTTGATCTCGATGGTACCTTACTCCCAATAGACATGGTCCTTTTTGAAAAACTATATTTCAAAGAACTTTCAAAAAGTTTTTCTGATATAATTTCACCTGAGGAACTTGCAAAGAACATATGGAGTTCTACTAAAATCATGGTAGAAAACACAGAATATAAAACTAATGAAGAAATATTTATGGCTGACTTTACTACTAGAATGAATATGGAACTTTCTATGTTGCAAAACCGTTTTGATGATTTCTATGATACAAGTTTTTTAAAAATTAGTGAATATGCACTAAATATTCAGTGTATAAAAGAAAGTGTTAATTTATTAAAATCAAAGGGTTATACTGTTGCACTTGCCACAAATCCCCTGTTTCCTGAAAAAGCTATTCATCATAGAATACACTGGGCGGGTTTTCAACCAGAGGATTTCTCTTATGTTTCAACCTTTGAGAAAAATCATTACTGTAAACCTCAATTAATGTATTATGAAGAAATACTAAAAGATATAGATAAGAGACCTGAAGAATGCTTAATGGTAGGAAATGATGTTCAAGAAGATTTGATAGCTAAGAAACTAGGACTAAAAACATATTTAATAACAAATAATCTTTTACATAGAACTGACGAGGAAATAATAACTGACTATTCGGGTGAATACGAGGATTTTTATCAATATGTAAAAACCTTGCCGGCTCTATAAAAAATCAGAAAAGCTAGGGACGGTTAACAACTTTTTAAGATATTGCTCGTCCAACTTGCCACTTGCCACGTGGGTGGCACCAAAAGGAGTTTAAATGAGAAAAGAATATATAACTTATATAAATGATTTGCCTATAGATATCTCTCTGGAGTGTATAAATAATTATCCAATACATTGGCATAATTCTATAGAAATAATTTTTGTGCTGGAGGGTACTATTAATGTACTTATAGAGTCAGGAGATTATCAAGTATGTGAAGGAGAAATTGAAATTGTAAATTGTGATGAGGCCCATAAATTTTATTCGGATGTGAAAAATAAGGTTTTGTTTTTTCACTTGGACCCTACATTTTTCGAAAAGTATTATGATGATATGAAAAATATTTATTTTTATACAAACTCTAGTGAAGAAGGAGCACAAAAGGAAGAAAAGTATGATGTTCTTAGGAAATACTTATCTATTTTAGCTTGCGAATTAATACAAAAGAGTGAAAACTTTGATGACCAAATAGAAGCTATTTTAGTAAAGTTGCTATTTCATTTAATAAATAACTTTCACTATCTTAATTATGATGACAAGGATTCAAATGAAAATGTAATACAATTTCAAAGGTATCATAGAATCAGAAAGTACATATATAATAACTACATGAATAAAATTAGTCTGCAGGATATAGCAGTTCTTGAGTATTTAAGTCCCTATTATTTATCTCATCAGATAAAAGATATGGCTGGAACAAATTTTAGTGAACTGGTAAATATTGTACGAGTAGATGAGTCTATTAAATTACTACTAGATACTAATAAAACTATATCAGATATTTCTTTAGATGTGGGTTTTTCTCATGCCAGGTATTATAACAAGAGCTTTAAAAATCACTACAAATGTACGCCACTGCAATTTAGAAAGAAATATGGTATACCTGAGGAAAAATTTGAATGTTCTAAAAAAATGCGCACATATGATTTATCTGAAACACTGCCTTATATATCTTACTATTTAGAAGACTACGCTAGGTTCAACTATACTAATAAAATTATAAAACTTCAAACTGATTCTTTACTTCCCGGATCAGAGTTACAACATAGATGGAAGGAAAAAATAAATTTAGGTCAGGCAAAGGAACTTATCAAAGCAGGAGAGCAAGGTTATTTGCGATCTATCCAAGAAGCTATTGGTTTTGAAAATGGTATAATTCAAAATTTATTTGGTAAAGAAATGAAGATATATTTCAATGAAAATGTAGAGTTTTTAAATTGGAATGAAGTTGATAAATTATTAGAATTTTTAATGGATATATCGCTTGTGCCCTTAATAATCTTAAGCCAGACTTTTAAAGATAAAAAGTCTTTTATAAAACTTTTAGAAAGCTTTATCCTATATTTTGTTGATATATATGGAATAGAAGTAGTTAGCTTATGGAAATTTCAAGCCTCCAAGGATTTATCTGCGGATTACATAAACATTACAAAGGAAATTTTCAAGAAATATGAATTACAGAACTTAATAGAGGAACCCTTTAATGTTCCGGAAACTAATAATACTATTTATGATTCTTCCTATATGCTTCCATATATTATTCATAACTTTATTAACAATGATAATAGCCTACTTAATCTAAAGGCTTTTGATACTGTTGAGGAAAACTCTATTTTAAATAATGAACTATTTTTTGGAGCGCCTGGCCTACTCACTTTGAACGGAATAAAGAAAGTTTCCTATTATGCTTATTATTTGCTATCAAAACTTGGAAATGAGGTCCTTGGCCAGGGTGATGGTTTTATTATAACAAGGCAAGATGAAGATATCCAGGTCTTACTTTATAGTTATAGTGATGAACTTAATACTCTAATTAAGTTAGAGAATTTATCTAAAGGTAAGGGTAGTAAAAATATTACTGAAAGAAAGATATCCTTATCCATTAAAAATTTAGTTCATGACTATAAAGTTATTAAATATGAAATTGGGGAAAAGATGGGCTCAGCTTATGATATATGGCTACGCATGGGTAAACCCAAAAGACTTAGTTATGATGAATGGAAAATTCTAACCAAAATATCTACTCCTAATGTTTCACTATCTTATGCTAAAAAAACAGCGGTTTATAATAACATAATAAAAATAGAAGGCTATGGTTCTACATTAATAGTTCTTCAAAAAGTACAAAAACACCTATTTTAAGGTGTTTTTTTGTTATTTGCAGAAAAAATATAAATGCATGTTAGCAATTTTGTGCTTTTTAAGCAGCAACCCTGTGAATGCTAAAATATTCATACTAGCGTAGACTAATATGGTAGAAACAAAAAATTCTTAAGGAGACGTGGATTTCATGACAATGGGTAATGTGGCAGAAAGTAATAAAACATTCGGGGAGGAAAAAATTTCAAAACTATTATTGAAATTTTCTCTGCCAGCAATAATTTCTTTAATGGTAGCAGAAATGTACAACATGGTGGATTCTATGTTTTTGGGACAAGCAATAGGTGCTAATGCTATTGGTGCTTTAACCATAGCCTTTCCAATTCAAAGACTATTTCTAGCTATATCTATGCTTATAGCTGTTGGTGCTTCTACCTCTGTAGCAAGAAGTTGTGGAGATGAAGATTTCCAAAATTTAAGAACTATAATACCTAATGCTATAGTTTTAATGCTGATAATAGTATCCTTAGTTGGTACTGGCATTTTCATTTTTCAAGATAAAATTATAATTGCCTTAGGTGCTTCAGAAAATATATTTCCTCTTGCAAAAGATTATATAAGTATAATATTACTAGGCCTACTCTTTCAATCCTTTACTATAATTGCATCTTACATTATAACTGCTTTTGGAAATACTAAAATAGTTTTATTTAGCACCTCTATTGGGGCAATTTGCAATGTAATTATAGATTATTTTTTAATAAATGTATTTTCTTATGGGGTAAAAGGAGCTGCTATTGCAACCGTAATCTCTCAGATAATAGCATTTCTATATGTACTAACTGTATTTATGAAAATAAAAAAAGACTTGAAATTTTCTATTAAATTTACACTTACTAAATCAGTATCAATGGGAATAATATATGTTGGATTTTCAACCTTTATAATAGAGATATCTGATGCAGTGGTAGCTGCTATATTAAACAATTTACTATCTTCCTATGGTGGAGATTTAGCCATTGTGACAGTTGGATTAACTACAAGAGTTTCTATGTTTTTATTTATGACTGTAATGGGTATAAGTTCTGCTATGCAGCCTATAGCCGCCTATAATTATGGCGCAGGAAATTACAAAAGATTAAGAGAAGTTGTTAAAACATCAATAATCGCAGTCTCTGTAAGTTCCACTATATTATGGGCAATATTTATGACTTTTTCAGAAGGGCTTATACGCATATTTATTAGTGATCCAGTTATTATAGAAACAACGGCTAAGGCTTTTAGAATAGTTATCGCTGTGTTCCCTTGCCTTGGTATATATTACTTAGCAATTTCTTATTGCCAAGCTATAAATAGAGTTAAAGCTTCTTTCAAGTTATCTATATACAGACAAATAATAATATTCATACCACTAGTGTATACATTTGTAATAGGCTTAGATATGGGGGTCCTTGGAGCATGGCTTGCTTATCCAATATCGGATGTTATATCCTTCATTACAGCTGCTATATTCATTAAATATACCTATACCTCTCTAGGAATACTAGAGATGCACCAAATTTATAAGATAAATAAGGCCAAACTTATTAAAGCTAGACTTGCTAGTGAGACTTTATAATGGTCGAGTAGTGCCACCCACGTGGCAAGTGGCAAAAGTGACAAGCTCTAGCGTATAGATGTTATTCACAGCCACTTCCGCAAGCTGTTTCCTATAGAATAAAAAATCAGGGGCGTCTAACAATTTTTCAATAAATTGTTAGACGCCCCTATTAAAAATCCCATTCTAACTTGCCACTTGCCACGTGGGTGGCACTATATTTCAGCTTCCATTATCTCACCCTGTTTTATCATTTTTACATCCCCATAAAAGTGGACTTTATTATCCATTACAATAATTCCATCGCCATCATTACATGTGTAAACTGTGTTACCAGTATTTTTAGAATATCCTTTTAAATCATCTAAATAATTACTGCCTTGGTTCCAATGTGGCATAAAATCAAACTCAACTAAAGCTAAAGATGACAAATCCGATAATCCAACTATATCCTCATCACCAAATTTTGCAGAGGATATGTCTTTTGACATAAGTATCGCACCTGCGCTTAACCCTATAATGTGCCCTCCATTTTTAACATACTTTCTAAGTCTAGTTATTAAATATCTCTTCTTCAAGTTATTTAAAAAGTAATAGGTATTTCCACCTGATAGATATATTATATCTGATTTAAATATTTTTTCTATTTTAGCAACGTTACAAAAATCATCAATATCAAAATATTTAAATTGGAAATTGCCATATTTACTTAACTCTATTTTTGCTTTTTGAAAATATTTTAGTTTTTTATCCGACATTGAAGGTATATAGCTTATAGTATATTTTTTATCTAAAAACATTTCTTGTATTTTTCTTTTTAAATTCATGTTATCATTTCCAGTAAAATCACTGAGCAGAATCAAGGCTCCCATATTATCATCTCTCTTCCATATTAGTCATAAGTCTTGCTGCCGATGCCTATTTTGATGATTTTTCTACAAATCTGAAATAATCTTTTATGCAAAATACTCTTCGCTTAATATTCCCATAACAATTTCATCATAATATTTACCATCTTTGAAAATCTCTTTTCTCAGCCTACCTTCTTGCTTAAATCCACATTTTTCATAGCATCTAATTGCACGTTCATTAAAAGAATATACATTCAATTTAATTTTGTGTATATTCATTTGTTCAAAAATAAACTTAATTAAAAGCTTCATTGCATCGGTTCCATACCCTTTTCCCCAGTAATCTTTATCTCCGATGAATATACCAACAACTATCACGCTGTTTTTCCAATCTATATCATTTATTCCGCAACCACCTATATATTTATTACCTTCTATTGTTTCTATGGCAAAACTATATTTCTCCTTTGCTCCTGATATTCCTTCAAACCATTTTTGTTCATCTTCAAATGTATATAAATAAGGAATTCCTGGGTGCAGCAGTCTCTTTAGCTCCGGATCATTTATAAAATTTTGAGCTAACTTTACATCTTCTTTTCTATATTCTCTTAATCTGATTTTTTCACCAGTATACATTATTACTTACCTCCAATATTATATATTATACCTTGCCATAAGATATTCATCATCATATTTACCATTTCTGATTATTGCGTATTTTTTTGTACCTTCTATTTCAAAGCCCAGAGATTTATAGAGTTTTATTGCCTTTTCATTATCCGTAAAAGCTCCTAGTTCAATTCTAACAAGCATCAACCAATTATCCCCTATATCAATTAAATTTTTCATTAGAGCTCTACCTATTCCCATCCTATGATATTCTTTCTTAACCATTAATCCAATGCTTCCAGAATGTCTTACCCTATTTGATCTATTTACTGATAAACTTGCAACCCCAACTACTTTTTTAACTCCATCTTCTTCAACCTCCGCTACTAGCATATGATCATTAAGTGTAAGTCCACTTATAAAGCTCTCAGTTCCTGTAACCCTTTCACTAATAATCCCCATTATGTTTTCTCTAACCCCATCTTGACGTCTTATTTCATTTATAAATACCGCGTCTTCAATTTTTACTGGTCTTATTATAAAGTCCATTTTAATACCCCCTATATTAGTGCCACCCACGTGGCAAGTGGCAAAAGTGACAAGCTATTTCCTATAAACAAAAAAAGCTCCACGAAATCACTTTGGAAGTGACTCCGTAGAGTTATCTACGTGTAGGATGGTCCCTGTACCGCTAACTTTTTGTTAGGTACACTCACTGTATAAGTTATATATTATGTCATTATCAATATATTGTCAATATGGAAATGCTAAAAATTTCAAAATATCCTATTATTATATAACCATCTAAAATAACACAAACCCTAAAACTACTTAATTTTACTTAGGTTTTAATGACATCTTGCCACTTGCCACTTGCCACGTGGGTGGCACTCCGCCCCCTTAGTTTGAATGAAAATATGGACCACAGTTACCTTCATGTGTTAACACATAAGTCCAAGTAAAATCTTCATTAGTTACATAAATATCAGTAAAATAATCAATATTCTCAGCTGTAAATTTCTCAGCATTATTTAAACGATAACAATTTCTTCCCTCATTGAAAAATACATATAATGTTTCTTTTTTAATTTTAATTAGATCTGCATCTGCCTCTTCTCTTTGCGAGCATGATAACTTTTCATAGCTAAATACATGCCAAAGACATTGGTCTATGTTAGCATCACTGACATCTATATTTCCAGTAAAAGTTTCAAGCCATTTACTTCGAAGTTCGTCTGCTTTTGAATAATGAAAATCTTTATCAGAATATAACTTTGTCAGTACAATACCTTTTTCTTCTAATCCCCTTAAGAAACTATTATAATAAGTTATATTTAATTCACTGCAGTTAATTGATACTTCATTTCTGTGTTCCACTGAAGTATAAGTTAACTCATCAATGCAAATAAACTCCATAAAATTATTTTGTATATGAATTGTATAATTAAAATCATCTAGTTTTTTAATCTCTAAATATCCAATCCCCTGGTTTTCAAAGTATTCTAAATTATCACAGTCGTCTCCAATACATTTTTCAGCATAAGCATTACAAAGACGTAATTCTACAGCGGTTTCCCCTAACCTCCCTTTCATTAAATGAAAAATATAATTGCTACCTTCTTTCTTTATAGCTAGGGTTGAGCCATTAAGATTAGGCCACTTCCCTTCAAAGTATTGTATTAGTTCTTTTCCACCAGCTATAGTGTCAGGTGCAAAAACTTCTTCAAGTACTGCATATCCTTTAGGAATCCTTTGACGTTCAAAAAAAACGCTATTATTTAGTAATTCTCCTTTTTGCGAGGGTACTATTGCCCTTTTAAATACTATATAAAAGCCAAAGTCATCTTCTCCCATTTTGATAATTGACCCCTCGATAACCTCATCTGATTTAAACTTTATATAATATATTCTATTTTTCTCGAAAATTATATTACAAGGCTCAGATAACCATATACGTTTAGCATTAAATGCTAACTCATAATAATCTTTCCTATTTACATACTTATTATTATTTACTGCCTTTATTACATTAATTGAAATCTCCATAAATCCTCCATTTTTATATTCTTATTTAATCTACCTTAAGACTAATTACATAATATAAAACCATTGTGTGCTTATTTAAATATACAGAACATCAATATAAATATCAAGTATTTAACAAAACTACATATAAATTCTTAAAACCCATTTTAAATGATTCTATGAAAAAAGCTTCATCACTAGATTTTGTATAATTGATGAAATCTTGTATGTTGACATTATAAATAATGAATGTATAATTATAATTAAGCAATAAAATTTAAACACAAATGCAATGAAAGAGAAAAGTAAGTATATTTCAATTTAAAGAGAACCAATGATGGTGGAAATTTGGTATTTGAAACTACAGAAAGAAACTTTGGAGCATTGGACTGAAATATTTGAGTAAGTCCAACGGTAGCTTTCCGTTATAAAAGCACAGTATAATTTATACTGTTAATGAGTGGATTTGGGTATTTCAAGATGCCTTTAAATCAATTTAGGTGGTACCGCGGAAGTTTACCTTTCGTCCTATTTTAGTATAGGACGAAAGGTTTTTTTGTTGTTAAATCCTCACCTTCCAGGCTGTAATATTACGACCTAAGAAACGTCATTAAATTTTCATATAAGAAAGGATGATTAAAATGGATTATAATAAACTAGCAGATTTACTACTTCCCAACATTAATAAAACCCCAGAATATTATACTAATCTCTACCCAGCAAGAACCCTTAAAGAGGGAGCTAAGGTTACAAGATATGCTCCTAGCCCAACAGGGTTTCAGCACCTTGGAGGAGTATTCGCGGCTCTTATATCTGAGCGTGTAGCTCATCAAAGTGAAGGAATATTTTATTTTAGAGTAGAAGATACTGATAAAAAAAGAGAAGTAGTTGGTGCCATTGAAGATAGCACTAATACCTTACATGATTTCGGAATATTTTTTGATGAAGGCGTTGTGGATTCTAGTAGTGAAAAAGGTGCCTATGGACCCTATAAGCAAAGCGATAGAATGGAAATATATCATGCCTTCGTAAAGGATTTGATAAAAAAAGGCTTAGCTTACCCTTGCTTTTGCACAGAAGAAGAATTAAATGCCACAAGGGAAATTCAGCAAGAGCAAAAAATCAATACAGGGTACCATGGAAAATGGGCTGTCCACAGAAATGCTACCTTCCATGAAATTAATGAAGATTTGTCAAAAGAAAAACCTTTTGTTATACGACTTAAATCTCCTGGGGACCCAACTAAAAGAGTAATTTGTAATGATTTAATCAAAGGGACTATAAGTATGCCAGAAAATGATCAAGATATTGTTTTACTTAAAACCAATGGTCTTCCAACCTATCATTTAGCTCATGCTATAGATGATTATTTAATGAGAACAACCCATGTAATACGTGGTGAAGAATGGCTTCCGTCACTTCCTATACATTTACAATTATTTGAAGTGTTAGGCTTTACTGCTCCAAACTATGCTCATATACCTACAATAATGAAAATGGATGGAACATCAAAACGTAAGCTTAGTAAAAGAAAAGATCCAGAAATTCGCGTAGATTATTATAAATCCGAAGGATATCCTCTTATATCTGTAACTGAGTATCTTGTAAATTTAGTTAACTCTAATTTTCAAGAATGGAGATCTGAAAACATAGATGAGCCTTGTACAAACTTTAATATTATCCTTGAAAATATGAGCAAAAGCGGTGCACTATTTGATATTTTAAAACTTAACGATATGAGTAAAGATATTATAGCTGGAATGAGCGCAGGCAACGTTTATGACTTATACCTGGCTTGGGCTAAAGAGAATGATATTTCAATTGCGGATTTACTTACTTCCCATGAGGATTATGCAAAACAAATATTTAATATTGAAAGAGAAAATGAAAAACCAAGAAAAGATTTTGTAAAATGGCTAGATGTAAAAAATCATATTGAATATTTCTTTGATGATTTTTATAAAAATAGCATTAGCGCTGGTACTAATTTCCCTGAGAATATAAAAAATGAAGATATAAAAATAATCCTTGCAGACTATATAGCTATCTATAATCATAGTGATGATGCAGATACTTGGTTTTCACGAGTTAAAGATCTTTCTGAAAAACTTGGATATGCTAAAAACGGAAGAGTTTATAAAAAGAATCCCGAATTATATAAAGGTTTAGTTTCTGACGTTGCAGCCGTTATAAGAGTTGCATTAACTAACAGAACACAAACTCAGGATTTATATGAAGTAATGCAAGTTATGGGCGAAAAACGTGTTATTGAAAGATTAAGTCAAAATTTTATTTAATAAATAAAATATATATTCATGTCAAGCATTTTTGAAAATGTCCCTCAATATTTAAAACATTAGCACCAGTTTTCTGGTGCTTTTATTTTGGTTTTGATTG